>NZ_LMKA01000066.1 GCF_001421435.1 Chryseobacterium sp. Leaf201
TTGAATGCAATTAGAAATAAAATCATCCATAGAGTTTATGCCCTAATAAAAAACAATTCTGTCTATGAAAATAAGTTGCATATGTCATAGAAATCGAAGTGACGGTCTGTCAGTTCATATGCTTGTTAAGAAAATTATATAAAATGTTCATTTGACTCCTTACAGTCGAACCACTTCGTTAGGTTTTACATTAATGCAAAACGAATCAAAAATCTAATTCTTTGTTCATTTTGCCTTGATGCAAAACGAACCAAAAGATCAAGACCCAAAACTTTCTTAACGCTACAAATTGAGCCGGCGCTGAAAAGTTTAAACTCGCGCGGATTTAATATAGGCCTGTTGATCACTATTACCGCCGCGCTTCAAACACTAAACTTTTTTTGGTGGCCCGCTCTTTCAATTTGCTTAACGCTGAAAGTTTAATGGTCAGTTAAGGCCAAACAACAATCCTGTCGATCGCTGAACCGCCACCGTCTCTTCGAGTGTTTTTTGGAGCGTAGCGAAGAAAAATGTATCGAGAAGTCAGTGTTATTAATTCACATATTCTTTTGTCTTGAAATCGAAGATTCGACGCAGTCAAACCATGCTTCAGTAACAAAAAGAAATGATCGGAAAGCTGGAAAAACTTATTCAGGATAAATAAAAAATTACTCATTGCTGATCCGTCAGATGTTCTTTTAAAAGAAAAATAAGACCCAACTGTACACCAACCACCAGAATTAATTTGAGGATAAATGTTTTTTTTGCGTATTTGTGTTTAAAAAAGGTCATCCCGAGCAATGCTCCAAAAGTACCTCCCAAAAATGTGAGGATCAGCAACACACTTTCGGATAGTCTGCGCTGCCCGTTTTTTGCCATCCGTTTATCCCATCCGAATGACAGGAATGTAAGGAGGGTTATGATGATGAGGTAGTATTTTAAGGCCATGTATTTTAAATTTTCCGGGATTAATAATCTAATTAGAGATTTGTAAATGTAAGGGGATATTTTAACAACAGTTTTGCCAACTTCCAGCTTTTTTAAGAAGAGACGATCTTAGCTAAGTGTTCAAATAGTTTGCTGTATTTTAATGTTTTACCATTTGAATCGACCTGTTCCGCAGCTTCAACTCAATTTTTAAATAATCAGGTTTCACAAAAATACATTATTAATGGTTTAAAACTTACTATAGGCTATAAAGTATTAAAGCCGGTTTGTTATAAGTTGAAATCAAAGATTACTTAGAATAAAAAATCCTGAGTTCATACTCAGGATTCTAAAATTGTTACTTTTGTTTTTCTTGGTTAGGGTTCATTTGCTTTCCACGGTCACCTTGGCTTTGGTCATACTGTAGATTAGTACCTTTCTCACCCTTATTCGGATTTTTAATGTTGCTCTCATTGTCTTTCGGATCAATTTTCTTTTTCATTTTTTTTAATTTTAATTGTGTTATAATATAGTTTACGATTTCCTGCGGTGTTGTCATATCATCAATATGAATAACAAGGTCATAATGTGATTCCAGCGTATAATCAATGCCATACGAATTTACAAACTGCCTTTTAAAAAATCTGTTGCGTTCTGCAACGGTCCTGAACGTTTCATCCGGCCGGTTGGCTTTTTTAAGCCTTTCCACTGCCTTTTCTTCAGAGATTTTCAGAAAGACATGGAAAGCATCCGCAATAAACCTGAAACCCAGCCGATAATCCATTACCAGATGGTCTCCGGCATTGCAGTACGATGAGAATTCCTCATCAATTTCCTGATCCAGTACCGGATTCCCTGTACATTTATTTTGAAAATCAATAATGTTCAGTCCTTCCCTTTCTGCTCGTTCCCTTATTATGTTCCCTAATGAAATAAAATCATAGCCCAGTTGCATTGCCAATAATCTGCCCACTGTACTTTTCCCGGAAGCCACTTCTCCGGATAGTGTAATTTTTGTTTTCATGCTAATATTTCTATGATTAAGCCGGCTGTGTTTCCCATTGATAAAGTCCGCCCCTTTTAATAAACTTTTCATAATTGTAATCCATCTGTCCGTAAGCCTTTTCAACTCCCGTTTCCATGATTGGCCGACTGTATTCCTGAAGCCCTTTTTTGTTGGTGAAAAACCTGCCGGCAGGATCGATCATCACATAGCTGTCTTTCATTTCTGCATTATCTTCGGTAACCATGATGTTTTCATCTTTAAAAGACCGGTGAGCAGCTATAAAATGATCAAACTGTTCTTTACCGATTACAAATTCATCGATATGCTCGTCATTCTCACCTTTTATCGGCAGCACCTGAAATACCTTCCACCGTTCAGGCTGAGCATATTGTATCAGGTCCGTTAAAGATTCCCGGTAATTCAGCTGATGCACTACCGTGTTGATCTTCAGCTGATAGCCAAAGTCTTTGATGCGGTCAATAAGATTTTTATAAAATTCAACAGTCAGAGGTCTTTTTCCTGCCACTGCCCTTCCGGAACTGATGTTAATGCCGTCATCTATACTGTCAATACTCAGGATGATCCAGTCTAATTTCCCCTGGTTTCTCATCAGGAAATCATCATCAAGCCTGGTCCCGTTGGTAACGATCATGGTGGTCATCCCGCTGTCCTTTGCGGTGCTGATCAGGTCTGAAATCCAGGGACACAGTGTGGGTTCGCCGCCGGCGAAAGTGATTTTCTCAAATCCGGATATCCCGATCTGCCGGACAAGCTCTACAGACTGTTCTCTTGCCAGGTGCCCTTTCGGGAGTATTTTTTTCGCATCCTGAAAAGTGGCAAAGCAAAATTTGCATCTCATGTTACATGGTTCCCAAAGGTGATAGTTTACTGAAGGGATCCTCCCCTCAAAAGGTGTTGTCATTGTTATTTTACTGTTTTTTTGTTGTACTGAGTAATAAGCAAAACAACATCCGGAAAACAATAAAAATGCGTTTCCGGAAATATCACCGGAAACGCAGGAACAAAAAGTTTTTTATGAGGAATGAGAGCGGCTTAGCCTAAGATTTTTTTCAGGGCACCCTGATAATTTTCAGACACCGGCAAATGGCGGGACTCTATTTTACCGTTGTCACCGAAAAGGCTGATCTCCACCGTTTCTTCTTTTTTATGGTAACACCGGATGTGCCTTTTATTCACCCGGAAAGATTTATGGATGGTTACAAACTGGCTTGTCAGCAGGCCCTTCTCTTCCATCCTGGAAAAAGAAAAGTCGACGAGGTTTTCAGGCTTCCGGTTAATGAAGTGGATCTGTTTGTTGTTGGATTCAGATCCGGCCTGCTTATCGGCACAGAGATATACGATCTCATCGATCAGGATCCGGTTCTTTTTGGTTCTGTTGAAATCAAGGTACACATACCGGAGCCCGGAGAACAGTTCCACTTCCCGAAGGAACCTGGTAAAGCTTTTAACAAACTGCTCTTCCGTAAAAGGCTTGGTGATATGATCTACACAAATTTCCGCATCGCGTTTCAGGTGCTCGATATGCTCAATATAATCGGCGGTATTGATGCTTGCAAAGAACACCGGGATTTTCAGTTCCTGCGCGACTTCCATCCCCGTCATGCTGTCGTTGCCCAAATCCAGATCTGCCACCAGAATATCGGGATGTGCCTGTACTGTTCCAAGCTGCTCAAAGAAATGGTCGGATGACCTGCTCCTGAGCACAATCCTCGCATTTGGAATCTTATTGAGATAAGCTTCCAGCTTTTCCAGATGCTTAGAGTTGTCTTCGAGGAGGGCGATGCGGTAAGTGTGGGTCATCTATGTTTCTTAATTGATTTGCAAAATTTATAAAAAATTAATTCTATTACTATAGCTGATCTTATTGCAAAATATCATTGTTACCAAATAATGTTGGCAATATCAAACAACAGTTTATGTCTTTCTTCTAATTCCTCTGCTCCAAATTGGTCATATGACTTAAAGTTCAATTTATAAACATTAATCATCTTGTAGAAATCTAATTTTGATTTATATGAATCTGCTCTTAAAGTTTCATTCCAATACAATGTATTAGAATATGATTTCAATTTCTTTTTAAAATTTTCATTATTACTAGAAATATTGTCCAATCCTTTTAATAAGAGTAATCCGCCTAATCGATTACGCTCTCTCTCAAAAACTTCTTCATTATTATCAAACAGTAGTAAATTTTCTGCGTTATAAGATAAAATATGCTCAATATGAAAACCATTAACTGCACCAGTATTCTGAACAAGGTTATAAAAAGTTTGCTTCATTTCCATCTTCGTGTTGGACGATATGAATTTTTCTATTCTGGCAAAAAAATATCTTTTAAATCTTTTATCCAAGTCAATACCTGTTTCTCTGAATAAGTTGTAATTTAATTTATTTTCTACAGGTAATTGTCTTTGATTTGAAAGCTCTTGTAATAAAAAGTTATCAAAAACCTCTTGTATTTTTTCTAGTGATTGATTTCGAATATCAGAACTTAGCTTATAAATACCAGTAGCAAAAGAATTACTATTATAGCCTCTCTGTAATTGTAACAGACAAAATAACTTATCTAGATTTTTACTTATGGAAAATATTTTTTGCTCCTCATCAGGATCATTAAGAACACAGGCAGACATTATTAGCAAAAATTGCGAATTCATGTCTGTAAGATTATTATAAAAAACATATGGTTGATTATCATTAAATTCTCTGTAATAGTTATAAACTTTTGCGTAAATATTTGTATAATAAACAAAATCATTTAATAAAAATGTTTTTACGCCTTTTGGATTATGCTTTAACATTAAAGTTTGATTATATTCATCCTCAAACATTACACGATGATAATCTTTATCAAATTTTTGGGCTAGACCTCTCGTTTCTGATAATTTACCCTTAAGAAAATAGATAAAAAACTCATCTATTTCATCTTCTTTGAAACTATTAATTAACTTGACTTGATTATCCCAAATCTCATTAAAATCTAATGACACAAGTTCATCCTTATCAATCTGCCCTAGAAGTTTGCCTTTGAGAATTTCGTAGGGTTTCAGTTTTATACCTCGATCATTGATGACTTCAAAAACCATTGGAACATCAGTTTGCTTAACATCAAGATTTATTAATACTAATCTTCGTAGAAAATAGAAGACAAAAGTTTCAAATTCTTTTTTATCGTCAAGCACATTCAGCCATTTTGAGATTTCAATATAATTCTTAACCATATTTTTTGCCGTAACACCTGATGAAGTGTCTATTTCATTTGGGTCTTTACCATCAAACAGATCTTGCATTGCAGTGATATGGAGGGTATGGTTCATCCAAAATTCTTTTTTGAATCCTGAAGTTCCCATAATCTTACTTTTAATCCAATCAATTAAATCAGACTTGTGCAACTCTGATAGGTGTTTTAATTTGATAAGAATTAATGTTAGAGTTGTTAATCTTTGCTGACCATCAACAACAAATAATTTGCCTTCTACTAAGTTTGTAACATAAGTATTGAGATAATACCAAGAGAATTTATCAATTAACTGATCTATTCGAATATCTGAGTCCTTAAACTTTTTATATTCTTCGTTAAAACGGTAAAAAACATCTTCTAATAGTCTTTTTACTGGTTCCTCATTCCATTTATACTGCCTTTGATAAAAATCAATAAAATAAGTTGTATTTGAAAAAACACTGTCAATGTTTTGTTTGTCTGGTGAAATATCCATTGTAAGTTAAAATTTAGGTTATTCTTAATTTATTTTTTACTCCAACTTCTGGCAATTATATAACGTTATATTTTTCCGAATTAATCATAATAATCTTCTTTTAGTTGAAATCTCAAAGCCTATAGGAAAAGGCTTAAATGGTCTCTTAGGTGGTATAACATTTGTTTGAAAATCACGTAGAGCTTTAATATCTAACTCACCAACAATATAACTATCATTAATACCTCCATGAATTTTCATTATATCTCGCTTCCAGCTATCTTTATATGGAGCTCTTATTCTTGTATCACCATATACCCTATTATTACATAATGTTACAAAACTATGTATATCTAAACATGATGATTTTACTAAATTTTCGTACGTTTCAGTATCCTGATTCCAGGCGATCACAAAAAGATTATCAACCTCACCAACTAAAACAGATCTATTATCTATATATAATAAATCGTTACAAATTAAACCACTGAATACAAAACCATTATGTCTAATAATTAATTTTTCTTTATACAATGGTTCAATTCTTAAATTGGCCTTTTCTCTAATATCTTCAATTTCATGTACAGCTCCGATTAATTTAGACTGAAATAATGCTATACTTTGATTTATAGAACCATCTAAATTTTTTAAAACATATATTAATTGATTATCTACTTCTCTCAGTGGAGAATTTATTTTATAATCTAAGCCTGCTACCAAATTAATACCTGCTAGACCTAATTTTGTTGCTATTAAAACATATAAATTTCTTGGTAGTGCTAATTCGTGAAAAACTAAATAATCAATTTTTTGTTTGCTATGAATGATTTTATTGACCAAACTAATTATACGATCAGTTCTATGCAGGTCGGTATCTAAAATCTGTCGTACAACAGCATCATATGACGAGTAGTTTGTCAAGAAATGTGTTGTCGCAATGATTGGATTAATAAGTGAATTAATAGTTTGATTTTTTTTATCAAAATCAACAAAGTAACATCCATCTTTTTGATGAGGTACAGAATTATCTGCATGTATAGATGAAATCTTGTAGTTGTAACTCGCTGCTAAATCAGAAAAACTTTCGGATTCAGTGATAATTTTATTCTTAAACGCAATACTGAGTTCCAATAAACTGATCCTTCGCGTGTAAAAAAAGAATCCTGATGATTTAGTAATAATTCTACATTCCTCATCACACTTTTCATACTTACATCCACATTTAGTGGAATGTAAATTATTTGCTACGAATTCGATACTTTTATATGAAAAAAAGTTATGAACTACTAATTCATCAGTGAGTTGCTGTATGTTTTCAGATAAATAACTAACATATTCATCGTATCTAAAATAACAATCTTTATATGGAATTCTATGTAAATCACAATTGAAAAATTGTTTTACTTTGTATTCTAAGTCATCCTCTAAATAAAAAGTATCTAAATAAATACTCATCATTTTAACTATAAAATTATTATCTGAATGTATAAGAGATAAACTACTTATAATTACTTCTACAATTTTGTCCTTGATAAATTTTGTTGCTAAATCAATTTCGAGGGGATTATTGACACTTTCACTTAAAAATAAAGTAACCTCATGCAATCTTTCAAAATATTTTATGTGCAGTTTTTTATTATTTGAGTGTATTAGAATTCCAAATAATCTTGGTATAAATTTACATAAGTCTATAAAATTTTTTAAATCAAAAACATATTCATAAATAAGCTCTAAAAACTTGTCTAATCTATTGGACCAATATTCTTGGGTCAACAAATTAATATTATTTTCAAAGCCAATTAATTCCTTTACAAAATTATTTCTTTTTAAAGTTATACCAGTAGATTTACGTAAACTATCTACTTCTTCGCACTCTTTATTAGAGTCACTAAAAAAATCTGAAGAATCAATAGCATCATACTCTGATGTATCTGGTATTAATTTCCATTCACTTGAGTTTTTATTAACTGCTCTTTTAAGGTGCTCTATTTCTGTTTTATCTTTTTCGAAATTAAATAAAAAAATTTTCTCCTTATCAATGTTAAATTCTCCTAGTGCAATTTTTCTATTATTATCTTTTTTTTCAATAATTGTATTTTCAACAATGTCATGCTTCTCTAATCGTTCAAGTATGGTGGTTAAGTTTATTTCGCGATCTTCAGTATCTTCAACGGCAATTATAAAATCATCAACATACCTTCCATAATATAATGGTTTGACATTATCTACAATATCTTGATCGAACTCTTTTAAATAAAAATTTGCTAAAATTTTTGAAACATTTAATGTTAATGGCAAACCATTTTGAGATTTTTCTTCATTTTGATCAAAGTGCGAATAAAATTTATTATTTTTTGAATTAAATTTTTTGATAAGATTAAATAATACTTCATTAATAAATATATCAAATCCATCAGTCATAACTTCTGAAGATGATAACAATTTATCAATCTTCAACTTCAGATAGTCTATATCAATTGTATGATAGTATTTACGTAAATCTGATGTGATAACTACAATGTCCTTCTCACTCTGCTCAACCTTTTTAAATAAATTATTCTGCCAGTTTTTATAATCGGTGAAATATGGTTTATAAAGATTACTATTTTGTCTATAATACGGCTGATTAATCTTTTTATTATTTTTTTCAAGTCTACATCCGTACACATTAGAAGATAATAGTTCATCTATCTGATATCCAATTCGATTAATCCATAATCCTCCGACCATTTGGAAAAAAATGTCAATATTTCCAATAAAGCGACATTCAACACTTCTAATATTAAAAAGACTCTTTCTTGCGTTTTCTATCGTTTTAGGTGCAATTATCTTTGAACGATTACCATCAGTAAAGTCAATCTTTTTAAAAAAAAAGGTCATGCTTCCAACAGATAAATTAGATATAACTCTTTTGAGATTTTTACTTGAAAGAATATCATACAGAATTTCAATATTCTCCTCTAAGTGATCCTCAAATTCGATTATTTTTTTTAAAAGAATACTGTCTTTTTCAAAATACAAATCTCGTTTAACTTTTCTGTAAACGTAATATAACTCTTTACGTGAAAATTCGTTTAGATTATTCATGGTTTAAATTTCGCTTAAAATACTTTATTTCTTCTTAACTCTCATTATCTCCTTTCCCCAACCATTCGGCACAATGTTCTTTTCTCGCATCCAATCCAAAGCCTTATCAAGTCGATCAGCATATTTTGCCTTACCTTGATCCCAGTTTAAGAAATCTTCCTTCAAAAGGTCATCAGTGATGGATTCTTTTCTAATTAATCTATTATTCCAGACGGCATATAAGGTTGAGATAATTTCAGGTTCTTGATAGTTATAAGATTTGAAAACCTCAATCAACTGGTTGATTTTCTCTTTCTGCTCATCTGAAAAATAGCCATAATCTTTCAGCGATTTATCATTATTTTCTCCACTAACTATTCTTCTTAAATTACCGTGTTCTTCTATGACAAACCATTTTGATTTTAAAACCTCATCCCAAAACGTTTTTGTAAAACCACCGTCATAAGGACCTGCTGCCTGCACAGAATAATTTTGATTAAGGTCCTTCTGCAAAATGTGACATTCTACCAAATGAAGAAGCTTCTCAAACTTCGTCTTACCAAAAGATTTATCTTCTAATGATTGGTTGATAATATGTGTTGCCAGCATTTTACGCTGTACTTTTTTATCTCTTGTAGATAAAGTGGGATAAGATGGATTTTCTTCTGCTACAATTCTTAAAACCTCTTCATCAGGCTGAACATACTTTTTAGAAACAACTTTTTTAGGTTTCTCACCATTCTTCAACGCCACAATCTCTTCTAACAAAACCCTCGCATCCCCATCAGTCTCCAGCTGTTCTGTAAGATCGCCTTTGAAAGCTTTGTGCAAAATAGTCTGTGGCAAAGTTTCTATTTTGGCTTTTAGGTTTTTGTATTTTTCTTCTATGGCATCTGCTTTTGCAAATAGACTTTCTACGCGGAAAACTATTTCTTTTTGTTCTTGAAGTGATGGTAGGTTAATTTCATATTCTTTAAGTAATGGAAATTCTACACTTTCTACAGTAGTACCACTTTTCATACAAGTATTACGTATGTCTTCTTCTAGCCCTCTTAAAGAATAAAGCAAAAATTTATAATTAACTCTGTCATTAGGAATCAAAACTTTTAAATCTTGATTAACGGTTGTTTCAACAATATTTGATGATATGGGTAATATTCTTCTTAAAATCCCACTTCTTGTAACAATTAAAATTGAATTTTTTGGAATTAAGATTGCAGATGAATTTTTAACAGCTTGCTCTGTAATTTTATCTATCGAATCTGAAAGAAATAAACCTTTCATATCCTTAGCAGTTATCCACAACACTGTACCATTTTGCCAATAATCTGTTACAGCTTTACTTGGAGTTCCACCACCTTTCCAAACTCCTAAATCTTTAAGTTTTAAAAATTCAGATTGCTTAAATGGCAGTATATTCCCCGTCACCGCTTTCGTCAAAACCTGCTGACGAAAGTTCTTCAATAAAACCGGTATTTTTGCCATTGAGGTTTTGATGCTTTCTAACTGCGCAAATAAAGAATCTAACTTTGCTACAATACGGGTTTGCTCTGCTAATGGCGATAGAGGAAATTTTAAGCCTTTTAATAATTGTATTGTAATTTGTGGTTGTGCTGTTCCTGTTATGACCGATGATTTATCAACTTGAATCATTGCATATTTAACATATCTAAGATTTATTAGTTCATCACTAATTTCATCTAAGACAATCGAATTACTTGTGATAAATGATTTTAGATTAGTTTGATGAATCGCTCCACTTGCAGCTCCTCGACAAGAAATTATTATTTTATATTTTTCATAAGAATAATTAGAATATTTTCCAATAATTCCATTGGCTCCGTAAACATTATAACCATCTTCAGTTAATTCACTTACAGATAAACCCTTCCCATACACTAAATTAAAAATATTCTCAAGCTCAGTTTCCACCCAATTATTTGGCAATTCTTTCTCCATCAATTCAATTCTTTAATCATTGCATTCAGTTGTTCGGTAATGCTTTGCAGTTCTGCCAATGCGTCTTTGGCAATATCTATCGGTTCGCCAAGATCATCGTTGTTGCTCAGACTGCTGTCGGATATTAATCCTAAATCGAGGCTGTAATTTTTCTTTTCTATTTCTGCCAAAGTAATGCATTGCCATCTTTCGTTGGCAACTTTTCTTCTTTTGGCTTCGTCTATGGTAGCATCGTAGTCTTTCACCACATTTTCAAAGCCTAAACCTCCAGTGTAAGCGGTAATGAAATCATCAAATGCTTTCTCTGTAAACGGGGTACGCTTTCCGAAGTTGGGCATATTGGTACGCATATCGTAGAACCACACGTTTTTGGTGTTGGCTTCTTCGGTTTTGCCTCTGGTGAAAAATAAAACATTTGTTTTCACACCTGCTGCATAGAAGATTCCGGTGGGCAAACGCAAAATGGTGTGAAGGTTGCATTTTTCCATCAGGTCTTTTCTGATGCGCTGTCCGTCGCCATCTTCAAACAGAACATTATCTGGTAAGACAACAGCTGCACGACCTGTTCCGTCTGCAATAAGACTTCTGTAAATATGTTGCAGAAAATTCAGTTGTTTGTTACTGGAAACGTATTTTAAATCATTTCTTGTAGGTTTCTCACCACCTTTCTTCGTTCCAAAAGGTGGATTTGCCAATACGCCGTTGTAACCTTTCAGGTTTTCGCCTAAGCTGGTTAAGGTATCTCCTAAATGAATGGTACTTTCCAATCCGTGAAGTCGGGCATTCATCAAAGCCAAACGGTGCGCATCGCCCACCAGTTCTACGCCAGAAAACGCTTTTTCTTCTTGAAATTTAATTTGGTCTGCCGACAAAGTATATCGGTAATCGTATTTTTCTTTCAGATAATGGTCTGCCGAAATCATAAACCCGAAAGTTCCGCAAGCCGGATCGTTCCATTTTTCACCCAATTTCGGAGCCATCAGTTTCACCATCACATTAATTAAAGGACGAGGTGTAAAGTATTGTCCGGCACCGCTTTTCTTTTCTCCCGCATTTTTCTCCAGAAGGCTTTCGTAAATATCGCCCATCACATCACGGTCCGATTCTTCATACCAATCGAGCTTATCAATCGCCTGAACTAATGTATTGAAGTTGACAGGTTTTGTCAATGTTGTAGAAGCATTGGTGTAAATATCTTTGATGGATGCGCTTTCGGTCTCATTACTTACAGTAGCTAAAAAAGTACGGTACATTCTAAAAGCTTCTACATTGTCTTTCTGCTCTACAAATTTAGCCCATCGGTAATCTTCTGGAATCTGATCTGCAAAGCCTTTTACTTCAGATAATTTCAGAAAAAGAATGTATGTTAATTCGTTAAGATATTGGTGATAGGTAACCCCGTCGTCGCGGAGTACGTTACAAAGATTCCAAAGTTTATTGGCTATTTCCTGTGCGCTCATATATTTTATTTAATCAAGATACTCCCATTGTCTCAAACCATGATTTTACTGATTTGCGGGATTACTTGATTTTTTTGTTTTTTATTTTTATCTCTATTCTTATTTTCGAATCTTAATTCTTTTCATCATCTGAACCATGATTTTCCTGATTCTCAGGATTACAGGATTAAAAAATCCTTCATTCAGGTCAATCCTGTGAATCCTGGTTCAAGACTTTTTATCTGTACAGCCTCTTAAATTCCAAACTCTTTGCTCCGAAATTAATAAGCAATCCGTCATTGATATTATAGGCTTCCAGATAGTTTTTAGCCTGTGCAAGATGCACATCCTCTAATTTGATGATGGCTTTGATTTCCAGCATTATTTTATTTTCTATGAAAAAATCTACCCTTCTGGTGCCGATGTATTGTCCTTTATATTCTAACGACATTTCCATTTCTCTTTCAAACTCAATATTCCTCAAACCAAACTCAACAGATAATGCTCTCTGATAAATAACCTCCTGAAAACCATTTCCCATCACACGGTGTACTTCCATCGCAGTACCGATAATCCGGTGGGTTAAATCGTTTATTTCCATCGTTTGCATTTTTGTAATTCTACCTATCGTAATTCAAATTTTTGGGACTGCAAAATTACCTGATTTATGTCTTATTCCAGTAAAATTCGCTGTTCAATATAACTAAAATCCTGCAATCAGGTCAATCTTATAAATCATGGTTCAAGACTATTATCCTCAATCAATGAACCCTTCACATCATGATTCAAGTTGTTATGCGCTATACAATTCATTGTTCAATTCGGTAATCAAGTCCTCTAATTCATTATTAAAAATCTTATTAATTCTGGTAAAACCGCCTTCGTCAATAAAAGGTATTAAATCCAAATCTTTCCTGGTTAGGATGGTTTCTGCCACCAGTTGTTTCTCAAAACGGTCAATCCATTTCAGCTGATGAACGTTCCAGCTTCTGCCGGATTTTATTTTGCTGACGGCGTTTTTCACACGGTCTTGTGGTGTAATTAAATCTACTCCGATAGAAAGGGTGCGAATATAGGCAATAATATCGGCTGCAATATCTACATTTTTTGCAGATTTCCAGGCGATATTCAAGGCAACTTCAGTAAACCCTTTTTCGTCTAAAAGTAACCGCAGTTCTTTCAGTGACTTACGGTCTAAGTCTTGGGGTTTATTGCAGATCACATTAATGGCTGCAATCGTATTGGTATTTTCTTCAATAAATTTCCTAAAGCCTTCAATATAGTCTTCCGGTTTTTCTGCATTGCCATAGCCACGGGTAACGTCTTTGAGGGAATCCTCATGAGTGGAATAAATCTGCGTATATTTTCTGTATACCCTGGTATCCAGATAATCCCAAAGTGAACTCAGCTTTTCTACTTTTTCTCTGATGTCAGCCGTTTTGGTATTTTTCAGGTCATCAATCAATTCACTGATCGACTTACCATCAGTGCGCAGCCTGACATGTTCCTGCTGATCGGTCTTAAGGATTTTTGATTTACGCTGCAGTTTTGCAATGATTTCTTCAATCTGCTTATTCAATCTCTGCTCATCAGTAATTCTTCCCGTCTCTTTTACCAGTTGGGTGAAGCTGTATGATGGGTTTGAAACGGTTTGCATCTGGGTGTAATCCTTCAACGCTTCATATAATTTTACGGCATCAAAAATTTTAAATGCCTCTTTCCCGATTTCCGGACAAAGACGGGTCGCTCTTCCCAACATTTGTTCATACAGGATTCGTGACCGTACCCGGCGCATAAACACAATATTGCAAATCGACGGAATATCAATACCGGTACTTAACAAGTCAACGGTTACTACAATATTGGGGTATCGTTCATTCTTAAAATCTCTTGTGAGCTGTGCGTTTTCATACACGCTCCCTGTAATTTTTTCGATTGCCTTGTTATGTACCTCTATGCCGATTTTTTCAAATTCTTCTTTAAGCATCAATAAGATCGTATCAGCGTGGCTGTCCCGTGCGGCAAATATAAGCGTCTTCTCCTGACCATTGGGATCTAGATTTTCTGCCAGATATTTTACCACCGTACGGTTGAAATTATCATTCAGGACCTTTTTATTGAAGTGCTCTACATCAAATTTAAGTTCATCATCCAAAGCTTCGAGGTCTGTAATTTCTCCGGTTTCAGCATCATAAGCCTGAGGCTTTTCCCCTCTTTCCCATTTGATGCCTTCAGAATTAAGATCAGTCGAAATATTATAAGGCGGCTCATGATCAACTAAATTTCCGTCAATAACCGCCTGCCGGTAAGAATAATCAAACACCGAATTTCCGAAGATTTCTTTGGTATGTAAAGCAGGCGTCGCCGTCATCCCGATTTTAAAGGCATCAAAATAATCCAATACTTTTCTGTACTGCGCAACGTAATCTTCTTCGCTTCTGATTCCGAAATCATCTTCGTTTATTTCTTTATCCAGCTGGTAACCCCGGTGTGCTTCATCTACAATCACACAATCGTACGTATCAACGGTGAGAGGTTTTTCCGATGAATAAAAGAGCCTTTTTACCATACTCTGAACAGTAGCGAAATGAAGCCGGGTTTCAGAATCAGGCTGTGCAACAGTCATATCTTCAAACTTGTAAATACCACCAAAAGACTGTTGGTCTTCAATTTTGTTTTCGGTGACACTGTCTCTTGCCTGGCTTGCTAAAAGTGTCCGGTCTGTTAAAAATAGTATCCTCTTAAACCTGTTGGCTTTAATCAGTCGGTAAATCAATCCGTTAATGGTTCTTGTCTTCCCGGTTCCGGTCGCCATGACCAGCAATACCCTTCTGTCATGAGGATGTTCAATTAATTTATTTTCAACTGACTTGATGGCTTCGATCTGATAATCGCGAAGATTGAGACCTTGAGGAGAACTCAGGTAATCGTAATCACTTTCCGTCAGCTTTGTATTGGCTGCCATTGCGTCCCTTTCATAAATTTCTTTAAGACCATCCGGCGAAAACCATCCCCTTAAAGGATAAGAATGATGAGTACTGATGCGAATATCCTGGAACCAGATGCCACTTTTGGTCTTAATCTGTTCCAGATATTTCCGTCCATTGGTGGAAAAAAGAAAGGGAGCTTTGTAAGAATCCCATTCTCCGAGAAATTTAAAATCATTGTTCGGAACAATTTTTTCAGCATAGATTTTCGATTGACGCAAATCAGTAGAAATATCAATACCATATCTTTTCGCTTCCACTATACCATACAGTTCAAGTCCGATGAATAAAACATAATCTGCATACTTAGAGCCACAGGGCCACTCGGCGATAGCCATATTTCTTCCTTTTTGCGGAAGCGTTTTGTTGATTTTATAATTGAGTTTTAGAGTGTCGCATTCCCATCCGCCCTGCCTTAGCTGGTCATCGATGAGCTGCAGACGGGTTTCCATTTCATTCCAGTCAATTCGGTTGGCAGATTCCATCGATCTATTTCTTCTGGAACTGACTGCCTGTTTAGATTGGTTTAAAAGCTCAATTTTATTTTGGTAATCCTGGATTTGACCTGCTAATTCAAGTAATTTCTTATTGAATTTTTCGGTTTCGATTTTTGATTGTTCTGGTGGAAGGTCATAGTTTTTAACTTCTACATCATCATTCTCATACGTCTCAAAAAACCATTTTGACAAAACAAATATTTTTTTAAGAATAAACAAAGCCTCCTGTTTACTGCTTTCGCCTTTGTGGGAAGCATCGTTACCTGATTTTCTGATCGTATGAAAAAGCGACCCTATAATTTCAGGGATAACATTTTTGTTCTGCAAAACCTGTATGGCTTCTATCTGGCTCTTACCTTCAATATTTTCTACTTCAAGTTCTGCGATCAGCCGTACTAATTTTTCACCAAAGAGTCTGGCTTTGGCTATGGAAGAGCTTGCATCGATATAGTACAAACTTTCGGCAAGCCTTGCCTGGTTAAATAATGCCGGATAAAATTCGCTGAGAAAATTAAAGCTTGATGCGTGAACCATAAGTTATTTGATACATTAGTTTTCAATTTCAAAGATAATAAAAAATGCTATTCTCACTCATAAATGAATTTTATTACAGTAATACTGATGTATTTATTTTATTACTAGAAAAATTTCTTTTAATTCCTAAAGCAAGACTGTTTAACCGGTAATTTCACTCCTGATTCCCTGCGCTCGCAACTGGGCCTTCAGTTTTTGGATATACTGCCTCATTTCAGCATCAGATCCCGGCAGCAGTGTTGCTCTGCCCGCAAACATCAGCTTCCTTCCGGTTTTGCCGCTTTTCTCAATGACCTGCATTCTTACGTTATAGCCTCCTGCGCCGGTAAGCGTGCGTTCAATGGTGAAGACCACTTTTGCAATTTCGTGAATGCGGTATTTTTTAAAAGAAAAATTATTGATGATCAGGTAACCGTCTTTCAGGACAAAAGGATCTCCATTTCCCTTTTTCAGAACCAGCGTGAGCAGCAGGACCAATACAATCCCGCTACCGATGAGCCAGTACGCCAGGTTCCCATACTCGCGGTAATCGGTTGTGGCCGTAACCACGGTAGTACTCCCCGCTTCTTTCAGTGCCCCGGAATCCAGAAGGTCGCGGAGGTCATCGCTCCGCAGGTCAGCAGAGGCGGTCAGCTGACGGGCAACGGAAGCATCCTTCAGTTCATAGACCGCTGACGGCATCAGCTGCGAGCTTCCGAGCGCATCAAAATAAAAATACCGGTGGCCCGACTGCCATACACTTCCGTAACCGGGATTTCCGCCAGGGAGCTTCTGCAGTTCCGAGGCCCTGACACCATCAAGTTTCTGGAGATGGGTCCTGCGGTTCTGGAGCCCCGTTTTCCGGCCCCAGCTTTCGGATACCGAGAGGTAATAGATCCTGTCACCCCTCCTGAATACGTCAGGCGCAATCTCCTCTACCGGCTGCTGCCCGAAAGGAGGGTCGCCGGCCCGTTCCGTTTCTTTATTTTCTGCATTATAGAAATACATGCCGTCCTTAGCCATAAACAAAACGTGAGCGGAATGGATCAGCGACCGGCCCAACAGACGGTAAGGGGCTTTCGACGGATCAAATGACTGACCGTCCACATATACCCTTCCGCTCCGGTGATCCACCAGATAGGTGTTTCTTGAGGGCAGGTCCCCTTCAATGCCCAATTCATAAAGATCCGGACTGTAAGCCGTCGGCAAAAGCTGATGGCGGTAATACACCCGTTTTCCGTCGGTAAAATAATCAACGCTGAGGCGTTCGCTTCTCTCCCGATACTGGATCATCAGGGGTCTCAGCTGCCCGGGGTCTGCTTCCGGCATCGGCAGTCCTTTATAAAATGCCTGCCGGCTGCTGACTGCAATATCCTGGCTCAGCCTGGGCTGATACTTTCCGCCTCTGGGAAGTTCCACGGAAGGATACCGGTAGCTCTGCGGTTTCGCATTCAGGCCCCACCGGTAACCGATAAACTGTATGGTATAAGCAAGAGCTCCAAGGGATTCATCAGCTTCCGAAATACCGCTGCAGTACCAGGTGGTGGTGCCGTCGGTATAATAATTATTCCCGAGTGCAGCAGTCCGGTCCGGCCGTAAGCCTTTTAAGATGAGGTTCCCGGCATAGACGTACCGGCCGTCATAACCGATATGGGAATCCCTGTACGCACCGGACAGGACCCTGAATGTTTCCGGCCGGGCACCGCTGACTTCATAATAACCGTTGCTCGGCACCAGGGCATAGACCTTCCCGTTATAGGTGGAGAATATGCCGTTCAGTTCCTTCTTTTTCTCATCAAAATCCGCGGCCGGGTCGCTGCCGGACAGCAGCGTAAAGAGCAGTGTTCCCGCAGACAGGATCAGGATGGCAGCAGCAGCAAAGAACAGGTAACGGTATTTGTACAGCATAGCGGTATTTAATTATATTTAAAAATAGGCAAAAATAACGGCATTACCGCTTCGCTTAAAAATGGGTTTCGGTGGCTTCGGCTCTCCCGGTGGCTGAGCGTAGCCGAAGCCACCGGAGGGGAGCCGAAGCCTTCCTACCGTTCTTTATCATAGAACTTATAATGGGTTTCATTCTTACATTCTGCTGCTTTTTTAAGTTCTTCGTCCCGGCTATTCATCAGCGCCTCCTTCTTTTTCCTGCTCCAGCCCTGTACCTGCTTTTCGCGGTAGAACGCAAGATCGATGCGGTCATATTCCTCATAATAGGTAAGTTGTACGGGAAGCCGTTGTTTGGTATGGTTGGCGCCTTCCCCAGCCTGATGCTGGGCGAGCCTCAATTCAAGGTCATGGGTGCTGCCGGTATAGTAGCTGCCGTCGGAGCACAGGAGTATGTACATCCATCCTTTCATGGTTGGTCTTTTTTAGTTGTTAAAAATAGTGATTTTCGGGAACGTATGGTGGTGGGGCTTCGGCTACGCTCAGCCACCGGGAGAACCGAAGCCACCGGCATCCGGAATCTCAACAAGAAAAAATCCCCACCCCTGCGGGTGGAGATCAGAATTCAGTCAGCATGCCCGGCTATACCAGAGTCAGGGCACCGAGATAGGCACTGTTCGAGGCCGAGGTCTCTTCCGTGTTATGGAAATAGGCCCAGACCTGCACCTGTTTTCCTGCATAGTAATCTGGCAGCGTAACATCATACGTCAGGCCCGTCCTCGCCGCAACGGATTCAAAAATCCCGAAAGTGCCGAGGTCTTCACTGTAGCAGACCACACTGGCTTTATCCGTAGCCGAGGCATTGCCCTGGGCGGAATTGTCCTGCCAGGAAAGCCGGATGATGTTTCCGGGCTGCGGGGCTGCGGTGATGTCCTGGAACCCGGCCAGGTCGCCTCTGGTGATCAGCACTTTGCTGTAGACCAGTTCCGGAATATCCGCCGTTACCTGTACTGCTTCGCCGATGGTATACGATACCGCCAGGTTCACCCTGGATTTCGAGCCGCTTCCTGACCCGAAATACCGGTTCTGGATGGCGGTAAGCGGCTTGAGGAAACCGATCACCAGCTTAAACTTCAGCTGTTGGAGCATCTGCTTCCCGGTCGCCTTCCGGCTGCTGGGCTTCGGCGTGCTCCTGATGATGTCCTGGCCGCGCCAGCTGGCGCCTACTACCGTTCCTACTTTTCCTGAGAATCCCCCAAGGATTCCTTTTGTGATTCTTGCCATATTGTTATGCTTTTATGGGTTAACGGAACGAAGGTACCACAGGATTTCCTGTTTTCAAATACCCGGGAAAGCTGTGTCTGCTATTGTCCGGTTTTGGCAGGTTTTGGCAGGGTTCCTTCCCCTTTTCTTCGGTACTTCTTCGATACTCCTTCGGTACCTGTTCGGAAAAAAGATGTTTTTTCCGAACAAATACCGAAGAAACACCGGATAAAACCCGGAGGAGCAAGCCCATATTGGTGTACCGTTCCGCGCCGATTGCCTGCTTATCCTTCCGGTAAATTACATCCAATGCACATCCGGCGCTTCCGGATTGCAGAAGCGGCAAATGATTAATCCGTAAAAATGATGGAGACTGGATTTGTATTGTGCTGAAAAACAGCCGGCAGGTATTCAATGGTTATGATAACCGCTGTTGCCTTATGATCCCTGCTATCGGTAAAAGTATTTTTTTGCGGATTTTGCTTGCGCCGGACCCGGAGCAACGGGTCCCGGCCATACCGCACAGGCAGACCTGCTATGACAGGATGAATTCCCATGTGCCTCCTGATCAGACCTGCACTGCAGGCCGGTACCCAAAGCGTCAGGCAGGGCAGATGCTTCCTTTCCTATTGCAGATCAGCCGCCTGTAACAGGCGGCTGATTTTCATTTGATCTTCAGGACATGGGCTGCATACGAAAGCAGGTACAGGAAATACCGTTTATTCCTTTTTCAGGGGCTGCATCAGGGCTGGCCGGTACCGTTAAAAAAAGATTTCGGATAAAATATTTTCCTCCCGATCTTCACATACGGGATTGCTTTGGATTTCCTGAGCCGGTGAAGCGTCCGGTCACTGATGTTCAGCAGCTGCTTAACGTCTGCGCTGTCATAATATCCGGAGCTGCAGGACTCTTTTTTGTCCAGACTTTTAAGAATTTCGGAAAGGAAAACCAGGAGTGTCCCTTTAAACTGTTCTTCATCGGAGAACGGATGATCGAATTTTGTTTTCATCGTAGTAGGGTTATTAGTTAAGATAATAGTCCTGCCTCATTGTAATTGTATTTTATATATGCTAACGTCAATAGAGTGTGAATTATTATCAGCATATACCACATTTTTGCCATTTCCTCAGCTGTTGTTAACGGTTAAAGCATAAGAAACAATAAATCATTGCAAATATTCAATGAACTGTTGACAGATCATGTAAAACCCTGTCTTTGTCCCGGATAATGTCTGAACCAGCGGATGTATTATTCCCGGCTGGTTAATGGATCAGGTAATTTTCTAAGTATTGGTATCTTACAGGCGGTGGCCATGCCTTATATTTTCAGCCGGTAAAAAAGATCATCCGATATGATACGATCCGTCGCCTTACAGGCAGGCGTTTGTTTCAGAATATTTCCAGGGAATTAAGTATATCCTGTTAAGCTTTTTTGCAATCCCATCTTTCATCACGGCATTTTCCGGGGTAAGTTCTGCCGGAATTTCCTGTGCCGTGAAAGCTTCTTTTCCCGTTCTTTCATCTTCGGGAACTGATGCGCACCCGGTCTGCCATATCTGCTTTCTCGTCTGTAAAAACGGTCGTTTTAGCTGATGCTGTTTTCAGAGAAGCGTATATTCAGCTGAAAAATATAAAATAGTACGGTATCTTCAGTACCACATGTTATATTTGCAGTATCGTGAACAATGAAATCAACTAAGCCTGAATCTTATATGATATTAAAAAATATGAACGGACTGTATGCGATACTGGGTATCCTGTTCTTTTCCTGCGCAGGAAACTTTTCCTACGGCCAGCAGCCCGGCCGGCATACTTTTACCCTTGGTGAATCTGACTTCCTGCTGGACGGAAAGCCCCTGCAGATGATCTCCGGGGAAATGCATTACCCCCGCATCCCCAGGGAATCCTGGCGCGACCGGATGAAGATGGCCAAAGCCATGGGCCTTAATACGATAGGCACCTATATATTCTGGAACGTGCATGAAGAAACCCCGGGAACCTATGATTTCAGCGGGAACAGCGATATTGCCGAATTTGTAAAAACGGCCCATGAAGAAGGTTTGTGGGTGGTACTGCGCCCCAGCCCGTACGTGTGTGCAGAATGGGAATTCGGAGGTTATCCCTGGTGGCTCCTGAAAGACCGGAACATGAAGGTAAGAAGCACCGACCCTAAATTTATGGCAGCCTACACCCGCTATATCAGGGCATTGGCAAAGCAGCTGATCCCGCTTCAGATCACCCACGGCGGCAATATCCTGATGATCCAGATTGAAAACGAATACGGGTCCTACAGTGATGATAAGAATTATATGGACCTCAACCGCAAAATCTTCAGGGAAGCCGGTTTCGATGGGATCCTCTTTACCTGCGACGGTGCCGAAAAAATGCCTGCGGGCTATCTTCCCGGTTACCTTCCGGCCGTTAACGGACTGGAGGACCCGGCACAGGTGAAGTCGCTCATCAATACCTACCATAACGGAAAAGGGCCTTATTATGTGGCGGAATGGTATCCCGGATGGTTTGACGACTGGGGGAAAAAGCACGCGGATGTACCGTCGGAGCAATCGGCAAAAACACTGGATAAGCTGCTGGCAGCCGGAATATCCGTAAATATGTACATGTTCCACGGAGGCACCACACGGGGATTTATGAGCGGGGCCAACATGAATAAAGAACTGCCCTACTCACCCCAGGTATCCAGCTATGATTATGACGCGCCCCTTGATGAGGCCGGGAACCCTACCGAAAAATTTCATGCTTTCAGGAAGGTGATTGCCCGATATCTTCCTGAAGGAGAATCTCTGCCGCCGGTTCCTGTTAAGAAACCCGCCATCAGAATCCCGGATATTGCACTGGAACAGCATGCAGACCTGTTCAGCCAGCTTCCGCTGCCCAGGCGTTCTGACAAACCGTTATCTTTTGAAGACCTGGACCAGGCCTACGGTTTTGTTTTATACCGCACCCGGATCAAGAAAGGAGGGCTGCTGAAGCTTCAGGAGCTCAGGGACTATGCACAGGTGTATGTGGACGGCATTTATAAGGGAAGCCTTGACCGGAGGCTGAACCAGAATGCTGTGGATCTGACCGGGATTTCAACGGAGACCGTCCTGGATCTGTGGGTAGAAAACAACGGGCGCATCAACTACGGCCCTTTCCTTAATGACAACCGCCACGGGATTACGGAATCTGTTTCTCTTGACGGCCAGGTGATATCCGGATGGGAACTGTACCGCTTCCCTTTTAAAACCCCCGGGAAATTTTCTTTCAGCAGGAAAAAGGAGATGAAGGAAAACCGGCCGGCACTGTACAAAGGCAGTTTTACCCTTAATCAGTTGGGGGACACATATCTGGATATGCGTAATTTCGGGAAAGGCTTTGTCTTCCTGAACGGGCGTAACCTGGGCAAATACTGGAATATCGGTCCGCAGCAGACCCTTTACGTGCCCGCTTCCTGGCTCAGGAAAGGGAAAAATGAAGTGCTTGTTTTTGATGAGCTGAAAAACGGACATACACAGCTCCCTTCATCAGACCATCCGATGCTGGATCATAATCCCAACATTCAAAAATAATGAGAAAAAAGATCATTACAGCCGGGGTTATCTTAGGGATGCTGCCGTGCCATGGCCAGACTGCCCTTCTGCCTTACGGTGCCCTGCCTTCCGAAGCACAGCTGAAGTGGCATGAAATGGAAATGTACTGCATCATCCACTACAGCACAGGAACCTATACCGACCGTGAATGGGGTTACGGGGATGAAAGCCCCGCACTGATTAATCCTTCTGAGTTTGATGCGGAACAGATTGTATCTGCGGCAAAAGAAGGCGGGTTCAAGGGGGTGATCATTGTAGCCAAGCACCATGACGGCCTGTGCCTCTGGCCTACGGAAACCACGGAGTACAGCATCAGCAAAAGCCCGTGGAAAAACGGAAAAGGAGATATTGTACAAGAATACCGGAAAGCCTGTGAAAAACTCGGGATGAAAATGGGAATTTACTGTTCTCCGTGGGACCGCAACAGTCCGTTGTACGGAACGCCGGAATATGTTGACCTTTACCGGAAACAGCTCCGGGAGCTTTACAATAATTACGGCGACCTGTTTATTTCCTGGCATGACGGGGCCAACGGCGGAGACGGATATTACGGAAATAGCCGGGAGACCCGGAAAATCGACCGCGCTACGTATTACGACTGGGACTCTACCTGGGCCATTACCCGGGCGATGCAGCCGGGAGCGGTTATTTTCGGGGATGCAGGCCCGGATGTCCGGTGGGTGGGAAATGAGGCGGGCCATGCCGGGGAAACCTGCTGGGCCACTTATGAACCCCGGAGCCCGGAAGAAGGCCGGAAGCCCGCCAACGGTTTTACAAAGTATGAAATGGGAACTGAAGGCACGCGCAACGGTAAATACTGGATGCCTGCTGAATGTGATGTTTCCCTCCGCCCGGGATGGTTTTATCATGCCCGTGAAAACAGCAGCGTAAAAACGCCTGCCGAGCTGCTGGACCTTTATTACAAGAGTGTGGGCAGAGGGGCCAATCTTGATTTAGGATTATCTCCCAACCCTGAAGGCCGGCTGAATCCCGAAGATGTCAATTCGCTCCGGCAGTTCGGAAAGCTGCTCAAACATACTTTTGCCCTGAATCTTGCGGAAGGGGCTGTACTGCAAGCCAGTAACATAAGGGGAAATAACCGGTCTGAATACGGCCCGCAGCATCTGCTTGACCCGGACCGGTATACCTGCTGGGCTACCGATGATGAGGTACATCTGCCTGAACTTATAGTGATGCTCCCTGCTGAAAAAACCTTCAATGTAATCCGCTTGCGGGAGAATATAAAACTGGGGCAGCGCATAGAAGCATTTACCCTGGAAGCACTTCTCAACGGGAAATGGGAAAAGATTGCCGCCTCCACCAGCATCGGTCCCAACCGGCTTATCCGCCTTCCGCACAGGGTTACCACGGCGGGCGTTAAACTGAAGATCACCAGGTCTCCCGTTGCGGTGGCCTTAAGTGATTTCGGCCTGTACAATGAACCTGAAATGCCTGACAAGCCATTGATCCGCCGCAGTTTTAAAGGAAAAGTCACCCTATCTTCTACACAGCCTTCTTCCGTCATCTATTATACGCTTGACGGCAGTATCCCCACTCCCACTCCCACTCCCACTTCAGCATCTTTACGGTACCGCAAGCCGTTCATGATGGTGCATGACGGAACGGTAAAAGCAATATCCGTTCATGGCAGCCGGCAGAGTGAAACCGCTTTCCTTGCATTCGGTCCCGTAAAATCAGGCTGGAAAATCATACAGCCCCTGTCCTTGGATATAGCACATCCGAGTGCCTATGCCGTTGATGACCATCCGGAAACGATCTGGATCAGCCCTCAGATCCATTCTCCATCAGCCCCTGCACAGCTGGTGATTGATACCGGCAGAAAACAGAACCTGAGAGGGTTTACCTATCTACCCCGCCAGGACGGAGACGCAAGCGGAACCGTAAGCCATTACCGGATTGAAACCGGTACGGACGGCGTGCACTGGCAACGTGCAGCAGAAGGGGAATTTTCGAATATCAAGGCAAATCCGTGGGAACAGCAGGTCATTTTCAGGCAGACGGTTACTGCCCGCTATATCCGCTTTACGGCTGCCGGACTGATATCCGGAAATGCCTGTACGGCTGCTGAGATCGGGATCCTGACTGACGGGAAATAAGGATCAGCTATTTTACTGATCGCCTTAAGCTTTAAAAACCTGAGATTACTTAAGCATAATGATATCACACAAATGATGGTGGTTGCGCAGGTTTTTCCGTGAACTTTTTTATTTAAAATTGAAAATCTTAGGGTTTTCTTCTGAAATGAACTTTAAACGACCGGAATAATATGCTCTCAGGCAGCTTACGTGTTTAAATACATTCTGACATGCTGTACTTTAAAATGCAGCTGCATCTGTTTTTAAGATGGATTCAATAAAAAATCCTGCCTTTTATGATTTTAATCACGCCTTCGTTTTCCATTTTTTTGAAGGTCCTGATCACCGTTTCTACCCGAAGTCCGGTGAGTGAAGAGATTTCCTTTCTGGTATACGGAATCTGATAAGAATAGGGTTCGTGCCGGTTATGGTTTTCCTTTACATAATCAAGCAGGGTCAGCAGCCTGCTGGCCGCATCATCAGACGTCAGGCTGTTCAGAAGGATATAGTTAAAGCGAATCCGTTCTGATACATACTGAAGGAAATTCATCTGGACTTCAAAATCAGCCTCCATCAGCCTGAAAAGCGTAGGACGATCCAGCCTCAGGACGGTACAGTCTTCCATGGCGACTACATCCACCGGGTAATCACGTGCAGAAAATAAAAAAATTTCCCCTACACATTCCCCCTGAAGATGAAGGCTCTGGATAAATTCCCTGTTCCGCATCCTGGAATTTGTGAGCTTTATTTTCCCTTTTATCATCTGATAATAATAGGCAGGTGCGCTGTTTTCTTTAAAAAGCAGTTCATTTTTCCTGAGTTTAATAACATCTGCTCCGAAAGCCATAAGTAAATCTTCCTCTATAACCATAACCTTTGAATTAAAATTTACACGAATCCCGAATCCGGATAAAATGCATAACAACCCATAACTGTACAGGTTACCACAAATTACTTTACATAACTTCCTGATCCGCGCTTAATAAAACAGATCAGTTTTCTTCTTCCCATAAAAAATAATGATCTTCACGTACTAAATCTACCCCGGCTCCTGACTTCAACAGATCACAGCAAAACGGCACTCCATCATATTGATCTGAAAACGGGAATAATTTTTATGTAATTTACAATTAGTTATCGGATAAATATTCCGTTACCGGGAAAATATACAGACCGTTGCTGCGACAAACCACCTATTATGCTCTGCATAAATAAAATTATCCGGATTTTCCATGTGACCTAAATCATATTTGTAAACTAATGATATCTCTATCTTTGATCTACCTGATTAAAAAAACCGGGAACAGGCTGATAAAACGGAATGATATAATGATAAAATTAAAGATATGACACTTTTCCTGTTTCAGTCAGTACCCCGGTATACAGCCTGCTGAAATGTATCCGTTTGAAAGAATTTTTTGTAACGGCTATATAATAAAAGCCTTACTGCATCTGCTTCTCAGGACAGGAAAAAGGAGCCTCAGCTGCGGATCCTGAATTCATAATAACGAAAAAATAAAATAACCCTAAAAATCAGATGATGCCTACCGAAAGAAAACTTTTGAGGTTTGCGGAAGCGGCTGAAGCATATTACCATTCAGGAAATGATCTGTTCCACCGGAACTTAAAAGGAGATGCAAAACGTAACAGTTACCCTGAAGGGATAAAAGAGTTTATACAGTACGTGATTCCGGATTATTCCTGTACCGGAAAGCCCCTGCTCTTTCCTGAAAAGCCATATCCTGCAGATATCATGGTCATTTCTGACAGCAACAGCATGGTCCTGAAAACAGGTAAAGCCTGTATCTGTATCCTGCAGCTGCTTAAAGCGCGTTCCCGGACGATTGCCGGAACAGCCTGCATGATACCGAAGATCCGGGACAGGGATGTAATGAAACAGCGAAACGGGTTCCTGCGCAAAACAGGACAGCAGCATGGGGACAGCCCAGGTACAACATTAAAAAAGATCCAATGGTTTTGGTTACAGGAGCAACAGGATTACTCGGCAGGATCATCGTCCTGGAACTGCTGAAAGCGGGAAGAAAGGTAAAAGCCTGCAAAAGGCCGGGCAGCGACCTCTCGGAAGTCAGGGAATCTTACCGGCTGTATACCGGTGAGGCAGATGCCTATTTTGATAAAATTGAATGGGTGGATGTCGATTTCAACAACCGGACTTCCCTTTACAGCCTGCTGGATGATGTAAGAGAGGTTTACCACTGTGCCGCCAAGGTAAGCTTTGACCCGCGGGACCGGGACGAGGTACTGGATACCGGGATTATTACCACCAGGAACATCCTGGAAGCCAGCCGGTACAAGAACGTGAGGAAGTTCCTGTATGTAAGCTCCGCGGCCGTTCTGCATATCCGTAAAAAAGCCATGGAGACGCAGATTGAGAATTTCGGGTTTACCGACAGGGGGTACCCGCCTTATGTCATTTCAAAATACATCGGCGAAAAAATGGTCTGGAAAGCCTACCGTGAAGGCCTGAACACCGTCATCATCAACCCCGGGATGATCATCGGCAGCAGGGCCCGGAAGCCGGAAAGCAGCAGCCAGCTGCCTGAACTGTTTGTGAAAAGCCGCTTTACCTTTTCCGGCGGCACCTCCTGCATCGATGTGAGGGACGTGGCCACAACCGCGGTAAGCCTGATGGAAAAGAATATTTTCGGGGAACGTTTCCCGGTTGCCTCAGAATATGTACTTTACAGGGACATGGCTGCGATGGTGAGAGAGGTGATGGGCCTCGGCAGGCCCATCCTCTTCCCGGAAAGATTCATGAAAATAATGAAACCGGCAAGAAGGATCCTGAGCCTGTTTAACGGGCATGCCCGTTTTCTTACAGATGAGAATATCGCGTTTGTGTCAGACCACCAGTACGTTTCCTGCAGAAAACTCAGAAAAAAGCTGTCCTGCACGTTTTATTCCGCTGCAGAAAGCATCCGCTTCCATTACGGCAATTATCTGGCTTACGGATCCGGGAAGCAGGCAGATACCGGTTCTTTTTCAAAAACTGAACATAGTAACTGACATTTCCCCTATTATTTAATCATGGTGTACAGGAAGAGATTAAGCAGCAACAACACCATAAAATCACCGGTCTAGATAAGAACCTGCCGATATGGATGCCTGACTGATCTGCCGTAAAGTTAATGTGTGCATAGTCTGTAAGCTTCCAGTAAAAATCAGTCTTCGGCACACGGATTATGACCCTACTGCAAAACCCGGTAATTGCAGATAAAAATTATTAAAAAAATATATAAAAAGAATTATGACCATGTATTTATTAAAAAAAAGCGTAATTTTATCTTACGTACATCAAAACAACATCTGTTCTTTAATCCCCTTCTATGCTTGTTGATACCGATTTACTCTCTTCTTACGGAGCTACCACCACTACATATGATCCTTCTGATATTATTTTTGAAGAAGGCGAAATCCCCAGGTATTATTATCAGATTGTAACAGGCTCCGTTAAGCTTAACCATACGGATGAAGATGACAAGGAACTTATCCAGAGTATTTTAGCTCCCGGCCAGAGCGTCTGCGAGCTGCTGCTGTTTATTGATGAAAAATATCCCGTTAATGCAATAGCCATTTCAGAATGCACCATTATGAAACTGCCGAAGCCCGATTTCCTGCAGCTGCTGGATGAACACCACCAGCCATCGGTAGATGTCCGGAAATTCGTTTCCGAGCGGCTGTACCATAAGTTCATCATGATGCAGAACAATGCCTCCATCTATTCCCACATCAGGATAAAAGGGACGCTGGCGTATTTTAAAAGCTTCAGCAATAACCAGGCTCCTTATTCGTATGAATCCCGCTGACCCGGAAGCAGCTGGCCTCTATTACCGGGCTCCGTATTGAAACGGTGATCCGCACGGTAAAAAAAATGGAAAGCGAAAAAATCCTGAAAATAAAAAACAAGAAAATCTTTTTTTGAGCGTCAATGAGGTGGCAGGTAATGAGTGATGAGTTATGAGTGATGAGTGATGAGTGATGAGTGATGGGTGGCAGGTTGCAGATATCAGTTGTTGGGTATTAGGTTGAGGTGGTAGGTAATGAGTGATGGGTGATGAGTGATGAGTGATAGGCAATAGTTTGCAGTGGTCAGGGATCAGGTGGCAGCGTGGCAGGTGAAGGATAAACCGATCGTGCAATGCAGGCAGCGTCAGGTTATTTCCTGTTTTCTGGCGGATGTTTGCAGCTAAATAAATTGGCTATTGTAAAAAATCAGAATTGCAGTTTCCGGCGTAAAAAATCTCCACCTGAATGAACGGATGGAGATCAAACTGAATCAGGTTCAGTTTAGTATAATTATTTTTAAAGCCCAATTGAACTTGTATCCACTTAGCTTTATTAAAGCAGCTTTTAAAGGATTATAAAAGGGCACTTAAGTGTTGAAAATCTTTGATTTTTCTTCTGAAATGAATTTAAATAACTTAAATGTTTTTAAATAATTTTAATCAGGCTTAATCTAAACCATCGTATCATTCGCTGTCTTATTGGCTGAATTATTAGCTGTGTCATGCGAAGCTTCAATTCCGGACACCACTTCTTTGGCATCCTCTTCGGGAACGGTCTGCGGGCTCCATTTTGCATGTCTTGAAGGCTTAAGCTTATGACCCATTGTTTTGGTATACACTTTGGTGAATTCTGCCCCGAAAAAGATAATCTGGAAGCTGTAATTGATCCAGAGAAGCAGTAAAATAATGGTTCCTGCGGTACCGAAAGAGGAACTGGGGTTGAACTTATCAAAATAAAAAGTCAGGATATATTTTCCCAGCGTAAAAAGGGCTGCTGTTACGGCTGCTCCTACCCAAACCGATTTCCACTGCAGCTCAACATCCGGCAGGATTTTGAACATGGCTGCGAAAAGGAAAAGGGTAACCAGCAGGCCCACCACAATATTGATGATGTTTACAAAAATCAGGGTCTCAAGGCCGAAACGGCGGATGACCCAATCATTGGCGAGGCCGATAAAAGAGCTTAACAGCAGGGTAATCAGCAGAAGGAAGGCAATGACCACGATCATCCCCAGGGAATTCGCACGGTCGAGAAGATATTTTTCCCACGCTTTTTTCGGAGCGGCCGTTACATCCCAGAGCTTGTTAAGGGATTTCTGAAACTGAAAAAACAATGAGGTGGCCCCAAAGACCAGCGTAACGATCCCGATAATTTTCATGACGACATTCTTTTTATCCACCATGCCTCCTATAACCATCTCTTCGAGGCTCTTCCCGACATCTTTCCCCATCATACTTCCGATGAGCTTTGTTATTTCACCACGTACAGCTTCCTCACCGAAGAAAATCCCCGTAATCCAGATCACGATAATCAGAAGACCCGGGATTGAAAAGATTGCGCTGTAGGCAAGGCTGGCGGCTTCCGTGCCTAAATCCCGTGCGCTCCAGTCTTTATAAGTCCCTTTAAGGATTCCCCAAAAATTGTTCAGTATTTTCATAATTTATTTTTTGATGATGCAGCCGGCAACACTTTAATGTTACGGGCGGCCGTCAGATATTTTTTAACACCTTCAAATTCCGTACCTGCCTGAAAAGAGTGGTATCTAAAGGTTTTTTCTGTATAGCCTGTACTATTTTCAAAGTGATGGAACTGCAGGAGAACGAAGTAAAATAACTGTATCCGTGAAATGGCTGACGGTAATTAAGTTACCCTGTTGCATTGCTGCTGAAAAAGACAAAAACAGCCTCTTATCAGGGCTGTTTTAACGTATCATAAAGCAGTTTTAATTATTACCGCTTCGTTGGCCTGTTCAGTTTTATGACAGTCATTGCTGGATCAGGCCTGAGCCTTCTTTCTGCGGCTCGAAGGTAATGACGCTCTGCCTCAGCATTTCTGCGGGGAACAGCTGCAGGGCACCGTCCCGGGAGCTGTGCCGGAACTGTTTGTTTTTCCCTTTTATTATGCCGGTAATCTTTTTGTACACCTTGTCAAATTCTTTTGCCTTCACCTGCAGGGTATGCACGCCTGACGCGTGCCTGATGTTTATTTTCCTGAAATTCATTATGCTGTTTTTTCAATTTAGTTCCTTAACCCATACTATTATGATGCCAGAGCCCCTGTTTCTCTGTCATCCCGTACTTAAATTGACAACAGAAGTACGGGAACTCAACTTAGGAAAAGCCATGGTCTTATCCGTATCTGTGAGAAACAGAATGTATCTTCCTGTAAAAACCAGTGGATTGCTTCCGGGCTCCGGCAGATGTGAAGCTGTTAGTATTCGTTGGTTATGAGTACGACAATGAGTACCTTTGCGGTATGGATATTCAAGAAACTGAAAAACAGATACTGAAAATTGTTAAAGAAAAATACGACAAAACCGGCGGGCACAACGGCAATGCCTTCGGAGACTTTGACCACCTTCTGAACCTGCCGCTTATGGAGCGAAACGCACTCCTGGAAAGAATGGCTGCGGAAAAGAAAATTATGGTATTTAATGGTCCTAATTACCGGATGATCACCCTGCCAAAGTAAAGCTGCTGACTATTCAGGGGTTTTTCTGTACCGGATTTTCATTAGCCTGCAGGCTCTTAATATGAAAAAGCAATAACAATAAAAGCTAAATAATTAAACCTTCTCCACCTTATTATTGTGGTTTCAAATCTATTAAGTATTGATCTGAAACTATCCAATCCAGTCAGGCATTTGTCCTCTCTATAGCATATCGCTCTTTGTACAACTGATGATCAAAGGAATAATCATTATCCGTATTTGAGTTTCTTTTATTGTGAGGAATATTAGCTGTTATTTCCAATTCTAAAGTTTTTAACCCTAGCTTTTCAGCATCAAACCCGGCAGTAAAATCCAAAAAGAGCCCATCCACTTGGATTAAATCAGTACCAAAAGACAAGGTTATTAAAGAAAATCGTTTAGTGAGGGCTATCAGATTGAATTATGGCAAAATGATATTATACCGGTAACAGGATAAAGATTTCAAAATGATGAACAGGACATCAACCGATTCAACCTATTTATTGTATCAGATCTGTCCCTGCCCGCAGCTTATAATCTTTCCGACGGGTGATTAAAAACTCACCATTCGTTTTTAAACATACAGCCTTCCGGTTTCAGGCCTTCTGCCGTAGATAACGGATATCAAAACTATATTCAGAGGTTAGGAATTCACTTTAATTAGTCACATACCTTAGAATTTTCAGTTCTGTACTGACGGCTAAAAACAAGAATATTCAAAAATCCTGCACTAATCTTTTGATATTTAACCCTTTGAAAACATTTATATTTTTTCTTGTTTGTTTCATTTTTTTATTTAGCTTTACCTCGTTAAAAAAATTAATAATCCATGAAAAAATTCGTTTTACCTGTTTTTGCTATTGCGATAGCATTAACTTCCTGCTCACAAGCAGATGAATTATCTAACAATGACGGTTCTCTGTCTGCACAGCACAACACCCAGCTTTCATCCAGAACAGGTGGATATGACAAAAATTTAATAAAAACGGCTCCCCTGCAGGATCAGCTGGAATACAAAGATTTTTATCTGAGAGAAGCGGCAGCATTTGTTAAAAAACTGAACTTAAGTACCAAAGACCTGATTAACCTATGCCATGCATCTGAAGGTCAGGAAAATACGGTTATCTTAAGGGATATTGTGGAGTTTTCCAAAGACCAGGGCAGTTACAGTGAAGAACTGGAAGCTGAATACCTAAGCCTTAAGGATGCATTTAAAGATATCGACGAGGGTAAAAACTACAATATAGCCCTGTACATTCCGGAAGCTGAACTGCTAATCAGCCATTACAACGAGAATAACAGCAGCGATACCTATTATTTCGCCCAGCTGGATGACAGTTCACAGAATAAGTTTTTTTACAATTTATGGGACGAAACCAAGCAGAACTTCACCCCGGCAAATAACTTTGTTACCGAGAATGATGCTGAGGCTTTTGCAACAGGCGGACGGGCACTTTTGGTATTTGATATACAGGATGTCTCTTTAGATCCGAACCCGAACTTCCCTCAAAAAGGCGGAAACCCTGTTTATTCACCACCAAGCAACCCACCTTCCCCTAATCCGAGCAAACAGTATAAGGTTGGGAATATGACGATAAAAGACCATAAGGAATCTTATGTTGCCGGTGCCTCTGAAATTACTGTTCAGATGTTCAGGTATGAAAATGGAGTGTCCCAGAAGATCAGTTATATCAACAGTACTACAGTAGGACAATCAGAATTTATCTTTGCCGAATTCAAGCGGAAAGATGTAAGACAGCAAAACCAGCGTTATATTGGCGCTACCCTTGGCGGGATGATCAATACTGCTTCAAATGTTTACCCGAATACCAGGCTTTTATATACCATTTATGAAGCAGACAACTGGCCTGTACAGACCAGATATGATTATTTCAACGTTAACGGGCAGAACTCCAACATCAAGTACGGATCTTCTGACGGCTATTATTACTCAAGCAACCAACACTCATTGTTAATGACGAATTATGCAGATAACGGAGCAATCAGATTCTCTCCGTTCTTACAGTAAGATGAAAATAAATCAATTTATAGTATTTTCCTTTTTAGGATATGTAAACTTTTGTTTGGCCCAAACCGGGCCAGACAAAAAGTTTAAAGTGGACGCAGGCGTTGAATTCAGGATCGTTCCTTTCAACTTCAGAAATGCGGAAGGACTATCAACTTCCAATCAGTTCTTTCTGTATAATCGTGACAAGCATTTATCCGGGAACAGCATTAATGTGGGGATTGAATACTTCTTTCTCAAACATACCACCATAGGCATCAGCCAAAGCTTCAGATATGATCAGCTCTATTCAGATTATAATCTGAATAATCCTAATGATTTTTCATCTGCCGATCAGCATATGCGGTTTATTGCAGATACCGAAGTACAGTTAAAACAGTATATCCCTTTAAAAAACAGCAATCAGTATCTTATTGCGAATATCGGGTACGGTTTTATGAATAACAATACTTTATTCCATGTAACAGAAGTATATGAGAGAAATGCAGACGGGCAGATCATGTTCAGCAGGTCCAGTGAAGTGGATTTCCAATTTCAGGCTTATAAAATCGGTGTAGGCTACAAGTACAAAAAATTTGAAGCCATAATAGGTACTTACATCGTGGAAAAGCATAATTTTGATGATTATACATCAGGATTCGGCATGCCTTTTTTAAGGCTGAATTATAATGTCCTTAGTTTTTAAATAAATTATCAGCAGATAACTGATGAACTTCCTACAGGCTTTTATGGAGCTTGAAAATTACCGGCAGGCCTTAAAACTTTATATGTATATAAAGTTTTTGTCTTTTACCCCCCTCCTCTTAATACAGCGTCTTATACCCAAAGAAACTCTGTGATTACATGTTTCGTACGTTTAGTGTTTTTATCTGCTCCGGGTCAGCTGCTTGTAAAATCATATTAACAGGATGCCTGAAAAATCTTATCCGATGATCAGATAAGATCGGTACTCATGCATGCATTCACGAAAAACATTTTTTCTTATCAGGCATAATAATCTTAACTATAAGCTGATCAGTTACCGGTAATGTATCATACGACATTCCCTGTCGCCTCCCGGAACAGCTTCAGTGTTGTCTGAATAATAAATCTTTCCGGCTTTAACAACAATTCATTACCTCTTCTTCCGGTTCCAGAACATCAGAGCCTGTTCTTTTATTTAAAGCATACAAACACTCTATGACGTTTTGTCTGAGTTACTACTACCTCCTTTATAAACAATAAATAATTGTAAATCAATCAATATATCATTGCTTAAAAAACAAATATGTGTAACTTTGCTGTATGATGAAATAAAACACGACACGTTCTGTCGCTTTACAGGAATACCTTTGTCACATGATATGGAAAAGACAAGAAAAAAATTCAATAAAGTTGACATAATTCACATTAAACAGTTGTAACACAGCTTTGGAATGTGAAAAAAAAGAATACTTTTGCAACGTTTTTAAAAAATTGATAACACTGAAAATAGACTAAGCATGAAAAAACTCTATGTAAGCGCACTTACCGTGTGCGCTGTCATGTCTGCCTGTGCCCAGGAAACACTCTGGCAGAAGGACATCAAATCCGCTACGCAGGATTTTCTCTCGCAGGTAACCACCACTATCGACCAGCAATACTTAATTACCGGAAGCTCTATCCAGAGCGATAAGCTGCAGAGCAGCGACAATAAGCAGAACCAGGGGTACGATTTTCATTTGGTTAAACTGAACCAAAGAGGAGAAGAAGTCTGGGAAAAATATTTCTCGGGACAGAACCACGATTTTTTGTCTGCTACGGTTAACACCCAAGAGGGTGGCTTTCTTTTGTCAGGCACTTCGTATAGCTCGCAAGGCCTTGATAAGAAAGAGGATTCCAAAGGCGGTTCAGACCTCTGGCTGATCAGGATTAATGAATTCGGGGATGAATTATGGCAGAAAACCATTGGCTCAGCATCTGATGAAGAAGCCAGAGCCGTGATCCAGACTACGGATTTAGGATTTTTTGTGGCAGGGAATGTTGCCTTCGGCTCCGCTCAGGCAACGGGCAAAGGCTACGGTTCCAAAGATGTGATGGTCATAGGGCTGGATAAAAATGGGAAAGAGATCTCACAGCTCATTTTAGGCGGGAAAGGCCTGGATGAAGTGGAAAAAATGATCCCGACCAAAGACGGCGGGGCTTTACTGGGCATCTATTCCAGAAGCAATACCGGAGGATCAAAGAAAACAGAGAACTATGGCGAAGGCGATTACTGGATCATTAAATTAAATAAAGACGGCAAAGTAGAATGGGAAAAGAATTTCGGGGGCAAGGGCGATGACCATTTAAGGACTTTGGCATTGACACCGGCAGGCTATTTAGTTGGCGGTGAATCCAGATCGGAAAGATCAGGCAATAAATCGGTTGGCATCGAAGAAGGAACCGACCTGTGGCTGGTCTCTTTGAATGAAAGAGGTGAAGACCTGTGGCAGAAATCGTACAGCTTTAAGAACCGTGATGTGCTGATGGGGATGAGTGTTGTAGGCGGGAAGTCTGGAGGAGTTCTGCTTGGAGGGTATACCCAGGCAGAAGGAAGGATTGAAACGGATGATGAGAAATTCTGGATGCTGTATCTGGATGAAAACGGAAATGAGCAGTGGCGCAAGCATGTGAAGGGAGAATCCAGTAAAAGAGAAGAAAGGTTATCGGATATAAAGCTGAACCGGGACGGCTCGATTATCCTTGCCGGAACCAGTGCCGAGGAACTCGGGAAAGAGAACTGGAAGATCGTGAAACTCGGGGATCAGCAGATTGACCAGCTGATCGAAAAGCAGGACATCAGGATCTACCCGAACCCGGTGAATGATTATGCGTATGTGGAGATCGGTCTGGAGGATGGAAGCGGAAAGCTGGGTGACGGAAAATCAGAAGCGGAGATTACGGTATATGATATGGGGGGAAGACAGCTGCAGAGCATTAAAACAAAGAATAAAGTAACGAAGATCAATACGCAGCCGCTGGTGCAGGGGGCTTACCTGGTGAGTGTAAAAACGGCTGAGGGAAAAACGGCGAGTGCGAAACTGATTAAGAAATAATAAGATAAACAGACCATGAAGAAAATTGTAATATATGCAGTAATGCTGGCGACGCTTTCCGGCAGCATTTCTCTTTCCGGACAGGATAAAATTGAGCTTCAGAAATATGACTACGTTACGAACGGTGATACCAATATGTTCCAGGGGATTCCCAACATCGGGTTCCCGCTTTTCAATGTAGCAGTTCCTACGGCAGGGATCAGTATTAACCTGTCGGTAAACTATACCACTGAAAGCGCTTCTGCATTCAACCTGATCAGTGACGTAGGAAAAGGATGGAACCTTTCTTCCATAGGAAGCATTGTGAGAAGCAAGACGCGTAATGAACAGGATTATACCTTGAGCGGTGCCAGCGAAGCAAGGTCAGATGTCTATTACTACAGCTATCCTGGTGGCAGCGGCAAATTTTACATCGGCAAGGATGCCTCTTCCCAGGAGCTGACCGGGGTACATACCTCCCCTTCCAACGATAAGATCATCGTTACGAAAGACAATGCCCGGACGGATAAGGTAAAATCATTTACAGTGGCAGATACCCAAGGGAACCGTTATGTATTTGACAAAATCAACATCAATATACTGCAAAAGGCTTTTGATTTCGGCGGTGCGGAAACGAAGCTTATCAACAGCGGCTTTTTACTCTCTAAAATCTATAATGTAAAGAATGAGGAGGTTGCGGCCATTGAGTATGAAACAACCACAGAGCTCATCAATCCGGCAGTAGGCTCCATCCAGCAGCAGAAAATAAAGAAGATTACAGTTAACGGAACAGGGACAATAGAATACCTGTACCTGCCGAACAACCAGCCCCATAAGATAGGCGGCCCCGAAAGGGACTGGTATCAGCTTGACAAAGTCATTTTGAAAGACACACGAAATCAAATAGTCAACCAGTATCAGTTTTTGCAGAATTTTAGTTCCAATCTCGGTGAACTGATTAATTTGGATAAAAACAATAATCCGGTCCAGAAGTTTTCCTTTGAATACAACCAGGAACTTCTGTCAGGATACGGATATAAAGATGCTTTCGGGTATCCGGATATCCATGATCCGTGCAGCCTTGACGAAGGAGAATTGCAGACACCCGGAAGTACCAACAGAAATACGGCGGCGTACGGAACTTTAAAGCGTGTTACTTTACCTACCGGAGGATCTATAGAATATGAGTTTGAATCCAATGCCGTAAAAAAAGAACAGGCAGTACCCCAGTGCCCCTACGGACAGCCCTGTTTCTATAACAATCATGATTTTGATAAAATATATACCTTAAACTTTGATACGGCACTATCAGAATATTATACCGTTACGCTTCCTCCGGGATATAAAAGTAAATTATTTTATACATACGGATACCTATTCCACCCTTCTTCCCCTCCCAGGCCCGGCGTTCCGAATATTATTGAGTGCCTGGCAGGCGGCCCCGGCGGATATTCTGCAGGACAGCCTTTTATAAACCCTTATACCGGGAACGAATGCGGAGGAATACAGTATACTGAAGCGAACGGCCCCACACTGAACCTTCTTTTCAGCGGACCGAGAAAAGGGTATGGAACTCTGTTTATTTACGCTGCCAAAGATCAGGCGAGAGATGAAAATGAATATGGCTACGGCTTAAGGATCAAAAGCATCAGGAACTTCGATCCCGGCCAGGCAGCCCCGGTAAGCCACATCAGTTACCGGTATGATAATTTCAGTAATCCCCTGCAGTCCAGCGGAGAGACGCTGGACCTCTCCCCGGCAGTTGATTTTACAGACGGAAGGGGCAGCAACTCGGTAGGATATACCAACATTAAAGTAACCAACATGATCAACGGAAATTATTCTGAATATTATTTCATGCCGCAGCAGGAAATAAGTACCGGAAGCATCCCTTCTTTTGCCATGCTGGACCAGGATATGAGTGCCTACCTGAGGGCCAACGGGCTTTTGCGTAAAAAAGAAGACTATAATGCAGCAGGCCAGCTCCTTCAGAAATCAGAAATGAGCTATGAATTTAAAGAGGTGCCGCTGCCAAATATTACCCATGGATTAAATCCCGTAAATAAAATCAATATCTCAAAACAGGGCACCGTAACGGAAAGCTATATTGCTGCTTCTAAAAAGCTGGTAACCTCATCTGAAACCTATATTGAAGACCGCTACAACAATGTGGCCTTAACCAGAGAAACCCTGGCCGACGGAACGGTTACAGAAAAAACCTTCCTGTACCCTTCGGATAAAGGCATCCAGAAGCTGCTTACCGCCAATATGGTGAATATCCCGCTGGAAACCTCTACAAAGAGGAACGGGAAAACGGTAGGAAAAGCAGAAACCAGATTTGATGATGCCTCGCATCTTTATCCTACTTCTGTTATTTCTTACCATATGCAGACCCAGGCCCCGGTAACAGCTTCCACTTTAGATGTCTATGACAGCAAAGGGAACCTGGTGCAGGCAACAGTTAAAAACGGGATTCCGGTTACCACGATATGGGGGTATTACCAGAGCCAGCCTATTGCGGTAATCACGGGAGCCTCTTATGCACAGGTTTCTTCACTGGCTACGGTAACGGCTGCCATAGCTGCTTCCAATGCAGACCATGATAATCCTGCTCTGGAGCCTCAGTTACTTACCGCTTTGGAAAACCTCCGTAAAGATCCGGCATTGCAGAATTACACGGTGAGTGCAACAACGTATGATCCGATGATCGGGGTAACCAATTCCATATCCTCCAACGGGATCCGGACGGTAAACGTGTACGATGCAGCCAACCGGCTGATGAAAGTAACGGACGCCGACGGAAAAACGCTGCAGGAAAACCGGTACAACTATAAAAACTAACCATGATGAATAAAAAAATAACCAGAAGAAAAGCATCATCTGATGAAACAGCGGTAAGAAAATATTTTTCATTTCTCACGCTTCTTTTTTCATTGATCATCTCTGCGCAGAACAACCTGAGTGCAGATAAGAACTATATCTACACCAGGAGCTGCCTGGATGCAGACTGTATAAAAAAAGCAGAAGCCGTACAGTATTTTGACGGGCTCGGCAGGCCGGTGCAGACCATTGCCATAAAAGCCACCCCGCTCGGAAGAGATGTAGTGACCCCTGTGGAATACAATACGGTGGGGAAACAGGTGAAGGATTACCTGCCGGTTCCCCAGCAGGGAACTTCCGGAGGGGCTTTCTACGGCTCCCCTTTTGACGGTGTGACCAATGTTTACGGGAATGAGAAAATCTATTCCGAAAAAATCTATGACCAGGCCTATACCGACCGGGTAAAACAGGTGGTTTCCATAGGAACTGCATGGGTACAGAAACCGGTGAGCCTCGGCTACGAAACCAATCTTGACGGCGAAGTGAAGAAATATGTTGTGACGACCGGCTGGACGGAAGGAAGAACGGATTCACAGATCACACTTTCTACGCCTTATTCAGCAAATCAGTTAATGAAATCTTCGGCCACCGATGAAGACGGCAACACTACGGTGGAGTTCCAGAACGGTGAAGGCCGGACCATCCTGGTGAGAAAGAATGACGGGACGCAGGATGTGGATACCTATTACCTGTATAATGAATACGGCCAGCTTGTGTACGTAATCCCGCCCCTGGCTGTCGGGAATTCTGCGCCGGACCAGACCACCCTGGACAACCTGTGCTACCAGTACCGGTATGACGGTATGGGAAAGCTGGTGGAGAAAAAAGTCCCGGGTAAAGGCTGGGAATACCTGATCTATGACAGGCAGGACCGGGTCATCATGACGCAGGATGCCAATTTGAGAAGAACCGATAATACGTTCCTGGCCAAAGGATGGATGTTTACCAAGTACGACAAATTAGGGAGAGTAGTATATACAGGATTTTTTCCTTCAGCGGAAACCAGGGCTGCTGTACAGACTCAAATTAATAACCTTACGGTAAACCCTGAAAACAATGAAGCGAGAATTCCAAGCTCATTTACTTCAGACGGTATGCAGGTGTTTTATACCCAAAATGCCTTTCCTTCCACCGGGATCAGGGTGTTGGGTGTCAACTATTATGACTCCTACCCTGCTTACAGCTTCAACCCGGCTTTTCCTGCTTCCGTCATGGGACAGAACATTATTACCGATGCCCAGAATTCGGCCATCAGTACCCAAACGCTGCCTACCATGAGCGCAGTGAAAAACATTGAAAACCATAACTGGACAAAAACTTATATCTGGTATGACACCAAAGCAAGGGCTGTTTCCACCTACTCGATCAACCATTTAGGAGGCTATACCAGAACAGAATCTGAGCTTGATTTTGCAGGCGTTCCCAAACAGACCAAAGTCTATCACAAAAGACTGAACGCTGATCCCGAGAAAGTGATTACCCAGACTTTTGAATACGATGCACAAAACCGACTGAAAAAGCAGTGGCACCAGGTAGACAGCCAGCCACAGGAATTACTGTCTGAAAATTCTTATGACGAACTGTCCCGGCTTTCCAACAAAAAAGTAGGCAGCAATCTCCAAAGCATCGACTATACGTATAACATCCGCGGTTCCCTGGTACAGCTGAATGACCCTGCCGGCCTGGGAACAAAGCTGTTCGCATATGAGTTAAAATACTTCAATCCGCAGAACACGGCAGGCTCTGCCGGGAAATACAACGGAAACATTGCCGAAGTGACCTGGAAAACAGCCACAGACGGCGTAAAAAGAAGATACAATTACCGGTATGACGCTCTGAACAGGCTCACCAAAGGACTGTACTCCGAGCCGGAAGCCTCGGTTCCCCAGAATGACCTTTACAATGAAACAGTAACCTATGACATGAACAGCAACATCAGAACGCTGCAGCGAAACGGAAGGAATTCTTTGGGTCTGAAGGGGCAGATTGATGATCTTACCTACCAGTATTCAGCAAATCAGCTGGCTTATGTTACAGATGATTCCGATGATTACAGCGGCTACCCGGATGTGTCCGGGATTGCCATTGCTTATGATGACAACGGGAATATGAGCCACCATAAAGACAAAGGCATCCTGGACATTAAATACAATTATCTTAACCTGCCCGATTATGTAAAGTTTAATGAATCTGTACCCAGCAGAGGCGGCGCAAGATATGTTAATACAGTTTATACCTACCGTGCCGATGGTACAAAGCTGAGAAAAGAATACAACTATAAGGAAGCCAACACCTACTATCTGGCAACAAAAATCACTGATTATCTGGATAGTTTTCAATATGAAGCCGATGCAACACTGGCAGCTCCGGCAACAGTCCCTTCTTTGAAATTTGTCCCTACGGCGGAAGGTTATTACGATTTCGAAAAAAACAGGTATATTTACAGCTATACAGACCACCTGGGGAACGTACGTCTGAGTTATTTTAAAAATGCCTCCGGCAGCGCAGAAGTTCTTGAGGAAAATAATTTTTACCCGTTCGGGCTGAAGCATGAAGGATATAACCAAACTGTTGGTAATCCCTCGTACAATTACCAGTACAACGGCAAAGAACTGCAGAAGGAAACCGGCTGGAGCGATTACGGTGCCAGGATGTACATGGCGGATATCGGGCGTTGGGGCGTGATCGATCCCCTGGCTGAAACATCAAGAAGATTTACCCCGTATAATTATGCATTGAACAATCCGGTAATGTTTATTGATCCGGATGGAAGGAAAGCACAGGCCCCGGAAACAGAAATGACGGATTATACCATAGGAGCTAATTCATTCTGGGGGACCACAGGAGGCGGCCGTAAAAAACTTGTCCCTTTTCTGGGAGGACAGGATTTTTTGGGACAAATGTTTAACCTCGTGGATGCGGCTACTAAAAGATTGGCGGAAGATAATGGCGGTGGCCCAACCCCAAAAAACAGCACCGGACCGGGAATAGTGGGTATAATTACAAATTTCTTTAGTAAAATTCTTGGAAAATCTAAAAGGGATGCACAATTTTCTACGGTCTTACCAGGAGCTGTGATAAGCAGAGCCTGGACTTTAGAGGTAGGACAATTAGCCCGTGTAGGATTGGCGAATTTGGAGGCAGCGGGAACTATTTTAGGCAGAGCAGGAGTCTGGTCTCTTCCTTTGATGTTAAATGGAGACAGTTCGCATGCGCCTGCTTATGATATACCTCTTACGGGGGCAACAGATGTTACAGGTGAACCACAAAATGAAAATTTATATTTATATAGAAATATGAGGAGTGTAAACGGTATGCCTATGGTTGGAGAAGGTTTAGATAAATTAGGTTTAAGAGATAGAGATGTTAATCTTCTTTCTAACTCTACTATGATAACTTCTCTTTTTGAAAATGGGTTATCTGTTACTGCAGGCTATGGTAATGTAATACCGCCTAATGTTCCTGATTTTAGCAGAGGAAGAGGAACACTTTTTAGAATACCAGCAAGCTCTTTATTGTCATACGGTTTAATAGGCCTACCTGTCTTTAATCCTAATATTCCTAATTATGGACAAATACGTCCTGCATTTCCTATGAATGTAGGGACATTTAGAACATTAATACAAAGTACTGCTCCAACTTGGCAACCTGTAAAATAATTAAATATATGGAAGAAAGAAATATTATTATAAGAAAAATT
>NZ_LMKA01000067.1 GCF_001421435.1 Chryseobacterium sp. Leaf201
ATCTTTGTCAAGTACTTGGTACATCATAGGCTTGCTTTATATTTTTATGTCTCGCAACACAAAAATAAGCAAGCCTTTTTTTATAGAAAAGTTTAAATGACCTCTATAAAAACAAATTATTTTAATGAATCCAAGATTAGAATTTTATAAAATAAAGCTAAGGGCAAGAAGCAAAGATTTTGTTACTTTCCGAGATTTTGCTGTTGAGAGTTTAGGTGTAGGTAAGAGGGCAACTGATGTAACCGTTTTTAAAAAATTACATCAACATTTCATACAGTCTTTAAAAGAAGAATATTCAAAGTCTGATACTCTTAAGAAAAGAATATATATTGAAGCCAAAAGAACGATCAACAAACACTTTGATAAGAGACCACATTTTGACAGTGGTCAATTTACAATATCTGGAGTTTTAAATGGTGGCAAATTTGGGACTGAAAGAGCTGTTTCAAATAATGATGATGATGAAGATAGCACAGCATTAGGAAGCAATAAAACAGTAGCTTCATATTTCTTCGTATTTCTTTACCTGCCTCCAGACCATGATGAAGGTTTTTTTATAATTCATTCCAATAGCAAAGAAGATAACATCACCAATATATTTAAACACTATATTGAAAATCTCTTTAAGCATAGTCCTTCATTTTATAAAGCAAAAACGTTAGAGTTCTGTCCCCAAGTTTTTCAGGATGAGTTTTTAAAAGGTTCAACAATTAAAAGAGTTTCTTTTGAAACTAATATGATTGATAATGTTACTAGTAAATATGGAGTTTCATCAATCCTTAATGAATTTCATATAAAAATTGAGGCAATACCAAAAAATAAAGATGTGTCAGCTAGGAATATAGGTGATGTAATGAAGGTTTTTAAGGATAAAGTTTTTGGCTCATTAAGAAATACAAGAAGATTAGAGGATTTTGAAACAAGACAGACTACCTTAGAGGGAACTTTTGGAGGTGCAACAAAAACCATGAATTGGGATATAAGTGACGACGATTTCGTTCCTGTTGTATACTTGAAAGATAGAGTTACAAAAACAAATCAAGATGGAACTCCTGACTTTGTGGAGCTAAAGCAATTTTGTGAAAATATTTTTAGAGATGAAATATTACCAGAAATAAGACCAGATTTAAATGTCACTAAAACTAACTAAACATATTATAACCGTTATAAAGGAGGCTAACAAACTGAAAAATGTAGATGTCAACAACAGTACTGACAAATCATTTTTCACCAGATACTTAAGACCTTTTTTTCATATAGGTTTAACTTTATTAGCACTATATATTCTTGAAAAAGGATTTAGTGAAAAGTTTATTGAATTCATAACTTCTAGTTTATCTATTCTAGTAGGTTTATTTATTACAGCATTAATTTTCAGTTTTGATAAGTTCTATGAACAATCAAAATCTGAAAATCCAACTTCAAGAGAAAAATTATGGGATAAACAAGATTTTAATTATTCAAAAATTTATGCTTATGTAACTGGGTATACAATTATCATCAGCATTTTTATATTGATCTTAATAGTCCCAAACACTCTTGATCTTTATAATATGAATTTTAATCTCAATGAATTGGAGTTTAGCTTAAAAATCATAAATAGAGAATCTACAAAATTATTCTTTAAAGCTTCTCTTCTATTTATCCAAAGGTTTTTGATAATATATTATTTGCTAGAGATAACCATTAATACTCTTTTTGTAGTAAGCAGTATGATAAATCATATGAGAGCTAAGATTGAAAGAAATAACTAACTACCCTACTTTTATTATAGGGTAGTATATGCCAATAATAATTCTTAGGCATTTAAAACATAAATATTTTCCTCACCATCTTTATATTCTAATATTAATTCTAATGACTTTTGATCATTAAGGCTATTCTTTAGGATGTAAATTTCATCCTGATTTTTGATGATGATGGTTTTAGTTTCATCAAAACTTTTTAATATATCAGTCTTTACTACTTCAATATTTTCCCTTTTCCAATCAGAGTTATTTTGTAATTCAAGAATCTGATCTGTTATATTTTGTTTTACAGATTCTAATAGTGATAAGTTTTGTGAGCTTAGAGTCAAATGATCTTCTTTAAATCTTTCTACTAAATATTTTGCCTTTTCAATTCTATTGCCATCTGGATTAATCTGTGCATAGTTCATTTTCAGTTCAAGAAATTTTGCCTGAGAACTTAGGTTTTCTGCTGTTGAACTAAGCACTAAGAAGTATTGTAGTTTAGAACCTAAAATTTCCTGTTTTATCTTTTCAACATTTCCATTACTGTTTCTAAATAATTCAAAGATATTTTCACTTACAAACTGTGAAACTTTCTCATGTGGGACATAATCTGCTATTTTTGATACTTTTTTACCTAGCTTGACAATAGCATCTAAACTTCTTTCTCTAAACTTTTTCTTCACATCTAAAGAATCAGATCTATCATTTTCACTTTCCACTTCAGAATTTTTTTTTGACAAACTAATTAATGATTCAAGTGCTAAAAGTCTGTATTGATTAGAAAGAACGCTTAATCTGTCCTTGAAATTTTCTAGAAGTACAAAATCTTCAGTAGTGTAAAACTTTTGTTTATCTAATGAAATTAGCTTTTCATTAATAGTCATCAGTGTGGCTTCATTCTCTTTCTCTGTGTATTTCAGAAGTAGTTCTACTTTCTTTTTTACCAACTCAACTCTTTCTGCTAAATTATTTATTGATGACTGCATAATCATCATAGATGTAGCCTGAAATAATAAAATTGGTGCAAAAGCTCCTAAACCAGCACTAATAAAGGGAGCATGACTAACAATGCCTTTTGCTCCCATCACAGCTGTCCCAAGACCTCCTTTTATGGCCATTAAAGTGCTTGGATTAGCTGTAGCATAAAATAAATTTTGAGATATTCCCTGAAATGCAGAAATGTTGACAGCACTAGTTGCAAATAATGCAGCTCCATGAACTCTTTTTGCTTTATCAAGATCTATTTCATCTGCTCCTTTTAGAGAAAAGTTTAAGACAATATTACCTAATACATCTTTTATTGCTAAATCAGATGGTGAGAATTCATTTTTTACAGGAATTAGCTTATCAATTTTATTATTAAGACTTACTAATACTGTAGATATTTGGCTTGAATCTGATGCTTGTAATTTCTCATGTAAGTTTCTAGTGTTACTTGCAATTTCTAGAATTTCTTTATTTATAATTTTATTTAGCTCTGATATTTCATGCTGAATTTGTGTAACTTCATTTGAAAGCTTATCTAAACCTAATAAGCTAATTAGCCATTTTTTCATGTTTATTATTAATTTTCATTAAAGATAAAAAAATCTCTCTAGTAACAAACTAAAGAGATAAAATTAACTCAAAAACCAATGATAATTTTCATTGAGACTTTATTAAATACCTACAGTAAAATCAAAAGCATTCAAATTTCTATCTAAAAATGTATCTATATAACTGCTCTTATTAGATTGTGTAAAGAGATTGTAGAGATCCCACAGACTTATATTTCCATCACTACTTATACAAAAATTTTCATCCTCATAATAATCTTTTGTAATAGTATTTATATGACTATCAGTAAATTGGAATAATGAATTTTTAGTTAATGACGGACCTTATTTTAGTGGTTGACTTATAAATACTATCTGTTATTATCTTATGACAAAAAAGCACCTACATTTCTGTAAGTGCTTGATTTCCAGTGGTCCCACCTGGGCTCGAACCAGGGACCACCTGATTATGAGTCAGGTGCTCTAACCAACTGAGCTATAGGACCTCAAAATTGGTTGAATTTTGTGATTGCAAAAATAGTAAAATTTCCTGCACTACAAAACTTTTTATGGTTTTTCTTGACACAATTCTACCAGTACTCCATTGGTAGATTTCGGATGAAGGAAGACAACCAGCTTATTATCAGCGCCTTCTTTCGGTTCTTCGGAGATAAACTGAAATCCTTCTTTTTTCAGCCGTTCCACCTCTGCAAGGATGTTTTCCACCCCGAAAGCCAGGTGATGGATGCCCTCCCCTTTCTTATCGATAAATTTAGCAATGGGGCTTTCTTCCTTGCTGGCTTCCAGCAGTTCGATTTTGGATTCCCCGGCAGCGTAAAATGAGGTAACGACCCCTTCCCGCTCCACAGATTCCTGTTTGTAGGATTCCTTTCCCAGAAGTTTCGCAAAAAGTGCATCGGAAACCCCGAGGGATTTCACGGCAATGCCGATATGTTCTAATTTCATAAGCAATTACATCAATTAAGTCGTAAATTTGATAAAGCTTCGGATTTTCAAAGTACCAATTCAAACAAAAATACTAAATTTGCAGGACTTATGGAAAGCAACAGACAAAGAAAAGTAGCACAGATCATACAGGAAGACTTCGCAGAGCTGTTCCGCAAACAGGCTGCAGAAAGCAAACAGAGCGTTCTGGTATCCGTTTCGGATGTTAAGGTAACCCCGGATCTGGGGATTGCCAAAATCTATCTGAGCATCTTCCCGCAGGAATTCCGTTCTGCCGTGATGAAGGAGATTGAAGAAAACAAAGCCCAGTACAGGAATTTCCTCGGCCAGAAAATGGCAAAGCAGGTAAGGGTAATCCCCAACCTGAATTTTTACCTGGATACCGCTCTTGATGACGTTGAGAAACTGGAGCGCGAACTGAGAGGCGAAGGCGACAATCCTATTTTATAAGACTTGAAGAACATTGCATTTTATATTGCTTCCCGTTACCTTTTGTCAAAAAAAGGGAGCACTGCCGTTACGTTCATTACGTGGCTGGCTGTAGGTGCCATGACGGTAGCCGTTACTGCAATGTTCGTTATCATTTCGGTTTTTTCAGGACTGGAAGACCTCAACAAAGACCTGATCTCCAACCTGCATGCCGACCTTACACTTAAAAGCACAGCCGGGAAAACGCTGAAGGATTTCAATAAGATCAGCGCTGCCCTCAAAAGCAACAAAGAAGTTACCCATTTTTCAAGGGTCATTGAAGAAAAAGTCTACATCAGCTACAACGGAAAAGGCGATATCGCTTATTTGAGAGGCGTTGATTCCGCTTATACGCAGGTGAACCCAATCAACAAAGATGTATTCTACGGATCGTACCCGAGCTTCAAATATTCCAATGAAGTCCTGATGGAGAATTCCCTGGACAACAGGCTGTCGGTTCCCGTGCCTTCCAGTACGGCCTATGCAACGATCTTTATGCCTAAAGCAGGTACAGGGATCATTAACAAAGAAGAAGACATTTACCATAAAAAAGACATCCTCGTTACCGGTGTTTTTCCGGGAAAGGACCAGCTGGATAACTACATCATCTCTCCTATTGAGCTGACGGAAGAACTGTTGAACCTTCCTGAAAATTCTGCATACCAGATCGTAATCAAGCTCAGGAATCCTGAGAACACGGCATCCGTGAAACAACAGCTCCTTTCTGCGCTGGGTAAAAATATTGAGATCAAAACCAAGGAAGAGGAAAATGCGGCCTTCTGGAAAATGATCAATACGGAAAAACTGTTCATCTACCTTATTTTTGCATTGGTGATTTTTATTACTACCTTTAACCTGGCAGGTGCCATCATCATCCTGCAGCTGGATAAAAAAGAGCAGGCAAAATCCCTGATTTCTTTAGGATTCCCGTTAAGCCATCTAAGGCAGATCTATTTCTACACCGGCATACTAATCGTAGTACTCGGGATTATTTCCGGACTGATCTTAGGAACCGCGCTTTGCTATTTCCAACAGTATACGGAATTCTTTAAAGCCAATGAAACCCTGCCTTTCCCTGTGAAAATTGTCGGGAAAAATTACTTTACAGTATCGCTTACAGCAGCCCTTTTCGGGTTCGGTATTTCCTGGGTATTCTCGAAAATCAGCAGGGAGTATATTACTAAAAGTTAACATAATAACATTCATTTTTTCGTACCTTTGTGCCCCAAAATAAAAAAAATGAAGCGGACTTTACTCTCTTTTTTAATGAGCATGGCCTTTATCAGTGCCTTTGCCCAGATCCCGACAGGTTATTATGACGGAACGTCAGGCCTAAGCGGTGCACCCCTGAAATCCAAACTGAAACAGATTATTTCCAACGGCCATCAGGACAACGGATATGGCGGTTTATGGATCGCTTACCAGACTACGGACCGGGACAATATTTCAGGAATTTCAGGGTATGAAAATGACGGAACCATCCTGGATATGTATTCTGAAAACCCGAACGGAACAGATCCTTATAATTTCACTTATGGCAGTACTCAATGCGGCGGCTCAGGCTATGCTAATGAAGGAGACTGCTACAACAGGGAACATGTGGTCCCGCAAAGTTTATTTAGCGAAGCTTTTCCGATGAAGTCTGACGTCCATTTTATACGGGCAACCGACGGAAAAGTAAACGGAATGAGATCTAATTTCCCTTTCGGAAAAGTAGGCTCAGCTACCTTCACTTCCCAGAACGGGTCAAAGCTCGGAACTTCGGTTTCTCCTGGGTATTCCGGGACAGTTTTTGAGCCGATTGATGCTTTTAAGGGAGACATTGCCAGAATGATCTTTTATTTTGTAACAAGATACGAAACACAGCTTGCCGGCTTCACTTCCGGAAATATGCTCGGAGGCTCTGCATTTCCCGGGCTACAGATCTGGGAACTTAACCAGTTACTGGCCTGGAGTGCTGCAGACCCGGTTTCTGCGACTGAAATTGCCAGAAACAATGCTTCTTATACGTTTCAGGGAAACAGAAACCCGTTCATCGATCATCCTGAATATGTAAGCCAGATCTGGGGAACGCCGGTTATTGATACCCAGGCTCCTACAGCGGCTACAAACTTAGCGGCCAACAACCCTTCTTCAAACTCCATTTCGTTAAGCTGGACCGCTGCTACAGATAACATAGGCATCGCCGGATATGACATTTATGTAAACGGAGTATTATACACGACTGCTTCAGGAACTACAGCTACTGTTTCAGGACTGGCTCCTTCTACAACCTACAGTTTCTACATTATTGCCAAAGATGCTTCCGGAAATGCCTCTCCTGCCAGTAATACAGTAACCGGAACCACGCTTGCCGGAGGGCAGCCGGGTGGCGGAAATACAAGCTGCGGAACGGAAGATTTTACAAACATCCCAACATCACCGACTACGCCTTCATACGATACAAGAACATGGACGAATAACAACATTACATGGACCGCAACCGATGCAAGAATTGACCAAACGATAAACGGCAAAGCAATTAATATCAGAAACGGAAACCTTACCAGCTCTGCTATTACAGGTGGAATTAAAAGCCTGACTGTTACGACAAGACTTCCGTTTTCTGACACAGCCGGAAATCTTATCCTGCAGATCAACGGAAATAACGCAGGAACCATTCCTTTCAGTGCTGCAAATACAACCACTACTATTGATAATATCAACGTAGCCGGGAATGTTACCATTAAAATCATAAATTCAGAAACAGGAAAAAGGATTTCTATTGATGACTTAAGCTGGACATGCTACAGCATCCTTGGGACTTCTGAGACCACAAAAGACAAATCCGGTTTCACGATCTACCCTAACCCGGTAAAAAACAATGAACTGTATGTAAAAGGAGATAACCTGAACAGGATTTCAAAAGCACAGATCTATGACCTTTCAGGAAAACTGATCCAGACAGTGGAAAACCCTTTCAAAAATTCCAATAAGATCCATCTTAAAGGTCTGGTAAAAGGAAATTATATCCTTACTGCTGACAGCTTCTCTGCAAAATTCATTGTAGAATAACAGACTGCTAAAAATATTTTCATCTTAAAGGCCGGTTTTTCCGGTCTTTTTTTTATTTTTGAAGGTATGGATTCCAATAAAAAATTAGGCCTGATCGGGAAGAACATCGCCTATTCCTTTTCTAAGAAGTTCTTTGAAAACAAGTTTCAGAAACTGATGCTGAAAGGGTATTCCTATGATATTTTTGATGTGGCTGAAATTGATGAGGTTCTGGATGTATTTTCCACGCCCGGCATTCTGGGATGCAACGTGACCATTCCGTACAAGGAGAAAATCATCACATATCTGGATGAACTTAGCGATGAAGCACGGAAGATCGGTGCCGTTAACTGTATCCTGATTGAAAACGGAAAGAAAACAGGCTACAATACGGATGCTTTCGGTTTTGAGAAAACCCTGTTCCTGCATAAAAAACCCCACCAGGATATGGCCCTGATCCTTGGCAACGGAGGCGCGGCAAAAGCCGTACAGTATGTGCTGGATAAACACGGGATCAGTGCTCTCACGGTTGCCAGGACCTCTGAAGTGAATTTTGAAAACCTGGATAAGGAAACCGTCGGAAACCATAAAATCATCATCCAGTGTACGCCTGTCGGCACCTTTCCCCATTTGGATGACTGCCTGGATTTTCCTTTTGAAGGCCTTACGGAAGACCACCTTGTGATTGACCTGATTTACAATCCGAATTATACCAAATTCATTACAAAAGCTTCCGAAAAAGGAGCGAAAACAGTGAACGGATATTATATGCTTGAACAGCAAGCAGAAAAAGCCTGGGAAATTTGGAATTTTCAAAAAAAATAACCTAAATTAGTCCCTTAATTGGCATTTTAGCCCTATATTTAAATCTTAATTAACGCCACTCACATAAACGATTTGCTATGATTACAGAAAACAACCTTTCTGAAAACGAAGAGAAGAATAATTCTAACGAACTGCCGCAGGGAGATACACCGGAAAATACGGTTCCTGCCCCTGAAAGCGGACATGAAGAAGAAGCTGAACACGAAGAAGAGCATGCAGAAGCAGAGATCTCTCTAAGCGATGCCCTTAAGGAAATGGAGAAAATCATCAATGCGCCGGATGCAGGGGAAAACCTTAAGAAATTCAATCAGCTGAAGGAAAAAGCAAGTCATTACATCCATGATGAAGTGGAAGACAAAAAGCATGAGTACGAGGAAGCAGGGAATGCCGCTGAAAATTTCAGTTACGAGCACCCTTCCCAGGCCAAGTTTTCTGCACTGGTAAATATTTTCAGGGAGAAATACGATACTTATCAGAAAGGCCAGGAAGAGGAACAGCATAAAAACCTCGAATACCGCCAGAACATTATTGAAAGGCTTAAAAACCTTTATACCAACTCGGAGCCGGGAACCAATCTCTTCAAATCCATCAGGGAAATTAAAGAAGACTGGGCAAAAGCCGGGCAGGTAGCCAAATCTGAATTCAAGATCCTTAACAATAATTATTTCCATCACCTGAACCAGTTTTATCAGATGCTGGATCTTAACAAAGAATTCCTGGAGCAGGAATACAGCCACAACCTGGAGAAAAGGCAGCACATTATTGAGCGTGCAAAACAGCTTGAACATGAGCCGGTGATCCAGAAAGCGCTTAACGAACTTCAGTATCTTCACAAACTCTGGAAAGAAGAAGCCGAACCGGTTTCTGAAGAGTACCGTGAGAAGACCTGGGAAGAGTTCAAGGAAATTTCAAACAAGATCCATGAAAGGAAATCTGAGCTTTCTGCAGCCATAGAAACGGAACAGGCCGCCAATCTTGAAAAGAAAAACCAGATTATCACCGAAATTAAAAAACTTACCGAGCCTGCGGAAACCCCGAACCACAACTACTGGCAGAATGCCATCAGACAGGTGGAAGATCTCCGTTCAGAATTCCTTAAGACCGGAAGTGTTCCGAGAAAGCTTTCCAACCAGAACTGGAATGATTTCAAAGCCATCCTCAGAACATTCAATACCACAAAGAATACCTACTATAAATCTTTAAAAGGATCACAGCAGGCTAATCTGGAAGAAAAGCTGAAACTGATCCAGACGGCAAAAGACAACCAGAACAATGAAGAATGGGATGTTTCCGTTCCGTTATTCAAAAAACTTCAGGAAGACTGGAAGAAAATCGGGCATGTACCAAAAAGCATGACCAATAAAATCTGGGATGAATTCCGTGATGCCTGCAACACATTCTTCAACAATTACAGGGAGAAAAGCAATGCCTCAACGGATAACTGGAAAGAAAACTATAAGAATAAAAAGGCGATTCTTGACGAGCTGAAAACTGTTTCCGATGAAGAAGGAAGCATTGAAAAAATCGAAGCCATCAAGACTGCGTGGAACAATATCGGGAAAGTTCCGAGAGATAAAATCTCAATCAATACCGAGTTCAACAAAACGCTGAGGGAGAAACTGAAGCTGAATAAAATCAATGAATACGATCTGAAAGAAGAAGGTTTATCTGAGAACCAGCTGACTGATAAGGCAAGAAAAATCAAGAACCAGATTTCTGATCTTGAAGCTGAAATTGTGAAACTGGAGAATAACCTGGCATTCTTTAAGAACCCATCAAAGGATAACCCGTTACTTAGGGATACCTTTAATTCTATTGATGACAAGAAAGCCCATCTGGAAACCTTAAAACAGAATCTCCACAACATCATCTCCGGAGAATAAATTATTTAAAAATCTACATAAAGCGGAGCAAAGCAATTTGACTCCGCTTTTTTATTTCATTCAGTATGCAGGACGAATTTTATATCAGCAGATGTATTGAGCTGGCCCGGAAAGCCATTGGCAGAACCTATCCTAACCCTTTGGTGGGAAGCGTTATTGTTCACAACGGGAAAATCATAGGAGAAGGCTACCATAATAAAGCTGGTGAACCGCATGCGGAAATCAATGCCATCAGTTCCGTTGCCGATAAAAGCCTGATTCCGGAATCTACGATTTATGTTTCGCTGGAGCCCTGCGCCCATTACGGAAAAACACCTCCGTGTGCCTTAAAAATTAAAGAGCTTGGATTTAAAAAAGTCGTCATCGGGGCTATGGATTCCCATGATAAAGTGAATGGAAAAGGTAAAAAAATCATTCAGGAAGCCGGCATTGAAGCTGTTTCCGGAATCCTGGAAAAAGAATGTATTGAGCTGAATAAAAGGTTTTTCACCTACCATGAAAAGAAGAGGCCGTATATCATCCTGAAGTGGGCGGAATCAGCAGACGGGTTTATGGACAGGGATTTCAGGCCCTGCGCTATTTCCAATCCGCTTGTCAATCAGTTTGTCCATCAGATGAGGTCAGATGAACATGCTATTTTAGTGGGAACACAGACGGCACTTAATGACAACCCGAGCCTGACGGTAAGAAACATTGCCGGTGTTAATCCGGTAAGAATCTTAATTGACTTTGATTTGAAAGTTCCTGCGGATTTCAATATTTATAACAATGAAGCCCCGACGTTGGTTTTTAATTCAGTAAAAGAAGGCGATGAAAATAATATCCGGTTCATTAAAATCGGAAGGGAAAATTTCCTGTCAGATTTAATGGATGCTTTGTACAGAGAACAGATCCAGTCCGTAATTATTGAAGGCGGCCGGTTTACTCTGCAGCAGTTTATTGATGGAAATCTCTGGGATGAAGCGGTAGTCATTAAAAATGAAAACCTGAACCTGGAGAACGGTACAAGAGCTCCGGAATTTCCCCTTGCACCAAAGAAAATTAAAGCCTTCTCAGACAATGTAATCGAATTTCATCATCAAAAAACCTTATAAAACCATAAAAGTCAAAACTTTAACATAAATATCCTGATGTTTTTTCACTGTTTATTGATATTAATTATTTAACTTCATGAAAAATTTAATACCTATTATCATGAAAAATTTTAAGAAACTATCAAAAAGAGAATTGAAAACAATTCAGGGAGCTATTGAAAAGTGCTATTATTTATTTGACGGAACAAGAGTCTGCCCTTGCAACCCTCACACGACCTACAACTGTAATGGCGTATGTGTTCCTATTGGGCAAGCCTGTGCCACTCCATCAATTGAACTTTAGAAAAACTGACTATGAAAAATCTGAAAAAAATCCGGAGAGAAGAACTGAAAAATATAGCAGGAGGAAATGCCCCGCAATGCTGTTCTTACTATCCCCCAAATTTACAGAGATGCTGTGCTACACCTTCAAGTATGAGCTGCCCGCCACCCTGGCTTGATGGAACTTTCCCATGCTGATAAATAAAAAGAGAACACTGATGTTCTCTTTTTTATTTTAATTAGTTGACATGGCTTGCTCTATAAAGTACCTTTGTAGAATGTTCGAGTACAAAACCATAGATCAACCTATCGAAAACACGTTATTCAAAGAAAAAGGAAGCAAGTTCATCGGATTTGCCTTTCCGGTAACCAATGAAACGGAACTCAAAAAGGCATTAGAAAAAATCAGGAGCGAGCACCCGAAAGCAACACACCACTGCTATGCTTTCAGAATGGGGATCAACGGGGAAAACTACCGGGCCAATGATGACGGCGAACCGTCCGGAAGCGCAGGACTGCCTATTTTCAACCAGCTCCTGGCGAACGATATTACCAATGTCCTCGTTATCGTGGTACGGTATTACGGCGGTACCAAACTTGGCGTTTCAGGATTGGTGAAAGCCTATAAGGAATCAGCTAAAATCACTTTGGAAGAAGCCCGTATTGTTACAAAAGAACTGGAGACCGAAATTGAAATCCGGTTTAACTTTAACCAGCAGAATACTATTTTTACCCTGCTTTCAAAATTCGACGGAAAAATCATCAGTTTTGATTCTCAGGAAAGAGCTGTTATATCGGCGAAAATAAAATCAAAAGACAAAGACAATATCACAGAAGCCCTTACGAACCTTCAGTTTGTGGAATATAAGGTATAACCTGCCGTTATTTGGACATAGAATCTTTAAACTATAACTCCGTTATTTTTCCGGTCTGCGGATTGTACAGCATTATTCTCACAATACGCTTATGATATCTCCGCCTTAAAGAAATTGCGATTTCCCTGTGCATTTCAGTTTCTGGAACCGGCGCAGACCTGATCTCTTTCATTGCCCAGTTCTGCAGAATGATATACGGTTCATTTTTATTCCTGTTGCCGGATCCCGGCTCAAAATAAGGCCTGAGTTCTTTTTCCTTTTCCGAAAAATAAATATACATCTGCTCGCCTTTCCCGGAATAGAGATTAAATGAAAAATACTGATACCAGCTTCCGAAAAAACTCAGGACGGGCAAAACAAACCAAAGCACAACCCAATAGCTGTTGGTAATAAAAAATTCCCTGCTTATGGGTTCAACCGGTTTTGCATACACAACGATCAGAATTGAAATCATCGCCAGGTTCCAGGGCCAGACCACAGAATTATACTGAATCCCAAAAGGGCCGATAAAAATCAGGATGCTGATATGAGTCAGAATCAACAAATAACTTATTTTCTTCTTCGATTGAGAGATAAAAAGCAGAACGGCTAAAAGGATCTCCGTAAAAGGAATCAGCAATCCAATGAAATAGAGTTTGTACCTTAATATAGCCTCCATGGAAAGACCGAAGAAATCCATCAGTACCATATTCATCCATATCGAAGAAAGAAATCCACGGCTGAGTTTATGCAGGCCACTGAAAAAATAAACGGATACCAGAAACAAATGCCCGAGCATCAAAATACGTTTAGGCCTGTGTAGATTAATCACAATGATCAGAAGGAAACACATGTACATATATTCCCACGGCTGCCACCGCACGGTATCCAGTGAACAGCTTAACAGTTCAGATAAAAAGAGGGAAATAAGGAGCAGCCGGTTTGCTTTAACAAACAGCAGCACCAGTAAAGCAAGCACAGAAAACCCGAATAAGAATACATGCAGAAAATCAGGAACATATTTCAGAAAATCTGCCGGCGGAATTACCGGATACAGCCTGTCTGTGACCCAGGTCTTATAACTCCATATTTTGGTGATACACCAGAAAAACGCAATGGTTTTAATCAGCCGGCTCACCTGCTGTTCTTCTGAGCACAATGTCTTTTTATACATTTGGGAAATAATGGGATGTAGGTCTGCCAAAAGTATAGAATCCTGACGGAATGTAAACAAAAACATCCCAGAAAATTTCTGAGATGCCCTATATTTCATTTAAACTTTAAGAAAGTTAATCCCTGCGTCCTCCCATCAGTAAGGAAGCCCAGTACAGCAGCTGTGCCAGTGAACCGAGAGCAGCCACAACATAAGTTCTTGCTGCCCATTTCAGGCTGTCTTTTACCCCTACATATTCTTCTGAAGTTACCGTACCGGTATCTTTCAGCCATTTCATCGCTCTGTTACTCGCATCATATTCCACCGGAAGTGTAATAAATGCGAACAGCGTGGTAAACGCAAACAGGATCACTCCTATTCCTAACACCAAACGGTTACCGGCAGGATTGTCACCGGACTGCGTGGCCACCATAATCATAATCCCCGCAATCAGGACAAACTGCATCAGGTTTGAGCTGACCTGCACCACAGGCACCAGCTTGGAACGCAGCTGAAGCATGGAATACCCTACTTTATGCTGTACGGCATGTCCGCATTCATGAGCTGCAACCGCTGCTGCTGCCGCATTTCGCTGCATATATACTGATTCTGATAAATTTACCGTTTTATTTTCCGGATTGTAATGGTCCGTCAGTTGTCCGGGAACAGAAATAACCTGTACATCATTGATCCCGTTGTCTCTCAGCATCTTTTCTGCTACCTCCTTGCCGGAAAGCCCGTTGCGGAGGTGAACTTTAGAGTAATATTCGAATTTGGACTTCAGCCTTGAGGATACCCACCAGCTGACCAGCATCGAAATACCGATAATTATATAATACCCTATCATCTTTTACCTTACTTATAATATATTTTCACCCCATATTATGGAAAAATTATGCCAAAGTATTACAATTTTATTAATTATATTTGTGCCTGAATTACCCTTTAAAGCTATGTCTAAAGTCTCAGTTACTGAAGTAAAAACACCCGGAGAATTGAAACAGTTCGTAAAATTCCCGATGGATTTATATAAGAACAATCCTTATTACGTACCTTCTTTCATAAAAGATGAATTTAAGATCTGGGATCCCAAAGAGAATCCGGCCTTGAATTATTCGGAATCTAAACAGTTCCTGGCAAAAAAAGGGGATAAAGTAGTGGGACGGATTGCAGTAATGATCAACCATAAGGAAGAAAAGGAATTAGGCATTAAAAAAGTACGTTTCGGCTGGATTGATTTCATTGATGATAAAGAGGTTTCGGCAGCTTTAATTCAGAGAGCAATTGATTACGCTAAAGAAAACAACATCGGGAAGATTGAAGGGCCGATGGGCTTTACCAACCTGGACAAGGCGGGCATGCTGACCATGGGCTTTGATAAGCTGGCCACAATGATCGGTATATACAACCATGAATATTATCCTAAACACATTGAAGAGCTTGGCCTGACAAAAGAAAAGGAGTGGGTGGAATTTGAAATGAATTTCCCTAAAATCCTTCCGGAAAAAGTAGAAAAATTCAGCGGTCTTATTGCCCAGAAATACAAGCTGAAAGTTCTTCCGTTCAAATCAAAAGAAGAGATCCTGCCTTTCGTAGAGCCCATGTTCAGGCTGCTGGACGAAACGTATAAGCATCTTTCCACCTATACGCCTATTTCAGAAGAGCAGATACAGACCTACAAGGAAAAATATTTCCCGTTTATTGATAAAAACTATGTCATCTGCGTGGTGGATGAAAATAACGAACTGGTTTCCTTTGCCATTACGATGCCTTCATATTCAAAAGCACTACAGAAGTCGAAAGGAAAAATGTTTCCGTTCGGATGGTGGCATTTCCTGCAGGCCAGCCGTAAAAACGACCGGGCCAATTTTTACCTGATCGGAATCCATCCTGAATACCAGAGACGCGGCGTTACAGCTATTATTTTCAAGGAAATCTTTATCCGGTTTACAAGCATGGGAATAGATTTTGCAGAAACCAATCCTGAGCTGGAAGAGAATAAAAGCGTGCAGGTATTGTGGCAGGATTACAATCCGGTAAACCATAAGAGAAGAAGGACGTATTCATTAAACATCGGAGATCAACAACCTGAATAAATACATTATGAAGCTGCAACTTATTATTTTCGGGATTTTAATCGCCGGGTTTGTTATTTTCAACTTTTTTCTACAATCTGATAATGACAGGATCAATACTGCCGTTAATATCATCTATGCCAGCATCCTGTTCGGTTATATTTCTTTTATGGCATACTCCCTCCTCAGAAAAACGAGGAAATAACCGTTATTTTTACTGATTCTAAATTGCCTGATTTACCTGTTTTAATTCCACTTTTAGGCTTATTAATTTCATGCTTTATTGTTTATTCCCTAAATTTGCAAATTGAGATAATAATGCAAAAATGAATTTACCTGAAAGTTATATTCCAATCCTTATACAGGCAGGTGTTGCGATAGGATTCGTAGCGATTTCTCTGCTTGGAGCGCATTTCTTAGGCCCGAAACAGAAAGAGGGAAATTCTGTGAAAAACCAAAGCTGGGAATGTGGAATCCCGGTAGAAGGAAATGCAAGAACACCGTTTTCCATTAAATACTTTTTGACGGCGGTACTGTTCGTTCTGTTCGATATTGAAATCGTATTCTTTTATCCGTATGCTGTAAACTTCAGAGAATTCGGAATGGAAGGATTCTTAGCGGTATTGATGTTTGTGGCAATTTTCTTTATGGCATTTTTCTATGTCTGGAAACGCGGTGCCTTAGACTGGGATAAATAAAAGATAGAAATTTTAAATGATCATTTTAGATAGAAAAACAGCTGTTATAGCTAACTTTAACACTGAATTTTAATCTAAAAGTTAAATCTTAAATCAATCAAATGTCAGATAACAAACCAATAATAAGAACAGATGCAACTGCTCCCGAAGGATTTGAAGGAGAAGGCTTTTTCGCAACGAAACTGAGCAGTGTAATCGGGATGGCCAGAAAGTTTTCGCTTTGGCCTTTGCCTTTCGCAACCTCTTGTTGCGGTATCGAGTTTATGGCGACACTGAACCCTACCTATGACGCTTCCAGATTCGGTATGGAGAGAAACTCTTTCTCACCGAGACAGGCAGATATGCTGATGGTCTGCGGAACGATCGCTAAAAAATTAGGGCCTGTGCTGAAAGAAGTATATACCCAGATGGCTGAGCCGAAATGGGTAGTTGCTGTTGGTGCATGCGCATGCAGCGGTGGTATTTTTGACACCTATTCCGTGCTACAGGGGATCGACAAAATTATTCCGGTTGACGTATACGTTCCGGGATGCCCACCGAGGCCGGAGCAGATTATTGAAGGCGTAATGCAGGTTCAGGCTTTGGCAGAAAGCGAGAGCATCAGAAGAAGGGATATGCCTGAATACCAGAAATTATTAGATTCTTACAACATAAGCAACTAACGGGAATGACAAACGAATTTGTATTAGAAGCCATCACAAGAGAATTTCCTGATTCTGTCATCTCAAGTGCTGAGCCCTATGGAATGCTTACTGTTGAAGTAAAAAAGGACGATATTAAAAAAATCATCCATTACCTTAAAGATTCATCACTGGAAATTAATTTCCTTACCGATATATGCGGAATCCATTATCCTGAATTTCCTGATAAGGAAATCGGGGTGGTTTATCACCTTCATAACATGATGACCAATTTCAGGCTGCGTCTGAAAATCTTTATGTCCAGGGAAAATATTGAAGTTGACTCTCTCGTAGAACTGTACGCCGGAGCTAACTGGATGGAAAGGGAAACCTATGATTTCTTCGGAATTAAATTCAAGGGACATCCTGACCTTCGCCCTATCCTAAATATGGAAGATCTGGGCTACCATCCGATGCTGAAGGAATATCGCCTTGAAGACGGTACCAGGACAGATAAGGACGATGCCATGTTCGGAAGATAAAAATAATGCAATAAGCAGCAAGCAATAAGCTTAATGCCTAGAGCCCAAAGCATTTAAATTATGAAAGATAACTCATTATCCAATATACTTAACCAATACGAAAGTAAGGAACAGATTGACGGGCAGTTATACACCCTCAATTTAGGACCTACCCACCCTGCCACGCACGGGATCTTCCAGAATGTCTTAACGATGGACGGAGAAAGGATCCTTCATGCGGAACAGACGGTAGGTTATATCCACAGGGCATTTGAGAAAATTTCCGAAAGAAGGAATTATGCTCAGATTACCACCCTTACCGACCGTATGAACTACTGTTCTGCGCCAATCAACAACATCGGATGGCACATGACGGTAGAAAAACTGATCGGTGTTGAAGTCCCTAAGCGTGTAGACTATATGCGTGTAATTTTAATGGAGCTGGCACGGATCGGGGATCACCTGATCTGTAACGGGGTTACCGGAATGGATGCCGGAGCAATTACCGGACTTACCTATATGTTCATCGAAAGAGAACGTATTTACGATATGTACGAGCAAATCTGCGGGGCGAGAATGACAACCAATATGGGAAGAATCGGAGGTTTTGAAAGAGATTTCACACCAAAGTTTCATGAGTTATTACAGGATTTCCTGAAAACTTTCCCGGCAAGATTCAAAGAATTCGGTACTTTATTAGAAAGAAACAGAATTTTTATGGACAGAACCATCGGAGCAGGAGCAATTTCTGCAGAACGAGCATTAAGCTATGGTTTTACCGGTCCTAATTTACGTGCGACAGGGGTAGATTATGACGTAAGAGTTGCACAACCCTACTCTTCTTATGAAGATTTCGACTTTATTATTCCTGTAGGAACTGCCGGTGATACGTATGACCGGTTTATGGTTCGCCAGCAGGAAATCTGGGAATCGATCAAAATTATCAAGCAGGCTTACGAGAACCTTCCGGAAGGACCATTCCACGCGGATGTTCCTGACTTCTACCTTCCTGAAAAAGCGGATGTATACCAGAAAATGGAAGCATTGATCTACCATTTCAAAATTGTAATGGGAGAAACCGACGTACCGAAAGGTGAGGTTTACCATGCAGTGGAAGGCGGAAACGGTGAATTAGGATTCTACATGGTGAGTGACGGCGGAAGAAGCCCGTACAGGCTTCACTTCAGAAGGCCTTGTTTCATTTACTACCAGGCTTATCCTGAAATGATTACAGGTTCTGTGATTTCTGATGCCATCGTTACGATGTGCAGCATGAATATTATTGCGGGAGAATTGGACGCATAATTTTGTACAGGGTACAAAGTAAAATGTATTAAAGATTAATAAATAGAAAGTACGCTGTACATGGTACACTGTACATTTTACAAATAAAGAAAATGAGCGAAACAATAGCTTTTAAACCGGAAAGTTTAGCACAGGTACATAAAATTATGGCAAGATATCCTGAAGGAAGACAGAAGTCTGCCCTTCTGCCTGTACTTCACCTGGCACAGAAAGAATTCGGAGGATGGTTAGACGTTCCCGTAATGGATTATGTTGCGGAATTATTGAGTATCAAGCCTATTGAGGTATACGAAGTAGCTACGTTCTACACCATGTTCAATATGAAGCCGGTAGGGAAATATGTTCTGGAAGTTTGCAGAACAGGACCATGCATGGTTTCCGGAAGCGAGAAAATACTTAACCATATCAGGACCAGACTGAACATCAAAGACGGGGAAACCACAGCAGACGGTATGTTTACCCTAAAGCCTGCTGAATGCCTGGGCGCGTGCGGATATGCTCCGATGATGCAGCTGGGGAAATTCTTTCATGAAAACCTCACGATAGAAAAAGTAGACGAAATCCTTGACCTTTGCAGGGAAGGACAGCTTGCTTTGGATTAATCCTGTTTTAAATTCTTCATTTTAGATTTTAAATAATTAAATTTTAATATTAATTAATGCAAAAAGCCGCAAGCTGATTGCAATAAGCAAATAAAAATGAGTAAAAAACTTTTACTTAAAGATGCACACATAGAAGGCATCCGCTATCTGGAAACCTACCGCAAACAGGGAGGCTACGGAGCAGCAGAGAAAGCCCTGAAAATGACACCCGATGAAATTCTTGAAGAAGTAAAAGCTTCAGGACTCCGCGGACGTGGAGGAGCCGGGTTTCCTACAGGAATGAAATGGAGCTTTCTGGCAAAACCGGAAGGCGTTCCGAGACACCTTGTGGTGAATGCCGATGAATCTGAGCCGGGAACTTTCAAAGACCGCTACCTGATGGAATACCTTCCTCACCTGCTGATCGAAGGAATGCTTATTTCATCATACTGTTTAGGTTCAAACGTATCTTACATTTATATCCGTGGTGAATATTCATGGATTCCTGATATTCTGGAAGAAGCCATTGAAGAAGCCAGAGCAGCAGGGTTTTTAGGTAAAAATATCTTAGGAACCGGTTTCGATTGTGAAATCTACGTTCAGAGAGGCGGAGGTGCCTATATCTGCGGTGAAGAAACGGCGTTGCTTGAATCCCTTGAAGGAAAAAGAGGAAACCCGAGACTGAAACCGCCGTTCCCTGCTGTAAAAGGACTTTGGGAAAGACCGACGGTAGTAAATAACGTTGAATCAATTGCAGCCATTGTTCCGATTATTGATATTACAGGAGCGGAATATGCTAAAATCGGCGTAGGAAGATCCACTGGGACGAAACTGATTTCGGCCTGTGGAAACATCAACAAACCGGGCGTGTATGAAATTGACATGACCATTACCGTAGAAGAATTCATCTATTCTGATGAATACTGCGGTGGAATCAAAGACGGAAAAAAACTGAAAGCATGCATCCCGGGAGGAAGCTCAGTACCGATTGTTCCTGCCAATTTACTGCTTAAAACCGTAAACGGAGAACCGAGATACATGAACTACGAATCTTTGGCAGACGGTGGATTCGCTACCGGAACCATGATGGGTTCAGGAGGATTCATCGTACTGGATGAAGACCAGTGTATCGTAGAACATACCATGACTTTAGCAAGATTTTACCATCATGAAAGTTGCGGACAGTGTACACCATGCCGTGAGGGTACGGGATGGATGCACAAAATTTTAAAAAAGATCGAAAACGGACAGGGTAAAATGGAAGATATCGATCTTCTTTGGGACATCCAGAGAAAAATAGAAGGCAACACGATCTGCCCGTTGGGGGATGCGGCAGCGTGGCCTGTAGCGGCGGCTATCCGCCATTTCAGGGATGAATTTGAATGGCATGTTAAAAACCCGGAATTGTGTCTTACACAAAACTACGGTCTGGCAAATTATGCAGATCCTATTCCGGTGCCATCAGTTAATTCTTAGGGGTAAGAAGATAAAATTATAGGTGATAAAAAAGTGTTTATTGTTGTTAGCAGTAACAGCAATAGTGGGCGTTAAAGCTCAAAAAAGTCACGTGGATCCGTTTAAGAAAGGATCAGTGATGGTATTCTGGGGGTGGAACAGTTCAGTATATTCAAAATCAGATATCCATTTTAAAGGGGACGGATATGATTTTCAACTGGATAACGTTACAGCCCATGACAGACAGACGAAATTTGATTGGGGGACGTATTTTAATCCTTCCTCAATTACAATTCCGCAGGTGAACTACAGAATTACATATTTTCCGAAAGATAATCTGGGGATTACTTTAGGAATGGACCACATGAAATATGTAATGGATCAGGACCAGACAGTGGACGTAAAAGGATATATTAATAATCCTGAATACGCTTCTCTGGTGCAGAATGGAAAAGTGGATTTAAGTGATGCCAAATTATTGACATTTGAACACACGGACGGTCTTAACTATATTAACATAGGAGCACAGAAATATCATAATGTTCTGAATAAAAAGAACTTTGATCTTTTTCTAAGCTATGGAGCCGGAGTCGGGGCCTTATTGCCTAAGTCTAATGTAAGGCTGATGGGCAATGAAAGAAGCGACCGGTTTCATCTGGCAGGTTTCGGGGCTGATGCAAGGGCAGCGGTTAGTTTAGTGGCAATAAGACATATTGTGGTTCAGGTAGAAGGTAAATTCGGATACATTAATATGCCGGATATCAAAACAACACTCAACAATAAGCCGGATAAGGCTTCACAGGATTTTGTGTACGGAGAGCTTGATTTTGGTATCGGATATACATTTAATACGAAGAAGTATAATTAAACAGCGCTTCACTGCTCCGGCAGTAAAGCAAAAGCATAGAATATGAGCGAAGAGGTTAAAAAATTCAAAATAACTATAGACGGACAGACTGCTGAAGTTTTGCCTGGAACTTCTATTTTGGAAGCTGCCAGACAGATCGGCGGAAAATCTGTACCTCCTGCAATGTGCTACTACAGCAAATTGGAAGCAAGCGGAGGAAGATGCAGAACGTGCCTGGTGGAAGTATCCAAAGGATCCGAAGCAGATCCGCGCCCTATGCCCAAACTGGTGGCAAGCTGCAGAACAAATGTAATGGACGGCATGGAAGTAAAAAACCTTACTTCTGATAAAGCCCAGGAAGGAAGAAAAGCCGTAACTGAATTTTTACTGGTTAATCACCCTCTGGACTGCCCGGTGTGCGACCAGGCCGGTGAATGCCATTTACAGGATCTCGGTTACGAGTACGGTAATGAGAACACCAGAACGGAGTTTGAAAGAAATACCTATGATGCAGATGATCTCGGCCCGAACATTAAACTGAATATGAACCGTTGCATCCTGTGTGCACGTTGTGTTTTAACAGCCAATCAGCTGACAGAAACCAGGGAACACGGAATCCTGTTCAGAGGAGACCACGCAGAGATTTCAACTTACCTGAATAAAGCTTTGGATAATGACTTTATCGGAAACATTATTGATGTTTGTCCGGTAGGTGCTTTAACAGACAGGACCGCACGTTTTGCAAGCAGGGTATGGTTTACAAAACCGATGAATGCTTCATGCAAATGTGATAAATGTTCAGGAAAAGCCACGGTTTACATGAAAGGCGATGAAATTGTAAGGGTAACGGCCAGAAAAGACCAGTGGGGAGAGGTGGAAGAATTCATCTGCGATACCTGCCGTTTTGAAAGAAAGAATTTAAGCGACTGGAATATTGAAGGTCCGAGGCATATTGACCGGCATTCGGTGATTTCACTGAACCATTATGAAAAGCCTAAAGATGAGCTGAGGGTTTTAGACAATCCGCTCGCTAAAGAAATCAGTGAAAAAGACGAAAAATAATTAATCTTTAAGACATAAGATTTCAGATATAAGACAACAGATTTAAAACCTGACATCTAGCATCTGACATCTGTTATCTAAATAAATAAAAAATGGATTTACTTACATTTAAATTGATACTTGTACTGGCGCTTTTCCTGCTTTCTTTAACGATTGCAGCCTACTCTACCTGGGCGGAAAGAAAAGTGGCTGCCATTATGCAGGACAGGATCGGGCCGAACAGATCAGGGCCTTTCGGATTGCTGCAGCCTCTTGCCGACGGTGGAAAGTTTTTCTTTAAGGAAGATTTTACCCCGGCCAATGCAGAAAAATTTCTTTTCGTATTGGGGCCTGCCCTGGTGATGTTTATTTCATTGATTACAGGAGCGGTAATTCCATGGGGAAAAAGCCTGAACATCGGAGGGACTTCTTTTGACCTTCAGGTAGCCAACATTGATGTCGGCGTACTTTTCATCATCGGGATGGCTTCCATCGGAGTATACGGAATCATGATCGGAGGCTGGGCTTCCAACAATAAATATTCATTATTAGGGGCCATCCGTGCCTCTTCCCAGATGATTTCTTATGAACTTGCGATGGGACTGGCCTTGCTTTCTATCATTATGATGACGGGAAGCCTGGATTTAAAGGTCATTACAGAAAATCAGACTACAGGAAAACTCTGGGGATTCATTCCATGGGTTTCCGGGCTGAACTGGAATATTTTCTATCAGCCGGTTGCATTCCTGATATTCTTTGTCGCTGCTTTGGCAGAAACGAACAGGCATCCTTTTGATTTACCGGAATGTGAATCTGAACTGGTAACAGGATACTCTACAGAATACTCTTCCATGAAACTGGGATTATATATGTTCGGCGAATATGTGAATATGTTTATTTCCAATGCATTTATGGTGGTACTGTTCTTCGGAGGATACAATTATCCGGGGATTGAATGGGTAACCCAGCACTGGGGAGAAAATACAGCCGGAATTTTAAGTATTGTGGCTTTCCTGACGAAAACGGTAATCGGAATCCTGATCTTTATGTGGATCAGATGGACACTGCCGAGATTCAGGTATGACCAGCTGATGCACTTAGGATGGAAAACCCTGATCCCGATGGCATTGGTTAACCTTCTGGTTACAGGCGCTGTTATTTTAGCGTTTGCAAACTAAAGAAGGGTACATTTGAGAATTAAGCTGATATACATTTTATACAATCAAAATATTCAGCTTCATATATATTTAAAAATTAAGATAACAGGCAAGATGAGTCTAAAATCTGATGTCTAACATCTAACATCTATAATTAAATGAAACTTACGAACAGATCAAAAGTTGTTTCCAATAAAGAAATGACCCTTGCTGAAAAGATCTACCTCCCTGCTATTTTTACCGGGATGGGGATTACATTTAAGCATGCTGTAAGGACCGTACTGAAAGGTGCCCCCGCAGTATATTCTTATCCGGAAGTACAGAAGCCGAGAGCAGATATCTGGAGAGGTCAGCACGTTCTGAAAAGAGACGAGGAAGGCAGAGAAAGATGTACGGCCTGCGGACTTTGTGCAGTGGCCTGCCCTGCAGAAGCCATTACCATGACGGCTGCTGAAAGAACAAAAGAAGAAAAAGACCTGTACAGGGAAGAAAAATATGCATCGGTATATGAAATCAATATGCTGAGATGTATTTTCTGCGGGATGTGTGAAGAAGCATGCCCGAAATCTGCCATTTACCTTACCGACAGGCTGGTGGATGTGGAAACCAACAGAGGTTCTTTTATTTACGGAAAAGATAAATTGGTAGAAAAAATAAACGAAAGGATTGATATCACTGAAAGACAGTCCGAGAAACAAAAAAATGCGGTAAAATAATGGATCAGTTTTTATTTTTCTTGGTGGCGTTTTTAGCAGTGGCAAGTGCGGTATACTTTGTATTCGCACGAAATCCGCTTTATGCTGTTCTGTCATTAATTGTAACTATGTTTTCTATTGCGGGCATGTACATTCTCCTGAATGCACAGTTCCTTGCGATTATTCAGATTATTGTGTACGCCGGTGCCATCATGGTACTGTTCCTTTATATCCTGATGATGCTTAACCTTAATAAACAAGACGAAAGCAAGAAGAACAATACTTTAAAATTTGTCGGTGTTTTTACGGCAGGCCTTTTATTGATTGGGGTTTTAGGGGTATTCAGAGGTGTTCATGACAATCATGTTATTGTAGAAAACGTAGATAAAGGAGTAGGTCTTACAAAAAATCTGGGAAGGCTTTTATTCAACGAATATGTTTTGCCGTTTGAGCTTGCTTCCATCCTGATTTTAGCAGGTATTGTAGGTGCGGTATTAATCGGTAAAAAAGATTTATAAATTATGGGAGAAGTAAATACATTTATACAAAGCGTCCCTCTGAACTATTTCATCATTCTTTCGTCAGTATTGTTCTGCCTGGGAGTGCTTGGTGTATTGCTGAGAAAAAACGCGATTGTTATTTTGGGTTGTGTAGAGCTTATGCTGAATTCGGTAAACCTTTTACTGGCTGCTTTTTCAGCCTACAGAGGTAACGGAGACGGACAACTTTTAGTTTTCTTCATTATGGTGGTGGCTGCTGCGGAAGTGGCGGTAGGCCTGGCAATTATTGCTATGCTGTATAGAAATACCCGTTCTGTTGATGTGAGTATATTTAATAAATTAAGAGGATAAGAATGGAAAATCTAGTATATGCAATCATACTTTTACCACTTTTAGGGTTTCTTATAAACGGTTTATTCGGGAAAAGCCTTCCAAAAATAGTGGTGGGTTCCCTGGCTACGGCAATGGTTTTTATTCCGTTCTGTATCGCAGTAAGCATTTTCATGAATTTCGATTCTGAAAGCCAGCCGGTAATCGTAAAAGCTTTTGAATGGTTCAGGGTAAATGGGATCCAGATCAATTTCGGGTTCCAGATCGACCAGCTTTCTTTAATGATGGTGATGATCATCACGGGAATCGGTTCTCTGATCCACCTGTACTCTATCGGATATATGAGCCATGATAAAGGCTTCTTTAAGTTCTTTACCTATCTGAATTTATTTATCTTCTCCATGCTGCTATTGGTAATGGGAAGCAACTACCTGATCCTGTTCATCGGATGGGAAGGCGTTGGGCTTTGCTCTTATCTACTGATCGGGTTCTGGTATACCAACGAAGAATACGGTAAAGCGGCAAGAAAAGCATTCATTATGAACAGAATCGGTGACCTTGCGTTACTGATCGGTATCTTTATGATTGCCTCACAAACCAACGCAGTAGATTATCTTTCGGTAAGAGAAAATGCCGGAAAATTTGAACTGGACGGAAGTGTAATTATTTTTATTACCGCGAGTTTATTTATCGGGGCAACCGGAAAATCGGCTCAGGTTCCTTTATATACATGGCTGCCGGATGCAATGGCCGGGCCAACTCCTGTTTCTGCACTAATCCACGCCGCAACCATGGTAACGGCAGGGATCTATCTGGTGGTAAGGTCCAATTTCTTATTCACTTTGGCACCAACGGTTCAGGACGGGATTTTATTAATCGGATTTATTACAGCAGCTTTGGCAGGATTCTACGCACTCCGCCAGAACGACATCAAAAAGGTATTGGCCTACTCTACGGTTTCACAGCTTGGATTCATGTTCATCGCTTTAGGGCTGGGTGCTTATACTACCGCAATGTTCCACGTAATGACACATGCATTCTTTAAAGCACTGTTATTCCTTGGGGCCGGTTCTGTAATCCACGCCATGAGCAACGAACAGGATATGCGTTTCATGGGAGGTCTTAAAAAATACATCCCAATTACCCACGCAACTTTCCTGATCGGGACACTGGCCATTTCAGGATTCCCTTTATTATCGGGGATGATTTCCAAAGACGAAATATTAGTGGCGGCTTTTGCTAAAAACCCGGTATACTGGTTTATGCTGTTTGTTTTAGCGGCTGTTACGGCAACTTATATGTTCAGACTGTATTACCTGACGTTCCACGGAGATTTCAGAGGGACTGAAGAACAGAAACATCATCTGCATGAAAGCCCTTCCAGTATGACCATTCCATTGATTGTACTTGCGGTTCTTTCTGTAGTCGGCGGTTTAATCAACCTTCCGCATTTCATCGGCCACGGCCATTATGCGAAACTGATGGAATGGCTGAAACCGGTTCTTACCGAAGAAAGCTTCAACCAGATGGAAACTACCCTTTCGGGAGTGCCTTTCGGGACTGAAATGATCTTGCTGGGCGCAACGGTTTTAATGTTCTTCTCTGTATGGTTCCTGATAAAAAATACGTATGTAAACAAGAAAAAGCAGGCGTTACCGGAAGACATGTATACAGGATGGGAAAAACTGTCTGCCAGAAAATTATATATTGACGAACTTTACAATGCTATTTTTGTAAAAACAGTTGAAGGATTAGGACGCGGAGGAAGGATGTTTGATAAAGGTATTCTCGACCGTCTGGTAGATTTTATCGGTGAAGGCGCTGAAGACAGCGGAAAAGCCATGAAGCGCATCCAGAACGGAAATGTAGAGAATTACATTCTGATCATGTCTTTAGCGGTGGGAATTATATTAATTGTTAACTTTTTATTACCATAATAATGTCGGGTTTGTTAATAACATTATTACTATTACCTCTTGTAGGTTCGGGATTGGTCTTTGTTTGGAAAAACAATTCCAGTAAGTATTTGGCACTGGGAATTGCGTTGGTACAGATGCTCCTTACATTCTATGTGTTATCGGATTTCAATTTCGGTCCGACCGTAGACAGTAAGCTGCAGTATGAAATCACGTATCCGTGGTCACAATTTATTAAAAGCACGCTTCATTTCGGCATTGACGGGATGAGTATGCTTCTGTTGTTGCTGACCAATATTTTAGCGCCGATCATTATTTTATCTTCCTTTAATGAAAATGTAAGCTACAGGAATACATTCTACGGTTTGATCCTGCTGATGCAGTTCGGGCTTGTAGGTGTATTTACTTCGCTGGATGGCTTGCTGTTCTATATTTTCTGGGAAGTTACCTTGATTCCGATCTGGTTTATCGCCGGACTTTGGGGTCAGGAAAATAAAAGGTTTGAATTCACCACAAAATTCTTTGTTTATACGTTTGTAGGGTCGCTGTTCATGCTAGCAGGATTGATTTACGTATACAATCACTCCGCTTCATTTGCACTGACTGATCTATACAATGCGCAGCTGAATGAAACACAGCAGACGGTGGTATTCTGGTTTATTTTCTTTGCTTTTGCAGTGAAATTGCCGGTATTCCCGTTCCATACGTGGCAGCCGGACACCTATACCTATTCGCCGACACAGGGATCCATGCTTTTGTCAGGGATTATGCTGAAGATGGCAATTTATGGGGTTATGCGTTACCTTTTACCGATCACACCGATCCCGATTGCCGGGATTTCAGGACAGATCGTTATTATTCTGGCCATCATAGGAATTGTTCACGGTGCGTGGATTGCGATTATCCAGACCGATATGAAAAGGATTATTGCCTATTCCTCTTTCTCTCACGTAGGATTGATGGTAGCCGGTATTTTTGCCTCTGCCATGGTTACACTGAGAGGGACCTTCAATATTGAAGGGGCTGAAGGAGCTTTGGTACAGACTTTTGCACACGGGATCAACGTGGTGGGGCTGTTCTACTGCTGTGATATTCTTTACAAAAGATTTAAATCCAGAGACATCAGACAGATGGGCGGGCTTGCAAAAGTAGCTCCGAAGTTTGCCGTACTGTTCCTGGTAATTATATTAGGTTCCATGGGAGTTCCTTTGACCAACGGGTTCATCGGGGAATTTATCCTGCTGAAAGCGGTGTATGATTTTAACGGGACGGCTGCAATACTGGCTGGTCTTACCATTATCTTTGCGGCCGCTTATCTGTTAAGATTCTACGGAAGAGCCATGTTCGGGCAAGGTGACGAAGCCGTTTTAAGTACCGCGAAAGATTTATCCGCAGTGGAATTTTCGGTACTGGCAAGTCTGGCCGTTTTTGTAATTGTACTGGGTATTTTCCCGCAGCCGGTTATCGATATGGTAAGCAGCTCGGTGAGGTTCATCTACAGTTCTATGGCCAATTAAAAATTGAAATATTTAAAAATTAAAAAATTAGCAGATCAGGAAATGAGAAATCAGAATTTTTGTCTCAGATCTCATATCTCGCATCTCAAATCTATATTATGAGTGTTTTAATTATTGTTTTTCTAACGGCAGTTGTTGCGTTATTTTCGGGGGTTTTCGAACAGGGGAAATTCGCAAGGTACATTGGGATTTTGGGATTGATCATCGCATTATTTGTAAGCTTTATGCCGGAAAATGCATTCTTTGAACAGTACAGGCATATGTATGACTATACTGCAAATACCGCATTGTTTACAAAGATATCCCTTGTTACCACTTTGCTGTTATTCTTTTTAGGAGGTTTTGCATTCAGCAATCACAGAAGCCACCAGTCTGAATTATATGCCTTAATGCTTTTTGCGCTTTGCGGCGGGATTATCCTTTTCGGCTTCCAGAATATGGTTACGCTGTTCCTCGGAATAGAGATTCTTTCCATCCCGTTATATGTAATGGCAGGAGCCAACAAAACAGATTTAAGATCAAACGAAGCTTCCATCAAATATTTCCTGATGGGTGCATTTGCAACAGGCTTTTTACTTTTCGGTATTGCTTTTATCTACGGCAGCACGGGAAGTTTCGATTTATATACCATTCATGATTTCGGAATGTCTAACCCTAAGGACGTCATGTTTATTTTAGGAGTATTGCTGATTCTTTGTGCACTGGCATTTAAAGTAGCATTGGCACCATTCCACATGTGGAGCCCGGATGTATATTACGGAGCACCTTCACTGATTACGGCTTTCATGGCCAGTGTGGTTAAGATCTCCGGATTTTTCGCACTGTTCAGATTAATGACGATCGGGTTTGCGGGAGTGACCAATGAATGGATCAATGTTTTCGGGGTATTCCTGATTATTACTTTGCTTTTAGCCAACGTAATGGGACTTGCCCAGACCAATGCCAAAAAGATGCTGGCTTACTCTTCGGTTTCCCATGCAGGATATATCGGGTTGGTATTCTTCGGGATTACAAGCCTTTCGCCTTATAATTTAGCCTTTTATTTATTCGCATACGCTTTATCAACAGTCGGTGTTTTCATGTGTCTGATCTATGTTGAGAAACTGAAAAGAGAAACCTCTTTCGGAGCCTTCAAAGGATTGGCGAAATCTGAGCCTTTGCTGGCAACAGTAGCTGCAATTTCCATGCTTTCCATGGCGGGAGTTCCGCTTACGGCCGGTTTCATGGGTAAATTTGCATTGTTCTCCCAGGCGATGAACGGAGCCGCTTTCCTGGTTCTGATCGCCGTTTTAGGTTCTGCGGTTTCAATCGCGTATTATCTGAGATTAATCATTTCAATGTTTTTCTTTAAAGAAAGCTCATTCAAATCTTCAGAAAAAGTAACGCTTACCTATAATATTGTTGCCGTATGCATTATTGCTTCAATCATTGTACTGGGCGTCTACCCGGATTTATTTGCAAGACAGTTCGGGCTGTAAAAAGTCATGACAAATCATACCAACCACAACGTTCCTGTTGTGGTTTTTTTATAACTTTACTCTAAATTTCAGCTTTGGCAAATCTTTACAAGAAAGACGCTCCATTTCAGGTTCACATTTCGTTTAAAAAATATCTGGATATCCTCGAACATATCCGATATAACGACCGTCTGGAATACCGTGCCAGCTATGCTGAATCACTTATTGACAAGACCAAAAACTTCAGGGAACTCAGGGACGGTTTTCAGGATGTCTCCCTGCTTGAAAAGCATGCAGACCTCATCAGGCTGTTGCTGGCAGACCTCTTCCCTACCGGACTTACCCATAATGAAATAAAGGCAGCCAGTATTCCGCTTTCCAATATTACCTTCAATTATACAGAACGGTTTAAAAACATCCTTAAAGATGCCGGAAAAGATTTTGAAATAGAGCTCAGGAATATTGACGATGATGAATTTTATGTATTCTGCTGCTGCCTGATTGTACAGAGCTATTTCAAAAGGGATATCAGAGGCACGCTGCCCCTTTATTATGACATCCCGAACCGGCAGGGCATCATGAAGCATTACAAGATCACGGTAAACTCAGATTTTACGGACGTGTATCCTACAGAAGGCACAAAGATACCGTCCGATGAAATCCTGGATATGCTGCTGGAAAACTTAGATGATACTAAGCTCTGGAAAAAATATTTCCCTTATGAATCCTGGATACTCACAGGTTTTACCATTATTTCCCTGGTAGACTGTACTTCAGAAGTGGCATTATCTGACCTGAAATCCAGCCTGATCAGCATTGATCCGGAGAACCTTTCTCCTGATGAAAACCTGATTGAAATATTCAAGTCTTATTTTGATGTGCCTGAACTTAACTTCGGGCTGATGCTCTTCAATACAAAAGACCAGCGCCTTGAAAAGCTCCCGATATACGAGAACCTCTTTACGAATCATATCCTGGATTTCTGGATCAATACTTTTGATGAGGAAACCCGGAAAAGTACCTTCAGCAATATCAATTATAATTCAAAGCCCTTTGTGATCTCCAATGTAGAGAACCTGGACCAGGAGATACAGTTGCTTCCTTCTTTCAAAATATTAAAAGACAACAACATCAACAGCTTTATGGTCATCCCCATTATGAGAGACAATGAACTGCTGGCCATTATGGAGTTTACCTCACCGGTCAGGAACAGTTTCAACGGGTTAAAGCTTAAAAAGATGGAGTTTTTTACCGATATGATTTTATTCTCGCTGAACCGTTTCAGTTTCGAGAAAAACTACCAGATTGAGGCTATTATCCAGCGGGAATATACCAGCATTCACAACAGTGTGGTGTGGAAGTTCAGGAATGAGGCTGAAAAATACTTCAATGCTTCACTGTCCAAGAAAATATATACCTTAAAACAGATCTCTTTTAAAAATCTTACGCCGCTTTTCGGCTTTTCAGATATCCGCTCTTCCTCGGAAAAGCGTTTTTACCTCATGCTGGAGGACCTCAACCGGCAGATCGACTGTCTTCACGGGATTTTTTCCCTGATCGCAGCAGATTCGGAGAAATACATACTCGCCCTTGAAATTTTTGAAAATGAATTAAACAATGAAATAAAGGCAGACAGCGAACAGCGTTTCCAGCGGTTATTGAGAGAAGAAATCCATCCCTTTTTACAGGCAAAGCTGGAGATTAAAACATCCAGTGAAGCAAAAGCGAAAATCAAGGATTATTTTGCCCAGATCCACACCCAGAATGACCTGTTTTATTTCAACCGGAAAAGCCTGGATGACTCCATTACTTTGGTCAACAGGAAACTCGCGGATATGCTGGATGAAAGCCAGGCCGAAGCCCAGCTGATTTTCCCGCATTATTACGAAAGATTCAAATCCGATGGTGTAGAGCATACGCTGTACACAGGCCAGAATATTGCTCCGGAACTGCCATATACCTCAAAGGTAGTGCAGCGGCTGAGATACTGGCAGCTGAAGACCATGTGCAGTATGGAACGTGAATTCCGTAATTTCAGGAAAGACCTGGCGGTTCCTCTGGACATTGCCTCACTGATCTTCGTATATAATGAAAAAATCGATATCCGGTTCCGGATGGACGAAAAACGGTTTGATGTGGACGGAGCCTATAATTCTTATTATGAAATCATTAAAAAACGGCTTGACAAGGCGCATGTAAAGGGTTCTTCAGACAGAATAACATGTCCGGGAAAGATAACCATTGTCTATTTCGGGATGGAAAACCAGAGGGAATACCTGGAATACATCAGCAAGCTCCAGAAAAAAGAAATCCTGCAGAATGACATTGAATTTTTAAAAGTTGAAGACCTTCAGGGAATCACCGGGCTGCTTGCGCTGCGGGTTTCACTCGCATAAAAATAAAACCCATCCGTATTGAATGAGTTTTTATCTGTTTTATCAGCTTAAATCTGTTTAATTAGAGGCTCAGGAAAGCATAGGCAAAAGACAGTACTGAAATGACAATTCCGGCCATAAAAATATTATAGGTCATGGAGAGAAGCCTGTATTTCCGGTCCAGAACTTTCCCCAGGAAATATAAATCCTTTACCATCGAATCATAGATATAGTTCCGGTCATTGATCAGGTCTTTCATCGCATCATTAAAATCATCGAAAAGCATCCTGTTAAAATTACCGAAAAACAGAAGATTGACTTTCCTCTCGGCAATATCCTGAGGTGTAAATTTTACTTTCGTCACGTTCGGCTTTGTCGATAAAATGGCAAAAATAATGGTAATTACACTGGACAGCAGTAAGAGAAAGCTCGGAATGATAAGATGTGAATTCTTAGGCGTATCCAGTTTGGGCACCAGTACGGACAGACAAACCGAGATAATAATCGCATTTACCGAAAGCAGTATATTCGCCTTGCTGTCGGCAATATCGCTTAACCGCGTATGGTTGCTCAGCGTAATCCTGAATAAAGTGTCTACGCTCCGGTCAGATTTCGGTTCCTTCTCTTTATCTTTTTTACTTTCGGAAGGCTCTTTTTTTCCGCTGTCTTCTTTTTCCAGCTTTTTCTCTATTTTTTTGATGTTTTTATCTTTCAGGGACTGCCAGTTCTTTTTGGCATAATCTGTATAAAACCGGTGCTTGTTTTTCAGCATATCCAAGTTGCCTGCATTCCATTCATCATTGGAAAAGCATCTTACGTTGGTAAGCTCCCATTCTTTTCTCAGGGCATCGGAAATATCATTATAATCATGGCTTGCGAAATGGCTGCAGTCTGCATCTTTTACAATCTCTTCCAAAAGATCCTTAGGCTGATGGGTAATCTGTGTGGCAAGGATCAGCCGGGCTACCTCACTGATATATTCTTCGCTGAAATTCTCCTTGCTCAGAAAATCTTTCATAATCTCCACACCGTTCTCCTCATGGCTCTGCGCACATTTAATGTACCCTGTATCATGGAACCATAACGCTAACAGCACTTTCTCCTGCTCTTCCGCGGAAACAGGCGTATTCTTCATAATTTCTTCCGCTTTGTTTACGGTGTAGGTAGTATGTATGAAATTATGGTAAAAATATACCGAAGATAACTTATCTTTGAATAAGATCTCAACGTAATCTTTGGCTTTCTGTAAAATGCTCATGGCCGGAATTTTGTTATTGTAAATTTATGAATTTATCCTCGAAAACTCATTTAAAAAATACGTCTGTTGTCCTTAGGGTCGTATTGTCTGCAGGAGTGCTCTATTCCTGCGCAACCTATAACGTAAAAAAAGGCAAAAACTTATCAGAGATAGAAAATTCTGCTGTAAAATCTGAAAATGACTTTAAACTTTTCTTAATAGGCGATGCCGGAAATGCAGATCAGAAACAGGGCCAGAATACACTCAACCTGCTGAAAAGCCAGCTTGAAAGTGCCGGACAGAACTCTATGCTGATCTTTTTAGGGGATAATATCTATCCGCTCGGGATGCCAGCTCCTTCAGCCAAAGGATATGACCTGGCTAAGCAGAAACTGGAAGACCAGCTTGCCATTGTAAAAAATTTTAAGGGCAGAACCCTGGTGATCCCGGGAAACCACGACTGGTATAACGGCCTCGAAGGATTGAAAGCACAGGAAAAATTTGTAAAATCTTACCTGAACGATAAAAAGGCTTTTCTGCCTAAAAATTCCTGCCCTATTGATGACATCAATCTCACCAAAGATATCAAGCTGATTGTGGTAGACTCGGAATGGGCTCTGATCAACTGGGATAAACAGCCGGGCATCAACGAAGGCTGTGATATTAAAACAAGGGAAGATTTCTACGCTGAATTCAAGGATCTGATCATTAAAAATCAGGATAAGAGGATTATTGTAGCGCTGCATCATCCGGTGATCAGTTCCGGCGTGCATGCGGGGTTCAACTCGGCAAAATCCCATCTTTCGGCATTCAACGGAAGGCTTCCGGTTCCCGGGCTTGCCACTGTAGCCACAACCTTGAGAAGCTCTTCCGGCGTAAGTATGGAAGACCTGAGCAATGTCCATTACACAGAGTTTGCCAACCGGATCAAAAGCATTATCCAGGATAAGGAAAACGTCATCCTGGTTTCCGGGCACGATCATAATTTACAGTATCATAAAAACAACAACATCAGGCAGATCATCAGTGGTGCAGGCTCTAAAACAGATCCGGCAACCATTGTGAACAATACCGATTTCTCGTATGGCGGAAGCGGCTTCGCCGTGTTGAACCTGAGAAAAGACCTGAGTTCTGATGTTGAATATTTCTCCACAAAAAACAATGAGCTGGAGAAGCTTACGCAGATTTCCGTAATGCCGAAGCCACAGCTGTTTGAGAACAATTACCCTTCGGCTTTCTCCCCGATGCAGACCTCATCGATTTATACCGAAAGGTTAACCAGCAAAGGCAAGATCTACCGCTGGCTCTGGGGGAACCATTACCGGAAATATTATGCGCTTCCGATCAATGCGAGAACCGCCAATCTTTCTGAACTGAACGGCGGTTATGAACCTTTCAGGGAAGGCGGCGGCAACCAGTCCAACAGCCTGCGCCTAAAAGCAAAAGACGGCCAGGAATTCGTGATGCGCGGTGTAAAAAAGAGCGCAGTACGCTTTCTTAACGCGATGGCTTTCAAAAAAAACACCTTCGGAAACGAACTGAACAATACGTTCCCAGACAGGTTCCTGCTTGACTTTTATACCACAAGCCATCCTTTCACCGTATTTTCCGTGAACAACATGGCTGAGAAAATAGATCTTTTCCACAGCAACCCGGAACTGTATTATGTGCCTAAGCAGAAAGCTCTGGGTGAATACAATAAAAATTACGGCGACGAGCTTTATATGATTGAGGAACGCTTTTCTTCTGATCCTAAAACCTTGCAGTACCTTGACAATGCTTCCGATGTCCTGTCAACTGATGACGTACTGAAAAACCTGAGAAAAGACAGCAGATATTCCGTAGACCAGGAACAGTATATCCGGGCCAGGATTTTCGATATGATGATCGGCGACTGGGACCGGCATGAAGACCAGTGGAAATGGGCGGAATACAAAAAAGGGGATAAAATTATTTACAAGCCTATCCCGAGAGACCATGACCAGGCATTCAGCAATTATGACGGGACAGCTTTTAAGGTAGTGATGAATATCCCGGTAATCCGCCACATGAAATCTTTTAAAGATGAAATTAAGAATGTCCGCTGGATGAATATGGAGCCGTATCCGCTGGATATGATCCTTCTTAAGGGTTCTTCGGAACAGGACTGGATTACCCAGGCCCAATACATTCAGCAGAACCTGACCGATACGGATATTGATGAAGCGTTTAAAAACCTTCCCAAAGAAGTACAGGACGAGACCATCACGGATATCCAGAGAAAACTGAAGCTGAGAAAAGCAGGTATTGAAACCTCTGCGGTAAAATATTACCATATCCTGCAGGAAAAAGTACAGCTGGCCGGAACCGTGAACCCGGACAAGTTTGTGGTGGTTAAAAATGAAAACTCGGTTGGGGTAAAACAGTATAAAATCAACAAGGACCAGTCTGAAGAACTGGTTTTTGAAAAGACCTACGACGGTAAAAAAACCAAAGAACTCTGGATCTACGGATTGGAAGACAATGATATTTATGAAGTTTCAGGAGACGGAAAATCCAAAACAAACATCCGCCTGATCGGAGGTTACAATAAAGATACGTATAATGTAGAAAAAGGGCGCAATGTAAAGATCTACGATTTTAAATCACAGGAAAACACCTACAATGCAAAATCTGCATCAAAGCATATCACGAACGATTACGATACCAATACCTACAACTGGAAACACCCGAAATACAATTTCTTTGCAGGATATCCGAATGCCAATTTCAACCCGGACGACGGGGTGATTTTAGGTTTTGTTGCCAATTACACCGTTAATAACTTCATTCGTGATCCGTATACACAGAAGCACAGCCTCAGGGCGAATGTCTATACCGCGACAGGCGGATTTAACCTGGGTTACAAAGGGATTTTCAAAAAAGCAATCGGAGGCTGGGATGCCGGGATTGATGCTTCTTACACCACGCCGTTTTTCGCAAGAACGTTTTTCGGACTGGGTAATGAAACCGAATACGATAAAGATGCGGTAGACCGGAATTTCAACAGAGTGCGGATTTCACAGTTTAAATTTGCACCATCAGTTTCCACGACCAGCTGGCTGAACATGAGACATCAGTTCCAATTGAACTTTGAGCATGCTGAAGTACAGAGAAATGACGACCGCTTTATTGCTGTTTCACCGGATGTAAATCCGGAAGTTTTCAATGGGCAGCAGTTTGCGGGTGCCAATTATACCTTCAGCTTTAAAAATTTAGATAACAAAGCATTCCCGACCTTAGGCCTGGAACTGGCTTTACAGGCAGGCTGGAAAGCCAACATTTCAGAATTCGACCAGAACTTCGCTACATTCCAGGGAACAATGAATCTGTTCCGCAGAATTGATAAAAGAGGCCGGTTTGTGTTCGCCAACTCTACCAATGCCATGATTATCAACAATAATAATTTCGAATTCTACCAGGCAGCAGCCATCGGCGGCAACAACGGAATGCGTGCCTACAGAAACGAAAGGTTTGCCGGAAAATCTTATCTGGTGAATAATGCAGAAGTACGATGGGATTTCGGGCGTATCAAAAACAATATTGTCCCGACCAATATGGGGATCCTGATCGGTTATGACGTGGGAAGAGTGTGGATGGACCGTGAAAGCTCTGATAAATGGCATCAGGGTGTCGGAGCCGGATTCTGGATGAATGTCCTGGAAATGTTCTCTGCAAGGCTGGATTATTTCACCGGTGAAGACGGCGGAAGGATCTCGGGAGGTGTAGGATTGAGCTTTTAACGCCTCGACTTACTGTTACATTAATTTTAAATAACAGACTAAAAAATGAAATCCGCAGAAGTATCTGCGGATTTTGTTTGTTTTATTTTAAAGGAAACCGATACACATTGCCTCCTGTTTTTTTATCTTTTTCATCGGCGATTAATAAAGTCTTCTCATCAAGGAAAACAACGGCTTCTTTCTGTGAATTGTGGTTTAAAGATACGGCCTGGATTTTTGTTTTGTTAAAGTCATCTGCCGTAAAACCTGTCAGGACCTGGATATTCTTGTGATTCAGCAGGATGATCTTATCTTTTGTGCTGTTAACAGCTGCAGAAGTAATGGCTGCATCGCTGTAGCTGCCTTCAAGCTTTAGTTTCCCGATCAGCTTAGCTTCAAAATCCCCTTCTTTATTCGGAACTCGGAAAACCAGGAAAGTCCCGTCAAAACCTTTGCTTCTGTTTTTGGTAAACAGATAAAAATTACCGTCCATTTCTACAAATGCTTCGCAGTCATACAGCCATTTAGATTTTTTCGGCGGAAATTCAGTCTGCCCTTCATAACGGAACTTTGTGGTCTGTGTTACCGCCATACTGTTTTGGGAGGCATTTTTTAGGTCTAATTTTAAAATGGAAAGATTCTGCCGGTCATTGTCGTTATTCCCAAAATCCCCGATGTAGATATTTCCCTGCGGATCTGCCGTAATATCTTCCCAGTCGGTATTTTCAGCATTGCTTACCTGTACATCTGCAACGGGTTTCCCCTGCAGATCCAGGCCATATACTACATTTTTATTTCCCTGGTCTTCAATGGCCCAGATTATTTTTTTATCTCCGGACAGGGCGATCCCTGAAACCTCCTTCAGCTTTTTCGGTAAAGAAAATTCTGTCTTCAGGTCTTCATTTTCCGGTGAATCCTGAGCTTTCGGATTGCAGCTTAACAGGAAGAATGCTGATAAAATTGAAATACGCAACATAATTATTTTTTTAATTTTTTAAACCGGAAATAAGAAAACCTTATATTTTTTTCCAGGTTATTAATGATTTGCTGATGGTGCAGGAAAAAGCCTGCTGCCAGCCCGATCAGGCTTCCGATAATGGTATCCAGGAGCCTTGCATGCATCAGCTGTTCTACGGGATGATAGACTTCGCTTCCGGTTTCTGCCAGAAGAATCGTCAATGGAGTGATAAAGGCAACGGCAAAACCGTAATTCCTTACAATGAGCAGTTCAATGATAAACTGCAATACGGTAATAATCACAATCATGATGATTTTCTCCGGCCGGAACCATAGGATCAGCCAGGCAAGTGCAATCCCGATAAAGGTTCCCAGGATCCGGTGCATGTTCCGCTGGCGCACATGTTCAAAATTCCGTCCCTGGACGATGGCAACGGCCGCGATGGAAATCCAGTAGGTATTATTGAATTTTAAAAGATGCCCGGTAATTAAAGTCAGGGCCATGAAAAACCCTATAATGGTGCTTTCCACGAATTTTGTATATCTTCTTTTGTTGAATGTCCTTCTCGGAACTGTTACCACTTTGCTTTTTTCGATAAAAACGGAATACAGGAAAGCGAGGGAACAGGATAAGATAGCGCCCATGGCCACCAGCCCTACCCTCGTGGGAATCAATTCTAAATCGAAAGTGAAAGTACTTGCCATTGCGGCAACCATAATGAAGAAAAAGTTTCCCGGCGGCGGCATTTTAAAATAGGAAGTAAGAAAATGAGCCAGGAAAGAGATGACACCCAGCGAAAAGGCTGCTGCATATACATTAAAGCTGAAAAATGAGCTTATGGTAAATGAAAATACAATCCCGAAAGCACAGATGGCCAGGTGCACCATCCGCTGGGTAATGGGTGCTGATGTAAAGTATAAAATGGTTAAAGCCCCGAGGCTAGACAGGCTGCCATATCCGGGTTTCCCGAGAAAATATTCGATAAACAGGCAGCTTCCTATACACAGCGCCGCCAGAACAGGAAAATGCCATTTCCGTTCCGTCTGTTTAAATTCCAGCAGGTAATGGAACCTCTGGGCTACCGGATTCTGTACTTTCATCTATTATTGTAAACGTTTCTTTGCCTCTTCCCAGAGAACATCCATTTCTTCCAGGGTCATATCGGCGAGGTTTAAATTTTGTTCTGAGGCCAGTTTCTCCATTTTCCGGAACCTTGAAATGAATTTCAGATTAGTTCTTTCCAGGGCTGAGTCTGGATTGATCCCGGAAATCCTGGCATAATTGATGAGTGAGAAAAATACATCGCCCAACTCCTGCTCCTTTTTTTCCGGATCGGTCTCTTCATGAAATTCCTGGATTTCTTCATCTACTTTTTTCCAGGCATCCTCCGCATCATGGAATTCAAAGCCGATGCCTTTTACTTTATCCTGAATCCGATAGGCTTTTACCATGCTCGGCAGGCTTTTCGGGACACCGCCCAGAATGGAGGTGTTGCCTTCTTTCAGTTTTAATTTTTCCCAGTTCTGCTTTACTTCTTCTTCATCCTTCACTTCCGTATCACCGTAAATGTGGGGATGGCGGAAGATCAACTTTTCATTCAGGGAATTGATTACATCCGCGATATCAAAGCTTTCTTTCTCGGAACCGATTTTAGCATAGAAAACCAGATGAAGGAGTACGTCGCCAAGCTCTTTTTTAATTTCCTGCAGGTCTCCCTGTAAAATGGCATCAGAAAGTTCGTAGGTTTCTTCCAGCGTCAGATGGCGAAGCGATTCTAAGGTCTGCTTCCGGTCCCACGGGCATTTCTCGCGCAGGTCATCCATAATATCCAATAATTTTCCGAACGCGTCCAGCTTTTCCTGTTTGGTATTCATAGTTTGGGAATTCAAAGTAGTACAAATTTAAGGTAAATATTCTGTTATGCCCTTTTGCGGTCAAAAAAACAGATCACTTCCCGGTTGCTTTTTCTGTTGAAGCCTTTTCCACGATCAGCCACGCCGCATCCAGCATTTTCATGAGTTGGATATACGGAATGATGATCCTTCTCTCCTCTTCATACCCGGATTTTCCCAGCGAGAAATAAACCATTGCCGACAGAAACTCATCGTATTCTTCCAGGCTGCAGGCTTTGAAAGCGCTCCGGAACACCCGCACCGGATCCCGGTATTCTTCCGCCGAAAGAAAGGTGAGCATCATGAGGTAATGGTTTTCCGGAGGAATCTGAAACTTTCCGGTCTTTGCTTTTCTCCCGATCAGGCGGGCGGCCCGGACCAGCGACCGCAGCGACTGGTACAAATGGAACACTTCGGCAGGATCTGCCCTGATCCGGGCGTTCTTCTGTACCGAACACTGCACCATCGTGCTGATGGTTTCTTTTACTCCGGCCAGGTCATTGAACTGGAAGAATGCCTCCAGCAAGCCTACTGCGGAATGTTTCCGGGTGCCGGACCAAAACCGGGATTCAAAGTCTGTTTTTTTCTTTTTCATCATTCTGTTTTTAGGTTATCAATTGTCATGGGCCACAAAGGAATTTCCTGCACGGTGGCCGAAAGGTTTATTTATCTGTTAAAGTCATCAGTAATTGGGCATGCCGGGGCCAGCCTGTCTTCATGGCAGACCATTACCGGATTAAAACAGCAGTTAACCGCTCTGTAGCAGGCGGGCTGTTCACTTTTTTATAAATTCCTTTCGGGATGAAAATAATTTGGAAAATTGAAAGAAAGCCAGTACTTTTAAGGGGTGAGTTTAAGCGTACTTCGGCTTTCCTTTTAGGCTTAAAGGAATTTCGGAGGGCGGCGGTTTTTGGGTGAGGCTATACCCGCCTTCCTGCACTTGCGGGCAGTTTCGGTATAGCGTTGTCATTGTTATGCTGCGGGGCTCCGGTGAGTCCGGCGGGCCTGTAAGCAGCAGGGTTGAAATTTCTTTTTCATCATCTGTGTCTTATAAAAGTTTCCCCTGAAGCCTGCGTGAGAACCACACTTTTACCGTACGAAAAGTGATGAACTTTTTACAACCATTTCACTGGATTTTCCAATGGAATTGGTCGTTTCCGGCTCGGGATGCATTTTTTTAACTGGTCTTTAGAGGCTGTTATCAATTCGCTGATACAAATGTAATAATATTTTTTAAACATCCAACATATAGGATGATATTTTTTTTATAATTTATGGAGAAAACATTCACTTTCGAAACCACTCAATTTGATTTTGATTTTATAAATCATGTAAAAAATATTCGTAAATCCAAGAAAATCAGCAAAGATCAATTGAGTCTTAAAATGGGTGTGGCAAAATCTTTCGTAGGAAATGTAGAATCATATACTCAACGACATAAATACTCCACCCGACACATTTCACTGCTGGCAAAAGCTTTCGGCTACAAAAACATTTCCGAACTGATGGACTTTCCTACTCCGGAATATGACCGCATCAAAGTTACCGTGAAGCAGATTTATAATGAAAGCGGAACGAAGGTGATGGAAAGTGAGGTGGTGAAGATTGAAGGGATTGAATAAAAAACTCCTGAGTTGTTAGAGTTTCTTCAAGAACAGGCAGTGTATCCTTATCGGGATCACCAAGAATCTGAGGCGCAGTTCTCTGATTTTTTCCGGAGGAATCTTTCCAAGAGTAAATTGACTTATCGAGGTCATTTAAACTTTTCTATAAAAAAAGGCTTGCTTATTTTTGTGTTGCGAGACATAAAAAGATAAAGCAAGCCTATGATGTACCAAGTACTTGACAAAGAT
>NZ_LMKA01000068.1 GCF_001421435.1 Chryseobacterium sp. Leaf201
TCTGCATTCTTTGCATTCATTAGCCCTGCTACACATATAGTAGCAACAAATAATAATTTTTTCATAAAAAATATAATAAATTAGTGATTCAAAATTATATAAGAAAAGTATTTTTTTCAAATATTTCATATCAAATAAATAATCTATTTTTTTATGTTAAATCACCTTTATTAGATTTACATTCACTGAGGCGAATCATTTGAATTTTTTACAATAATAATTGATTACTATTTATTAAGGTTAAAATGCATTTGTTAAAATCTGTTAAAAGAAATTACAGTTATCCATGTTGCTGATTCTGTTCCTTCAACCATTCTGCATGACGCTTTCTGAACATTTCATCCTTATGATCCTGGTTCTGCTGGGCAGCATCAATGGAGTGCGAAGCGTGGATGTCTACATCTTCTTCGGCAAAGTCAGCCAGCTTTTCATAGTAGCAGTGAATCTGATCGAGTTCTTTCTCTGTAAGGTCTTCAATATCCACCATTCTGTTGCTTGCTTTTTCGTTGGCCGCGATCAGCTCATTCAGTTTGATCTGGATTGCTTTTGAATCTTTATTCTGAGCCTTCTGAATCAGGAACACCATCAGGAACGTAATAATTGTTGTCCCCGTATTGATCACCAGCTGCCAGGTTTCTGAATAATTGAAAACCGGTCCTGAAGCCGCCCATATAATAACGATTAGTGTGGCACCGATAAAAGCATAGGAACTTCCCGTAAATTTTGTTGCCCAATTTGAAAATTTTTCAAAGACATTTTTGTCTGAACCTGACATCATATTGATTTTAGCATAAAGTTAAGCATAAAAATTTGCAGCAATTGTGGTATCTGGATAAAGTTATGTAAACGATTATAGAATTTAATATAAGGATTACTATTTCACTTATAATAATTTAATCCAGCTAATTAATTAGCTATTTAGTTTTTTCACTAATCATATATACCTTGAACTGAAAAAGTATATAATATCAAAAGATAAAAGAAAAATCCCTCTTCTTTCGAAAAGGGATTTTATTATCATAGCAAAGTTTGATTTGCATTGAAAGCTTCTGACTTACATCATCCGTCTTCCGGCAATTATCACACTTTAATTTCAACGTCTACACCTGAAGGAAGTTCTAACTTCATCAGAGCATCTACCGTTTTGGAAGAAGAAGAATAGATATCCATCAATCTCTTGTGAGCTGATAACTGGAACTGTTCTCTTGCTTTTTTGTTAACGTGCGGAGATCTCAATACAGTGAAGATTCTCTTGTTTGTTGGCAATGGAATAGGTCCGTTTACAACAGCACCTGTAGCCTTTACCGTTTTTACGATTTTCTCAGCAGACTTGTCTACCAAGTTGTAATCGTAAGATTTTAGTTTTATTCTGATTCTTTGTGACATTTCTTTACTTTAAAAAATTAACCTTTTGCTTTAGCAATGATATCTTCCGCAACGTTTTGTGGAGTCTGTGCATACTTCTCCAATTCCATAGAAGAAGTAGCTCTTCCTGATGAAAGTGTTCTCAGCGTTGTTACATATCCGAACATTTCAGAAAGTGGAACTGAACCTTTGATTACTACAGCACCGTTCTTTTCTTCCTGTCCGCTGATTGTACCTCTTCTCTTGTTAAGGTCACCAATAATGTTACCCATATATTCTTCCGGAGTTACAACTTCCAGTTTCATGATAGGCTCCATAATTACCGGCTTCGCAGCACGTCCAGCTTCTTTAAATCCTATTTTAGCAGCTAATTCGAAAGAAAGTGCATCAGAATCCACTGCATGGAAAGATCCGTCTTTAAGAACTACTTTAATACCTTCAACTTCGAAACCAGCCAAAGGACCGTTTTTCATTGCAGCTTTAAAGCCTTTTTCAATAGCAGGAACAAATTCTCTAGGAACGTTACCACCTTTGATTTCGTTAATAAATTCTAAACCGATTTTACCTTCTTCAGCAGGTCCAAGTTCAAATACAATGTCAGCAAATTTACCTTTACCACCGGATTGTTTTTTGTAAACTTCTCTGTGCTGAGCAACTTTTGTAAGATTTTCTTTGTATTCAACCTGAGGCTGTCCTTGGTTAACTTCAACTTTGAATTCTCTTCTCATACGGTCTACAATGATATCCAGGTGAAGCTCGCCCATTCCGGAAATAATTGTTTGTCCTGAAGCCTCATCTGTTCTAACCGTAAACGTAGGATCTTCTTCAGCTAATTTAGCCAATGCGTTACCCATTTTATCCTGGTCAGCCTTCGTTTTAGGCTCAACAGCAATACCGATTACCGGATCAGGGAAAACCATCGATTCAAGAACGATCGGGTTTTTCTCGTCACACATTGTATCACCTGTTTTGATAGATTTGAAACCTACTGCTGCACCGATGTCTCCTGCTTCAATATATTCTACAGGGTTCTGCTTGTTAGCGTGCATCTGATAGATTCTTGAGATTCTTTCTTTATCTCCTGAACGGGTGTTCAAGATATAAGAACCAGCATCAAGTCTTCCTGAGTATGCTCTGAAGAATGCCAGTCTTCCCACGAATGGGTCAGTAGCAATCTTAAATGCCAAAGCAGCAAACGGTTCGTTTACGTCCGGTTTTCTTGTAATTTCAAGATCTGTTCTAGGGTCAGTACCTTTGATATCATCTTTATCCAGTGGAGAAGGAAGGTATTTACATACGGCATCCAACATAAACTGTACTCCTTTATTCTTGAATGAAGAACCACAAGTCATCGGGATAATAGATAAATCGATGGTTGCTTTTCTAAGCGCTTCGTTAATTTCGTCTTCAGAGATTGAATCCGGATCTTCGAAGAATTTCTCCATCAAAGTCTCATCGTAGTCAGCTACAGCTTCTACTAATTTCTCTCTGTATTCCAGAACTTCAGCCTTCATGTCTTCAGGAATCGGAACTACCTCGAAAGTAGCACCCTGTCCAGCTTCATCCCAGATGATCGCTCTGTTTTTAATTAAGTCTACAACACCTTTGAAATCTTCTTCAGCACCGATTGGTAAAACGATTGGAACTGCATTAGATCCTAACATTGTCTTAACCTGGTTTACCACGTTAAGGAAGTCAGCACCCTGTCTGTCCATTTTGTTTACGAATCCCATTCTTGCCACTTTGTAGTTGTCAGCAAGTCTCCAGTTTGTTTCAGACTGAGGCTCTACTCCGTCTACTGCAGAGAAAAGGAATACCAACCCATCCAATACTCTCAAAGATCTGTTTACTTCTACTGTGAAGTCAACGTGTCCCGGGGTATCGATGATGTTGAAGTGGTAAGGTTTAGTATCTGCTAAAGGTTTCCCCTGGTCTGTTGGGAAGTTCCAAGAACAGGTAGTTGCAGCGGAAGTAATGGTAATACCTCTTTCTGCTTCCTGCTCCATCCAGTCCATTGTAGAAGCACCGTCGTGAACTTCACCAATTTTGTGGTTTACACCTGTATAGAATAAAATTCTTTCTGTAGTGGTTGTTTTACCCGCATCAATGTGGGCAGCGATACCAATATTTCTTGTAAATTTAAGATCTCTACTCATTTCTAATTAGAATTTAAAGTGTGAGAAAGCTTTGTTAGCTTCCGCCATTTTGTGAGTATCAGATTTTTTCTTGTAAGCAGCACCTTCTTCTCTTGAAGCAGCTACTACTTCGTTAGCCAATTTCAAAGCCATTGACTTATCATTTCTCTTTTTAGAGTAAAGAATTAACCATTTCATTGCCATAGAAATTTTTCTGTCAGCTCTGATTGGCATAGGAATCTGGAAGTTAGCTCCACCTACTCTTCTGGAACGTACTTCTACGTGAGGCATAACGTTGGTTAATGCATCTTTCCAGATCTCAAGGGCAGTTTTTTCAGTTTCTCCTTTTTTAGTTTCTACGATCTCTAAAGCATCATAGAAAATTTTGAATGCGATTGACTTCTTACCGTCAAGCATCAGGTTATTTACAAATCTAGTTACCAATTGATCATTAAATTTTGGATCTGGTAACAACGGTCTTTTTTTCGCTTTTGTCTTTCTCATTGCTTCTGTACCTTATTTAATGATTATTTTTTCTTTCCTTTAGCCGGTGCAGCTGGTGCCTGACCTGGTTTTGGTCTCTTAGCTCCATACTTCGATCTTCTCTGTGTTCTTCCATTTACACCTGCTGTGTCTAAAGCACCTCTTACGATGTGGTAACGTACTCCCGGTAGGTCTTTCACCCTTCCGCCTCTCACCAATACTATCGAGTGCTCCTGAAGATTATGTCCTTCGCCCGGGATGTAGGCGTTGACTTCTTTCCCGTTAGAAAGTCTTACCCTTGCTACTTTTCTAAGTGCAGAGTTAGGTTTCTTAGGAGTGGTAGTATATACTCTCGTACATACCCCTCGTCTTTGTGGACATGAATCAAGGGCAGCCGATTTGCTCTTCTTGGCAAGCGTGGCTCTTCCTTTTCTTACTAATTGTTGAATAGTAGGCATTTAATTGCTTTTATTTTAGGGTGCAAAAATAATAATATTTTTTTAATCTACAAGCAGTTATGGAGAAATAATCCTTTTTATTAAAAATTAACTCCCAAGTACTTACGCTAATCCACAATTGTAACCCGGACATTCCTGTTCCAGTTAAATTTCCTGATATTTTCTTTAAGCGACCTGAGATTACGATGATTTACCGAATAAACAGAAACTTCTTCCCTGGCTACGGTTACCGGATTGGTGATCTTTAAAACTGCTGCTTTTTTCCAGTTGTCCGGAATCTGCCCTTCTAACCATTGATCATAAACGATGGCTATATCATATGTATTGCTGATTGTATATCGGGTAAGGAACTGTTTAAAATGCTTATCTGCCTTTCTTTTATTCTGATTGAACGGAATAGTTTCTTTCGATCCCAAACCGGCAATATCCAGCAAGTGAATATCTGTATAATAAGTGATAGCCCCGATATCGTTGGCCACTACTTTTGAACGGTTATAATATGTATTAAGGAACCTGGCCGACTGAATCTGCTGTTCGTAAATATTTTTGCCTCCGTTATCCAGCATCAGATGGGCGAAAAAAATTTTGTAGATCATGAGAATAATATTCATGAGTATTAAACCTGAAATCAATTTCTCATGTGTAATATAATTTTTAAAATCTTCAAAAAAACCTTTTACCTTCGGAATCAAAGCCATTGAAAACCCTGCCAGAATATAGGCTTCATACCGGAAAAATCCTTTAAGATCAGCAAACATAGCATGGCAGAACATTAATAACGAAAGCACGATAAGGAGGAGATTGTTATTTATTACTTGTGAAAAGTTCCTGTTTTTAAAATCTCTTACGATAAAAACCAAAGACATCAGAATGGGAAGAAACCCGACTTTATAAAAACTTATATTCAACAGAAAGTTATCAATAAAAATAATTTTTAGCTGATGAAAAAAATCTGAACCGAAACTGATCTGCGTTCCCTTCACCACTACCGAATTCGGGAAAAAGTATCCGGTATGCTGCTCATTGAAATAACAGAAAAAGGCAATCGGGATAAATCCGGTGAGGAGAACAGCCAACGCTTCCCTCCATTTTCTGATCCCCGTAAAAACAACAGCCAGAATGACAAAATAAAACATGCTTTCAAAGCGCACCAGCCCCATCAGCAGTAAAGAAAAATAGAATCCGGCAACAGCTGTTTTGCTTTTAAGATTCGAAAGGCAGAAAATGTTTAATGCAAACAGAAAAACATGCACAACATGCTCCATACCGGATAAAAGCTGCAAATGCACTACTGAAAAAAACAGCGTAAAAACAACAGCCGCGACAATATGACTTGCCTGCTGAAAAACCCGCGAAAAATACAGAGTCAGAATATAGACAAGTCCAAACCCCGCAAATACATTTAAATACAGAGGAATAAGATCCTTATTTCCGAAAAATTTGATAAGAACACTCAACAGATAAGTAAACAGCGGTGAAGATGATGTTGAAGAAAATTCATATCTGGTCACCCCCCACACTTCGTACAGCGCAAAATTCTTTGCCATGGCAAGATGGATATAGGCATCATCAACAAGATAGACATAATGCCCGTCCGTTTCAGCAGCAACAGTAAAATAATATCCGGCACAGACCGCAAAAAACAGGCTTAGTGATATCAGAAAACTCTTTAAAAAAATACCGGAAGAAGTACCCATACCTTAAATCTATTATAGAAATTTCAAAGATAAGTATCATCAATCAGGAAAATATAGTTTCGGCATGATATTTACTAAATTTGTTATCTAAAGTAAACTATATGAAAAATGCCAACATTATAGGCCTGCAGGAGGCCGATTGCCAAAAGATCGCTGAAAAACTCAATATCCTTTTAGCCAATTACTCTGTTTTTTATCAGAATACCAGAGGTTCACACTGGAACATCAAAGGAGATCAGTTTTTTACATTACACCCGAAATTTGAAGAGCTTTATAACAGCCTGGTCCTGAAAATTGACGAGATTGCTGAAAGAATCCTGACACTGGGAGCAACCCCTGCCCACAATTATTCTGATTATTTAAAAATTGCGACCATCCAGGAAAGCCAGGAAGTAAGCGACGGTACGAAAAGTGTCGAAATTATTCTAAACTCGTTCAAAGTAGTCATTGATTTACAGAGAGAACTTCTGGATATCACAGATGCCGCCGGAGACGAGGGTACCAACTCACAGATGAGCGATTATATCACAGAACAGGAGAAGGAAGTCTGGATGTATAATTCTTATCTTGGTAAGTAAATAAATAGACGATAACATAAAAAATCACCTTACATTTAGGTGATTTTATTTTTTAATAATTATATTTGCGTAAAAATTACACAATAATGCAGGAAGTACGACTGAACTCAATTTTAGATAATGACTTTTATAAAATTACCATGCAGAATGCCGTGGTAAAATTATTCCCCGCCTCCATCGTAAAGTACGAATTCATCAACAGAGGAAAGCACCAGTTTCCCGAGGGTTTCGATGTCGCACTGAGAGAAGCGGTGAACAAAATGGCTGAACTTACCCTGACGAAGGATGAAAAAAAATTCATGGCAAGAACCTGCCCGTATATTGATCTTCCCTATCTTGATTTTCTTGAAGGCTATCATTATGACCCGTCTGAAGTGAAAATCCATCAGGAAGGAAGTGATCTTTCTGTAGTGGTTGAAGGACTCTGGTACAGAACCATACTTTGGGAAGTTCCTTTATTGGCACTGATCAGCGAACTTCATTATGAAATGAACCATATGGAACGTGATTCCAATGAGGTGGTTATGCATAAGACGCTTGAAAAAGCCGCGTCACTGGCAAAGCTTGGGGTTACTTTTGCTGAATTCGGGACCCGGAGAAGGCACTCTTATAAAGTTCAGAATCTGGTGATGGAAGCACTTACACAGAAAGAAGGCTCTGCATTCATCGGTAGCTCCAATGTGTATTTCGCGATGAAATACGGTGTAAAGCCTATCGGAACACATGCACACGAATGGTTTATGTTCCATGCTGCAGAATACGGTTTCAAAATGGCCAACGAACTGGCTCTGGAACACTGGGTGGATGTATACAGAGGCGATCTGGGCGTAGCACTTTCCGATACCTATACCACCGATGTTTTCTTCCAGCAGTTTGACAAAAAATTTGCGAAGCTTTTTGACGGTGTCCGCCATGACAGCGGAGATGCGCTTGAATTTGCAGACAAAACCATTGCCCACTATCAAAGGCACGGGATCAATCCTTTATTTAAATACATCATTTTTTCAGACGCTTTGAATCTTGAAAAAGTAGAAGAAATTACCAACTACTGCAGAGGGAAAATAGGAATTTCCTTCGGAATAGGAACCAATCTTACGAATGATGTAGGCTTAAAACCGATGAACATTGTAATGAAGCTGATTGGCGTACAGGCTCCAAATAAGGAATGGATCCCAACCGTAAAACTTTCCGATGAACACGGAAAATACACCGGAGACCCGAAAATGATTGAGCTGGCCAAAGAGTTTTTAAGGATAAAAGATTAATCAGAACAATAATTAAAGGACAAAACGCTCCAATTGAAATTTATAACGCACCCGTGATTTATTTTTAGTACTTTAGATGATAATTTCCGCAACTCATAGAATTAAATATGAGAATGTTACAGCTAATCATTAATCATCAAAATATCTACTATGAAAAAAATCAACTTAACAAAACTTTCAAGACAGGCATTAAAAGACGTTATGGGAGGAGACCTCTATCCTGCCCTGGAATGTTATTCCAACAGAGATTGTGCCCGTTACGGAGAAGCACTAATCATGTGTCCGGATGGAACGTCTTCAATGACAAATTACAGCTGCATGGGCGGAAAATGCATGATGAACACCGGATTCTGCCCGCCGGTTGAAATTGCAGGACCTGTCCAGACTCCGTAATAATAACGAGTCTGAATTAATACTCATCAGTGAGCCTTTCCGGCTCACTTTTTTTTTACAGATAATCCACAGATAATTTTTATATTTAATTAAATAAACTACCCATGAAAACCATTGAAGAAGTCCTGAAAAAATTAGATGAAATCATTATTTGGGCGAAAGAAAACCAAAGTCCTGCCGGGTATTTTGCATGTACTTACAGAATCATGACTGCGCAGGTTTTGAAAGGAATTCAGCAGGGAAAGTTTGAAGACAACCTAAGGATGATCCTGCTTGATATTGCGTTTGCCACCCGCTATCTGGAAGCCTGGGAGGCTTATTCCAAAGGCAGAAAGTGTACAAATTCATGGTACATTGCCTTTGACGCTGCAAAAAATAAAAACCTTCTGATCCTTCAGCACATTTTCTTAGGAATGAATGCACATATTAATCTCGACCTGGGTATTTCAGCAGCATCGGTTATGCCTTACCGGAAAATCAATCCCCTGAGAAAGGATTTTGAAAACATCAACAATGTCATTGCATCCATTAATCAAAAGGTACAGAATGCACTAAATACCATCTGCTATCCGGTAGATCTTATGGATAAAATTTCGAATGGAAAAGACAACGCCGTATTGGATTTTGCCATTTCAAAAGCAAGGGAAACTTCCTGGGCAACCGCAGTTATTGCTTCAAACACCCCGAACTTCATGAGGGAATCCGTCATCGGAATTGTTGATTATGCGGCGGCAAAAGTAGCTTCACAGATTATCAGCCCGAAAATACTCACCCCTGCCCTGACAAAACAGCTGAAAAAATATGAAAGCAGTGATGTGGTGAAGAATATTGAAATTTTATCTTCAGTGAAAAATATTTAACCTGAATCATTTAAACAAAAAAAATAATGAATGAAACCCATAATCCGCTTTGGAACCAATTTCTTGTTATTAAAAACTTCAACCAATACCCTGTCCTTTCTTCTTTACTGACAGGCTACGGAGGTCAAAGTCTTTTCGGGTATACATATGTTGACCATGAGGAAGGCATTACGCTGGAAATATTAAAATTATTCACGGAAAATGACGGGGAATTTATAATTGACAAAGATCTCCCGGCTGACCGGTCAAGAGCAATTTTAAGATTTGAACATTTTTCCGAAATGGATTTTGAAATTGCCGAGGAATATCTGATCAATGCTTTGAAAGCAGAAGTTCCCGGCTATATTAAAGGGTACGACCGGAATGATTTAATATCTTTCAGAAACGAAAAAGCTTTTGACAAATTCAGGGCTCCGGGTTTTACAGATGACATTCAGATACTTCTCATCAACAACAGAAATACGCCTGAACTTATCTGGGGAAGAGTAGAAGATTATAATTCCGTTGAAAAAACCGGTACATCAAAACTATTGGTGCAGCCACATCAAAACTTCAACCTCAATAACGGTGATCAGTTACGGTTCAAATGGATGGATATTAACAACAGCCTGTATGCTGTGGGAATTATTGATCATAAACCTGTTAAAAAATGGTGGCAGTTCCGGCAAAAATAAATTCTACGGTTTCCCGTAAAACAAATCAGCTATTCTTTTTGTAATTTTGAAATATGGAGATGACATATTTAATAATCGGGTGTATGGCAGGAGGAATTCTCGGGGCGGTTATTCTGTATTTTGCGCAGAAATCATCAACGGTTTCGAGAAGTACTTATGATGAGCTGAACAACCTGTACATCAGAAACAGTTCGGATACGGAAAATTCCCATCAGAAAATCCAGGAACTGTCTCAGAGCATCATTAAAGAGAAAGAACTCAGTTTACAGCAGTCGGATCTTCTCAATGATCTTAAAAATGAATTTGCAAAAGTCTCTGCAGAATATGCTTCACTGAATACCCAGTTTCTCGAACAGAAACAGTACAATTCCGGACTGACTGCACAGATTGAAAGCCTGTTGACGGAAAAGCAGCATATGTTTGCTAAAAATGCTGAGCTGTCCGCAGTCAATCAAAGCCTTCGGAAATCCCTGGACACACAGAAATCAGAAATCACAAAGATCCAGGAAGAATCAAAGACGCAGTTTGAAAACCTGGCGAACAAAATCCTGGAAGAAAAAACAGAAAAGTTCACCACACTGAACCAGAATAATTTAAAAAATATTCTTGAACCGTTCCAGGAAAAGATCACCGACCTGAAAAACCGCGTGAATGAAGCCTATGAGAAAGAAAATAAAGAACGTTTTTCACTGGCGGAAAAAGTAAGGGAACTTGCTGAACTGAACCAGCAGATCTCGGAAGATGCCAAGAAACTGACCCGGGCTTTAAAAGGTGAAAGCAAAACCCAGGGAAACTGGGGCGAGATGATCCTGGAAAGTATTCTGGAAAAATCCGGACTGGTAAAAGGCAGGGAATATTTTCTCGAACATGAGCTCCGGGATGAAGACAACAAAGCACTCTTCTCAGAATTTTCAGGCAAGAAAATGCGGCCCGATGCGGTTGTGAAATATCCGGATGAACGGAATGTGATCATTGATTCCAAGGTTTCGTTAACTGCCTTTACGGAACTTGTGGATGAGACGGACCAGGATGTTTATCTGATAAAACTCAACCAGCATTTATCTTCCATAAAGAACCACATCAGCCAGCTGAGCCAGAAAGCGTATGACGATTACGGAAAATCCCTTGATTTTGTCATGATGTTTATCCCAAGCGAGCCTGCCTATATTGCAGCGATGCAGGCAGACCAGAATCTTTGGAATTTTGCGTATGACAAAAGGATATTGCTGCTTAACCCAAGCAACCTGATCACCTCACTGAAACTGATCGCCGATCTCTGGAAACGCGAATACCAGAACAGGAATTCCATGGAAATCGCGGAACGGGGTGCAAAACTGTATGATAAATTCGTGGGCTTCGTTGATAATCTGGAGAAAGTAGGCAGGAATCTGGATCAGGCCAAAAACGTTTATAATGAAGCATACAAACAGCTCTCAACAGGAAATGACAATCTTGTGACCCAGACGCAGAAATTAAAATCATTAGGCATAAAGAATAAGAAAGAACTTCCGCAAAGCCTGATTGAACATTCTCAGGTCCCTGTTGATCTTACCGATGAATAAAATATGCTTCACAATACAAATCCCGGCTGCCAACCGGGATTTTCTGTGCTTAACATTCAATTTAGACGCTCTTAAAAATTATTTTACATAATTTTGCGGAATGTTAATAGAAAGCTTTCAGAACGAAAAAATAAAATACCTTACCCGGCTTCTTACCGACAACAGGTTCCGTAAAAAATCAGAAGTTTTTGCAGTGGAAGGCCAGCAGGAAAACGAACGGGCCCGGAAATTCGGCTTTGAGGCAGTAGAGTTTTTCATCTGCGAAAAGATCTATCAGGAAAAACTTCCGGAAGGGAAGGTTCATCTTGTAAGCGAAAAGGTATATGAAAAAACGGCTTACCGGGGAAGTTCTGAAGGCATTATCGGAATTTATAAAACGAAAGAAACTGATCTTTCTTCATTTACTCCCGGGGAACATGCTACGGTAATTGTAGTAGAAGGTGTAGAAAAACCCGGAAATTTAGGTGCTATTCTGAGGAGCTGTGAGGCATTCGGAATTGATGCGCTTATTGTTTCAGACGGAAAAACAGACTTTTATAATCCGAATGTAATCAGATCCAGTGTAGGCTGCCTGTTCGGCATGCAGGTATTTCAGGCCGATAACCAGCAGACCCTTGAATATCTTCAGAACAACAGCTTCAATATTTATACAACGATAATGGACGTAACAGCAAAAGACCTGTCGGAAAGGGATTTTAAACAGAAGTCTGCAGTTTTATTCGGGACGGAACATTCAGGATTAAGCGACTTCTGGGCCGGCAAAGGAAGCAATACACTGATTCCTATGGCCGGAAGCATTGATTCTTTAAACCTGAGCAATGCGGTGGCAATTACATGCTATGAAGCTCTGAGGCAGAAAAAGGATTAAAAAACCATCATTTAACAGAGCATAAAAAAACCGCATCACTGGGTGACGCGGTTCTTTTATTTTTAGCGGCTAAAAATTATTTGTTTTTAACTGCAGTTTTAGCAGAGTCAGTCTTAACTTCAACGCTATCTTTCTTAGCATCAACTTTAGCATCGATAGAATCTTTCTGAACGCTAGCTGTAGAGTCCATATTGTTCTGAAGTGAATCAGCTTTGTTCTCTAAAGAATCAGTAGCTCCTTCAGTAGTGTTAGCTTCAGTTTTTTTACAAGCAACTAGAGAGATTGCAGCGATAGCAGCTACGAATAATGACTTTTTCATAATAAATTAAATTTAATTTTGTTAATATTGTTATATATAAATCTTTTCTGTTCTGTTATTTGAACAAGACAAAGGTATAGCAGATAGAAAGTTTGTTTATGAAAAATAATTGTAATACCTTTGTAAAATCGTTTTACAAGTGAATGTAACTGATAATCAATAATTTAATTATTTAACAGTAAATTGACAGATTTAGATTTATTGCATTTTGAGCAGCTTAAAAAGGATGTACAGGCTCAATATCTGAAAGAACACACTCCCTCCTACGATGATATTTCGAAATGGAAGGGGATTGATATCATATATTTTCAGGAAGACCTCCGTAAAAAAGCCAAAGGGAACATCAGCGAAAAGTCTTTTTACACCTATTTCAAATCATCACCGGTTACCAAACTGCCAAGAATAGATATGCTCAATTTACTGAGTATCTATGCGGGATACGAATCCTGGTACGAGTTCAAAAAACAGCATCTTTTTGCCGGGGAACTGTTACAGGATGATGATGAATTATCTGATGAAGACATTACAGAACTGGAAAAAACAGTGACTGCATCAGCAGAACTCCCAAAAGATCCTGTTTTAAGTAAAAAAACAGAGATAAAAGCGCCTGAAATTTCTGATTTACAAAAATCAGATACTGAAAATCAGGACATTAATACAAAACCGACAGTCGCTCCTATTCCTGTTGCCGAACCTATAAAACACCGTAAAAATTTCCTGCAGAAGAATGCCTGGATCTTTCTTACCTCAATTTTAATTGTGGTTACAGGGCTTTTAGGATTTAAAGATGTTCTTTTTTCCAAAACCTATAAATACTGCTTCAGCGATGCCGACCGAGGTGCAGGTGTATTGAATATGCTTGAAATAAAGGTGATCAAAGAAAACGAATCCCCCATCCTCTATAAAATAAAGCCCGGTGAATGTTTTTATTATTCCACGAAAGATAAAAACCTGAAAATGCAGATCAGCGCGCCTTTCTATGAGTATCTGGAAGTCAACAGAAGCCTTGAAAATGCACCGGATGAAGAAATGATTGAACTGAAGCCGGACGATTATAAGATGGCAGCCTATTATTTCTCCATTAAAGACGTAACCGGCGCACCGAAAGAAGAGCAGCTTGCCCTGATCAAACAGAAAAGAAACCAGCTGGAAAACCTGATAAGCAGCAATGCGGTAATCTATCAGGTATATGACAACAGCACTTACGGGATTGAAAGACTTGACAAACAAAAGTATATTACCCTCGTAACAACCCCTACTACATCACTTAAAAACCTGACTGTAATAGAAATGAAAAAAGACAATAACGGAAAAATCATCTCCATTAAATTTAAAATTGCAACCACAGATGAAAATAATAAATAACTTTTTAATTTTTACCCTGTTATTTTTTGCATTGGTTTCATGTAATAATAAAAAGACGGAAATAAGCGACCTCGACAAGCTCAGAAACAGCACGAATACAAAAACCTATCCTGCGGTACAGATGGACAGCGCACAGGCCATCAACCTGATTACCAAACAGAAAGTACAGGAGCTTCTGGACCTGTCTACTTTATATCTTTCCGGAAACCGGAATACGGAGATTGATACGGTGATCTATTCCCAGATGCAGAGCTATTTCCACAAACCGGACAGTTTAACGTTTAAAAAACTCTTCAGTGAACTGGACAGCTTAAAAGTAAAAAGCGTAAAAGTAAATAACCTGGAAGTTTATAAAGATTTTTATAATGAGGATACGCTAGATTTTGCCAAATTCAGTGTGGAATATTTTGACAGCAGGCATAAATCATTGGGGTCTTTTGAGAAAAACGCCCAGTACATCCTGGTTTCCACTCCCAATACCAACAGAGAATTTAAATTCTTCTTTTTGGACTTCTATTCCAATCCTTTACTGAAGAAAGACAGTACGTCTGTAGGAGTTACCAAATAGTCAAGCGGAATATCATATTCCCAGACATCATCGATATTTTCATCGGGGTTAAAATAATTAACTCCGGTTTTTTTTGATTTTTCAGAAACTTTCTCAAAGAACCCGTCATAAAAACCTTTGCCATAGCCTACCCTGTTGCCCGTATAGTCGCAATAGAGCAAAGGGGTAATTACATAATCAAAATCCAGACATCCTGAATCTTCATCAGAAACCGGTTCGGAAATGCCCCAGGTATTGGTTTCAAATTTCGTATCCTTTGAAATTTCAACGGAGATCAGCTTCGTATCTGCGATTTTGGGAACAAACACCCTGATATTCCGGGTTAAAAAATAATTGATAAATATTTTCGTATCAACTTCCCTGAACTTTTCAATCGGGATAAAAATATGAACTTTCTCGCCGGTAACCGGTTTAAAATAATCAATAAAATTCTTAAAGATCTTTTCAGATAACAGGAAAGCCTCATCTGTTGACAAGGCTTTTCTTTTCTGTGTATATTTTTTCCTAAGCTCAGCTTTCAACATAACCTTTATGTATTAAGCTTATAAAATTTTATATAATTTATCAGACAAACGAACTCTGAACGGAAGTTCAAAAGTAACCTGATCGCCTGGTTTTGCGGTTTCACAAGGCCCTCCGTTTGCAAAAATCTCAGTAATGGTAATCTCCTGCTCGCCGGTGGTAGGCCCTGAAATAAGTACTTTATCACCTACTGAAAGCTCTTTGTTTTCAATTAAAAACTGGGCAATTTTTGATTTTGTATAATAATGCTCTGCTTTTCCGAGCAGAACTTTCTTAACGGATATTTTCATGCGGATATCTTTTGTCACTGCTTTTGCCAGCGGCTGGTCAGGCAGCGCACCTGATTTTTTAAATTTCAGCGCATCAGATTTCCCTTTCCTGAATACTTTATTCCCAACCTGTAGTCCTTTTCTTAATTTTAACTGCTCGTCCCATGGTAAGTGGATCGTCTCCAGGCATTTGTCTGAACAGCAGTTTTCCATAGCAGCTTTACATTCGTCGCACTGGATAAACAGTAAATGACAGGCATCATTGGCACAATTGGTATGGTTATCACAAGGCTTGCCGCACTGGTGGCATTGTGCGATGATATCATCTGTAATCCTTTCGCCTAATCTATGGTCGAACACAAAGTTCTTCCCCAGGAATTTACTTTCGACACCTTCTTCTTTTACCTGACGCGCATATTCGATAATTCCGCCCTCGAGCTGGAAAACATTTTTAAAACCCTGATGCTTAAAGTAGGCACTGGCCTTTTCACAACGGATCCCGCCTGTACAGTACATCAACAGGTTTTTATCTTCTTTGAAATCCTGTAACTGCTCATTGATAATCGGTAAACTTTCCCTGAAATTTTCTACATCGGGAGTGATGGCTCCTTCAAAATGCCCGACTTCGCTTTCATAATGGTTCCTGAAATCCACTACAATTGTATTGGGGTCTTCCAATAGATTATTGAATTCCTGCGCTCTCAGATGCACCCCTTTGTTGGTAACATCAAAAGTATCATCATTCAGGCCGTCGGCAACAATTTTATTCCGGACCTTTATCGTCAGTTTTAAAAAGGAATGGTCATCGTGCTCAACCGCTACATTTAAACGGATGCCTTTCATAAAATCGTATACTTCCAGCGTATCCCGGAAAGCTTCGAACTGATCTGCAGGCACACTCATCTGGGCATTGATTCCTTCGTGGGCCACATAAATACGGCCAAGGGCATCAAGGGCGTTCCAGGCTATAAATAATTCGTCGCGAAATTTTTTGGGATCTTCAATTCTGGCATACGCATAGAAAGACAACGTAAGGCGTTCCTTACCGGCTTCATCAATAAGCTGAGCTCTTTCTTCTGCGCTTAAGGTGTTATACAGTTGCATGCTATAAACGTTTTAAGTGAGAAAATTTTTGCAAATATAATAATTTTTCACGGCGTCTCAAAGTATGACAATAGTGAATTATTTCATTGTCATATTTAACCTTATTGATGACAATACATCTTATATATGACATTTTGTCTTTAATAAATTTTTAATGTTTGTTAATATCGGTTTTAACAATTATGACATAATGTATTAAGTATTGCTTATCCTGTTAAATTTTAGTTAAAAATGAAACATTACACTTTAAGTATCTACTGATTTAGCATTAAATTTGTTTACAATAAAAAGAATTAATCCATTATAAAAAACAATAAGAAAGATATACAATGAAGAGTACTTTAAAAAAACTATTACCATTTGCTGTAGTAGGCGTCATTTCAGGAGCTACTACCGTTGGAACACTACAATATTTCAATCATGATTCTGCCAACGGGGATGAGTCTTATTTTACCAAATCTGCACCCAATGTTTCTTTTGCAGGCATGAATACGGCAGCAGTAGGTGATGATTTTGTGAAAGCAGCCAAAACAACAGTCCCGGCGGTGGTAACCATTAAAAACTACCAGTCCAGATCAACGAGCAGGGCTTCGGAACAGGATCTTTTTGATTTCTTCTTCGGCGATCCGCTTGGTGGAAGAGGCCAGCAGAGACAGAAACAGCAGATGCCGGACAATATGCCTTCAGGAATGGGATCAGGGGTTATTATTTCTCCGGACGGATATATTATTTCCAATAACCACGTGGTGGCAGGTGCCAATAAACTGGAAGTGGTACTGAGCAACAAAAAATCTTATATCGCAACATTGGTGGGTACTGATCCTAATACAGACATTTCATTGCTGAAAATTGAGGAAAAAGGATTGCCGTATTTAAATTTCGCCAATTCAGACAATATTGAAGTAGGACAATGGGTACTTGCAGTTGGAAACCCGCTGGGCCTTAACTCTACGGTAACCGCAGGTATTGTTTCTGCAAAAGGCAGGGGCATCGGGATCTTAGGATCTCAGGGAAAAGCAGCCAACCCGATTGAAAGCTTTATCCAGACGGATGCGGCGATTAACCCGGGTAACTCAGGAGGTGCTTTGGTGAATACCATTGGTGAACTTATCGGGATTAACTCTGCGATACAGTCGACAACCGGATATTATCAGGGATACGGATTTGCGGTTCCTTCAAACTTAGCCCGAAAAATTGTCGAGGACATTAAGAAATTCGGGATTGTACAAAGAGGCTTCCTTGGGGTAACTTCCCTGGATTTATCCAATGATATGCAGGTAGCGGGTTATAACAAACAGAATAAAACCAATATTAAAGCAGGTTCCGGAGTCTACGTAACCGGATTTGGGGATAACAGTGGCGCCGAAGATGCGGGCATCAGAACAGGTGACGTAATTACCAAAATTGACAACACTGCCGTTACAGATTTTGCTGATCTTTCAATTGCCATCGGAAGCAAACGTCCGGGTGACAAAGTAATGGTAACCTATCTGAGAAACGGTAAAGAAGCGACTGCTACCGTTACTTTAAGAGACCAGAAAGGAGGAACTTCCGCCAGAACGAAAGCAGACCTCAGCGTAACGGAAAAAATCGGGGCTGAGTTCAAACCTTTGGATGAGAGATTCAAAACCGATTACGGATTAAACAGCGGGGTTATCGCGACCAATGTTACCGAAGGAAGCGAGATTGCCAAAATAGGAATTGTTGATAACTATATTGTTATTGAAATCAACGGTAAGCCTGTTAATTCGCAGAAAGATGTTGAAAAGATCCTTGATAAATATTCAGGTAATGTGTCTGTAAAATTTGTGGATGCCTACGGACAGATTTATACGAGAGGTTTTAAAATGCCTTAATCAGAAGAGAGAAACTTAACTTCACTCCATATCAAAAAAACGCTGCTATTTTATTTAATAGCAGCGTTTTTTATGTATGATTTACCTATTTATTTTTTCAGCGATTCTCCGTTTCTTTTTCCGTTCATAAATAACTTCTACAATTTTACCTCCCATCCACGCGAAGGGAAAAAAAGTAAGGAAAATAGAAATTTTATAGAACGTAGGATGGTAAGGAAAGACAATAACATCCAGCATGGCTATAAACAGCATGATGAAACCGATGAGAATGGCATAGGCCACTTTTGCATATTTTACAATGATAGCCGTAACTACTCCCCCAACAGTAGTTCCCAGGCCGGAAACGAACAAGAGGAAGCCGAAAAAGGCATCATCGTTCTGCATGCTCTGAAGAAACTTCTGCCAGTGCTCAAACGGAGCAAAAGCTTCAAAAGTAACCCATTGCGGAAATGCTCTTATACCAAGAGTGATGATAAGTCCGGCAATTCCGAGACCTACGATAACCGCAATTGTATTTCTTAAGAAGTTCATTAATCCTGATGTGCGATCATGGAAATTTCGATATCAACATTTTTTGGCAGGCATGAAACCTGTACTGTTTCACGGGCCGGATAACTTTCTGCATCCAGATATGAAGCATAAATATCATTCATTACCGCAAAATCATCCATGCTTTTAAGGAAGATGGTTGCTTTCACCACATTTTTAAAAGTCATGCCGGCTTCTGTAAGAACGGCCTCAAGGTTTTTCATCACCTGATGCGTTTCCTTTTCAATACCTTCCACCAGTTTACCGGTTGCAGGATCTACCGGAATCTGTCCGGAGATGTATAACACGCCATTTGCCATATTGGCTTGTGAATAAGGCCCGATTGCTGCGGGAGCATTAACCGTGTTGATTATTTTTTTCATTAGAATTTATTTTGGGTGCAAATATAAAATTTATATTCTATTTCCATACCAGATATCAAATCTGATGCTAGAATGGTGCATTAGGCTGGGTAAAACTTCTGTCCTTGTATTTTAATGCATCACTTAAGATGTTGGCTTTGATCCCGATAAAGAAATCATAGACCTTATACTGGCCGAAAGGCACCCAGTTGAAGTTGATGGTAAAACTTCGCTGGTCTCTGGAAAAACCGATTCTTGTATAAGCCAGCTGCTTGGTGACCATATCATAATGCGTACTGCCGTTGATATTCCAGAAAGGGGTAAGCTTTAGACTTCCGTCCAGCCCCACCGAAGCCAGCCTGGTAGGCGTCCTTGATGCTGAGCTTTTGGTGAAAGCGTAATTGGCATTGATATTTAAAGTCCAGGCCTGATCAAAGTGGGCATAATTGTCATCATCAAAATAATAATTTTCATTCCTGACTTCTCCTTTTGCCTGGTATTTTTTAGAATAATCTGTTTTCTCCCCGAATATTTCGCTGCTTAGCGGATAAGACATCTGCACGTTGAATCCCTGTATCCCGAAACCTCCGAAATCTTCTGTCCTGATTCCGGTGTCCTGGCCGGGAAGGTAAATCACTTTGTACGGGTCTAAAGATAAGCTTGTGTTGACACTTAATTTATTATCGAAGAAAGAAGACTGCCCATTGATGGTAATAATGGACCACGGATGGTCTTTTGCTGCAAAGTTATAGCTTCCGGAAAGGTTTAAAGATTCAAAAATCTTCAGTTTTTTCACCCCTGTGGAATCATTTTTAGACTTTACCTTCATTTCAATATTATTCCCGATGTTGAAACCTAATGCACCTACCATTCCGCTGCTCGGGCTTCCTACAATTCCTCCTTCAAAAATAGAATATGGTGTCAAAGCACCGCTGGCATCATAGTAATTCCTGAAATACCCGAAACCGGATCCTCCGAAATCCGGTGAATAAGTAAACCCTATACTTGGGGTCATCATGTGCCTGATGGCTTCAATGGCAGATCCTTTTTTAAAGTTCAGCATTCCGTATAAGGTAGTCTGGAGACTTGCTGTAGTGGAGAAGGTAGAATATCCGGAAATTCCTTTATCTACTTCGCTTACGGTCGCATTCCTGATGGGATCATAATACTTTTTAAGTGTTTTTGTCGTTAAGGCATTGTCAATATTAGCTCCCAAACTGAACGTAAAATATTTGGCTAAGGTTGTATTGGTCCCCAAAGCAATATTGTTCCTCAGGCCAGTCTGCATTTTTTCCCACATGGCTGCAGTAAACAATTCGCCTTCATCGGTCTGTACAAAGTTCGTTAAATTTAACCCTGTGTTTACGGTGATATTCTCCAATAAGCCCTGACGCACTCCTGTTTTGGAACCGAACAGGTAAAACTGGTTGATGGCCACATTCATCTGCGGCAGACGAAGATCTGACAGTCCTGTCGCAAAGTTCTGCGAGTAGGAAGCCGTACCGGTAATGGTTGCCGGCAGCTTCAAAAATCTTTTGGTAATGGTAACCGTAGAGTTTTGCTGGGTGTTCAGAACATTCTGGTTAAGGATGTAATTGTTATTTAAAGTATTGTTGTAAAACTTGGTGCTTACAATATCCACTGAAGCCGAAAAGGTAAGAAAAGGATTGGCTTTTGTATCCTGGGTATGCCTCCAGGCAATCCTGTAGGTACTGGTCTTCCCGTAATCATCCAGCCCTTTGATACCACGCACTGCAGTTCCTACGTCTGCTGAGAAATTACCTGAATACCGGTATTTTTTTATATAATTCATTTCCGGCCTGAGGTTCCAGCTTCCCTTCGTATAAATATCGGCAAGGATTTTAAGGTCAAAATGCTCCCCGATCGGCTGATAGTAGCCCAGTCCGTTCAGGAAGAACCCTACATCCTGTCTTTCCCCGAAACTCGGGATCAGGATACCGGCAGACCTTTTATCTGAAAAAGGCAGGATGGCAAAAGGCATCACCAAAGGTGTTGGGACCTGTTCAATATACATCTGGATCGGTCCTGAGATAATTGAAGACTTGTTTCTTGTTTTTACCAGTTTGATATTGGAAGCCCGCAGGTGGTAATCTGCTGCCGTATCTTTTTTCTTGATGAAATAATCGTCAGTGGTATAGTTGGCGCGCCTCATGGCAAAGACGGAATCATTATACTTTTTTGTTTTTTCGGCGACAATTACCCCTTCGCTTTCCTCTGTCCTGGCATTGAAAGCAATGGCCTGTTTGGTTTTGGTATTGTACTGAAACTGGTCGGTTTCATATTTTTTGCCGGCCTGTGTGATTACTGCAGGTTCTATAAACCTGCCCAGTGAGTCCTGCTTGCCGCGCGCGAACATGAGGCTTTTCTCTTCATCTATAGAGATATAATCTGCGTCAATCTGCACATCCTGGTACTTTACCTGCGCATTTTTATTCAGGTAAATCATTTTTTTCTGAAAATCCCTCCGGTTATAGTCTGCTTTTGTCTGCATGACATCATCAAGGGCTTCTTTTTTCAAGATAACAGTATCTTGCTTTGCAATAGTATCATTAGCCACATTTTCGGGCAATTTTTCAGGAGTTTGCTGTGCTAAAAAATTGTTAAAAATTAGGATAATTAAAATTTGTAATATATTTTTGAAGACGGTTTTGGCCAATTTATTTTGTTATATTTATGATATACAATTAAGGCCCAAAATTAATATAATTTTTAACACTGTAAGATGCACAAAGTAAATTTTAAAATAATTTTATCATTTCTCCTTATTCTGTTCAGTAACTTTATTTTTTCACAGAAAAAATTTATCGTTGTTTTAGATGCCGGACACGGAGGAAGTGATCACGGGGCCAACAGAACCTACGCTGATATCGGAAGGATTGCAGAGAAGGATGTTACCCTTGCCATTACCCTGAAGGTGGGCGAAATGCTTGAGAAGAATAAAGATTTTAAAGTAATCTACACAAGGAAAATTGACGAATACCCTTCTTTATCAGACCGGACCAACCTGGCAAACAGGAGCAAGGCAGACCTATTTGTTTCCATTCACTGTAACTCATCAAAAAGGCCGACGGCTTACGGAACGGAAACTTTTGTACAGGGCCCGGACCAGAATGACACCAACCTGGAAGTGGCCAAAAGGGAAAACGACGTAATTTTCCTGGATGAAAAAGATAAGCAGACCTTCGGTTCTTATGATCCAAGCTCCCCGGAATCTTTAATTGCCCTGAAGCTTCAGCAAAGCCGGTATCTTGAATCCAGCCTGCTGCTGGGAGGCTTGGTGGAAAACAATTTCGTCAATAAGGATAAAAGAACTTCAAGAGGAGTATTCCAGAAAAACCTTCACGTTCTCCGTATGAATGCCATGCCTTCCGTACTTATAGAAACCGGGTTTATTAACCATCCGGAAGAAAGCCATTATTTAGCCTCGGAAAAAGGACAGGATGAGATCTCAGAAAGTATTTACAAAGCGATCATTGATTATAAAAAAGCGGTCGACAGAAAATCCGGTAATTCCTATGTTGTGAAGAAGCCCGAGCCTGACAGGCTGGCAGAAGTTGCATTAAAGAATGATTTCAGGATTTTACTTTTAAGTTCTCCGACAAAATATAATGACGGCGATCCGGCTTTAAAAGGACTCAATTACATATTGCCGATTAAGGAAAACGGACAGTACAAATATTATTACGGCGTAACGAATCTGGCTTCCGTACGGGACATCAATATTAAAACGGCTAAAGATGCAGGCTTCAGGAATGCATATGCGGTAGGATTTATGCCTAACCAGAAGATGAATGCCGGATATTATACGCTTGAAGTGTACAGCGGAGATAAACTGAATGGCAATTCATTCATTATACAGACCCTTAAAGACGTGGAAAGAAATAAAGAAAACGGCGTTTTTTATTATACTTACGGAAAAGCGTATACTCTGGAAGATGCAGTGAAGCTTCAGAAAGATATTGAAGCTAAAGGCATTAAGAATACGGTGATCCAAAAAGTTTTCAAATAATAAGAAATAATTTTGAAGTTAAAAAGTTAATGGTTATTTTTGCAACCTCAAAATTTGGCCTATTCGTCTAGTGGTCAGGACTCAAGATTTTCATTCTTGCAACAGGGGTTCGATTCCCCTATAGGCTACGCCAGGCACTACTTAAAAGCTCTTTTACAGAGCTTTTTTTGTTTTTAACGGGGGAATTATTTATAAACCTCGGTACATAAACAATTAAAAAATCAGATATTTTTTTCATTTAATGAACAGTCACCGGATAATTTAAGCATCACAAACAGTGGATATTGCTGGGCAATGAACCGTAATTTTAAGGATATTGAGCAAAAATCAGCATGATTTTAGTGAATAATCTTTTTTTAATATCAGAAAAATATTATATTTGCACCGTCTAACAGAGACATTAAGTTAACAGTAAATACAGATGTATTTGAAGAGCTTGATTTTCTGCAGATACCAAATTTCAGATCATGCCGGATTTAAAAATACAGGAAGCAAAGCTCCTTTTTAAGAAAATCCACTCGAACCCAAAAAGTTACGATTTAAAGATCAATGAAGATGGGATAACAGGCAGTGATGACAAAATAAGTTTCAGGCTTTACAGGACAGGTGAAAGAGTTGATTTTGAAGTAACGATTGACGGATTTACCCTCACCAATACTACCGGAGAATGGAACAATGCGATGGTTATGCTGAAAAGCACCATCAAAAAATTAGAAAGAGAAGAAGAGAATATTAAAATAGAACAGGCGATCGATAAACTCAGAAAATATTTATCAAACGAAAATTAATTTTTTTAAAAAATTATTTGGTAGATAAAAAAAAAGTTTTTACTTTTGCACTCACATTTGAACGATATGGCAAATCATAAATCAGCATTAAAAAGAATCAGACAAAACGAAGTAAGAAAAGTTCGTAATAGATATTACCACAAAACTGCTAGAACAGCAATTAAGGGGTTAAGAAATGAAGAAGATAAAACTGTTGCTGCAGAACAACTGCCAAAGGTTATCGCTTTATTGGATAAATTAGCTAAGAGAAATATTATCCACAAAAACAAAGCGGCTAACTTAAAAAGCAAATTAACTAAGCACGTTAACAAACTGGCTTAATCAATATAGCTGGCCCGTTCGTCTATCGGTTAGGACCTCAGATTTTCATTCTGGTAAGAGGGGTTCGACTCCCCTACGGGCTACTGATTTTAGTTACTGCTAACCGGGTAATTAAATAAGAGTTGTAAACTTATAAAAACAAAAAAACTAACCCTGTAGATTTATTTACAGTTTGGTAGATGGCCCGTTCGTCTATCGGTTAGGACCTCAGATTTTCATTCTGGTAAGAGGGGTTCGACTCCCCTACGGGCTACTTAAAGAGATTCATTTTTTGGATCTCTTTTTTATTGTTATCAATTTACCTTTATAATCAATTAAACTCAATTCAGGCCTGATAATTCCTGTGCTACGACAGAAGATAAATCATAGAATCAAAATCATATCTCATCCTACGACTTCTTAATAAAAAAATTAATATGATGAATATTTTAACGCAAAGTTTTAATTTTAATTGTGCCTGTTTAGGGAGCAAAGGATGGATCAATTAAATTGATTTGAAAAAGCTGAGGTCTGAAAAAAGGATCTAAGACAGAAAAGAGTAGCCTGCTTGTAGATGAATTTGAAATGAGAAATACTTTTGTAGTTATAATTTCTGTACGGTCAGGAAGAATGTAAAATGGAAGATTTCCTATCCTGAGTTTTTTTGTTTCACTGAAAGAAAAAGAATTGGCACCGCTGATTTTTGCAAAACCTTGTTAAGGTAATATTTTCCATTACAATGAAGCATGGACTTGTTTTAACTTCAGAGGTACATTCATAATGTACAGCATATTCCAACCGACAGTATTAGAGATATAATGCCCCAATAAGGCTAGGAACATGCTGTAAATTAAGTTTATTATTATTTTTTAGCTACCGCTTCCTCGTACCTTCTGCTGATTTCTTTCCAGTTGGTTACGTTCCAGATCGCTGTTAAATAATCTGCTCTTTTATTTTGATATTTCAGGTAATACGCATGTTCCCAGACATCAATTCCAAAAATAGGCGTTCCCTTCTGGTCTACCACATCCATCAAAGGATTATCCTGGTTGGGTGTTGAAGAGACGAAAAGTTTCCCGGATTTATCCACAGAAAGCCATGCCCATCCTGATCCGAAACGGTCAGCTCCCGCTTTGCTCATCTTCTCTTTGAAACCGTCCATACTTCCGAAGGCATCATTAATCGCTTTGGTAAGCTTAGCTGACGGCTGCGTATTTTTTTCAGGTGTAAGAACCGTCCAGAACAGTTCGTGGTTGTAATGACCTCCCGCATTATTCCTGACAGCAGGGCTCAATTTTGAAGCATTTGACATAATCTGGAACAACGTCTGCTTTTCCTGCGGCGTTCCGGCAATGGCTTTATTCAGGTTGGCAACATAGGCCGCAGCATGTTTTGAGTAATGAATCTCCATGGTCTGCGCATCAATATTTCCCTCCAGTGCATTGTAAGCATAAGGCAGAGCTGTCTGCTTAAACTGTGCGAATGCAAACTGCGCCGCAAATACTGCACTTAAAGCAGCTACTTTCATAATCTTCATAATGTTTCGTTTATGGTTTATTTAACAATTATTTATTAACGTCCGGAGGCCTGAGAAATAATATCGTGCCGAATATAACTTCCAGCTTCCCTCTCCTGACTTCCTACTATTACTTAAGCAATTTCCTGATATCTTCAATTAACAGTTCCCGGTCAGGATGGTATTTGCCGGTCAGTTTCGGTACTTTTCCCTCCGGGTCTTCATAATTCAAACCTGAGTAATACAGAATCGGCATATTATCCTTGTTATATCTGCAGCGGATATTTCCTTCCTGATCAACAAGTGCAATCATCCCGCTGTGGTTCAGGCTTTCGCTTTCATCTTCTTTATCCCCGACATAAATATTAAACTGGTCTGCTATTTTGCCGATATAATCCCTGTCTCCTGTAAGAAAATGCCAGTTCGGGGATTTGACACCGATTTTCCGGGCATGTTCTTTCAATAATTCCGGAGTATCATTTTCCGGATCGATGCTTATGGAGATTATTCCGAAATCAGGGTTATTGATTTCATTCTCAATTGCCTTCATATTTGTATTCATTACCGGGCAAATCGTGGGACATCTGCTGAAGAAAAACTCCACCAGATATACTTTTCCCAACATATCTTTACTGGTGATCTTTTTGCTGTTCTGATCGGTAAGTTCAAAATCCGGGACTTTCATCACCGTGTAAAGATTCTTTTTAAAATAGCCCATTCCGACACCGATCCCTAAAAACAATAAAGCAATAATTACAATGGGAATAATCACTTTGCGTTTGCTGTTGTTTTCTTTTTTACTTCTGGACATATTTCGCCGGATCTTTTTTAAACTCGTCTTTGCAGTACACACTGCAAAAACCGTACGTTTTATTTTTATACACTGCCGTATCTTTCATATCGCTTTCTGTCGGCATGTGACAGATTGGATCTACTTCGTTGGCAAACTTCACTTTATGAGCATGAGATTTTGAGGCTGCACTGCTTTTCTTATGCTTTACTTTAGGCGTTTCCTGGGCGCACGCCATTAATGAAACCGACAATAATGCCGTTATGATGATTTTTGATTTCATTTGAATTGAATTTTAATTAATAAGGGTACTAAATGAATAATGACTGGGTTTTTAAACTGAACTTAATGTGGTAAATTAATTTTGAACCGCTAAGGAGAAAGATAAACTGTTAAGATTAATTGAAACAAAACAGTTTTAACTTGTATTCCAGCAGGCATATCTTAAAACCTTAATCACGCTCAATGATTAAAATAAAAAATAATTAGTTTAAAATAAATTTAAGCCAAAGGAGGATGGAATATCCGGGAAAAATATTCTGAAGTATGAGAATTGATATAATCCGAATCAGGATTTTTTACTGAAGCACCCGGTTGAATGGTATCAGAACATGAAAGGATTTCATTTGAAACAAAGACATCCAGTCCGGAAATTTTAATATTCTGATGGTTGCCGGACTGCTTCTCGGTTTTGGCCAGTTCTTTTTCCACATAGCATTTCCCTTTGCAGGTAGACTGCGGAATGTCTTTTTTTTCACAAAGGTTTTTTACGATGTATTCATAGTTCACTGCATAATTTACCAGCGGCAAAACCGGACGGACTGCAATGGTAAAAATGATGAATATGGAAATGAAAAACCTCAATTGTAAATTCTGTCTTTACAAATATACTACAGAAATGGTTTTTATGGTTCATTTATGATGAAAGTCATTCTTTCTGTTGACGCATTTTATTTCTCACAGATTGCACAGATTTTAATTATTTTAAAATTATACGCAATCATCAATGTAATCCGTGGGAGACTTTTTTTAAAACTTCATCCTTTGAATTCTTACAGCGTTTAAAATAGCTAACAATGCCACTCCTACATCGGCGAAAACAGCTTCCCACATCGTTGCAATACCTCCGGCACCCAGAGCCAGAACCATTGCTTTTACAGAAAATGCCAGAATAATATTCTGCCAGACGATTTTTTTTGTCTGCTTCCCGATGTTGATCGCCATCGGGATCTTGCTCGGCATATCATCCTGAATCACCACATCTGCGGTTTCAATGGTTGCATCGCTTCCCAGTCCGCCCATAGCAATTCCCACATCGCTTAGCGCGACAACCGGAGCATCATTCACCCCGTCACCGACAAAAGCTACGGTTTCTTTTTTAGATTTAATTTCTTTGACCTTATTTACTTTATCCTCCGGAAGCAGGTCTCCATAAGCATTTTGAATCCCCAGTTTACCGGCAACAAATTGTACAACGGAAGTTTTATCGCCGCTGAGCATTGTTGTTTTGACATGTAATGCTTTTAATTTATTGATTGTTAACTGAGCATCTGCTTTGATGGAATCTGCAATCGTGAGGTAGCCGACAAATTTTTTATCGTAAGCAACAGCAATTAAAGTATAGACGATATTTTCAGGTTTGATGTCATAGCTGATGTTGAATCTGTCGAGTAATTTAAAATTCCCGACTAACAGTTCCTTCGCATTAACGGCAGCTTTTAATCCATAACCGGCAATTTCCTCTACATTTTCCAGTTGAACAGTATGATCGATTTCGCCGGCGTATTCATGAATGGCAGTAGCAACCGGATGTGAACTTTTACTTTCCAGCGCATTGATGAACTTTAAAATTTCATCTTTATTAAAGTCATTTTTAAAATTAACCTCCTGTACTTTGAAAACACCTTCTGTCATCGTTCCGGTTTTATCCATGACCACATGCTGCACTTTTGCCAGAACATCTAAAAAGTTGCTTCCTTTAAATAAAATTCCGTGACGGCTTCCTGCGCCAATCCCCCCAAAATACCCTAACGGAATGGAAATCACCAAAGCGCATGGACAGGAAATTACCAGAAATACCAACGCACGGTACAGCCAATCCCTGAACAGATAATTTTCGACAATAAAATAAGGCAAAAACGTAATCCCAATGGCCAAAAATACAACAATCGGGGTATACACTTTTGCAAATTTTCTGATAAAGAGTTCGGTGGGAGCTTTCTGTGCCGTTGCATTCTGAACCATTTCCAGGATTTTACTCAGCTTGCTGTCTTTGTATGCTGTGGTGACTTTTACTTGGCTGACGGTATTCAGATTGATCATTCCGGCTAAGACGGTTTCACCTTTTATTTTGGTATCCGGTTTACTTTCACCCGTTAACGCTGAGGTATTGAATGAAGCTGTTTCGGATAATAATTCGCCGTCCAGTCCTAACTTTTCCCCGGATTTCAACTGAATGATTTCCCCAATATTTACTTTTTCCGCTTTCAGGGTTTGCGGGTTTCCGTCTTTCAAGACTGTTACCTCATCAGGACGCTGGTCGAGCAGGGTTTTGATGTTACTTTTCGCTCTCGTTACGGCCATTGCCTGAAAAACTTCACCAACGGAATAGAAGAGCATCACGGCAACCCCTTCCGGATATTCTCCGATCCCAAAGGCACCGACGGTTGCAATTCCCATCAGGAAAAACTCAGAAAAAACATCGCCATGCCTTATACTTTCATATGCTTCTTTCAGAACCGGCAATCCAACCGGTACATAAGCGATTAAATACCAGACCAGGCGGATCCAATCTTTAAACCAACCGGGTTGTATGTAATAATCCAATACAATTCCGATCACTAGCAATGTAAAGGAAATCATTGCAGGCAGAAACATCTGAAAGGCTGACTGATCTCCCGTATCATGAGAATGATCATGGTCGTGTTCATGACCTTCATGATCATCGTGGTTATGTTGAGGTTGTTTTTTCGGTTCAGTACTGCAGCATTCTTCCATAACTTAAAATTTTAATCAAAATTAAATACAAATCTGATGCAACACTATTGCAAACTTTCCAGGCAGTTTTCACAGATGCCTTTGGCGAAAAGCCGTATTTCATCAATCCTGAAATTTGCCTGAACATTCTCCGGAAAAGAAATTTCCTCTTTACAGGTGGTCTGTCTGCAGATTTTACAGTAAAAATGAAGATGCCGGTCTTTATGGGTAGTTTCATTGCAGCCATCATGGCAAAGCTTATATTTAGTGGTCGTATTTTCCTGAATGCTGTGAACAATTCCTTTTTCTTCAAAAGTTTTTAAGGTTCTGTAAATGGTTGTGCGGTCTGCATTTTCAAAATAACTTTCAATTTCCGATAAAGACAAAGCTGTTTCCTGAGAGTTTAGAAAATCATACACCAAAATCCTCATGCTGGTGGGTTTTGTGTTTTTATTTATTAATTTATTTTCGGTATCTTTTTTCATAATGCAGGTCTGTTAATGTTCATGTTCTCCGGAATTGGTCAGTTTTGCATTGATAAAAAATGCTCCTTTTACAGCGATTTTTGTCTTGGAAGAAATTTCTTTTACAGCAGTAATAGCCGTGTAGCCCATATCAGATGAACCTTTTACCACTTCTATCTTCTCAAAGTTAACGATTTTAGATTTCTGCTTTACCCGGCTTTCATTTTTTTCACTATAATGTGCATGATCCGTTTCCTGGTTTTGTGCGGTTTCCACAAATATGTAGAATTTGCCGTCTGCCTCTACAATCGCTTCATCAGGAATGGCAGGAGTTGTGGTTTTATCAAGGCTTACGATTCCGGTGATGTTCATTCCGTCGATCAGTCCGGTTTTATTTCCTGTCACATCAGCATGAACGGAAATGGTCTTGCTGTCGTTTTCAAACGAGGACCCGATGCTGTAAATGGCTGCATCATATTCGATTTCCGGATTATTGGTCAGCTTAAAATGTACCACCTGCCCAACCTTCATTTTAGGCAGGTCTTTTTCAAATACCTGAAGATCAAGATGGATGGAATGGTTATCAATAATTTCTGCAACCGGAGAAGAGATATCTGTATAACTGCCGATCTGTGCGGAAATACTGCTGACGGTACCGCTAATCTGTGCTGTAACGGCAAGACCCGATCTCATATTTCCGTTGCTCACTTTTCCCGGACTGATGCCCATCATCTGAAGCTGCTTCAGAAGAGACGCTTTTTTTGTCCTTAAGGCTTTAAGTTCCGCCTGTGCATTCTGCAGGTTTTTCTTTGCACCGGCATCATTGTCAAAAAGTTCTTTCTGCCGGCTGTACTCCTGTTCCGCATAGGTAATCCGGCTGTCTGATGTAAGGTATTCTTCCTGTAACTGAATGAATTCCGGATTGGCTATGGTTGCAATCACCTGTCCTTTTCTTACAAAACTCCCGACCTGAACATTGAGCGTTTTAATGATTCCCCCGTACAGGGAAGTTACTGTTGCTTTGTTATTGTTCGGAACCCTGAGCAGGCCATTGGCTTTGATGGTGGAAGTCAGTTCTTTCATCTCGACTGTCCCCAGTGTAATTCCGACAGCTTTGATCTGTTCTTCCGTTAATGAAACCACTGACTGCTGATTTTCTGTATGGCCTTCGGTTTGTTCTGTTTCCTGTTCAGAATGTTCAGGTACATTTTCTTTTTTACCGCAGCTTACCATAAGAACGGCGGTACATAAAAAATATATGATTGTGTATTTAAGTTTCATGCTATTTGTTGATAAGTGAGTTAATCATAATCACAGATTCGTTAACCTGCTGAATGGATTCTAAGTATTTTAACTGGATATTCGTTGCGGTCTGTAAGGCAAAAAGATATTCCACATAAGAGATTTCTCCTGTTTTATAGCCTAACTGCGCTGCCTTCACCATTTTTTCCGCATTGGGGACAGCCTGGCTGATATAATAATGATATTGCTGAACATCCTGCCTGTATTGGTTCAGGGTATTTTCCAACTGTGCCAAAAGTTGTTTCTGCTGCTGTCTGGCATTGATTTCTGCCGTCTGTTTCTGATATTCCCAGGACTGGATTCTTGCTTTTGCTGCTCCGAAACTTAACGGAATGGCAATCCCTAAGGTTACGGAACTGAAGCGGTCTCCTGCATTGTAAAACCGCTCCTGCCCATTTCCTGTATGAAATCCGATCAATGACTGGTTGGTATAACCGAGGCTGAATTCGGGAAGCGCCTGAGACTTTTCAACATTTTTATTTTTTTCGGCAATTTCTATTTCCTGATAGAAAGATTTTACCGCAGGGTTATTGGTGAATGATGTACTGTCTAGTACTATTTCTGCCTGTAAAGGGAGGTAGTCTTTATTCAAAGGGATCTCAAAAGTTTCAGTAGTATTCAGTAGTATGCTTAAGTTCTTGTATGCATTCTGTATATACACCTCATTCTGCCTTAATAGAAGACTGATTTCACCTTTCTGCGTTTCTGCAGTACTGATTTCGACCTTTTTAATATCCCCGGCTTTAAATCTTACCGTAGCAATCCGGATGAAATCCTGGTACAGGCTGTCAAGATTTTTTAGTTTTAACTGATTGTACTGCAGGTATTCAATCTGATAATAATAGGTTCTTACCTGCTTTACCAGTTCGTTCACTGCCACCTCTCTGTCAATCTGCCGGCTTTTGACGCTCTCGGAAATCAGCTCTTTTCTTGCCCTGAACAAAGTAGGGAAAGGAATGCTCTGTGAAATAGAAACCGACTGGTCAAATTTCGGGCTGTTGTACTGTCCCAGCTGAGCCTCAGCATTGAGCTTGGGAAGCTCATTTGCCGTTTTTTTAAGGGCTTCCGCAGATTGTATGCTCAGGGTTTTAGATTTAAGGCTTAGATTATTCTTTACAGCCATTTCCATTGCCGTTTCAATGGAAAGCTGTTGCGACTGTGCTTTAAAAACATGTCCCGAAAGCAGAAATCCGATGATCAGAACCGGCATTATTAGTTTCAACCCGATCCTTTTTCTCGAAATTTTCGAATTAAAAATAATATACAACAGGGGCAGAACGAATAAAGTAAGAAAAGTGGCCGTCACCAGGCCGCCGATGACTACCGTTGCCAGGGGCTTCTGCACTTCTGCGCCGGCACCTGTAGAAATTGCCATCGGTAAAAATCCCAAAGAGGCAACAGTGGCTGTCATTAAAACCGGCCTCAGCCTTGCTTTTGTTCCTTCCAATACCCTTTTCACCATATCATTTTCGCCTTCTTTTTCCAATTCATTGAAAGTGCTGATCAAAACAATTCCGTTCAGGACAGCAACACCGAAAAGAGCAATAAAACCGATCCCTGCACTGATGCTGAAAGGCATATCCCTTATAACCAAGGCAAAGACACCTCCGATTGCACTCATCGGAATGGCAGTAAAAATCAAAGCAGCCTGCCTGAATGAGTGAAAAGTACCGTACAGCAGCATGAAGATCAGCAGCAGGGAAACCGGCACTGCAATCATCAGCCGCCGGCTTGCCGCCTGCAGGTTTTCAAACTGTCCTCCGTAGGTAAAATAATAACCGGACGGCAGTTTTAAGGTATTCAGTTTCTCCCGGATGTCTTTCACTACATTTTCCACATCCCGGTCTTTCACATTAAATCCGATGACAACTCTCCGCTTCCCTTCTTCACGGCTGATTTGCGCGGGACCAAGTTTATAGCTGATATCAGCCACCTGAGAAAGCGGGATCTGGGCTCCAGAACGGGTAGCAACCATCAGGTTATTCACATCATCAATATTTGTCCTGTGCAGGCTGTCAAGACGGACGACCAGATCAAAACGCCGTTCATTTTCAAAAACCTGACCGGCACTTTTTCCTGCGAAAGCGGTGCTTACCACATCGTTTACTTCTTCAATATTCAATCCGTAATTGGCCATCCGTATCCTGTCATAAGCTACATTGATCTGGGGAAGACCGCTGATCTGCTCAATTTGCGGAGTGGTTACCCCGTCAACCGACTGAATAACTTTTCCTGCCTGATCTGCATATATTGCCAGTGAATCTAAATTTTCACCGAAAATTTTCACGGCTACATCCTGGCGCACTCCTGTCATCAGTTCATTAAACCGCATCTGGATCGGCTGGTTTTTTTCAAAAAACACACCGGGAATAACTTCCAGTTTTTTCAGGATTTCATCTGACAGCTCTTCATAGGACTTATCGGTCTTCCACTCACTCCGGGGTTTTAATACAACGATTAAATCTGAAGCTTCGGGCGGCATGGGATCAGTAGGAACCTCTGCAGAACCTGTTTTCCCGATAACCATTTTTACTTCTTCAAATTCTTTGATTATTCGGGAAGCCTGCATTGAAGTTTCAATACTTTGGCTTAATGAGCTTCCCTGCGGTAAAATGCAGTGAAATGCATAATCTCCCTCCTGTAGCTGGGGAATAAATTCGCCGCCCATATTTTTAAAAATAAATACCGTAACAATAAAGACTGCCAGAGTAACTGAAACGACAAGATATTTTATGCTGACTGCTTTTTTCAGCAGAGGCTGATACACCTGCTGTAGCCTCCTCATCATTTTATCGGAAAACGTTTCTTTACATGTTCTGCTTTTAGATAAAAACAAAGCACTCATCATCGGGATGTACGTTAATGATAAAATCAGTGCCCCCAAAATAGCAAACCCCACTGTTTTTGCCATAGGCGTAAACATCTTACCTTCCACACCTGCCAAAGTAAGAACCGGGATATAAACAATAAGGATGATGATCTCTCCGAAAGCAGCACTGTTTCTGATTTTTGAAGCAGAAAGAAAAACCTCTTCATCCATTTCTTTCTGAGAAAGCTTCTGTACAGATTTTCTCAGGCCTAAATGATGAAGCGTGGCTTCAACCATAATAACCGCTCCATCTACGATCAGACCAAAATCAATGGCTCCGAGGCTCATCAAATTAGCACTTACCCCAAAGACATTCATCATTCCCAATGCAAATAATAGAGAAAGCGGGATTGCCGAAGCAACAATCAATCCTGCCCGGAGGTTCCCAAGGAAAATGACCAGGACAAAAATAACGATCAGGGCACCTTCCACTAAGTTTTTTTCTACGGTTTCCATTGCCCTGCCTACCAGGTCGGTCCGGTCAAGAAAAGGCTCTATGACAATGTCATCCGGGAGCGATTTCTGAATGGTGGGGATTTTTGCTTTGATATTTTTAACCACTTCATTACTGTTGTCTCCTTTTAGCATCATAACCACTCCGCCCACCGCATCTACTTTTCCGTTGTACGTCATGGCTCCGTAACGCGCGGCACTGCCAAAATGTACTTCTGCCACATCTTTCACAAAAACAGGGACGCTCCCCGTTTCATTTTTTACGGCAGTGTTCTTTATATCATCCAGTGAAGTAACGACCCCGATTCCGCGGATAAAATAAGCATTCGGTTTTTTATCAATATAAGCACCACCTGTATTGCGGTTATTTTTTTCCAGCGCATTAAAAATATCGGTAATGCTTACCCCCATTGCTTTAAGGCGGTTGGGATCTACAGCCACTTCGTATTGTTTGAGCTGCCCTCCGAAACTGTTGACTTCCGCGACTCCGGGTGTTCCGTTAAGCTGTCTGCGGACAATCCAGTCCTGCATGGTCCGGAGCTCTCTGGAATCATATTTATTTTCACTTCCTTTTCGCGGATGAAGAATATACTGATAGACTTCACCCAGGCCTGTGCTTACAGGAGCAAGTTCAGGGGTTCCGGTTCCTGCCGGAATGTCTTCTGCAGCTTCTTTTAGTTTTTTATTAATCAGCTGACGGGCGAAGTACGGATCTACCTCTTCTTTGAAAACAACGGTAATTACCGACAGCCCAAACCTTGAGATACTTCTTGTTTCTTCGATGTTGGGAATATTGGCAATGCTTTGCTCAATAGGAAAAGTAACCAGCTGTTCAACTTCCTGCCCCGCTAAAGCCGGACACACTGTAATAATCTGAACCTGATTATTTGTAATATCAGGAACGGCATCAATTGGTAATCTTGTCGCGCTCCAAACACCCCAGATTACCAGCAACAAGGTCATCATACCAATAACGATCTTGTTTTTGATACTGAATTTTATGATTTTATCTAACACAAATTGAGATTTAATTTGTGACTGCCTGTTGATGTTAAACACGAAATATGCAGAGGTTTTCTTTAACAGCTGACTGTTGTAAGATCGCAAAAGCATTGTATCCGGCAAAAATGAAGACAGGCAGTCATTAATTTATTTAAATATTTAAATTCTGTTATTCATGAATAACAGATGCAAAAATATCATGAAGAGCCCTGCAACTATATGGCAAAGTTTCAAGTATTAAAAATTAATGAAAATTAAATCTTAGGCGGCTGCCAGATATGGTCGTAAACCTGGTAAGCGAAGTTGTTCTTCCGGAAAAGAATCTTCTTTGAAAAGTATGCCTGAACCTGAGTGGGAATTCCGATTAAAACATCCAGTTTTAAGGCGGTAACCGTCATCTGGCAGCAGTTGCAGACACATAACGGAGAACATACATCTCCTTTATCTTTTGAATGGGATTCTTCAACACTGAAAAACTGCTGTGTATGGTTTGGACCTGATTGATTCTGCACATCTTCACAAGGCACCAGTGATAGCGCCATGAAATAAAATGCCAGTATAAATCTTAAAAGGTTCATATGGACAAAGGTAAAGATTTTCTGTAAAAGGGAATCATTTAAATAAACGGTATAAAAAAGAGCAGCCTAAAAAGACTGCTCTTACATACAAACCACTTCCTCACAGATGCATAAAATAGTATTACTATACCCATTATACATTTTGATTTTTGTTTTCAAAAAAAGATGTCTTTGTCTGGCTTATTGGGCATTCTATAAGACCGTCTTTCCTTTGTACAGCTTTTATGATCACAGTATAAACGAGAAAAAGACCGTTTCAGTTAAAAAACAAATCACTTCATTTTTAAGATAAAAAAATTATTGAAAATCATATAGCTGAATTTATTTTCAAGGCTTAATATAATCTCTGTATAGATAAATATATCGTTCTCATGTTATCGGGAGTACCGGAAGTATTCATATTATCCACAATTGGGAAATAATATATCCTGTACCATTTATCATCCAGCGAAAGATCCATCGTAAGAACTTCCTGGTGACCTCCTTCTCCGCTTCCGGTAACTCTTGGTGTTGATGAACCCAAAATATCATTGTACCCTACTCCGTAAAAAATGCCGTTATCCAGTTCCATGTAAGCGGAAGGAGCAAGTGTTGCGCCCGACCCTGTTGAAGTACTTGGAGCCAAAAGATAATTTGAAGCATTAAATCTGTCAACATTCGATAATGCACTAAACCATAATTTTACGGGAGATGAAGAAATATTCACCAATCTCGGCCACATGGTAACACTGCCATTTCCACTGTTCGAGGCGCCGTTAAACCATGCATCGAGCCTTAATTTCCCTCCGATAACTGGCAGATCCGGTACGAAAGTACTCATCCAGCCACCTACATTTGAAGAAAATCCGGCTTTATAAAATACCATATCTCCGGGCGCCATTCCGTCTCCGCTTCCAATAACGGCATTACATGTTTTTCCTCCTACATTAAAAAAAAATGTTGTGGTAACCGGACTTGTAACAGTGGGTGTACCTGAAACTGTATAACTCAAAGTTCCTGATCCCGAATTAAAATTTCCGGATGACAGCGTTGCAGTAAGACCATGTACCGGACCTATTGCCTGTGCTGCATGAATCCCTCCGTTTCCTCCGGTATAAGGCACATTCATTGTTCCGCTGTAAGGAGTTCCTGCAGTATATGTACTGGGAGAAAGTGTAATCCCATTACAGGTAATATTCCCTACAATTCCCGGAGCGAGCGAACCGTTACTAAATGTCCTCCATTCTGTTCCGTTCCAGAATACATAGCCGTTATATACAAGCCCTCCGGTTCCTAAATTATATACCAATAATCCGGTTGCCGGCGAAGGTATTGTAACCTGATCTGTTTCAGAACTTAAAGCTGCTTTCGGACCGAGAAAGCCTTTTTTGTTTCCTGATGACAGCCCAGATGCATTTACGTCTAAATTGCAGATGCATTTGGTGAAACCGTCCCGATCCCTATGCTTCCGTTTGAAGTTACAACAAAGTCATTTGCCTGTTGGGTTAATGTTGGAATTCCTGTTACTGCATTATCTTTTGCTCCGTCTACATGAAAAATCCCTGTAGGATTTCCAGTATTGATTCCAACCTGAGAATACACAGGTACAAAAGAAATACCGGCAATCAGTAAAATAAGTTTCTTCATGATCATTGTTTTTATGGTTAATTGTTTTTCTAAGAATCAATTTAAAGGGCTCATTCTTTCAAATCATCATTTACCTGTCTGTTCTAATATTTTTGGATTTTGCGATTGCTGATTTTTTGTATTTGTTTTATTAACGGTATCGTAATAAAAACTTTAGATTTCTTTGCATTTTTTTTCTAATTTTACGTTTAGGTTACTCTTATTCCAACCTTATTAAAAACACAAAATTTTTCTAATAAAGAAATATCCATTTAAATATTTTTATAGTGAAAAGTATTTCGCAAAATTATTTTTGTTGATAAATCAAAAAAAAACCGGATAAATGATAATCAGTAAAATGACTCAAACCAGCACATACACTTAACTACCAGTTAATTAAAACAGTCATTTTATAAAAAATCATTATTCTTATTTTAAAATAAATTGACTTATGCATCAAAATGAACACAACAGATGAACAAACAGAAAAATTAAAACAGGAATTATTAGACCGCTATGTAATTCTTATGATTTTGATCTTAGGAATTTATACGCTTATATTTACTTTTTACGTTTATAATAAAGTAATGTCCTGGTATTTAACCGGTGGATTGGTTTTTATAAGCTACAGTTACTCGCTGGTACGAAAAAGATATTCTATCAACACTATTGTACATCTGTATTTAATATGTGCTCCTTTATATAACTTTTATGTGATGCTTGCTTTCTGGGATAACTCTGTGGCAAGTTTCGGCTGGTTTTTACCCATTCCTCTGGGAGCCTATATCTTTTTTACCAAGAAAGAAGTGCTGGCTTATTCCTCATATACTTTATTAATTGTGGTAACATGTTATGTTATTGCAAATAATTTTGATTTTGATTTCCCGAGCCATACCCAGAAAGAAGTGATGTTCACAGATACGATACTTTTTATATTCAATATTTTAGTCATCACTTTATTGATTCATTACAAAGACAAAATCAGAAAACAGGAAATATCATTACATTTTAAAAGGCCAGCATTACTAGATGCTCAGAAAGACAAAAAGAATGACGCTGAAAATGTATTGGAAAATGCTGATATTAATGTAGAAAGTATGGAAAACCTTTTCTTAAGAATTGAAGCTTGTATGTCTGAGAACCTTCTGTTCAAAGATGTTAAATTCAATCTTTCCGCATTAAGTGTTGCGCTGGAAGTTAACAGCAGTTATATATCTAAGGCTATTCGCGGCAAAGGGTACCCTAACTTCAAAAGTTATCTTAATATTTACAGAATCAATTATGTGAAAAAATTATTTACCGAAGTTGATTTTCAGAAAACAACCCTGATGTATGTCTATACGGAAGCCGGATTTTCTAACCAATCTACCTTTAACCGTGTGTTTAAGCAGATTGAAGGAATTACGCCTTCAGAATATTTCCAGAGAAACCTGAAAAACAACACCGGGGAAAGTACTTAAAAATATTATCTTTGATTAAATTATTTTCAATGAAAGTTCTTATTATCAATGGCCCGAATCTGAATCTTTTAGGCACCAGAGAACCTGAAATTTACGGAACGGTTTCTATGACGGATTATTTGGAGACTTTAAAAACTGAATTTTCTTCTTTTGAACTGTATTATTATCAGTCGAATATTGAAGGAGAAATTATCAACAGGCTTCAGAAAGATGATTTTGATGCTTTGATCATCAATCCCGGAGCTTTCACGCATTATTCTTATGCCATTGCAGACTGTTTAAAAAACATCCGTAAGCCAAAAGTTGAAGTTCATATCAGCAATATTTATAAAAGAGAAGAATTCCGCCAGAAGTCTGTAACGGCTGCCAATACCGATGCAGTTTTGTCCGGTTTTGGCATGGATGGATACCGATTGGCGATCCTGAGTTTAAAATCATAACACATTCCCACAGATTACTCAGATGCCCGAAAGTATATGATCTGTGAACGTATAACGATAGGAATATAAAATAACAAAACCTCATCGGCTGATGAGGTTTTGTTATGTATTAGTTAGTGGTCTCTTCCTGCAACTGAGGGCCGGAAACGATCAGCTTTTTACCTTCGTCCGTATTGCAGTACTGTTCGAAGTTTTTGATGTATTTTGCCGCAAGATCTTTTGCTTTTTCTTCCCACTCAGAAACATCACGGTAGGTATCTCTCGGATCTAGAATGCCCTCGGAAACATTCGGCAGCTCTGTAGGAACTTCCAGATTCATAATCGGGATTCTTGTTTTCGGAGCATCTTCAATGGATCCGTCGATAATAGCATCAATAATCGCTCTTGTATCTTTCAGAGAAATCCTTTTTCCTGTACCGTTCCAGCCTGTATTTACCAGGTATGCTTTTGCGCCGTGCTCTTTCATTTTCCCGATTAATGTTTTAGAATACATCGTTGGGTGTAATGTAAGGAACGCTTCACCGAATGCGGGTGAAAAAGACGGCTCCGGCTCTGTAATTCCTCTCTCTGTTCCGGCTAACTTTGAGGTATAACCGCACAGGAAGTGGTATTGTGCCTGATCTTCATCCAAAACAGAAACCGGAGGCAATACCCCGAATGCATCTGCAGAAAGATAAACAATCTTGCTTGCGTGTCCCGCTTTTGAAGGCAGAACAATTTTATTGATATGGTAAATCGGATAAGAAACTCTCGTATTTTCTGTGATAGATCCGTCTGTATAATCTGCAATTCCGTTATTGACCACAACATTTTCAAGAAGTGCATCCCTCTTGATGGCTCTGAAAATATCCGGTTCTTTTTCAGCAGAAAGATCGATTACTTTTGCATAGCATCCTCCTTCATAGTTGAAAACCCCGTTATTATCCCACCCATGTTCGTCATCACCGATCAGGTATCTTTTCGGATCTGCAGACAACGTTGTTTTTCCTGTTCCTGAAAGTCCGAAGAAAAGAGCAACATCCCCTTCTTCGCCTACATTTGCAGAACAGTGCATGGAAGCCATGCCTTTTAACGGAAGGTAATAGTTCATCATCGCGAACATTCCTTTCTTCATTTCTCCACCATACCATGTTCCTCCAATGATCTGAAGCTTTTCGGTAAGATTGAACATCACGAAATTTTCGGAATTCAGTTCCTGGGCTTCCCAGTTAGGATTTGTTGTTTTAGAACCGTTGATTACCGTGAAATCCGGCTCTCCGAAGTTTTCAAGCTCATAATGAGAAGGACGGATGAACATATTCGTAACGAAATGTGCCTGCCACGCCACTTCAACAATGAACCTTACTTTTAACCTGGTATCTGTGTTGGTTCCGCAGAAAGTGTCTACCACATAAATTTTTCTGGATTCGGCAAGCCTGTCCAGCACTAATTCTTTACAAGACTGGAAAATTTCCGGAGTGGTTGGCAAATTCACTTTACCATCCCAAAAAATCGTGTCTTTTGTAACCTCATCCTGAACAATGTATCTGTCTTTAGGCGAACGACCTGTGAAAATTCCTGTTTTTACTGATACTGCACCAGATTCCGTAAGCTCAGCTCTTTCAAAGCCCTGATTTTCAGGAGCCATTTCGGCCTGGTATAATTCTTCATACGAAGGATTATAAACGACCTCATAATTTCCTTTAATCCCTAATTTCTCTAAATCCCGGATGATTTTAGCGTGTTTCATTTTACTTATATTTTCTATTTCTTTTGGATCCTCAACAAAATTAATATTAATTAATTGTTAAAAGTGGTTTAAATATAATGATATAAGTCAAAATGACAAATAAAAATGCAAGTTTATAACCTTCTGTCTACGAGTCTATTATCTCCGACCATTCAAAAATTGTGTTAAAACCTTTTCCCCAAAAATAGTCCTTAAAGCCGTCAAATTTTGAGCTCATGACAAAATCTCCGCCCCAGGCACCCAGACTTTTCACAAAAACCGGACAATCAATGAAAAGGCGGCTCTTAACTGCGGGAATTTCAATGAAATCCGATATTTTTTGTTCATGAATTACCATTAGCTCCGAAAAATTTTCCAATTCGTTACATAGTAAAATTTTCCTTGTAAGATCCGAAAATTCATCAACCTTATTTTTAGACTTATTTTTAGACTTGTAAAGGCTGATTCCTTCACGGCTGTCCTGCTTCTGATTCAGGTGGATAAAAATGAGCTCGTTTTTAAAAGAAGGATTAAAATTTACCTTTTCATATTTTATTTCAGGCATACTCTGATACAGTACCGCGGCTTTCTCTTTTGCTACTGCAATATCATAACCGCTTCCGCCCAAACTTATCTTATTTAAATGAAAAGGATCCACTTGTGCCCATTCCGCAAGATTGGTCATTAACGTGGAACTGCTGCCGAGCCCGAAGTCTGCAGGAAACTGAAGATTTGTTTTGAGGTGATAGGTAAAACTGTTTTTGAATTTAGTTTCAGAAAGTGACTGAACATTCTGTAAGGTTTTTAAAATGAATTCAGCACCTGAAGGAATATTGGTTTCTTTGACCTGCCAGTTGTTATAATCAATGACAGCTCTTAACCATAATTTGTTTTGATGATAAGCCTCCCAAAAAATCAGGGATTCTCCATTATCTTTTTCCCGGAAATAAAACTCTTGTCCGAGCCTGGTAGGTACCGCCAGGACAAGAGCTCCATCCATGGCGAAATATTCTGAAGTAAGCATCAGCTTTCCCGGTGAAAATATTCCGCTCATTGTTTTTGTTTTAGATTGCAGAAGCAATAGCTACCGAGGGATCTATTTTTTTGATCAGTCCCTGTAATGTTTTTCCCGGGCCTACTTCTACGAAATTAGCGGCTCCGTCTTTAATCATATTCTGAACTGACTGCGTCCATTTCACAGGGCCTGTTAACTGGGCAATCAGGTTTTTCTTAATCTCATCAGGATCAGAAACCGAAGTGGTGGTTATATTCTGGTATACCGGGATGGTTGCTTTCCTGAATTTTGTCTGCTCGATGGCTGCGGCCAGTCTTTCCTGTGCAGGCTGCATCAGCGGAGAATGGAATGCGCCGTTTACAGGCAGTAACAATGCTCTTTTGGCACCTGCCTCCTTCATTTTCGCACAGGCTTCTTCAACGGCTGCCGTTTCTCCGGAAATCACAAGCTGCCCGGGACAGTTATAATTGGCAGGAACTACGATTCCGTTAACGGATGCGCAGATTTCCTCTACTTTAGCATCCTCCAATCCCAGAATAGCGGCCATTGAGCTCGGATTTGCATCACAGGCTGCCTGCATGGCTTTTGCTCTTTCGGAAACCAGTTTCAGGCCGTCGGTAAAAGATAAAACGCCGTTCGCAACCAGTGCTGAAAATTCTCCCAGCGAATGCCCTGCAACCATTTCGGCTCCGAGACCGTTTACCGCTTTAAGCGCAGCTACGGAATGGATGAAAATGGAAGGCTGGGTAACTTCAGTTTTCTTAAGATCTTCATCCGTTCCGCTGAACATCATCGAAAGGATATCAAACCCTAAAATTTCATTGGCAGACTCCATCAGATCTTTAATATCTTTTCTGGAATCATACAGTTCTTTTCCCATTCCTACGAACTGAGACCCCTGGCCGGGAAATACAAGTGCTTTCATGTATTAATTTAAATATTTTGCAAATATAAATATAATGTTAATAATCTTCTTTAAAACCAACGGATTGATTTATGGAACTAACCGGATCACACGATAACCGGTATTGATATAAGCACCGTTTGCCTTTGATTTCACAAACTCAAATTTTGTCGCCAGCTGGGTCTGAACTTTGTTAATCTGCCTGAAGATTTCCCCTTTCCGGTTCTCTCTGGTCAGCATGTCATTCACAACATCAAAACCGATGATGGCATATTTAGGAGGTGTTTTACAGTATTTGCTTTTATAAGCAGCAAGAATCTCTTTTTCAAAGCTTCCTTCCGTGTTGATCTTGCGGTCCATCAGGTATACCAGATTAGCCTGGCTGAGATCATCCACTTTCTTTTCAAAGACAGGGAAATAGTTCATACTGAACGCTTTTATGCCCTGTACTTCTTTAGATAAAGCAATCACTCTGTTCGCAAAAGCCTCTCCTGTTGCATCATTATCACTTGCAAGAATGGCAATTACGGGAGCCGACTGGCCGGTCATCATATTCTGGTCCAGTTGGATATCCGCAGGAGAAGACACCACTGTGATGTTGGCATTCTTCAGGTTTTTTTCAAGGCCTGCCTTGATATAGTTGGCATTTTCTTTTTTAGTACCGGATACGATATAAATTTTCTGGTCTGAAAATGTAGATTTTACTTCGTCTACAATTTTATCAGCATACGTCTGGTCATTCGTTTCAATAATAATCAGGTTGCTGTAATTGTACAATTCAGGGGAATTTGCGAAAGGAGCAACAATCGGTATTTTCTGATTTTTTGTAAAGTCTAAAACATCAACGACATTCGACTTAAAGAACGGCCCGATAATCAGGTCCGTGTTATCCGGATTTATTTGGGTCAGTGAATTACGGAAAGATCCTTCATTCCCTGAATCCACTATTTTTATATCTAGCTTCTGGCCGTTTCTGGCGTTTCTTTCAATAGCAAGCTTTGCTCCTGTCAGGAAATCCACAGCCATTGTTCTGTACTGGGTTTCATTAGTGCTGTACCCGAAAGGCAGCATCAGGACTACGCTCAGCGCATCACCGCTTTTCTTCACATAAGCCGGATCAAGCTTTTTGATCTTTAAGACCATTCCGCTTTTTAACCCGTTGGACAACTCAGGGTTCAGAGCGATCAGCTCATCAATGGTAATTCCGAATTTATTTACGATAGAGAAAACGGTATCTCCCTGCAGAACGGTATAGGTTACATAGTCATCCGCAGTTCCTGTTACAACATTAGAGGAAGATCTCTCGTTGCCGGAGTCTACTTTTGTTTTTGGGTTGGCTGTTTCTCCAAAGATATCAGCTCCGGTATTTGTTTTTACACCGGACTTTGTAACTTTAATTGCTTCGCCGGGTTTAAGCCCTTTTTCTTCCAGGCCGGGGTTTAAGGCAAAAAGTTCTTCTCTGGTGATATTGAACTGTCTTGAAATCCTGTAATAGTTATCTTTTTGCTGAACAATATATTCTCCTTCTGAAGCTTGTGCAACAGGGGCTTCAACAGCAGATTCTACTGACTTTACCGGAGCCGTTACCGTGGGCTGCTGCTGGTTCCCTCCATATTTTTTAATGCTTTCAAGAGGCAGGGAAATCTCATCACCGATTTTCATGTGAGAATCCAGCTCAGGATTAAGTTTCCTGAGATCTGTTTCCGAGATCCTGTACTGTTTTGTAATTCCGTAAATGGTCTGTTTCGGCAGAAGGACAATTGTTCCTGTCTTAGCATTATTCACCGCTTTCGGTACGGATACCGCTTTTGAAGCTGCAGCCGCCGCTTTCTCGTTGTTAAGCTTTAAAACTTCTCCGATGGCCAGTTTGCCGTCTTTCACAGACGGGTTAAGCTTAAGCAGCTCATCGACAGTCAGCCCATATTTTTTTGCAATATTATAAGGGGTATCGCCTTTTACAACGGTGTGCGATTTCTGAGCAGACACTCCCAAAACCATACATAAACTGGACAGAATAAAAAACCTCTTTATCATATTGGATCATTATAAGTACAAAAATACTTCTTTAAAATTAAATGGCAACAATTATTAGTTTTGACTCATCTATTTGCATTTCTTCTAAACAAGTCCCGATCCAGGAATATCCGTGGTCTGCAAAGAAGACACTGAAATTATATACCCTTTCCTGCCAGTTCTTGGAAGGATGTACTTCCAAAAACAGGTTTTCCAGTCTTTCCAGCAGTTCATTTTTTTTAATTTTTTCTGCATGGAGAAGACGCTTCTTCATCCTCCGGAACGATTTTAATTGCCTTACTTCTTCCGCTTTCACCATGTTCCCGAAAGATTTCTCAGTGGTTTCGGCGGCTGCTTTTAATTCGGAAAACTGACTGATCAGCATATTTTCTTTTTCTTCCAGCAGATCAAGAACAGCATTATTATCCAGTATTTTGTTATTGGTAATTGCTGTAAAGTTCTGAAAGAAATCTTCTGTCCTGAGACCCAGCTTTTCAATTTTGCCCAGTGTTTTTTCCTTTAAAAACAGCATGGAGTTCCTTGGGATTAAAACAGGGAAAGGAATATTGATTTTCGTAAAATAATCTTTAAGTTCCAGCCAGTACATGATTTCGGCATTGCCTCCGATATATGCCAGATTCGGCAAAACGGTTTCCTGATATACCGGACGCATCAGGGCGTTCGGGCTGAATTTCTCAGGATGACGGTCCAGTTCAGCTAAGATTTCTTCTTCTGTAAACTGAATATCTGTGTCTACGAATCTATATTTCTGACTGTCAAATTCAATTCTGTCCCGGGTTTCGGAAAGGTAAAATAAATTAATTTCACGTGGATTTACCTGGACTTTCCCGTATTTTCCCGTTAAGAAATCTACTTTTTCTTTTGATGTTTTATATAAGCTGAAATTAAGGAGTTCATCCCTGAACGTTTCTTTAACCTGATTTTTCAATTCTTTTGCATCTCCGTCAATCATCAGCAATCCGAATTCCGAAAACAGGCGGTTAACCAACGTTTTAATGGCTTCCGTTAATGTATTTCCGGATTTGTATGCTTCTTTCAGCATGAGGATCAGCTCGGTTCCGAATACATAGTCTTTAAATTCCTTCTCGAACTCTGAGATGAAAAATGTGTCATTGACTTTTATCCTTCCCACTGCACTACCCGGTTTCTCATTAATTTCGTAATAACCGCTTTCCGTTTTAAAATGGTTGATTTCTGCAAAATCATGGTCTTCGGAAGCCATCCAGTATATGGGGACAAAATTAAAGTCGGGAAAGTTCTGTTTTAAATAAGAGCAGGTTTTAATGGTCTGCAGGATTTTATATACAAAAAAGGCAGGTCCCGAAAAAAGGTTCAGCTGATGGCCGGTGGTAATGGTAAATGTATTGATCTGTTTCAGGCTTTCAAGGTTTTCTCTCTGTTTTGAGGAAAGTTCAAGGCCTGACATTTGGTTTTCCAGCGTTTCTGCAAGCACTTTTCTCTGGTCCGGAGTAAAAGAGCCCTGTTTTAAATGAATCTGATTTTTAAAATGATCTAAAGAGAATGTATGTTCTTCAAATCCTTCAATTTTATGATTCAGAAAGTCTTTTACCAATTGGGGAATGCTTTCTATTTTCTGGAATGATATTTTATGAATCGTTTTCAACTGTGATACGTTTTAGTTGAACAAATACCATACAATCCCTAAGTTCAGCCTGAAATCATAGACCGGATAACTTGGAAATGCATATGCTTTGTTGTGTGAAATTACGGTGCTGATCTGCTGGCCTTCGATAAAGAAGAACATTTTTTTAACTTTCATATTAAAGTAGATATCAGCAATCGGCTGCCCGCCAATGGAAAATGAATTGGAATCAGGAAGGATATATTCGTTAAGAACCGGAAAGTATTCTCTTGATGCAAATTTTGAAAAGTAATATACTTTAAGTCCCGCCTGGATTTCTGCGGCATTTTTAAATGCTTTTGACTGGAAAAAGAAATTGGCACAGCCGATAAATCCCGGCAGAGGCAAGAGATCTTTGTTGGTTAATACATTCTGGAACTGTAGCCTTGTATTCAAATGGAATTTCCCATAGCTGAAAGTGGCATCCCCTCCAATCTGCGAAATATTTACCGGGCTCTCGCTTTGCTTCGGCATGGCATCAGCATCAAAATAGGTATAATTTTCAATCCTGAAATAATTGGCAAATAATTCTGTCTTGAACCATTTTAGATTGATATTTCCTCCGATTTCCATAACCGACTGGTTTTTTGCATCCGGTAAGTAATAATTAAAGTTCCTGTAGACTGAAGTGTTCGCTAAATAATTAAATGAAGGATAAGCACTCTGGAAATTTACTTTTGCATTGACAAAGTAATCTTTAATAGGTTCAAATTTTAAGTTGTTTGCCGTTCTGAGATATGTTCCAAACCGGCTGCCGTTTGAAAACTCCAGGAAGGAATTGACCTGAACTTTGTCGAAAAGCCTGATCTGTAAATTCCCTACAGCTCCGATTCTGGCTTCTTTTATTTCCCCTGAAAGACTGAAGTCGGGCGAAATGATTTCTGATGTCCCGAACTTAATCATCTGATAGCGGGCTCCGGCATCAAGTTTAAATTTTTCATTGTCCCATACCAAACTTAAGGTATTGCTGAAATTATCGGAGTATTTTTTAGAGGTAAGCGAGGCTCCGTTTACCAGGTCTGCCACCGTGTCAAACCAATAGCTTTCCGGTGAACCCTGGGTATAATAATATTTATTTCCCTGATGAGAAAGGGTATGCCTTATTTTAAAAGGAATCTTATCTGAATTGAAAGGTGCGAACTGATGCGTCAGGTAATATCTCCTGTAAGAAAACTGAGAACTGGAAGACGCCAGGTTCACCTGCATATTCTGCCGGTTCCTGGAATCGCTGTTGCCATTCTGGAAAAGACTGTCTACTGCTATTCCCCCGCTTTCCTGATTGTTTACATTCTGGTGCAAATAATGGGCAAACAATTCATAGTTTCCGCTTTTTGAAACATAATGCCCCGAAAACAAAGTATTGTTATTGGCCGCTAACGAGTTCCTGTACATTCCCTGCGAACGCAGCCCGGTATATTCCAGTGCAAAGTTGAACCTTTTCCCGATATTCTGAGTGTAGGTTGAATGTAAAGCCGCACCGTTTTTCATAGCATTATGATAAACGAAAGTGGCAGTCGGGGTTTTCACATCATAATAACGGATGTCATTGACTCCCAGAATCCCATAAGATTTATGAGCCGGCAACAGTGACAGATTCTGTTCGGGATTAACCTCATACGACAGAGGGTTAAAGCCTGCCCCGATGTTGGCCACCTGTACCCGTCCGAAATTATCTCTGTTGTTATACTGCGAGAAAATATAGGTCTTGTTAAACGTCATTACCGTATCAAACACTTTCTTCTCCGAGAACTGGGTCTGGTACAGATAATCATTGATGGTCGGCTTGAATATCTTCAGGGAATCTTTCTTCCCTGAGTCAATCACCAAGGTGTCCTGTTTCGGAAGCTGATTGGCGTCTGTTTTGTTGACTACCTGGGCTTTCGCAGTGAGGCTGAGGAAGAGTATGATGGAAAGGATGTACTTCATTATAAACTTTGTAGGGCAAATTTAATAAAAAAAAGGCTGCCTCGCTTTCGAGACAGCTTTTAACTTACAAATAGATAGTATATTTAAAAACTTCTATTATTTATTAAAAATTAGGATTATTTAAAATTTCTTCTTGAGGAATTTTTAAAGATACTCTATCATCATTATATGGAAATGATTGTCCTACGTAAAACAGATGGTTGGAACCTCTTGTAACTGTAGCTTTATTTCTTTTAAATGCTAGATAAGATTTACCCTCACCCCAAAACTCTAAACGAGTATTCTTATAAATTTCATTCTGTAAAGCTGTACCACTTAGTGCATCAATATATGAAACATCTGTCTGCCTGTTTAATAAATAATTCTTAAGAATTGTTTTAGCCTCACCTTCCTGGCCTGACTTAGCAAGTGATTCTGCTGCTAGCAAATAAAACTCATCTACTCTCATATAGATATAGTCAGTAGTAACTTGTCTCTGCCCTTGTCCAACCCTGTTTGGATCAAAAAACTTATTGCCAGGATAATTCTGTGAAGGATTTGTTACAACAAACTGATTTCTTCTAATATCATCAGTTCTCATACTATTATATAATCCCAAATCTATACCTTTTCTGGTTCCAACAGAAGCATAACTATATGTAAATACATCTATCTGACCCCACCAGCTAACAAGATCTAAGCCATTAACTACTTCAATATTAAAGCCCCACATCCAGCTTGGAGTAGTCAATGAATTAAATCCACCACCACTTGGCGTAGCACCTGGAGCCTGGACCATTCTCACAGCTTGAGCTCTAGTAGTTACTGGATATCCATAATTGGCAATAATATCTTTAGATAAAGCTGCCGCTTGTACAGATTGTTCCATAGCTGCATATGTATATGCTAAAAGTCCCTTTGCTACACCTTGATCAATCATTCCTTTATTTGCCCTATCAAAGCCATCTAAATAGTTAACAGCCTTCGTTAAATCATCAACAATAAGAGCATATACTTCTGCTTGTGTAGATTTTGGTGCAGCAGGCATTTGTGGCTTCGTATATACAGGGATAGCCGCTTCGGATGCATTATATCCTTTTGTATAGAATTGCATTAAATAAAAGTACGCATATGCACGTAAGGCCTTCGCTTGACCCATTGCAAATTTATCTGTATCTGATGCTGGAACTGAATCTGTTCCTCCAAGTGCATCAATTACATCGTTAGCTCCTGCAATAATTCTATAATAATATCTCCATGGTTTATAGTTTACTGTATTAGTAAAATCTACCTGACCAGCCATATTGGCTATGTTAACATACCATCCATAATTCACAGCTTCAAGAGCCATATCCTGCGAAAGAAGGTCACTATATATATCGTATCCTTTTTGTCCAAAATCATCATGATCTAAATTAGTACCTCCAGTTCCTGTATTAATCATCATCAGGTATAAACCATTTAATTTGGTTTGTGCAGGTGCATCTCCTATAGTCTCAGTTGGTGCACTGTCAAGAAATTCTTCGCGACATGAAACTGTTAATGTAGCCAATGCTATACTTAATAATAATATCTTTTTCATTTTATTTACTTATTAAAAATTAATTTTTGCTCCAAATGTAATTGTTGAAAGCGGTGAATAATTGTAAGTATTAGTACCCCCAGTTTCAGATACACTTGGGTTAAAACCTTTCCTTTTACTTGCAATCCATAGATTATCTCCGCTTACAAATAGACTGAAACCTGTCATTCCAATAGAATTTACAAATTCTTGTGGAAGATTATAACCTAAACGAATATTATTTAGAGCAATATAATCAGACTTTACTAAGAATCTGCTTGATCTTGATGCAAAGTTTACATCAGCTGCATAATTGGAAGACATTCTTGGAACATCAGTAATATCACCAGGATTCTGCCATCTGTTTAAAATATCCGTATGCCAATTATTTGTCCCTACTTGTCCATTAGCCATCAATCCCGCATAGGCAGAATCATAAGCATAACCACCAATACTGTATAAAAATTGTACGCCTAATGTAAATGATTTAAAACCAAAATCAAGATTAAATGCACCTCTTATATCTGGTATAGCAGATTTATCTAAGAACTTTTGAGTGGCTTGAGCGTAAACTTCAGTAACGCCTGTTCTTATATCAGCATTAGGATTTTGAGCTTGATATTCATGCAATGATGCAATTTGCTCGCCTGCATCAAAAACTCCATTTCCATTATTATCTGTATAATTAACATACCACTGAGCAGCTCCTGTTGCAGAATTTACTCCTGCATATTCTCTCATATAATAATCATATAAAGATCTTCCTTCAGTTCTTCCGAATCCAGCTTCAGATAAATCAATAATTTTTCTTTGCCCTGTACTTGCATCAAATGGCATTCTCGTAATTTTATTACGCAAGAACTCACCATTCACACCAAAATCAAGGAAAATATCTTTTTTATTGATGATATGAGCCTTTAATGTAAATTCAATACCTTCATTAACCATATTACCATCATTAACTTTTAGGATTGCATTTCCTGTAGATGGTGCTAATCTAGTATCGAAAATCAGATTATCAGTTTTTCTGTTATAATAATCAACATCAAGTTCAATTGCTCTATTCTTAAACAAGCCTAACTCCATACCTACCTGGAAAACTTTAAATTTTTCCCAAGTTAAAACAGGATAACCACTCCTATCATATGTTGCTCCCGGAAGTCCCATAAAGTTTCCTGGATTGTAAACATTATATCCAGGGTAGTATCCTACTCCACCTTGATCCCCTACAGTACCATAGCTTCCTTTTAGTTTTAAGTTAGTAATAGTTTTATTATCCGATAAGAAATTTTCTTTTGTTACTAACCATCCTAAACCCGCAGATGCAAACGTATCCCATTTGTCATTCAAAAATCTTGAAGAACCATCTCTTCTTACCGATCCATTAAAGAAATATTTACCTTTGTAATCATATGTTAACTGACCAAAGAAACTTTCTAAAGCGTAATTGTTTGTAAATGAACTTGACAGAGATTCTCCAATTCCTAAATTCAACTCAGGAATCATATCAATAATGTTTGGTCTCCCTGCAGATAAAAATTTCTGTTCCCAATTACTATTCTCATGAGCAACAAAAGCCATTATACTATGATCTCCAAACTTCTTATTAAACCGCAATAACTGTAACCAGTTATAAGACATTAATTCTGTTTTAGTCTTATAGATATACCCATTCTGGCTTGCCGCACTACCATAAAAAGGATTTTCTATCTGATCATTGCTATTATTATAATATTGGCCACCAATTCTTGTTTCAAAACTTAAAAACTTAGTGATATCAGCTTTTAAAAACATATTGGCATTAATCTCATGCTTATAAAACTTATTAAGATTATTAGTAGCATCTCCAATTGAATTTGTTAATCCTCCAAAACCTCTCCCATTAGGCCCGTCTCCATAGTCAAATTCACTCCCGCCAAAATGAGGGTCAGGAATTTTATTTCCAGCTGCATCACGTTTAAACAAAGGATATATGGAAGGAATATTATCAACAAACCAAAAAATACTCCCGGAATCGCTGGTTTGTCCATTTCTGTTTGCTTTTGAGTAGGCATATCCTAAATTAAAATCCCCTTTCAACCATGGTCTTGCCTGATGACTTAGATTTAATCTACCTGTATATCTTTCAAAATCAGAATTAATAGAATAACCTTTATCACTTAAATATCCAATATTAGTATAAAACGTTGTTTTACCACTACCTCCACTTATACTTAAATTATTTTCTGTTCTCGCCGAAGTCTGGAAAGCATAATCTTCCCAATTTTCGGGATCATATAATCTAGCGGATCCTGGCCTTACTTGTCCTGTAACAGGATCAATTAATTGGGCTGTAGGTGTTCCCCATATATTATAATCTGCACTTATTCCACCATTGCTAAAAAGATTTGTATTAGCATACGCAGTAGGATCAGCTTGGCCTAATAATCTCCCACGATTTCTCAAAGCTTGCCAACTTAATCCAGCATACTCTTCAGGGGATTTTATTGTTGAATATCTTGGAAGTAATGCCATATTAAAACCAACTTTAGATTCAAGTTGTATGACAGACTTATTAGATCTTCCTTTTTTAGTATTCATAACCACTACACCATTAGCACCTCTTGCACCATAGATAGAAGTTGCTGTAGCATCTTTAAGAATTATCATATTCTCAATATCTTCAGGGTTAATAGCGCTTATATTCCCTGTATATGGCATACCATCTAATACATATAATGGTGCTCTGTTCCCACTTACTGATCCAAATCCTCTGATACGAATTGTTGCATCTGTACCAGGTTGTCCTGATGTATTAATAACTCTAACACCAGCAGATTCTCCAGCAAGCGCCTGACTTACTGAAGATACATTTTTTGAATCAATCGCTTTGGCATCAACTTTGGATGCAGTTCCTACATAGCTTTCTTTTGGAACTTGGCTATATCCAATCATTACAACCTCTTCAATTTCGGTTTCTTTAGTAGCCGTATCACCCGGTTTCTGCTGGGCAAAAGCTATTTGTCCTGTAAAAAACAGTACTCCAGCAGTCAATACACGTAATCTCACATTCATATTAACAAATTTTAATATTTTAAGATCACAAATATGTTAATAAATATTAACATTAACAAACTTATCTTAAATATGCAATTATGCATGAGTCATTATAAACCTTTAATATAATATGCTTTACATATTTCACTACATTTATAAATCATTAAATCACTTTATAGTTATAAAAAACTTGTCTGCTTTCTAACCTTTAACACTTTCATTGTAATAACATAAATATTGTTTAGAATTATTATAAATTACTAAATATAAAAAGCCTGCTTTTTAAAAAGCAGGCTTTGATTATTATCTCAAAATGATAAATTACTTTAATTTCTTCTTTACAGAAACTTCTTCATAGACTTCAAGGATATCTCCCTGTTCTATATCATTATACCCTTTAAGGTTTAATCCACACTCGTAGCCTTTGGTTACTTCTTTTACATCATCTTTGAAACGTTTCAAGCTTTCAAGCTCTCCATCGAATTTCACGATACCGTCTCTTAATAAACGTACTTTGGAATTTCGGGTTACTTTTCCTGAAAGAACCATACATCCGGCAATTGTTCCTACCTTGGAAATCTTAAATACTTCCCTGATCTCAACATTTCCGATTACCTGTTCCTGAATTTCAGGAGAAAGCATTCCTTCCATCGCTTCCTTAACTTCGTCAATGGCTTTGTAGATGATGGAATAGGTTCTGATTTCAATTTCTTCACGGTCTGCAAGATCTTTGGCATTTGCACCGGCTCTTACGTTAAATCCGATAATAATTGCATCTGATGCAGCCGCGAGGTTGATATCCGACTCAGTGATCTGCCCGACACCTGAGTGCAGGATGTTAACACTAATTTCTTCGGTTGATAATCTCTGTAACTGGTCAGAAAGTGCTTCTACGGAACCATCCACGTCACCTTTAAGGATGATGTTCAGTTCTTTGAATTCACCTAAAGCGATACGTCTGCCCAATTCTTCAAGCGTCGTATGTTTTTTAGTTCTGATCGAAAGTTCTCTCTGAAGCTGTTCTCTCTTATTAGCAATCGCTTTACCTTCACTTTCGTCGGCATATACACGGAATTTATCACCTGCTGTAGGAGCGCCGTCCAGACCTAAGATAGTTGCCGGAATGGATGGACCCGCCTCTTCAAGGTTTTTACCCCTTTCATCAAGCAAAGCTTTTACTTTACCGTGGTTTTTACCTGCTACTACATAATCGCCTACTTTTAAAGTTCCGGTTTGTACCAACATAGTGGATACGTATCCTCTACCTTTATCTAAGGATGCTTCAATAACAACGCCTTGTGCAGCACGTTCAGGATTTGCTTTTAATTCAAGCATCTCAGCCTGAAGCAATACTTTTTCCAGCAAGGTATCTACATTATTACCGAATTTTGCTGAAATTTCCTGGGCCTGTACATTTCCTCCCCATTCTTCTACCAGAATATTCATTCCCGAAAGCTGCTGACGGATATTATCCGGATTGGCATTCGGCTTATCTACTTTATTGATTGCAATAATCATCGGAACTCCTGCTGCCTGAGCATGGGAAATTGCTTCTTTTGTCTGAGGCATTACATCATCGTCCGCTGCAATTACAATAATTGCAATATCAGTAACCTGTGCACCCCTTGCCCTCATCGCCGTAAAGGCTTCGTGACCCGGCGTATCTAAGAATGTAATTCTCTGACCGTTTTCAAGCTGCACGTTATAAGCACCGATATGCTGTGTGATCCCTCCGGATTCACCTGCAATTACATTGGTTTTTCTTACATAATCCAGCAATGAAGTTTTACCGTGGTCTACGTGTCCCATTACGGTTACGATAGGTGCTCTTGATAAAAGGCTGTCTTCTGTATCGATATCGTCTTCAGAATCTGCTTCTTCAAGATCAGCATCAGAGAATTCGATTTTATATCCGAATTCGTCAGCTACCAATAATAAAGTATCAGCTTCCAGTCTTTGGTTCATGGTTACCATTACACCTAATGAGAAACAGGCAGAAATTACTTCTGTAGGAGACACATTCATTAAACTTGCCAGTTCACCAACCGTGATGAATTCGGTCACTTTTAATGTTCTGTCCTGTGCATCAATTTCCTGCTGACGCTCATCCTGTTCTCTACGGTAGTTTCTCTTATCTTTTCTGTGTTTGGCAGATTTAGATTTACCTCCTTTATTAGTCAGTTTCTCAAGGGTTTCCTTGATCTGGTTTTTAACCTGTTCGTCTGTTAATTCAACAGGCATGGTACGCTGCCCCGGTCTGTTGTTTCCGAAACGGTTTCCGCCACCCTGTCCTGCAGGACGGTTGACACCACCCTGGCCCGGCGGACGGTTTCCCTGGGTATTGTTCCCAAAACGGTTTCCACCTTGTCCGGCCTGACCCGGCGGACGGTTCCCTTGAGCACCTCCCTGGGTATTGTTTCCAAAGCGGTTTCCGCCTTGTCCACCCTGACCTGCAGGACGGTTCCCCTGGCCTTGGCCCTGAGGACGGTTTGCCTGGTTACCTTGTTGATTATTATTATTACCTCCCTGCTGATTGTTGTTTCCGCCTTGAGGATTCTGACCTCCTGGCTTCTCAATTCTCTTTCTCTTCTTTTTAGCGCCTGCTCCTTTAGGGGCAAACTGCGTTAAATCGATTTTCTCTCCGACGATTTTTGGTCCGTCAAGTTTCTGGTAAACCGTTTCAATTTTCTGAGATTCCTGAGGCTGGGATTCTTCCTGCGCTTTTACCGGTTCAGCCGGTTTTACCTCAGCGGGTTTAGCCGGGGCCTCAGCGGGTTTCTCAGCAACAGGTTTCGGGGTTTCTTTTACAGGTTCAGCCGGTTTCTGTACGGGCTTTTCCTCTGCTTTTTTCTCCTCCATTTTAGGTTTGTCTTTTTTTACAGGTCTGTTTCTAGACTCGATCTGGGACAAATCTATTTTATCCAGAACTTTAAATTCCTGTTTTTCAGGAGCCGCCTTTACCTCAGGTATAGGTATAGGCGCAGGTGCAACTTCTTCTTTTTTCTCTTCCACCACAGGTTCCGGTTTCGGAGCAGGAGTTTCTTCAATCTCAGGCTTTTTAGGCTCAAGGTCTATTTTACCTAAGATTTTAGTTTCCGGTTTATTAGCTTTAGCTCTTATTACTTCAGGGGTTTTCTTTTCTTCAATTTCCAGTTTTTCTTCCGGAACTTTTGTGATCACCACCTCATGGGAAGCTTTACGCTGTTCGCCGTCCTTGGCAAACTCAGCCTCCAATGCAGAATATGCCGCTTCTTCTAATTGAGCGTTAGGATTGCTTTCAACCTCGATACCCTTAGCCTGTAAAAACTCTACTAACCTGGACATCGAAATGTTGAATTCCTTAACCGCTTTATTTAATCTAATTTTTGGCATTTATATTATTTACTGTTTTTTAATTCTTAAAATTAAAGTATTTCCTTTTTACTGTTTATTAAAATTATTTAAAATTTTAATCTTCAAATTCCTCTCTCAGAATCCGTTTCACATCTTCAATGGTTTCTTCTTCAAGATCCACCATATTTAAAAGACTCTCAGTTTCCTTATCCAGTACTGATTTTGCAGTTGTAAGGCCTACTTTCTTAAATTCATCCAGAATCCACTGTTCGATATCGTCATTGAACTCTCTCAAATCAACATCGTCATCTTCACTGGCTTCTCTGTATACATCAATTTCGTATCCTGATAACCAGGAAGCCAATCTGATATTCTGCCCCTGCTTACCGATTACTTTGGAAATTTCTTCAACCGGAGTATACACCAATGCATAATTTGCCTCCTCGTTAATATCAATTTTATTGATGGTAACATTTCCTAATGCTCTCTTCACTAAGATCTCAGGGTTTTTAGACCACTGGATCACATCGATGTTTTCATTTCTCAACTCTCTTACCACGCCATGAATCCTTGAACCTTTCACCCCTACACAGGCACCTACAGGGTCAATTCTGTCATCGTAAGCATCTACTGCAATTTTCGCCTTCTCACCAGGAATTCTTACTGCTTTCTTCAGCATAATAGTTCCGTCCTGAATTTCAGGGATCTCCAGCTCCAATAATTTCTCTAAGAATTTAGGGGCAGTTCTGGAAATAATAATCTGCGGCTTTGAACCTTTGAAATCTACCGTTTCAACAATAGCTCTGATATTCTCACCCTTTTTAAAGAAGTCTGACGGAATCTGATTTTCTTTAGGCAAAATGAATTCGTTCTCTTCATCATCCAGCAAAATCACGTGTTTATGACGGATATGGTGGATCTCCCCTACTACAATTTCCCCGATTTTATCTTTAAACTGCTCGTACAGCATGGCATTGTTGTGTTCCTGCAATTTCGTAGCCAAAATCTGTTTCAGGGTAAGGATATTTCTTCTCCCAAGCTGGGCAACAGGAATTTCCATGGTAAAATCTTCTCCTACTTCGAAGGTAGGGTCAATTTTTTTTGCTTCAGAGATTTCAATTTCCAGGTCATCATCTTCAGACATATCGTCTTCAACAATGGTTTTATTTAAAAATATCTGAAAATCTCCTTTATCAGGGTTTACAATGACATCAAAATGATCATCCGAATCGTATCTTTTTCTCAGAAGTGTCTTCAGGGAATCCTCAATAATTGCCATAAGGTCAATCTTACTGATCCCTTTCTCGTCTTTAAAATCACCAAAGGATTCAATCAACGCTATATTGTCCATTTATTCTTTTTTATTTTAAAATTTAATCGTTACTAATGCTTTCTTAATCTCAGAGTACGGAATTTCTTTTTCCTCCTCCACATCTACCTTTCCTTTACCCACCTCTTTCGGCTTACGGTAACGTAAGATCAATGTAATTTTTTCTTCATCCACTTTTGCCAGTTCCCCTTCTACATTTGTTGCATCATTCAGCAAAACGTCAATTTCTCTTCCTATGTTTTTAGCAAACTGCCTTGGGGTTACCAGAGGCTCGCTTAATCCGGCAGACATTACCTGCAGGCTGAAATCGTGTTCTTCACGATCCATGTTGAATTCTATGGCACGGCTTGCATCCAGACAATCCTGCAGGGAAACTCCGTTATCACCATCCAGGATTACGGTAATGTCATCTGCTGCAGAAAACTTCAGATCAATAAGAAATAAATCTGTTCTGGCCGCCAGGAATTCATGCAATAATTCTTCAATTTTCTTTCTAAACTCCATACGTTATTTAAATCTTGATTTACCCGTACGAAAAAAGGCTTTCTTCCGAAGGCCTTCCCATGTTTTTCCTGTAAATCCACTGCAAATATACAAATTTTTATTAAAAAAGCAAATATCTTATTATCAGGTTGATAAGTTAATATTTATTTACACTAATTTAAAAGGCGTTATGATGGTATTTTTATTACTTTTGTGACTGAATTTTTAAAAACATACATTTTGAATATTACTATTGTAGGAACAGGTTATGTAGGATTGGTTACAGGAACCACTTTAGCAGAACTTGGAAATTCAGTATACTGTGTGGATATTGATGAAAAAAAAGTAGAAGGCATGAAAAACGGCGTAGTTCCCATCTATGAGCCGAATCTTGAAGAAATGTTCCTGAGGAATATCCAGTCGGAAAGATTATTTTTCACTACTGATTTAAGAGAGGCACTGGATAAAAGCGAAGTTATTTACCTTGCCCTGCCTACCCCTCCGGGAGAAGACGGATCTGCAGACCTTTCCTATGTACTGAAGGTAGCGAACGACCTTGGAGAAATGATGACGGAATATAAGGTTATCGTTAACAAAAGTACCGTTCCTGTGGGTACAGCCGACAGAGTAAGGGAAGTGATCGCTTCAAAGACGCAGATTCCTTTTGACGTGGTTTCCAACCCCGAATTTTTAAGAGAAGGGTTTGCCGTAGAAGATTCCATGAATCCTGCGCGGGTCGTGGTAGGATCAAGCTCAGATAAAGCCAAAGATATCATGGCTAAAATTTACCAGCCGTTTACCAATACCGGAATTCCGATTATTTTCATGGACGAAAAGTCTTCCGAGCTTACGAAATATGCAGCCAATTCATTCTTAGCGGTAAAAATCACGTTTATGAATGAAATTGCCAACTATTGTGAAAAGGTAGGGGCAGATGTAGACAAAGTAAGGCTGGGTATGGGAAGTGATGACAGGATCGGACAAAGGTTCCTGTTCCCCGGAATCGGATATGGAGGAAGCTGTTTCCCGAAAGATGTAAAAGCACTAATTAATTCAGGAAAGCAGGAAGATTTTAATTTCCAGATCCTGGAAGCGACAGAAAACGTAAATATTGCCCAGAAAGTAATCTTGGTTTCTGAAATTGAAAAATATTTCAGCGGAAACATCGCAGGCAAGACCATTGCCATGTGGGGGCTGGCTTTCAAAGCGAATACCGATGACATCCGGGAGGCTTCATCCCTGGACAATATTGCATTGCTTTTGGAAAAGGGTGCAAAAATAGTAGCCTATGATGCCATTGCAGAAGATAATGTCCAGAAAGTTTTAGGAGATAAGATCCAGTATGCAAAAAGTATGTATGAGGCACTGGAAAATGCGGATGCTTTGTTCATTGCTACAGAATGGCCGGAATTTAAGAATCCGAATTTTGAATTGATGGGCCGGAAAATGAATAACAAGGTTATTTTCGACGGAAGAAATATGTATCCGCTGGAAATCCCTGAACAGAATGGTTTCTATTATAAAAGTATCGGACGTAAAACAATTTTAAATTAAAAAAAGATGAAAAATATAATTATTACCGGCGGGGCAGGATTTATCGGCTCCCACGTGGTAAGAGAATTCGTAAAGAACAATCCGGACTCAATGATCATCAATCTTGATGCCCTTACCTACGCAGGAAACCTGGAAAACCTGACCGATATTGAGAACGAACCGAATTATGTTTTCGAAAAGGCAGATATTACAGAGCCTGAACAGTTAAGAACCATATTTGAAAAATATAATCCTGATGCCGTGGTGCATCTGGCTGCAGAAAGCCACGTGGACAGAAGCATTACCGATCCGATGGCCTTCATCAATACGAATGTTAACGGAACAGCCAATCTTTTGAACCTCTGCAAAGAATTCTGGACGCTGAATCCCGATCATACCCACGGAAGATTCCCGGATGAGAAAAGAACCCATCTTTTCTATCATGTTTCTACAGATGAAGTATACGGAAGCTTAGGTGAAACCGGATTCTTTTTAGAGACCACCGCTTATGATCCGCAGTCTCCGTATTCCGCTTCAAAAGCAGCGTCTGACCATTTGGTAAGGGCTTACGGAAATACTTACGGAATGCCTTTTATCGTTTCCAACTGTTCCAACAATTACGGACCGAACCATTTCCCTGAAAAGCTGATCCCGCTTTGTATTTCAAATATCATCAATGAAAGGCCTCTGCCGATTTACGGTGACGGGAAATATACTAGGGACTGGTTATTTGTTATTGACCATGCAAGAGCAATACACCAGATTTTCAATGATGCGAAGACCGGTGAAACGTATAATATCGGAGGCTTTAACGAATGGCAGAACATTGACCTGGTTAAAGAACTCATCAAACAGATGGATGAAAAGCTTGGGAATCCTGCAGGACATTCTGAAAAGTTAATTACCTATGTTAAAGACAGACCGGGCCATGATAAGCGATATGCTATTGATGCGGCGAAGCTGAATACGGAGCTGGGCTGGAAGCCGTCGGTAACCTTTGAAGAAGGATTGGGAAAAACCATCGACTGGTATCTTGAAAACAAAGAGTGGCTGGAGCACGTAACGAGCGGCGATTACCAGAAATATTACGAAAAACAGTACAACTAATACAACACACAATACGATGAAAGGTATCATTTTAGCCGGAGGTTCCGGTACCCGACTTTTTCCCCTCACCATTGCAGTCAGCAAACAGCTTATGCCTGTTTATGACAAACCGATGATTTATTATCCCCTGTCCACTTTATTGCTGGCCGGGATTAAAGATATTCTTATTATTACCACACCTCATGACCAGTCAGGTTTCATTAAACTCTTAGGAGACGGATCCCAGATCGGCTGTAATATTGAATATATGGTACAGCCAAGCCCGGACGGACTGGCGCAGGCTTTTATCCTGGGTGAACAGTTCATCGGCAGTGATGCTGCGGCATTGGTACTGGGTGACAATATCTTCTACGGTTCGGAAATGGGGACTCTGCTTAAAAACAAAACCAACCCGGATGGTGGTGTTGTTTTCGCTTATCATGTCTCCGATCCTGAAAGATACGGTGTAGTGGAATTTGATGATGATTTTAAAGCAGTATCCATTGAAGAAAAACCGACACAGCCCAAATCCAGCTATGCTGTTCCCGGACTTTATTTCTATGATAATGAAGTGGTGGAAATTGCAAAGAACATCAAGCCTTCTCCAAGAGGAGAACTTGAAATTACCGACGTTAATAATGTTTACCTGCAAAAAGGAAAGCTGGAAGTGGGCGTTTTAGACCGCGGAACTGCCTGGCTGGATACCGGAACGTTTGATTCCCTTAATGATGCTTCGGAGTTTGTAAGGGTGATTGAAAAAAGGCAGGCTTTTAAAATCGGGTGTATTGAGGAAATTGCCTTCAGAAATAAATTCATTAATGAAGAAAAACTGCTGGAAACCGCTGCCAAATACGGCAAGAGCGGGTATGGCGAATACCTGAAACAGCTGGTTAACGAATAGCCTGAATATAATTATCTGAAACCTAAATAAGAACATTGGTTTTATTTGAACCCAATTTATAAATACCGATCTCCATATTACACTACCGCTCAGGAAAATACACTCATTTTTCCTGAAAAAGAGACAGTTATTTATTTTACTTTAAATTTGCAAAAAATTTATTTTGAAAACGACAGTTTATACCTCCGAAAAAAAGACCCATTTTTTTCAGGAACTTAAAGCCATTTATAAAGATATCAGGTCTTCCAATTTCCTGGCTTATCAAATGGCTAAAAGAGATCTGCAGTCACAGTACAGGCAGTCTTTTCTGGGCTTCTTCTGGGCATTTGCCCCTATTATTACCAATTCCCTGGTCTGGATTTTCCTAAGCAGCTCAGGTACGGTAAACGTAAATGCGGACAGCAGCATCCCCTATATTGTATTTGTGGTAATCGGTACTACGCTGTGGAGTATTTTTACTGAAGCCCTTCTGATTCCGCTCACTTCTGTAAACGGCGCCCGGTCAATACTTTCAAAAATAAACTTCCCAAAAGAAGCACTCCTGATATCCGGATTTTATAAAATGCTATTCAATCTGGCACTCAAGCTGATTCTTGTTGCCGGTATTTTATTAATTTATGGGATAAAGCCGGGAATCGGCATTGTATTATTTCCTTTCATATTGCTTGTTATTACTCTTTTTTCTTTTTGTATAGGACTGCTTCTCACTCCGATAGGCCTTATCTATACTGACATCAGCAAATTGCTGACTACTGCCGTATCGTTTATCATGTATATTACGCCGGTTGTATATGCTGTTCCAAGACAGGGTCTGTTTAAAAAACTTTTTCAGGTTAACCCTTTAACATATATGTTTAACGATGCCCGAAACAGCCTGATTGATCTGCCGTTTAATAATGCCGCTTTTTTAATTGCAGCAGCGGTGATCAGTTTTTTTGTCATGCTGGTAGGACTGGTAATTTTCAGAAAGTCTATGCCAATAGTTATTGAAAAAATAGGATAATATGAAAGATCAGGAAAAAGAAATACTCGTATCTGTACAGAATGTTTCCAAGAAGTTTTCGATGGATATGAAATCTTCTCTAAAGTATGGAGCTCTGGATATTATCAAAAGTACATTAGGCATAAAAATAAACAAAGACCTCCGTCCCAAAGAATTCTGGGCGGTGAAGGACATCAGCTTTAAACTCAGGAGAGGGGAATGCATAGGATTGATCGGGCATAACGGTGCGGGCAAGAGCTCGCTTCTGAAAGTTTTGAACGGACTTTATGCACCTGATAAAGGCCAGATCGTCATGAAAGGAAAGATCGGAGCGCTCATTGAACTTGGTGCCGGATTCAATCCTATTCTTACAGGCCGTGAAAATATTTATAACAATGCATCTATATTAGGTTTTACCAGAAAAGATGTAGAAGAAAAAATTGATTCCATCATTGAATTTTCTGAGATTGAGCAGTTTATTGATATGCCGATTCAGAACTACTCTTCCGGAATGAAGGTAAGGCTGGGATTTGCTATTGCTGCACATCTTGAGCCTGACATCCTGATTATCGATGAAGTACTTGCTGTAGGAGATTTGGGATTTGTTTTGAAATGCTTTAATAAGATTGATGAGCTGCTTCCCAATACTGCGCTAATTTTTGTTTCGCACAGCATGCCGATGATTTCCAGGATCTGTAACGAAATCATTTTAATGGATCATGGCAAGGTGGAATATTATGGAAATGATATCGGGAAAGGTGTACAGCTCTATTACAGTAAATTCTCTAATAATGATGAAAATGTAGTGTTTGACAGTGGTGTATTAGAACTGATTTCAAAGCAGACTGATCTTACAGACAATACCATACAGCGTAATGTTGATTTCACCCTGACTTTTACTGTTAAAATTAAAAAACCACTCCTTAAGTCTCCGGCCATTTATGTTGAATTCAAAGATAAAGATCAGAAACCTATTGCCGCAGTATATGTTAAGGATGAAATAGATGTATCACAGGAAAATAGCACAATCACTTATTCTGTAAAGGTGAAAAACCCACTATTTACCTTAGGTAAATATATTATTGATGTGGGTTTTTACAACAAACAAAACACAGATACAATGCTAAGAATCAACAATATACATGAATTCATTGTAAGCGGCAAGGAGGAACAATGGGTTCCCTTTGAACTGGAGGCTGATAATATGATAACATTAATTTAAACACTATGATTCCTGTAACGAAACCCTTTCTCCCTCCTGTAGAAGAATATAATACATATCTGGACGGTATCTGGAAAAGAAACTGGCTTACGAATATGGGTCCTCTGGCCAGCCAGCTGGAAATGGAACTGAAAGAACATTTAAAGGTTAATCATTTACTCTTTGTAACCAACGGAACTGTTGCCATACAGATGGCAATAAAAGCCCTAGATATTAAAGGCGAAGTTATTACGACTCCTTTTTCCTTTATAGCGACTACCAGTTCTATTGTCTGGGAAGGCTGTACTCCGGTTTTTGTAGATATAGATCCTGACAGCCTGTGCATCAACGCTAATAAGATTGAAGAAGCTATTACTGAAAACACAGCAGCAATTCTCGCTACTCACGTATATGGCAACCCTTGTGATGTAGAAGCGATTGAAATTATTGCTAAGAAACATAATTTAAAAGTGATCTATGATGCAGCGCATGCTTTCGGTGTGGAAGTAAACGGAAAGTCTGTTTTCGAATACGGTGATATTTCTACCTGTTCCCTTCACGCTACTAAGCTGTATCATTCTGTAGAAGGAGGACTGATTATCACAAAAGATCCTGAACTGCTAAAGAAAATTGCCTCTATAAGAAACTTTGGAATCTCCGGCTTTGACTCTTTTTCGGAATTGGGAATTAACGGTAAAAATTCTGAATTTCATGCTGCGATGGGACTGGCTAACCTGAAATACATTACCCGGATCCATAACAAAAGAAAAGCACTGGCAGAACTTTATGATGAAAAGCTTATAAATCTTAAAGCCGTAAAACCTTTCTGGCATCAGGGTGCCAGTGAGAATTATGCCTATTATGCAATTGTACTGGAAAGTGAAGAGCTCCTTCTCCGTTTAAAGGCTGAAATGGATAACTATGAAGTGTTTACAAGAAGGTATTTTTACCCAAGCCTGGCTTCAGCACTGCCCTATCTTCCAAAACTGGAGCTGCCGGTAACTGAAGATATTTCCAAAAGAGTTCTATGCCTGCCTTTCTATTATGACCTTACTTTTGAAGAAGTAGAGTTTATTGCAAGATTGATGTTAAGAATCCAAAACAACAAATAGTATGAAAGTAGCTATAATGCAGCCGTATTTTATGCCGTATATCGGATATATAAGCCTAATTAAACATTCTGATTTGTTTATACTTTTTGATCCTATACAATTTATTCGGCACGGATGGATTGAACGAAACCGTATTCTTAAACAAGATGAAGGTTGGCTGTATATTCAAGTGCCTTTAATTAAAGGTAATAGAGATACATTAATCAAAGATTGTTATGTTGACAATTCAAAAGACTGGAAGAAAAAGATTTTATCCCAAATTCAGATTTACAAGAAAAAAGCTCCTTATTATTATAAGGTAATCAAACTGATTGAAGAAATTTTTGAGTATGACTCTGATACGATTACAGGTATAAATAAACATGCATTGGAAAAAATATGTCAGTATTTAGGATTTGAAAAAAAATTACCGGTGTTTTCGGATATGAATTTAAATATTGAAACTCCTACTGGGCCTGATGAATGGGCATTGAATATATGCAAGAAGCTGGAATCGGATAGAGATATACATTACATTAACCCAATCGGGGGAATTGATTTCTTTAACACACAAAAATATACAGATTGTAATATCGAAATTTCATTCCAGAAAATGATTCCTGTAGATTATGATCAGAAGAGAGAAAATTTTGAATACGGACTGTCTATTATTGATGTAATGATGTTCAACTCACCGGAAGAAATTAATATGATGTTGGATCAATTTGAACTAATCAAATGATTAATAAAGCAATAGGAGGATATTTTGATCTTGAATTACCTGACCATAATCAAAGTCATTTATATGATAACCTGATCAATCTTAATTCTGCAAGGAACTGTCTGGAATATATTCTTGTTGCAAAAAAATATTCCAAGATATATATTCCTTACTATACATGCGATGTTATTTTGGAGCCGGTTAGTAAGCTGAATCTGACATATGAATTTTATGATGTAGACTTTAATTTAGAACCCCTATTTGATTTTTCTAAAATTAAAGATTCTGAAGTTTTTTTATATACAAATTATTTTGGAATCAAAAATAGATATGTAGATATTTTATCCCGCAAAATACCGGATCAGATCATTATTGATAATGCCCAGGCTCTATTCTCAAAGCCTGTATCGCATATCGACACATTTTATTCTCCAAGAAAATTTATCGGAGTAGCAGATGGCGGTTATTTACATACAGATACAAAGCTCAATGAAAATTTTGAGCAGGACAAGAGTTATAACAGGATGAGCCATCTTCTGAAAAGAATCGACTGTTCTGCCGAAGAAGGATATTCAGATTTTTGTGACAATGATCGATCACTTGAAAATCAGCCTATCAGAAAAATGTCTACATTGACAGAAAGAATATTATCTGGAGTTGATTTTAAGCATATAATAAAAAAAAGAAGAGAGAATTTCAGCTTTCTACATGAAAAATTGAAAGAAAAAAATCTTCTGGATATTGACTTTGACGATGACTGTATACCGATGATTTATCCTTTCCGTACCAATGACATGGAAATCAGGCAGAAACTCATCAATGAAAGAATTTATTGTGCATCATATTGGCCAAATGTACAAGATTGGTGTGATGAAAATAAAAATGCTTTTACCTTATCAAAGGAAATTATTGCTCTGCCGATAGATCAGAGATACTCTATTGAACACATGAAAAAGATTTTGGAATATGTATAACGTTTTAATCAGGCCGCTTGTCATACAGGATGCTTTAACTTCATATCAATGGAGAAATGACAATGAAGTCTGGAAATATACAGGTTCAAGGCCAAATATTGATATTACGGCAGAAATCGAATCTTCATGGATAGAAAAAGTTTTACAGGATATATCCAGCAAAAGATTTGCTATTCTTTGTAATACCCAATATATCGGAAATATACAACTTACAAATATTAAGGAAAAAACAGCTGAATTCCATATATTCATTGGAAATAAAGACTTCTGGGGTAAGGGAATTTCTCAGCTGGCTACGTACCAGATTCTTTATTATGCCAAAGAAATTTTAAAGCTTGATGAAGTATATTTAACCGTAAGGCCTGAAAATAAAGCCGCTGTGAAGTCTTATCAAAATAATAATTTTAGCATAATACAGGAGACGGAAGAGTTTATAAAAATGTCTCTGAAACTTTCTGAACTCAGCCCTCCTACATTAAGTATATTTGTAATGGTTTATAATCATGGCATATATTTAAAAGAATGTCTGGACAGCCTTCTGATGCAAAAAACAGCTTTTAATTATGATATTGTCATTGGTGAAGACTGTTCCACAGATCATTCAAGAGAAATCCTGCTTAATTACCAAAAATTATATCCAGGAAAATTCAAACTTTTGCTTCATGATAAAAATATAGGTGCCGCAAACAATCAGGAGCAGACTTATAAAAATTGTACCGGTAAGTATATTGCTGTCTGTGAAGGAGACGATTACTGGACTGATCCTTTAAAGCTTCAGAAACAGGTAGATTTCTTAGAAGGAAATAACGATTACAGTATGTGTTTTCATAATGTAGAAAAAATAGATATTGAAGGAAAAATATTAGACATCCCAATTACTGAATCTGAAACAGCAGAAAAAGCCTATACCATTGAGGACTTAGCCGAAGGAAATTTCATTCATACTGCATCGGTTATTTTCAGAAAGAACTTTGAAGCATTACCTTCGTGGATTATTTCTTCCCCTGCGGGAGACTATCCTATACACATGATTAATGCTTCATATGGATTAATCAAATATTTTCCGGAGAAGATGGGTGCCTACAGAATAGGACAGGGCATCTGGAGCTCACAAACAAAACAGATTCAGTATATTAACACCATATTTGTAATAAAACTGATGATAGCCAATTTAAGCTTAAATGAACAAGTGGTAAAAAATCTTAACGAACAGATCCAGAGGCTAATTTTATATATAAGAGATACGCTGCCTGTGAGTAATTATCCTCAGGATCCTGAGAAAGCGGCATACAGTCTTTCCATAAAAAAATTGATCATTATATTATTAAAGAAAATCAGATATTCTTTTTAATAGTTTACAGAGGAAACTTTATTATATAAGTGAGATTATTAAAATATATAATAAAACAGTTGTAAAATCTCGAATCCTGCCTGAATTTATCTAAATATAAGTATGAAAAAAAATAAGAAAATATTATTTATCAGTCATGAAGCGAGCTTATCGGGTGCTCCTATCCTGCTCTTGAGCTTACTGAAAAGAATTAGAAAAAATACGGATCATACTTTTGATGTTTTGCTTTTGCATAACGGAGCTCTATATAATGATTTTGCAGCTGTGGCAGATCATGTTTTTTTAGCCGCTGCCCAGACTTATGAACCTTCATTTCTAAAAAGAAATTTAAAGAGGGTAAAAAGGCTTATTATAAAAGAGACAGCCGTTAAAGAAAATCCGGTTGATAAAATTACTGCTGACTTATTATCTAACGGGTATGATCTTGTATATGGAAATACCATGCTCTCGCTTTCGTGGCTGCTTCCTTTTAGTAAAAATAATATTTCTACGGTAATTGCTGTACATGAATTAACGTTTGGGATCGAAAGCAGTGTTAAAAAAGACCATGTTATCGAAAACCTTAACAGAATTGACGAGGTTATTGCAGGCTCAAAAGCCGTTGCAGACAATCTCATAGAAAATTACGCGGCAGATGCAAAAAAAATATCCGTAATTCATTCATTTGTAGATGAGAAAATAGTTATTGACAAAGATTCCGAACATATAAAAAAAGAAACTGGCATAACTGACAATCAATTTATCATAGGCATTGCGAGTGCTCAGGAATTAAGGAAAGGAACTGATCTGGTACCCATGCTGGTAAAAAAAATTACAGATAAGGCTCCCGATCTTTCATTTAAATTTATTAACCTCGGAGGAACAGTTAATAATTCTGCAGTAAGATGTTCAAAATTGGATGCAGAAAAAATGGGTGTAAACAATAAAATCATTTATATAGAACATAATTCGGCACCCAATAACTATATTAATATCTTTGATGTTTTTTTACTGTTATCCAGAGAAGATCCTTTTCCATTGGTAATGCTGACAGCGGCTAAACTTGAAAAACCCATTATTGCTTTTGAAAGAAGCGGCGGAGCGGAAGAATTTCTCAGTGATAACCATGGAATTCTTGTTCCCTATCTTGATCTTGATAAAATGGCAGAGGAAATTATAAAATTATCAAAAGACAAATCTGGCAGGAAGGAATTAGGACAGAAGATTAAATACAGAATTGACCATGAATATTCTGACAATGATCTGACTCATAAGACATTGAATTTGATAAACAAATATTAGAACTGAAATGATTACAGGCAGAGGACTTATAGCTGAATCACTTAAAAGTATCGATTCAGAAAATTTTTTATTTTTTGCATCAGGTGTTTCAAATTCTCTTGAAACAAAAACATCCGAATTTGAAAGAGAACATACACTTTTGAAGAACAGCATGGCTGAGCATCCGGAAAAAAAAATAGTATACTTTTCTACACTCAGCATTCATGACCAGTCTAAAAAAGACAGCCTGTATGTTCTTCATAAACTTAAAATCGAACGTTTTATTCAGGATAATACTGATAATTACTTAATATTGAGAATAGGGAATATTGTTGGAAAAGGCGGCAATCCCAATACGCTTTTCAATTTTTTAAAATCAAAAATAGAATCAGGAAGTTCTTTTTCACTTCATAATAAAGCAAGGAGATTATTTATAGATATTGATGATATTTCCGGGTTTTTAAAGAAAAACGGACAGTTAAAAAAACAAATCGTCAACGTTGCTTTTCCGGATTATTATGATTTAAAAACAGTAGTAGAGGCTATCCAGCAAAAAACAGGTAAAAAAGCAGCCTATCAGGAAATTGAATTCGGAGATTTTTATCATGTTCCGTTCTGTGAAAATATAACCGATCATTTTAAAGGTATTGCTGCTGAAGATTATTTGCAGAATTTAATTAAAAAGTATATTTAATTTCAAATGCTTTCCATCATCATTTCCTCATATCAGCCCCATTATTACGATCAGCTTGTTAAAAATATTAATGAGACCATCGGTAATGATTTCATGTATGAAATTATACAGATCCAAAATCCCAATATAATGGGTATTACCAAGGCTTATAATGAGGGTGCCCGGAAAGCGGTGTATGATTATCTCCTGTTCTTACATGAAGATGTCCTGTTTAAGACCCAGGGCTGGGGAGTGAAGCTTATCAGTCATCTGGATCAACCTGATACCGGTGCGGTAGGAATTGCAGGATCTTCATATGTTCCGTCTGCTCCCTGCGGATGGTACATTAATAATTCTTCATACAATCATATTTACTGCATTCAGAACAGCAAAAAAAATACTCCTTCTCTGATTTCTACCTTTCAAAGCGGAGAAACAGAAAAAAGGGCTTTTGCATTGGATGGTGTCTTTATTGCCACCGGAAAGAAAAACTTCAGGGAAATCCTATTCAATGAAAATCTTACCGGATTTCATGGATATGATCTTGATTTCAGCCTGAGAATGGCAAAGAAATTTAAAAACTTTGTGATTGGTGATATCCTGATTGAACATTTTTCAGAAGGGAACCCTGATCAGAAATGGTTTGATAATATAACAGAAGTAAGAAAAAATATACTCCCGGATTTTAACCAGACGACTGACATGAATGTTGAAAAAAAAGCTTTTTTAGAGTTCATGAAAAAGTACTTTTCTTATCATCTCATCAGTACGAGGACGATTAGAGAGACTTTGCGGTTTTTCCCGAAAAGATTAAATTTCAGGGATAAAACAGAGATTCTTAAAAGTTATTTTTATTATATAAGGTATTCCAAATCATACAATAAAAAATTCACGAATGAATAAGCTGGCCATCATTGTCCCCTATTATAAAATTACCTTCTTCAAAGAAACACTGCAGTCACTGGAAAACCAGACTGACAGGAAGTTTTCTTTATACATCGGCAATGATGCAAGCCCTGATGACCCTGAAAACCTCATCGGAGAAATTCTGCAGGACACCCCTTTTCAATATTTTAATTATCCTGATAACCTGGGAGGTAAAAACCTTGCCCTGCAGTGGGAAAGAATTCTGGAGAACGTTAACGAAGAATGGTTTCACATTCTGGGTGACGATGACGTGATCAGCAAAAACTTTGTGGAACAGTTCTACAAACACATTGAAGATATTGGAAAAAATGGCTGCAATGTTGTTAAATATGCCCTTTCACGGATTGATGATGCAGGAAATATGATAGATGAAGGCCCTGAGTTTACAAAGCTGACTGATCCCATTGATAATTTTATGGGAAAATTTACGGAAGGAAAACTGAACAGCCTCAGCGAACACATTTTCCGGAAAACTAAGTTTGACCGGTATGGGTTTAAAAAGTTTCCTCTCGCATGGGCTACCGATGACCTGGCGATCCTGGAATTCAGTGAAGGGAAAGCTATTTATTATATTGATGAAGCAAAAGTGCTGGTAAGGGTAAGCGGGGAAAGCATCAGCGGGCAGCAGGAAAATATGCCCGAGAAGCTCTTTGCCATTTATCTTTTTGAGCAATATGTTATCCGGAAATTTTATACCCGGCTCCCAAAGCAGTACCTTCGGAAACTTATTAACCAGCAGATCAGCTACGCTTATAAAAACAAACAGAAATTAAAGATCAACCTGGCCAGATTGTATTTATATCTCAAGGATTATAAAAAGCTTCTGGAACTTCCTAAAACCTATTATTATTTAGCTGAAAAAAAGAAATGACCATTCTCTCAAAAATAAAAGCTTACGGCCATTACCTGCGGTACCTGTATCTGCTGAAAACCAGTCCACTGCTGAAAAAGCATCTGCAGGATCCGCTGACCATTCCTGTAATTATCATTAATTACAACCAGCTGCATGATCTGAAACAGCTGATAGGTTTCCTGATCAGCCGGCGTTTTAAAAACATTGTCATTTTAGACAACCATTCGGATTACCCACCTCTTCTTGAATATTATAAAACAATTAAAGATTCTGTAACCGTGGAGCTGCTGCCTGAGAATTACGGCCATATGGTTTTTTTTGAACGGAAAGAACTTCAGCATAAATACGGGAAGGGCTTTTTTATCCTTACCGACGCCGATGTTATCCCCAATCCGTCTTTACCGGAAGATTTTATGAATACCCTTCTGAAACTTATACATACCTATTTCAGAAATGTAACCAAAGTAGGTTTTGCCTTGGATCTTAAAACCATTCCTGATTTTTATCCGATGAAAGAAAAAGTAATCGATTGGGAAAAACAGTTCTGGGCTGCCGAAGTGGAAAAAGACCTGTATAAAGCGAACCTGGATACTACTTTTGCGTTGTATAAACCCGGATACCCAAAGCATTTCAATACACAGAACTTTCTTAAAGCATTACGGATTGCCGGTAATTTCACGGCCGTTCACGGAGGATGGTACATCAATCCTGAACAGTTTACGGAAGAAAACCTGCATTACATTAAATCCGTAGGGAAATCCAGCACATGGAAGCTTGATGAGCAGGGTAAACATGACAATAAAGGCCAGGCAAATTATAATTAACTTTATGCCCGTTTAAGTTCAGACAATGAAATCAGAGAAAACAATTTATAAAAGAAAAGGATGATTATAGGAAGCGGACTTATTGCAAAATCATTACAGCATCTGGATACTGAAAACACGGTATACTTTGCTTCCGGCGTTTCCAATTCCCTGGAAACAAGAAATTCAGAATTTGAAAGGGAATTATCGCTCCTTAGAACAGCTATCCAAAACAATAAAGGTTCCAGGCTGGTTTATTTTTCAACCCTGAGCGTTCATGACCAGTCTAAGCAAAACAGTCCGTATGTGCTTCATAAACTGCAGGCAGAAGACTTAATAAAAAATATTTCGGAAAATTACCTGATCCTGAGAATCGGGAATATTGTAGGCGCAGGAGGAAATCCTAACACTCTGTTTAACTTCCTGAAAAACAGAATCTCAGAAAAGACCCCTTTTATTCTGCATAAAAAAGCAAGAAGAATTCTTGTGGATATTGATGACATTTCCCGGTTTTTTGAATCGGAGTACAAACACCTGAACAACCGGACGGTTAATTTCTCTTATCCGTATTATTACAGCATGAATGAAATTATAGAAGCCATGGAAGAACAGCTGGACACGGCAGCCATCTATCAGGAAAACGAAGAAGGCGATTTCTATCCGGTGGAGTTTGATGACTCCGTGACTCAGTATTACTCAGAAGTGAATGCTGCTGATTATTTAAAACTGCTGATTAAAAAATACCTGTAAAAACATAAAATCAAGATGAGCTTTACCCATATTATCACTACCTCATTCAACGTTCCCTCTGTAAGCTGGAAACAGACCCGCGACGGCAAAAATACCCTCACCAACGAATGGTTTATGGACAGGATTGATATTTTCGACAAATACTGCCTGCCGTCATTTAAAAACCAGACCAATAAAAATTTCTGGTGGATCGTATTTTTTGATGTAAATACCCCGGAATTTTATAAAGAGCGGATTAAAGAAATTGAAAAAGAGTTCCCCAGGTTCAAACCTTACTTCGTAAATGACCTTGAAGAAAAAAAACTTAAATTTCCTGAAATTATCCCCGAATATACAGCAGGTTCATCCTATCTGATTACAACGGATGTAGATAATGACGATATGCTGCACAGGGAATATGTTGATACTATCCATCGTTTATTCCGTCCTATAAACAATCTTGTCATTGATCTTAGAAGAGGCCTGCAGCTTACCCGTACTTCAGGAAATGAAGCCTTCATTACAGAATATTATTCCGTGGCAAACCCTTTCGTAAGCCTGGTGGAAAGTGTGCAGGATTTTAAAACAGTCACCCATCATTTCCATCATCAGTACCGTGATTTTAAAGACATTGCTGTTTTTGATGAGAAACCGCTCTACATTCAATTCATCCATCAGAATAACCTTATGAATAAGACGTTTGACAATAAGAGGTTTTATAAAATTGATTTCAGTGACTACGGACTGAAGGACGAAGACCACTTTACAATATCTTTTTATAAAACCCTGATCTACAATATCAAAAGATATACAAATTTTTTAACCTCAAAAAGATCATGAATATCTCCGTAATTATCCCGGTGTATAATGCCGCTGATTATATAGAAAAGGCAGTTCAATCTGTTTTGCAGTTTATGGAGGTAAAGGAATTACTGCTGATTGACGATGGCTCGAAGGACGGCTCTAGAGAAATCTGCAGAGAAATTACAGCAGTAGATCCACGGATAAAATTCATACAGCATCCGGACAAAAAGAACCATGGCGTTTCCGCTACAAGAAACTTGGGGATTGATCTTGCTTCCCAGGAATTTATTGCCTTTCTGGATGCAGATGATTATTACCTTCCCAACCGGTTTGATGCAGAAAGGGAGTATTTCAAAGATCCTAAGATTGATGGAGTGTTCGGCGCTCTTGCTACAGAATTCATTACAGAAAAAGGCAAGGAAGAATATATGGAAAAATTTATGACGGACGGCCTTACAACAGTATATGAGAAAGCAGAAGGGAAAGATGTATTTTTAGGATTATCTGAAGTAAATAAAAATTTTGGGACTTTTTTTTCCATGATTGCCCTCACGATCAGAAAAAAAGTTCTTGATCAGAATAAGTTAAGGCTGAATGAAAAACTGAAAATTGGCGAGGATAAAGAGTTTATCATTAAACTGTCTTATTATGGATATCTGAAATCGGGGTTTATAGACCAACCGGTTGCTATCCGTACAGGGCATGAGCATAATACGATCACAAAAATTAAAAACAACTCGCAAAACTTTTTCCATCATCAGTATCTTCTCTATGAATCACTGTATTTCTGGGCGGTAAAACAAAAAGACATTCCGGAAATAACTAAAAACTTATTCAGGTACAAATACATGTTTTCGAAAATTGCCAGTAAAAGCGGTTTATCAAAATATACCAATTTCATAAAGTATGCGATTTTTAATCCCAGGCTTTTAAAAACAAGATACCGGTATTATGCATTGAAAAACAATCCGAAAATATAAATAAACAACGTAAAATAATGGCTGTTGAATTGAAAAGACAGTCAAAAAAACATGCTGAACTTCCGCTTAGATCTCTAAATTTTATTTTATAAATTTATACGTCCCTAAATAACCAGATCAGGAAGAAATAAGCAAATACAACATACAGCCAGTGATGAAAAATAAAATATTATGTGCGGAATAGCAGGAATTATAGCCGGTAACGCCCGGAATTACCAGGAAGCGTTGAAAAAAATGACCGATTCGCTGGCACACCGCGGTCCGGATGCTGCCCATGCCGAATATTATGAAAACGCAGCGTTAGGCCACAGGAGGCTCTCCATTATCGACCTTTCCGAAAACGGCAAACAGCCGATGTTTTCCGGTACCCGCAATGAATGCATTGTTCTGAACGGTGAAATTTACGGATACCAATCCATAAAAGCAGATTATTCTGACTACCCTTATCAGGGAAGTTCGGATACGGAAGTGATTCTGGCCATGTACCAGAGAAAACAGGAGAAGCTTATTCATGACCTTCCGGGAATGTTTGCCTTTGCGATCTGGAATGATGAAAAGCAGGAACTGTTCTGTGCCAGGGACCGCTTTGGGGAAAAGCCGTTCTTCTATGCTATCGGCAGCAATAATGAATTTATTTTTGCGTCTGAAATAAAATCGATTCTTGCCTCAGGGCTGATCCGCCCGAAAGTGAACCAGGAAGCACTTTCCCATTATCTGCAGTACGGATATGTAAGCACGTACCACAGCATCTATGAAAATATCCATACCCTTCCTCCCGCGCATCAGCTGATCTGGAAACACGGGAACTTTTCCGTATCCAGATATTACAGCCTGCCTCAGAAAGACCGGGTAGTCAGTCTATCTGATGCCAAAGAAGAATTTACTTACCTTCTTAAAAAAGCAGTCCAGAAGCAGATTGTCGCTGACGTAGAAGTAGGAAGCTTTCTGAGCGGCGGACTGGATTCTTCATCCATTGTGGCACTGGTAGCTGAATTTCTGCCGAACCAGACCACCATCAGCTTCGGGTATGATCATAAAGACAGCGAACTTAAATATGCCAAAGAAATAGCGGATAAGTACAAAACCAATCATATAGAAATTAATGAACAGAAAAAAGATCTGTCGGCCTCCCTGCTTCAGGTAACACCTTTTCTGGATGAGCCTTTTGCAGACCGCTCTTTCATTCCTCACTATGAGATCTGTAAAGCGGCCGGGGAAAACCTTACGGTTGTGCTTTCCGGTGATGCAGGCGATGAGCTCTTTGGCGGATATAATTTCTATCAGATTGAAAACCAGCTGAGAAACCATTTCAGCTATAAAAATATAATCGCTCAATTCGGGATGAAACTCTATCAGAAAATGAGAGAGACCTCATTCATCACCCAGAAAAATATCCAGCATAAAAACATCCTGGATTTCCATCAGAATTTTGTACGGAATACATTCAGCAAGGAGGAAAGAAGCAGATTGGGCATTTCTGAAAATTATCAGCAGCCTTACAGTTTTACGCCGGATCCGGATTCCCTGAATGATATCATGAGGATAGATCTGGAAAAATTTGTTCCTGGTAATATGATGGTAAAATCTGACAGAATGGCCATGGCTAATTCGCTGGAAGTAAGGACTCCTTTTCTGGATGTCGATTTTGCAGAATTCTGTATTCAGCTTCCTGAACAGCTGAAACTGGATAACAGCCATGATAAAATCATTCTCCGTGAATCCATGCAGTCATACTGGACAGAAACCATCAGAAACCGCAATAAACAGGGCTTCGGAATGAGTGTGGAAAGCTGGTTTGAAGAGGAAAACCTGATGAACTTATCCAACGATCTCCTTAAAGATAAAAACCAGAAAATCTTTAATTATATTGATTTTTCATCTGCACAGAAATTCCTCAATAAAGACCATAAACACTGGAACCTCCTGCAGCTGTCACTTTGGGCGCATAATAACCAAACTGTTTTATAATGCTGGAAATATCGGTTATCATTCCCGTCTATAATGCTGCGGAATTCCTTGAAAAAGCCGTACAGTCTGCCCTTCAGTTTGATGAGATAAGAGAAATCATTTTGGCTGAAGACGGATCAACAGATCAGTCACTGGAACTTTGTGAAAAACTGGCTTCCCAAAATCCGAAGATCAGGCTGTACCGCCATGCGGATAACGGCAATCACGGTGCAGGGGCTACGAGAAACTTAGGCATGGAAAAAGCTTCATCAGCATTTATTGCATTTCTGGATTCTGATGACCATTATTTGCCCAATCGGTTCGATACGGAAAAAGAACTGCTTAAAGATCCGGAAATTGACGGTATTTTTGGTGCCCTGGGCGTAGAATACCTGTCCGAAAAAGGAAAGCAGGAATACGAGGCCAAATTTAACAGCTCGCTGCTTACTACTGTGCAGTATGCTGCAGAAGGGAAAGAAGTTTTCAGAGGGCTGCTGGGTCTGACACCGAAAACGTTCGGCACCTTTTTTCATCTGAATACCCTTACAGTCCGTAAATCTGCCGTTGTTCAACATAACCTCCGCTTCAATCCTGACCTCCGGGTACATCAGGATTCTGATTTTATCATTAAGCTCGCCTATTTCTGCCATCTGAAATCAGGAATTATTGACAAAGCCGTGGCCATAAGGGGCGTCCATGACAACAACAGGATTACAAAGATTATCCGGTATTCAAAAAAATACAATGAACGCCAGTACCTGCTTTGGGATTCTCTGTATAAATGGTCTGAAAACTTATCTTTAAAGTCTGACGAAAAAGAAAAATTTTATTTGGAAAGAAAAGCTTTCGAACTTTCCCAGAAACAGGGTTTAAAAAAACTGATAGGATTAGCTTCAGCAGTAATGACAAACCCTAAAATATTAAAAACAAAGTACCGGTTTACTTTTAGCCATACTAATCAATCTTAAAAAAATGATGAACATTTCCGTAATAATTCCGGTCTATAATGCTGAAAAATTTGTTACCCAGGCTGTAGAATCTGCCTTACAGTTTGAGGAAGTAGGTGAAGTTATCCTGATTGAAGACCAGTCTCCGGATAATGCCCTGGAAGTCTGCCGGAACCTTGAAATGAAGCATGAAAGGGTAAAGCTGTTCCAGCATCCTGACAAAGGGAATCACGGAGCGGGCCCGACCAGGAATTTAGGACTGGACAAAGCAACCGGTGATTTTATCGCATTTCTTGATGCCGATGATTACTACCTGCCCAACCGTTTTGATGCAGAAAAAGAACTGTTTAAAAATCCTGAAATAGAAGGCGTATACGGTGCGTTAGGCGTTCATTACTATTCTGACAAGGCGAAAGAGCAGTATTACCATATCTTTGGCGACCGTCTTACAACCGTTTACAAAAAGCATGACCCAAAAGATGTTTTTCCGGGGCAGCTTAACCTGAGAGGTAGCTTCGGGCTTTTCAGCATTGACTGCCTGACCGTCAGAAGGGAAGCGATGGTAAAAAAACTGAATCCTTTTTTCAAAACCCATCTCAGGCTGCACCAGGATACGGAATTTCTGTTCAGGCTGTCCTATTATCTTAACTTGTATCCTGGCATTCTTGATCAGGCTGTGGCAGTAAGAGGCGTGCACGAGAGCAACAGAATTACAGCCGTAGATTCAAAAAAAGTAAATCCGGCTTCCAGCAGGGTTCTGTTATGGAGAGAGGTAAATACCTGGGCACAGAGCGAAAAAACCATTCCCGAAGATATAAAACTGCATATTCTGAGAATGCTCCGCAGCTATGAAATTGCCCTGGCCACTCCGGTAAAGAAATGGCAGATGATTGTAAAATATATGGTTACCGATTATCCGAGTATCAGATCAGGACTTTATAATATTAATTTCAGGAAATATTTACTTTAAAAGTTTTGATTTTAATTTATTAACCACAAGCTTTAATGTAGTCGAAAAACTGATTTTGGAGAAATCTATGGTCTGGTTATACAGCCGGATATAAAATTCGTGCTCGATAATAACAAAGGTATACTCATTTTTCCTGCGGGTAAGAGTCTCATACACCTCATCATAACCTGCAAATTCTCTCTGGAGCAGTGACATCAGCTTTTCCAGCTTTTTCATCTGTGCCGTACCGTTATCAGTCGTCCAGATTCCCGTTCCTACCCTGTAATCAGCCATATTAATGGGCAGATACTTTATTTTACCTTTCCTGGCTACCATCATCTGCAGCGGATAGTCAAAAAGAGGACTTTCCACATACCAATCCGGAAGATTCATATGCTCCGCTCTCATCATCACAGAGGGCGTATACATCATAGATCCTTTGGAAAGATCTGAAAGCGTGTACACAGCTTCTACATTTTCTTTGGGAGCCGGCCCTATTACTTTATCATCAAGAATTCTGTCTACCTGATGGAAACAGATGGAAAAATCCGGATTTTCTTCCAGAAACCGGGCCTGGATTTCCAGTTTTTTCGGGTCTGTCCAATAATCATCCCCTTCACAGAAAGCAATATATTTACCCTGGCATTGCGGAAAAGTATAGATATAATTAGGTAAAACGCCCATGTTTGCATGTGCCAATAGCCTGATCCGGTGTCCGTTCTCATGGTTTTTTATGATGTCTTCAATAATTTCCACAGTACCGTCTGTAGATCCGTCATCAGAAATCACCACCTCATATTCAAAAGAAGTTTCCTGCATCAGCAGGCTTTCTACAGTCTGTTTTATATAATCCTTCTGGTTATACGTAAGGGTACAAACACTAACTAAGGGCTTTGTCATTATAGCTTGGTTCTGTTAATAAATTAATTTCAATCAATGAAACATGGTATTTCAATACGCTAACTGCTTCACTGTTTATGTTTTTACATGGGGTCAAAAGTAAGGCTTTTTTCTGATTTTCACCTTCTTTAAATAATTCCGTAACGGTTTTTCCGCAGCCTCATAAAGGAATGCTGAGACCAGCAGCAGGCACGGAATATAGATCAAAAAGACCGTATCACTCTTATAAATTTCCAGGCTTTCCCATAATATCTTTCTTAAAATATACAGCACAGGAATATGTACAATGTACACGGCATAGCTGATTTCGCCTAAATATTCAAGCGGCTTCCAGGAGAATAACTTCGTCAGAGCGCCGTTGTTGCATGAAATCAGATAAATTACAGGAATGAATAAAACAGCCATTAAACCATTGTGAAAGTTTAAGGGAATAAAGATTAAAGCCAATAAAACGGCTGTAAACAATAAGATGATCATACCGTCATAATTCCTCGGTCTGAAATTTTTCATAAACAGGATTCCCGCGAGGTTCCCTACCAAAAATTCATTAAGGTGTAATAACGGAAAATAATGGATGAACTCATAACTGACGGTATGAGGCCCTTTATATGCTGAAGAAATGATATAAAGATTTGAAAAAATCTGTGTCCCCAGCCAGATCAGAATAATGATAACCCAGATATGCTTATTCCCTCTTATGTAAAGATAATTGTACAGGAAAGGAAAAAGAAGATAAAACAGAAATTCCACAGAAATTGACCATCCTGGAAAGTTCAGCACCATCACATCTCCCGGAACCCAGCTTTGAAGCCCGGACAGATACAGGAACACATTGTAAAAACTGAAACCTGAATATCTTGTAAATAGAAGCAGAAGCATCCCGGCAACATACAAAGGATAAATTCTTGCAAACCTGTTCTTATAAAAATTGGTATAGTCAATCTTTTCTTTTTTATGGTAGGCCACAATCATAATGAATCCGGAAAGGATAAAAAAATAACTCACGCCTACATTTGCCTTTAAGAAAATGTCGGAGAGGTAATTGATTTTATATAAAAATAAATCTTTTTTAAAATGGGAAACAACAATCGCCAATGCAGCGATGAACCGGGTAAAAGTGATCTGGGTGATTTTCACAGAAATAGACTGGTTTTTCTTAACGGCCCCGGATCAATACCCGCACACGACATACATACTTTGGTCACTGTGTTAAATTTAGTGCACAAAAATAAAGATTTTTCAATTATTTTCAGGATATAATTATCTTTGTGAAAATTTATTAACACAAATAAGATGAAATTTTCTGTTTTAATTGCCAATTATAATAATGGAAAGTTTTTTAAAGACTGCTATGAGTCCATTCTCGCACAGGAATATAAAAACTGGGAGGTTGTCATTATTGATGACTGTTCAACAGATAATTCTATTGAAATAATAAAAAGCATCATTCTTGATGATGAAAGGTTTAAACTGTATATAAACAGTTCCAATTACGGCGTTGGCGTAACCAAAGCTGAACTGATTGAAAAAGCATCCGGAAATATCTGCGGATATCTTGATCCTGATGACATCATAAAGCCCAACGCTCTTAAAAGTGCAGTAGAAATCATGGAAAAGAAAAAAGAGGTTGTCCTCACCTATTCCCGCTTGGCAAAATGTGATGAAAACCTGAATATCTTAAAAGAATTCAAAGCCGCAATGCAGGTTCCCAACGGACAGAAAACTTTTTTTAATTTCCCGATCCAGATTGCGCCTTTTGTCGCATTCCGGAGGGATATTTACCTGCAGGGAAAAAAAATAAATCCTGAACTGAAGATTGCCGAAGACCAGGATCTTTATTTTAAAATGTACGAGGTGGGAAAAGTGCACTTCATCAATCAGACCGATTATTTATACCGGGCGCACGCCGGAGGAATTTCCCAGAACGAAAACAAGCCCAAATCAAACAGCTATTATGCACGTTCGATCTGGGAAGCCATGCAAAGAAGAAATATTAAAAAAATCAATGGAAAGACAGTCCCGGAAAGCTATACGGATCCCAGAGAAATTTTTGATCTTTTAGAATACCAGAACCGGATCCCTTTCCGCATCAAAAAGAAAATCACCGTTATTTTACAAAATCTTTTCAGTTAATGCCAGACAACAAAAAAATAAAAGTTCTCTTCAGGCACCGTTCCATGGAAATGGGAGGTGTTGAAAAAGTAGTTTTAAGCATGCTTAACCATCTGGACCGCCAAAAGTTTGATCTTACGGTCTGCCTTAATATGAATCAGGGGGAACTCCGGAATGAAATCCCTTCCCATGTCCGAAAGGTGTATCTTACGGAAGGAAAAGAAGATTTATCCAAAAATGCCCTCATTAAAAAACTCCAGCTGGCTAAAAGAAGGCTGAAGCTTAAGCGGTCTGAAACAAATCCGAAAATTTCGGATAAAGTTCTTCAGGAAACTTATGATGTGGAAATTGCCCCTACCTACTCTGTTTTTGCACCGGTTTTAAACTCCGGCAACAGGAACTCAAAAAAAATAGGATGGTTCCACTCTGACATTACAGTTCCGAAATTCAAGCCCCTTATCCCTGCAGTTTTAAAGCAGATCCCTCAGTTCGATTACTTTATTTTCGGTTCCCAGCAGACCAAAGACATCCTGGTAGAAACGTATCCCGACCTGAAATTACCGGAAAACCAAGTGATTCTTAATGCGATCCCGATTGATGAAATAAGGCAGAAAGCACAGGCTTTTAAACCCAATTTCCCGGATAAACCGGTTTTTGCTTCCGTTGCCAGGTTACACACCCGGAAAGGATTCCATAAATTAATGGATGCACATGCGAGGCTTATAAAGGATGGCTTTGACCACCACATTGTGATTATCGGGGACGGGGAAGAAAGGGAAAATCTTAAAAAGCAGGCTGAAAAGCTGGGTGTTACCGGAAGTTTTGAGTTTTTAGGCTCTCTTATCAACCCTTATCCCTACGTAAAAAATGCCGATTTCTATATCCTTCCTTCGGAATCAGAAGGCTGGCCGCTGATTATCGCCGATACGCTTATCCTTCAGAAGCCTATTATTGCCACCAATGTGGGAGGCGTTCCTGAAATGATTATCCATAAAGAAAACGGATATCTGATCAACTATGAAACCAATGAAATGTATGAAGCGATGAAGCTGTTTCTTACCGACCGTCCGCTGGTTTCAAACATAGAAGAAAACCTGAAAGATATTGACAGGCAGTTCGACAATCAGAAGATTTTTGATGCTGTTGAAGAAATTATTATTAAACTATCAAAAAAATAAACATGATTCTACTATACCGGGCAATCCTTAAGATCCATACTATGTATCATTTTATGATACAGCAGATTTACCTTAAAATCTGTCTTTCCAAAGGCCTGAAAGTAGGCAGAAATGTCCGCTTTGTAGAAGTCCCGCAGTTCGGAACGGAATGTTTCCTGATTGAAATCGGTGATGAATCTACATTTTCAAACAATGTAAGATTTGTCAATCATGACGGCGGGCAGAACGCACTTCACTTTTTTGATGAATATAAAGATGTCCGGACTTTCGGAAGAATAAAGATCGGTAAGCAATGCCTGATCGGGGCTGACACCATCATTATGCTGGGCGTGGAAATGGGTGACAACTGTGTACTGGGAGCAGGCTCCATCCTGACAACTTCGATGCCGAGCGGAACGGTATACGCCGGAGTTCCGGCAAAATACATCTGTACGGTTAAAGAATACGGAGATAAACTACTGGCGAATAACGTAATGTATCCCCGGGAACTGGAGCAGGACAGGCCTAAACTTGAAGCGTACATCAAAGAACATCTTCCGCATACGTATAAACCGGTAAAGAAATAATGAATGGCTGAGAAAAAGAAAATCCTTATCCGCATCGGTTCTCTCCGCCATGGAGGCGCAGAGAAAGTTCTGGTCACGTTTTTAAAAAACCTTCCCGAAGAGCAGTATGAGATTGACCTGCTGCTTAACCTGTATTCCGGAAAATATTTACCTGAAGTCCCGAAATGGATTAATATCCTGTATCTGCATAAAGGCGAGATGATTACTACAAACCGCCCTCATGAAATCCCGAAAAAGGCAGCAAGGGTCCTGTACCAGGGAATGCTGAAAAAGTTCCCTAATATTCTGTACAAAGGAAAACTGAAGAATAAAAAATATGATCTGGAATTTGCAGCCATCCACGGAATGCGCGATGAAATTTTGGGATCTCCTTTAAAAAATTCTAAAAAAATAGTCTGGATCCACAATGATCTTTCGCAGGTAAAAGGCTATACGGAGCAGGAAATCAGGAAGTTTTTTGGTTTTGACAAGATTATGGTGATCTCTGAGAAAATTGAGCAGCTTTTTCACAGCCTGGCCAGAAATGAAAAAGAAAAACAGAAAATTGTAAAAATTTATAATCCTTTAGATACCGGAGAATTTATTTCAAAAGCAGATCAGCCGGTGCTTAATTATACTTTTGAAACTTCAGTTCCTACCTTCATATCCGTCGGGACCGTATTTCCGCAGAAGGGTTTTGACCGTTTGCTGAAAGTCCATAAAAGGCTTTTGGATGAAGGTTTTCAACATAAAGTATTAATCATAGGGGACGGTTATGACTTTGAAAATATTAAGAAACTGAAATCAGAGCTTGATGTTGATGAAACGGCCGTCATGTTAGGGTTTACCGATAATCCCTATCCTTATTTCAAGAATGCGGATTTCTATATTTTAAGCTCAAGGTATGAAGGTTTCCCAACCGTTTTATTTGAAGCCCTTACCCTGAAGAAAAGGATTATTTCTACCGAAGTTTCCGGCGCTGCAGAAATGCTGAATAACGGTGAACTCGGCTTACTGGTGGATAACTCTGAAGACGGTATTTATCAGGGCATGAAGGAAGCATTATCGCACCCTGAATCATTTGAAAAGTATATCTCTAAACTGAAAAATTATGAAATGCCTTTCAAGCTCGAAAATTCAGTCCGTAAGATTGCTTCAATTCTAGATAACTTATAACGATCAGCTTAAACTCATCTATTTTATATTACTGTATGCCAGATCAACATTCTATCCTTCAGAAAGATTTTTACCGGGAAAGCGGAAAATGGCTTTCCACCTTTAACATGTGGGCAAAATGCATCAATCCCAATCTCCATTTCATTTACATTCTGAGAAAAAGCAGGAAGCATCTTAAAACACCTGTATTAAATTTTTTCTGGAAACTTATTCTGAGGCATTACCAGATTAAGTACGGTTTCCAGATCTATCCTGAAACTGAAATCGGGGAAGGGTTCTATTTAGGGCATTGGGGCAGCCTGGTTATCAATCCGAAAGCAAAGATCGGCATGAACTGCAACATCGCCCAGGGCGTTACCATCGGGCAGCAGAACCGAGGAAAAAATGCAGGCTTCCCTGTCATCGGCAATGAAGTATGGATCGGGACAAATGCTGTTATCGTCGGAAGTATTACCGTTGGGAATAATGTACTGGTGGCCCCGAATTCCTATGTCAATTTTGATGTGCCGGATAATTCCGTAGTTGTAGGCAATCCTGCAAAAATTTATCCTAACGAGAACGCGACAGAGGGTTATATTAATAATAAAATCTGATAAATTTATTATTCTCATTCGACCTTAGCCTTTCTAAAATAAAGGGTAACTGTTAAAATTCAGATACTTTTTCTACTTTATTTATGGCATCAGGCTTACTCATAAAATGAGGAAACGATAATCTTACCTGCTTATCATAGATAACCACAGCTTATTTTTCAAAAATTTTTAATATTAAACTTTGTTAAAAATAATTGCTTTTTCCTTAAAAATTATATTTTTGTACTGTTATTGATTTAGTCTATTGAATTTAGAAATAATTTACACGAAATAAATAATTATAAACTTTAAATTTTAATTTATGTCACAATCGTACGAAGTTATTTTCGAAAACAACAGAAAATGGGTAGAGTCTAAAATCGGTGATAACCCAAGCTTCTTTGAAGAACTTGCCAAAACCCAGACCCCTGAGTATCTTTACATCGGATGTTCAGACAGCAGGGCTACGGCAGAAGAACTGATGGGAGCGAAACCCGGAGAAGTTTTTGTTCACAGGAACATTGCCAATGTGGTAAATGCTTTGGATATGAGCGCAACAGCAGTAATAGAATACGCTGTACAGCATCTGAAGGTTAAACACATTGTGGTGTGCGGACATTACAACTGCGGGGGTGTAAAAGCAGCGATGACACCTCAGGATCTTGGTATTTTAAATCCATGGCTGAGAAACATCCGCGACGTTTACAGGATTCACCAGACTGAACTGGACGCTATCGAAGATGAAGGTAAACGTTATGACAGGCTTGTAGAGCTTAATGTTCTTGAGCAGTGCATCAACGTGATTAAAATGGCCTGTGTGCAGGAAAGGTACATCCTTGAGGAATACCCTATTGTTCATGGCTGGGTTTTCGACCTTAGAACCGGTAAAATTATTGATCTTGAGATTGATTTCGAAAAAGTTTTGAAAGACATCCAGAAGATCTATAATCTTAGCGAAGACCAATGGGTAATGAGCAGAAAGAGAAACCAACCTCTTTAAATCTGAGTACATGAAATTCTGGAGTATAATTACATTACTGATTATCCTGAACTTTACAGCCTTGCCGAGCATTGCTGTAATGGCCGGCTGGGAAATCCCCAGGACCAATGTAATTGTCAATGAAGAAGAAACTCACGCTCACTATTCATTATTTTCTGTTTATGAAAAGACACTTCCAAAAACACTGAATGTCTATGACTATCTGAAGTTTTTTGAACCTTCCCTGGAAGGCAGTTCTTTTGTACTGATCGATGATTCCTTTCATCTTTCGCCCTTTTTATCCATATTTTCTCCGCCTCCGGAAGCTTAATTTTTATTTACACTTTTAATGATTATTGATCCCTGCCTGAACTTTTCGGCAGCGGAAACATCCGTATTTTAAAAATTAAATTTCATTTTTTACTGATGTATTGAATTTCAATAGGTCAGTTTATTCACAGCAGTTTTCACATCATGAAAAAAACATCATTAATCGGAGGAATTAAGGAGAATTTCCCTTCAGGACTCGTTGTATTTCTGGTAGCACTCCCACTTTGCCTTGGGATTGCTCTGGCATCAGGGGCGCCGCCTTTATCCGGAATTATTGCAGGCGTTATAGGAGGTATCGTTGTTGGGTCACTCAGCAACTCCAACATATCGGTTTCAGGGCCTGCAGCGGGCTTAACGGCGATTGTATTGACAGCCATTACAGATCTGGGTGCATTTGACATCTTTCTCTGCGCAGGAATTATAGCGGGAGCCCTGCAGCTGATCTTAGGTTTTATAAAAGCCGGAAGTATATCCAATTATTTTCCCAACAATGTTATTGAAGGCATGCTTGCCGCAATCGGGATTATTATTATCTTAAAACAGATCCCTCATGCACTGGGGTTTGATAAAGATTATGAAGGTCACGAATCTATTTTTGACAATGGGCTGAACTTCGGGTATTTTACGGAATTATCCGGGGCTATTCATCCGGGTGCCGTGGTTGTAACCCTGGTTTCCGTAGCTATCCTTATCGCGTGGGACCGAATTTATGTCTTGAGAAGGATGAAAATGCTTCCGGGAGCCTTAGTTGCGGTAGCAGCCGGAATTGCCCTGAACCAGATTTTCAGAATGACAGGAAGTTCGCTGGCCATACAGCCGCAACACCTTGTCTCTTTGCCGGTACCGAAGTCTCTGGACGATTTTAAAAATTTAATAACGCTGCCCAACATCAATGGGTTTACCAATCCTAAAGTATGGATCGCAGGAGCAACCATTGCCATTGTAGCGTCTATTGAAACCCTGCTCTGTATTGAAGCTTCCGACAGGCTGGATCAGCAGAGGAGAATAACGGATACCAACCTTGAGCTGAAAGCACAGGGAATCGGGAACCTGATCAGTTCTTTCATCGGCGGGCTTCCGATGACATCGGTGGTGGTAAGAAGTTCTGCCAATGCCAACGCAGGAGCAACTTCCAAGATGTCCGCAATCATCCACGGGGTTTTATTACTGATCTGCGTACTTTCCATTCCTGTAATCCTGAATTTAATCCCTTTGGCAACACTGGCAGCGGTGTTGATTTTAGTAGGGTACAAGCTGGCGAAACCGGCAACATTCAGGCACTTCTGGCATTTGGGTAAATTCCAGTTTATTCCGTTTGTAGCAACCGTAGCAGCCGTGGTGGCAACCGATTTGTTGAAAGGAGTCGGTATCGGTCTGGCAATTTCCGTTTTCTATATCCTTCAGGGAAATATGAAAAGAGCGTATTATTTAAGCCGTGAAAAGCTGAGTACCGCAGGCGGGATCGTCATCAAACTTGCAGAGGAAGTATCTTTCCTCAACAAAGCAGCCATTAAAAAAACCCTGAAAAACATCAAGCCCAACTCTACGGTAACAATTGATGCCCGGGGTACGTCCTATATCGCAACAGACGTTTTGGAAATGATCCAGGATTTCGCGAACATCAGGGCTAAAGAGGAAGATATCAATGTAGAGCTTTTAGGTTTTAAGACATCGTACAGGGACTATGAAACCGATGAAGATTCACACATCATCGTTACCCATACGAAAGCAATGTAGATAATATTATAAGAAGCATATTTTAGTTAGATAAGTTGATGGAAATTATCAAATAAAGTACATCAGAAGGCTGCCGACTTGGCGGCCTTTTTTAATTAAGACCGTTAAACTATTCAGCTCTTTTCGTTGATAATAAAGAACAGCGGATTAAATACAATTGATTTTACACCATAATCAGGATAAGGCATTTCAATCTTAATTACTTACCTTTGATTTTCAAATAATGTGACAGACAGCTCATGACTATAAAGACGAATACATTTCTGATCGGCATGCTCCTTTTTTTAAGCAGTTTTCTAAATGCCCAGAAGCCGGTAAAAGATACTTTGGCGTACCTTAAAAAATTTGAAACCAATAAAGAAAAATACATCGGGAAGCCCTTTTCTTTGCTGTTGAAAGACATGGCCCAACTGCAGCCGGCAAAAGCCAGATCTGACATCAAAGAAGACAGGGATAATCCGCTGCCAAGCACTGTATTCACCTTTTCCGGGAGAGATATTAATTCCGGAAACCAGCCTTCGATGGTGATCACGTGGAAACCCGATGACCGCCCCACAACACCTCTTGAGTTTTTTCAGGAAGAGCATAACTACCGTTTTACGGTAAGCGAAAAAAATTATTTTGAGAAAAAGATCATAAGGAATATGGTGGTCTCCAAATAGCAAAACCTCCCGGGCCGGAAGGTTTCTCTCTATTATTAAATTCCTGTCTGTTATTTGCCATTAAAGGCAGACATGGTATTGCTGATGCCTGCAAACACAAAAGACAGGCATGCTTTAGAAAACTTTTCAATTCTTTCCGCAAGCTTTTCCGTTTCCTCTGCATTCCAGGTTCCCAATACATAATCTACCTGTCTCCCTTCAGAAAATTCTGCAGAAATCCCGAAACGGAGTCGCGCATAATTCTGGGTATGAAGAACCTCATTGATGTTTTTCAGTCCGTTATGGCCGGCATCCGATCCTTTTCCCTTCAATCTTAAGGTCCCGAACGGCAGCGCTAAATCATCGGTGATGATCAGTACATTTTCCAACGGTATGTTTTCTTTCTGCATCCAGTATTTTACGGCATTTCCGGAAAGATTCATATAGGTATCGGGCTTTAAAACAAATACCCTTCTTCCTTTGTATTTCCCGTCGGCCATCCAGCCGAAATTAGTGGTATTAAAAGATACTTCCAGGGTTTCCGCTATTTTATCCGCTACTTTAAAACCTACATTGTGGCGTGTGTTTTCATATTCAGCCCCTTTGTTCCCGAGGCCAACAATCAAATATTTCATGAAGAAATTTTTTGCAAAATTAAAGCATTAAAAATAAAAAAGCTCAATCTTTGGAAAGATTGAGCCTTCAGTATATAAAAAGATTTCTTTTATAACGGTTTGTAGATGTAGTTGATGCTGTATCCGCGGATCATATATGTCTGGGGATCATAAGCATAATCTGTTGACCTTATCAGCGGATTTGGAATAGGAGTCGTAAGATCTGTTGCAGAGACTCTTTTCGGGCTGTTAGGTGACATAATCCAGAAGTTATTCATATCATGGAACTTGTTTTCTACAGATAAAAGCCTGGAGATTTTATAAGCGTTCGGCAATAATGTAAACGGACTGATCTGTGCATCATAATTCCCGTAATCATAACTCCACCTTTCGGTTACTGTACCGAATACGCTTCCGCTCATGGTACCGAATAATTTTGTTACTTTAGAAACATTATCTCCGGAATATTCATATTTCGTTTTTGAATAATCCGTAAACGAAGTTCCGGGTGCATCCGGACCGTTTTTCATGATAATAGAATCCAATTTTCCTGTAGCCGCAGAATATTTTAAATTATAAAGCGCTTTGGATTTTTTGTAAAGTATCTGAGGACCGGGTGTAGTAGCAGGAGGGGTTATTGTCCTCTTGTAAAATGAGCGGTTTTCTGAAATAATTTCCAGTCTTCCCGTACTTCCATACGTAAACTGCTGGGTATATGATATACTGTCTTTATCAATTTCTCCATTACCATCCAGATCAAGAAAGCCTCTGAAATCAACTCTGCTGATTTTATCACCGCTCCATGCGATGTTGGCCGCAGAATCAGCACTGTCCATCACTACTCTGGACAATTGCAATCCGTTATAATAATAAGTGGCCAGGGTATCTGAATCTGTGATTTCTCTGTATAAAGCTCTCGGACCGTTAAGCCCTGTGTTCGTATTGATGTCAAGCAGCGGGTTCCCGTCTTCATCCATCAGGTCTTTACAAGAATGGACCGTAGCAACACCTACAAACAGTAAAATAAAATAAAAAAGTCGTTTCATTCCGATAGGGATTATTTATTTTTCCACAAATATAATTTTTTTTTGAATAAAAACCATGTATTTATTCGTTTTCAGACAAAACCATTAAAGGATGGTAATTATTATAACGCTTTATATATGTATTTAATTGTCTGGCTCTGGTCAGAAGTTGGATAATTCTGAGAATCATACAAATATCCTTTCGGAACTGAGATCGGAGGCCCCACAGGATTCTGTATGGTTATTTTCCCGTAGTTGTTTGAAGAGATCATACTGTAATTGGTCTGTAATATCATACCGGTTACAATACAGTACTCTTTCGGTAAAGTAGTGTAAGGATTTATTTTAGCATCATAATCTCCGTAAGCGTAGGACATGGTGGAAGCTGTAGAAGGATCAGGGTTGGCCCCGTCCATCAGCATAGCAGTATAGTCTACCTTGGCAACATTATTTGCGGAGAATGTAAATTTGGTTTCCATATAATGGGTGTAGGATGTGCTTCCGCCCATTTTTCTCTTTTCAACAATTCTGTACAGTTGTCCGTTGGCATCATAGAAAACCGTAAAATCGCCGTGGTTGGTTATCCCGAGTACAGATTGGTCCATGGTGAAAGAAGACAGCTTCCCGCTGGTGTAAGAAAGGGTATATAAATTATCATAGATATGCGGATTTGCATTATCAAGATACTTAATTTTTGAAATTTTATTCCCCGTATAGGTTACCGTTGCCGTAATGGTATTATCAGAACCTGCGTCCCGGATAAAAGCCTGGGAGAGGATTCCCGCATTGGTAATATACTCTTCCAGATCTTTATTTCCGCTGTTCAGTTTGCTTAAGATTCTCGGGCCTGTAATAACAGGCGTATTTGTTGAGTTGTTTTTATCCTGGTTCGGCGGATCCTCCGTTGTATTGTCACATGAAACCACAAAAGCAAGTGCCAGTGCTGTTAATGATGAAAGAAAGTACTTTTTTATCATAGTATCAATTTAATGCCGTCAAATATAAATTATTTTGATTAATCTTCCTTTGAATTTTCAATTAAATGGCAGAAAGAATAAAAAAAACCCAAAAACTTTCGCTTTCAGATTTGTAATTTCTATAAAATGGTTTAAAAATCAGTAGGGCTGTAAAACCGAAGTAGTAAGTACCGACTGAGACATGTCTGCATCAAGAAAAACCGTATTCACAGGTATTCCCACACCCAGAGTCCCTGAATTCAGATTTCTCTTTGTACAGGCAACCTTCACCGTGTAATTATTTTTAGGGGTTAAATCGGTAAGCGTGGCATTAAGGTTAAAGATTTTATAAGCTCCGTCCGTTCCGATTAAAACATCCGTCCTTACGGCTTTCAGTTGGTCATCTACAAAAATCCCGCAGGCAAAACCGGTAGAAGAATTTGTATTCGCCGTTTTCTGTGCCGTGGTCTGAAAAGAAAAAACCACTTTATTGGTGGTCTTGGTTACCGAAAAAGTATCCTGTGTCCCGGGAAGTACCGTCCAGGTGCTGTTAATAACAGAATTTTCCATATAGGGCGCCGTTGATCCGTTGATCCCATTGAACACGGCTCCCGTCTGATCAGACACGGTATTCATAAAAAATAAAGACATGCTTCCCTGGCCGTCTGCAATCCTGATGCTTTTCCAGTCGTTCACCGGAAGGTCGGCATTGTTGTGAAAGATCGTCCCCGCAGTTCCGGCAGACCCTTTTACCGTATTTGTCCCTCCTGTCCTTATTTCTTTTCTTGAATTAAAATCTCCTTTGATGTCCAGGGTTCCCACCGGGTTGGCTGTATTTATACCCACCTGCGCATAGGAACAGATGGAAAGTACGGAACCTATGATAAAATATATTTTTCTCATGATTAATTTAAAATGGAATTAAATACCTGCGGCACTTCGTAGACATCTACTTTAAGTGAAGACTGGGTAATAAAGCTATCTATATTGTTAGAAACATTAATGCCTATTCCCAGCGTAGCCGTCGAGTTATAAGATTTCAGTCTTGAGCATGCGACACTCACCGTATGGGTTCCGGCAGAAAGATTTTCGGCCATCCCGATCTGGTTGTGTGTGATAAATGTATTGCTGGAGCTGCTCGCCCTGAGATTCCGCTGTCTTAAATTAACCAGCTTATCATCCACAAAGATCCCGCACGCATAGTCTATGGAAATATCCGGAGCTCCATTGGCCGGGAAATCTGCCTGAACTACCGTTTCAAACTGGAAATAGGTTTTGCTCTGTCCGCTGTGTACCAGAATCGGTTGGGACAAAGATGCTATTTTTTTAAAACCGCTGAGCGTACTGAAATTAGCATTCTTTACAAATGAGGTAGACCTTGTAGATCCGGTGGCCGACTCTTCCGAGCTGGTAAACTTAACGCCGGTACGGTCTGAAAAGGAGTTGTTGAAGATCAGATAGAATTTATTGGCTTCATATTCCGGGATGCGGAGCGTTTTCCAGATCGGCGGAAATCCTGCGCCCTGTGAAACCAGCACCTGATCATGGGTACCTTCGTATAATTTGTTATCCGTAACATTCAGCACAGATAATTTTCCTCTGAGATTGGTATCTCCATTAACGTCTAAGGTTGATTTCGGAGATGTTGTCTGTATACCTATCTGCGCGTTAAGAGATAGGCACGCAGCAAGAAACAACGGTGATAATATTTTCTTCATGTAAGTAAATAACGGGAGATTAATTGACCTGATAAATCACGTATTCAATAACATCTATTTTAAAATCAGATTCTAAAGTAAATGCATTGGAAACCGTATTGGTATTGGATATATTCCGGCCGATGGTAAACTGGGAGTTGAGGTTGGATGATTCAATTTTACGGCATGCCACCTCAACCTTCTGATTGCCTGCAGGAACGTTCTGTTCCGTATAGCTCAGCGTAAAAATATAGTCCTGGATGCCTTCTTTTTCCGTGTTGTTGTTTGAAGTAATCTTGTCCGGACGTATAGCCACCAGCTTACCGTTCCTGAAAACGCCACAGGTAAAGGTAACGCTCTGGGAAGCTGTTGCCACAGGTGCTTTCATCTCAACTCCGGTCTGAAACTGGTAGGTAAGCCTGTTTTTCCCGTTCCTGATCACAAAGTTATTTTCCAGCCCTGCAATCTTTACCCACGTTCCTTTGGAAGTGTCCGTAATATTATCGCCGACCATATTTTTATAAATACCGTCCGCTGCCACACCTGCGGAAAGCGTGGAGATACCTGCCTGGTCTGATGATAAATAGGAGTTGATGAGTTTGTACTGCCCTTCTTCCATAAAGGACACATTTAAAGATTTCCACACCGGGGGCAAACCTTCGCCCTGGGATACCAATACCTGCCCGTTGAGTCCGGGATTACCTGTCTGGGCGGAAGTGCCGCCTACTTTTAGTTCTTTTCTTAAGGTGGTTTTCCCGTTTACATCGAGAACAGAATTGGGTGCAGTCGTGCCAATTCCCACCTGCGCGTAAGCCGGAATCGAAATAAGAAATCCGGCTACGCAGTGATACATAGTTTTATTCATAATAAGGGACTGCAAAAATAAAATAAAAATTTTAAAAAAGTAGAGTGCACCCCTATAAAACTATAGAAATTAACTAATTAGGCGATAATTAAATTTTATTAAAAGTAGAATTATTACGACTGACAGCTGTTAGTTTTTTTCATTTTCAAGGATCGATTTAAGAAGATAATTCACTTCTTTTACATTAATCACATTGTCTTTTCTCATCATCAGGTGATTTCCTTCCTTACCGGATTTCTCCTTCAGCTGGGCTTCCCGGGGATTTTGGGTAAGGTAACTGATGATGTGCCTGAATTTGTTGGTCTGATAAAATTTATCCTGAGGATTGCCCGGAAAGTACCCTAAAAACACCCCGTTCTTCATGACAATTTTTTCGAATCCGATTTCTGCCGCGAGCCATTTTAAACTGACACTTTTCAGTAAATTTTTTGCCTCTTCAGGCAATGCCCCGAAACGGTCAATAAGTTCAGCTTCAAATTTCTCCAGATTTTTCTCGTTATCGATTTCCGCCAGTTTCTGATACAGCAGCAGCCTTTCTTCGGTATTTGAAATATACTCATCCGGCAGCATCAGCTCAAGGTCCGTATCAATATTCACATCTTTGGTGGTTTTGAACAGCTTGTTCCTTTCCTCTTCATTTTCAAATAAGTTTTCAAATTCCTGGTCATCCTTTAGTTCCTCCAAAGCTTCCTGCATCAGCTTCTGATAGGTTTCAAAGCCCATTTCGTTAATAAAACCACTCTGTTCAGCGCCCAGCAAATCTCCGGCGCCCCTTATTTCAAGGTCTTTCATAGCAATCTGGAAACCGCTTCCGAGATCTGAAAACTGTTCTATTGCTTCCAGCCGCTTCCTGGCATCGGAAGTCATCATGTCATACGGCGGCGTAATCAGGTAACAGAAGGCCTTCCTGTTGCTCCGTCCTACCCTTCCCCTCATCTGGTGAAGGTCTGCCATCCCGAACCGTTGGGCATCATTGATAAAAATAGTATTGGCATTCGGGACATCCACACCACTTTCGATAATGGTGGTGGAAACCAGGACATCATATTTACCTTCCATGAAATCGAGGACATTTTTCTCCAACTGTTTGCCTTCCATCTGGCCATGCCCTATAATTACCCTTGCATCGGGAACCAGCCTCTGGATCAGCCCGGCAATATCTTTTAAGTTTTCAATCCGGTTATTGACAAAATACACCTGACCGTCCCGCTGGATTTCGTATGAAATAGCATCCCGCAGCGTTTCTTCATTAAACCCGATAATATGGGTGTCAACAGGCTGCCTGTTGGGCGGTGGTGTTTTAATTACCGATAAATCCCTGGCTGCCATCAAAGAGAACTGGAGGGTCCTCGGGATCGGCGTGGCCGTTAAAGTAAGCGTATCCACATTGCTTTTCAGGGTTTTTAATTTATCTTTTACCGATACCCCGAATTTATGTTCTTCATCAATGATCAGAAGACCGAGGTCTTTGAATTTAACCGAACTGCCTGCCAGCTGATGGGTTCCTATAATAATATCAACTTTCCCGTTTTTTAAATCTGCAAGCGTTTCAGATTTTTGCTTGGCTGTCCTGAAGCGGTTGACATAAGCCACGGTTACCGGGAAGTCCTTTAATCTTTCCTTAAAGCTTCTGTAATGCTGGAAAGCAAGAATGGTTGTAGGCACCAGCACGGCTACCTGTTTTCCGTCTGTTGCCGCTTTGAAAGCCGCACGCACCGCTACTTCTGTTTTCCCGAAACCTACATCTCCGCAGACCAGGCGGTCCATTACCGTATCTGCTTCCATGTCTTTTTTCACGTCGATGGTTGCTTTTTCCTGATCCGGTGTGTCTTCATACAGGAAGCTTGCCTCCAGTTCGTTCTGAAGATAAGAATCCTGGGTATAGGCAAAACCTTTGGCTGTTTTCCGCTGCGCGTATAATTTGATCAGGTCGAAAGCAATCTGCTTTACCTTTGCTTTTGTTTTCTGTTTTAAAGATTTCCAGGTAGGAGATCCCAATTTGCTCAGCACCACTTCCCTTCCTTCGGGTCCGTTGTATTTTGAAATCTTATGAAGCGAGTGAATGCTTACATATAATAAATCGCCGTTTTTATAGGTCAGTTTGAAACATTCCTGGATCTTACCGTCATTGTTCACTTTTACCAGTCCCATAAATTTCCCGATCCCGTGGTCGATGTGGGCAATGTAGTCGCCTATTTTCAGAGACATCAAGTCTTTCAGGGTAAGCTGCTCAGATTTGGCAAATGCATTTTTGGCCTTGTACCGCTGATATCGGTCGAAAATCTGGTGATCTGTGTAGACTAAAAATTTATTCTCATGATCTACAAATCCTTCATGAAGTTCGGAAGTAAAACTTTTAAACGGGAGTTCGCGTTCCAGTTCTTCAAAAATCATCTCCAGTCTTTCTTTCTGCTTTTCGGATGAAAAGGAAATCCAGGTATCATAGCCTTCGCTCTGCCGGGCCTCCAGGTCTTCGGCCAGCATTTCAAAATTCTTATGGAAAGAAGGCTGCGGGATCTGATCTGTTTTTATCTCTTTCCATTCTATCAGGCCTTCAATAGGGACACCTCCAAAATCAACCGTCTTAAACTTTTTATAATCGAATAAAAATTCCTGGTCCGAAATAAAGAGTTCCTGCGGAGACCTGTGTGCTATATCTTTGCTTAACGTATCATATTTTTCCAGTGACTTCTCATAAAATGATTTCAGCTTCTGCATGCCGATGATCCCGTTTCTGGAAACGACAAAGCTTTTTTCCGGCAGCAACTGCAGCAGGGAAACACGGCTTCCCGTCACCGTAAAATTCATATTGGATACCAGCTGAAGCTCTTCCACCTTGCTTATAGACAGCTGGGTTTCTATATCAAATGTTTTAATGCTTTCCACTTCATTGCCGAAGAATGTAATCCGGTAAGGCTTTTCATTGGAGAAAGAGAAAACATCCACAATCCCGCCCCGTACGGAGAATTCACCCGGTTCAGAAACAAAATCCGCCTGCTGGAAATTATAGTGGTTCAGCAGTTCATCAACAAAATCAAAATCCAGCTGGTCGCCGACTTTAATATGATGGGAAATGGCTTTAAAATCTTCTTTCTTCAGAACTTTTTCGGATAAGGCACCTGCATAGGCAACAATTACTTTCGGAGATTTGCTTGAGGTGATTTTATTGATCACTTCCGTCCTTAACACCAGATTGGCATTCTGCGTCCTCTCCACCTGATAAGGTTCAAGATGGGTAGCCGGAAAGTACAGTACCTTTTCTTTTCCTAAAAGATTCTCCATTTCCGTGCTTGCGTACAGCGCATCTTCCTTATCATCCAAAAGATAGATCATGTGCTTCTTCCGGGTGAGAAACAGCTCTGCTACAAAAATGGAAACCGAAGAACCGGCACTTCCTTTTACATAAATATGTTGATGGCTTTCCAGTTGGGTAAAAATTTCTTTTCCGAATTCTTTCTGGAGGAGATGCGGAAGGAACTTTTCAGAGATGGTTTTTAACTGCATAAATTGTAGGATATAAACGGGAAAATCGATTCCGGAGCTCCCGGAATCGTTTTGACTATAACAAAGATAATGCTATTTTTTTCTTTACTGTGGTTTCAGTTAAAATCTGAGGCCCGGGCACAAACTTTATGAATATTCTATTTTCTACAGATCCTAAATATCAGTACTTTCCGTAACAATTTGCGTTGATAATTTACTCCAAGATCAAACAATCCATATCTGCATTGGGGGTATAGTGTATCTTCCCGTTCTTTTTGCCTGTATCATACCCCCATTGGGCAACAGCGGTGAGCAACGGAATAAGCGTTTCGCCGAATGAGGTCATTTCATACTCTACTTTCAGAGGTGGCTTGCTTGTGTGTACGGTCCTTTTTATCAAACCGTCTTCCTCCAGTTCTTTGAGCTGCAGGCTCAGCGTCCGCTCCGTAACCATTGGGATGGACTTCCTCAGTTCACTGTAGCGCTTTTTTTCGATGAGATTAATCAGGATCACCGCTTTCCATTTTCCTCCTATATACTTCATAGTGAGGCTTGTGGCACATGGATAATGTTTATCGTCTATACTGTACATCTGTTACTATCATTATTGACCGTTATTGCAAAGGTAATACACTATACCTATGTTTGCAACTGAAAAAAGTATAGTACCGATAGAACAATGATAAGATTGAGAATGTCGGACATTGCTTACTCCAATTAAAAAAGAAGGAAATAATTTAACAACAAATACTTGTAAATATGGATTTTTTAGAGATTGCAAAAAGAAGATACGCAACCAAAAAGTACAACGCTGCTAAAAAAATTTCAGCAGAACAGATTGAGGAACTGAAACAGATCATACGGTTAAGCCCGTCTTCGATCAACAGCCAGCCGTGGAGGTTTACTTTTGTCACCAACGAAACCGTGAAAAAAGAGCTGGCTTCCCAGTCTTATATGAACGAACAGGCGATTAATGATGCAGGTCTGTTGGTGGTGTTCAGTGTTATGGATAATATCGAGCATTTTGAAAAGCGGAATATTGCCATTCTGCCGGAAGGATGGATAACCGGTTTTTATGAACCTATGATAAAAGCCAACGGAGATGCAGCAACACAATCATGGATGGAGCATCAGGTTTACCTTTCGCTGGGTTATTTTTTAAGTGCCTGTGCCAGTATGGGACTTGATTCCACACCCATGGAAGGCATCAACCGTACAGCCTACAAAGAGATATTGCAGCAGGACGGCTATGCCCCATTGTTTGCCGTTACCGTTGGATATGCTGATGTAAGCGATCTGACGCACCCGAGTGTTTCACCAAAATCCCGTTTTGATTTAGAAGAAGTCGTAAAGTCTGTTTAATTTATTTCTTTAAATTCTTCGAAAGTATTATTCTATACTTAATCAGATTCAGTTAAAAATAATCTCGTGAATTCAGGCTTACTCTTAATAAATACTAAATTTTTCTTTTAAAAGTTAAAATCCGCCTTAAAACCAAGGATGGCACACCGTTTGAAAAAAACCATTTAACAAACCTAAAGAAATAATATTATGAAAAAAGCAATCAGAATTTTAGGATTATTCCTACTAACATTTTTTGTAGTCACGACCATTGCATCATGCAGCGACGATGACGATCCGGCGAACAATGACTTCTTCGCAGGGACTTACAGAGGAAGCGTATCTTACAACGACGGGCAGACCAATAACTCTACCAATGACGGAAGTGTTTTTGTAACCAAAATTGCCAGCGGAACAAAGTACAACTTTTCGTTCTCCAACGGAATTCCTGACCTGAATGGAGTGGAATTTAACCAACAGGGTGACAACACACTGGTAATGGTAGGTTCTACAGCCACTTCTTACATCAGGATCGATAACAATGACCTGAAAATTCTTTACATTAAAGACGGTAAAACCTGGACAGCCAACTGTACAAGATAAACCGAATCTGATAAAAAATTACAGCCTGCTTTTCTTACAGAGAAGCAGGTTTTATTTTGTTCTGTTTCAAATAATGCTTAATTGATATTCCTGTTTCTAATTTATAATAAAGATGATATTGTATAAGCCGTTTAATCTTTTTTTAAGCTCTGATAAACTTTAGTTAAGTTTCTGAAATATAGATTTCAAGTCCGGATTTTGTATACCTTTGATGAACAGAATCAAACAAAACAATTCATATGAAAAAATTATTATCTGCCCTGTCCATCGTATTAGGCCTTGGCCTGGCCACTGCCCAGCAGACAGCTCCGGTGGTAAAAGCATCAACCCATCAGACGGTAAAAACAGTGAAATCTGCAACTCCGGCGACAGTAAAGCCGGCGGCTGCTCCCCAGGCAGCAAAAATGAAAAAAGACGGAACCCCGGATAAAAGGTATAACACGAACAAAAACCTGAAGAAAGACGGTACGCCGGACAAAAGATACAAAGCAAATAAATAAACTCAACTTATAGTTATTTTCATAATCAAATTTCGAAGAACCGGTGACCATTCAGTCATCGGTTTTTTTATTGTAAGCTGTAAAAAGTGGTGAAAGATTCTTCAGTTATTTATAAATTTGGAACATGGTAAACTTCCTAAAGAAAGCAGCGGCACTGGCCTGGGCAAAAAGCCACGTCCGGAACGCTGAAAAATTTAAAAAAAATGCGGAACAGAGTCAGGAGAAACTGTTGCTCTCCCTCGTGGATACAGCAAAGAAAACACTGTTCGGGAGAGAGCATACTTTTGAAGATATCAGATCCGTTTCAGATTTCCAGGAAAAAGTAAAAGTTTCAGACTATGAGGATCTGAAACCGTATATCGAAAGGGTAAAAAGAGGACAGGCAAATATCCTGTGGACAGATGTTCCCGAATATTTCGCGAAAACTTCCGGTACCACTTCCGGATCAAAATACATCCCGATTTCCCGGGAGGGCATGCCTTTTCAGGTGAAAGGAGCCCAGAGTGCCCTTTTCCATTATATTGCCAAAAAGAACAATGCAGATTTCGTCAACGGAAAAATGATCTTTCTGCAGGGAAGCCCCGAATTGGAAGAAGTTTTCGGAATAAAAACAGGCCGTCTTTCAGGAATCGTAGCCCACCATATCCCAAAATATTTACAGAAGAACAGGCTTCCGAGCTGGGAAACCAATATGATGGAAGACTGGGAAGCCAAAGTAGATAAGATCGTTGAGGAAACGGAAAAAGAAAACATGACCCTGATTTCAGGGATTCCGCCTTGGCTGATCATGTATTTTGAAAAGCTTAATGAAAAACACGGTAAAAAAATCAAACAGATTTTCCCGAATCTCCAGCTGATCGTAACGGGAGGCGTTAATTACGAGCCTTACCGTGACAAAATGGAGGAACTGCTGGGAGGACCAGTAGATATTGTACAGACCTTTCCGGCTTCTGAAGGTTTTTTTGCATTTCAGGATGATTATACAAGGGAAGGATTACTGCTTCTGACCGATCACGGAATTTTCTATGAATTTATTCCGCTGGAAGAATACGGAAAACCGGATGCCGCCAGATTAACGTTAAAAGAAGTTGAGCTGAATAAAGACTATGCTTTAATTTTAACCACAAACTCCGGGCTTTGGGCCTATTCCATCGGTGATGTAGTGAGGTTTATCGATAAAAATCCGTACAGAATCTTAGTGAGCGGAAGGACGAAGCACTTCACGTCAGCATTCGGGGAACACGTGATTGCCTTTGAAGTGGAAGAGGCCATGAAAGCAACCGTGGAAAAATTTCCGGCACAGATTACAGAGTTCCATCTTGCCCCGCAGGTGAACCCGGCGGAAGGACTGCCTTATCATGAATGGTTCATTGAATTTGAAAAAGAACCTGAAAATCCGGAAACCTTTAAAACTGAACTTGACAGCCAGCTGAGAAAACGCAATACATATTATGATGACCTGATTTCCGGGAATATCCTGCAACCTCTCCATCTTACATTGCTGAAAAAGAATGCTTTTCATGAATATGCAAAATCTCAGGGCAAACTGGGAGGCCAGAACAAAACCCCGAGACTGGCAAATGACAGAAAAATTGCCGGTTTATTGGAAATATATAAACTTTAAACAGATTTTTTCAATTCCGGAAACGTATATTCGAAAAAAATTATAAATTTGGAAAACTAAAAAATAATAATGAGAGCATCTGTACTTTTAAAATCATCTTTATTAACATCGTTATTTGTGATTTCGTCTTGTGCCACTACAAAATATACAGAAGACACCGCAAAAAATGATTACTCTAATCTTGAAGCAGGGAAAATGTATACGGTAATGATGAAAGACGGTTCAAAAAATCAAAAAATGTTATTCCGTAACGTAGACGGTGATAACCTGATCGGGACTGCCGGAAAAAAAGACAGTACAGTGGTAACCATTCCTAAAGCCAGTGTGGCCGCAGTAAGAGACAGCCGTAAAGCGAGAATTACTGCAGGAGCCGTTGTAATCGGGGCTGCCGGTGTTGCAGCTTTGGTATTGAGCTCAACAAGAGCGGATAACTAAAATAGATTTTATCTTTTAGGTCCTATTTACTTTATCATTTAAAAAAATAAGATAAGCCTGCCCTCAAATCAATATTTGAGGGTATTTTTGTCGGATGATATCATTCACCCCGCTCCAGACCTTAAAGAATGTGGAATTCAGGAATCTTCTTACCGGAAGATTTTTTATTGTATTAGCCTTCAGAATGCTTGCCACATTATTGGGATGGTGGGTATACCAGCTGACCAAAGATCCTTTTTCCATCGGATTGATAGGACTTTCAGAGGTAATTCCGGCTGTAAGCTGTGCTTTGTATGCAGGGCATGTTATTGACATGAATGAAAAGAAAAAGCTGCTCCTGATCTGTAATTACGCCTATATTTTCCTGATCGGGCTCTTGCTGATTCCGGCATTTTTTAATGTTGAACTTCATTTTTCGGGGCATCAGATTACCTATTTTATTTACGGGGTTATTTTCTTTACCGGGATTGCCAGGGCTTTCATCGGGCCGATTGTCCCTTCCATGATTCCTAAAATTGTAAAAAAAGAAAACCTCCCGAATGCCGTTACTTTAAACCAGGCCACTTTTCTGGTATCTTCAGTATGCGGACATGCAGCCGGAGGTTTTCTGATTGGATTTTTTGGAGTAAAATGGACATTAATTGCCGTTATATTATTAATATTTTTCGCCTCATTGTTCTTTTTTCAGTTAAATAAACAGTATTCCGAATACAAAAAAGAGAATGTTGACGTTATAGAGAGTATGCGCGAAGGAATTTCTTATATTTTCAGGACAAAAGAGATTTTGGGTGCGCTGTGCTTAGATATGTTTGCGGTTCTTTTCGGAGGTGCCGTAGCCATGATTCCCGTATATGCTTCAGACATCCTGAAAGTAGGTGCGGAAGGTTTCGGGTTACTGAATGCCGCATCAGATATCGGATCCATGTGCATTATCATTATGTTATCGATAATTCCTTTACGGAAGAACCAGGGTAAGATTTTACTGGCTGCCGTTACAGGATTCGGGCTTTGTATCATCGGGTTCGGGTTGTCCCATCTGTACTGGCTGTCTTTCATGTTCCTGATGCTGAGCGGGATGTTGGACGGGATTTCCGTAGTCATCAGGGGAACAATTGTTCAGCTGAAAACGCCGGATCATATCAGAGGCCGGGTGTTGAGTGTCAATTCAATATTTATTATGTCGAGCAATGAAATGGGCCAGTTTGAAAGCGGATTGATGGCGAAGATGCTTGGCGTGGTGCGCTCAGTTGTTTTCGGCGGAACAATGACGGTACTGATAGCACTGATTGTAGGAACCACCAACACTAAATTGAGAAAAATGCAATATTAAAGGCATAAATAGCAATTTATTAAATTAATCTTAAAAACTTTAATTTAAAATTAATAATTTTTTATATTTGTAATATAAAATTTCCCCCTTCATGAAAAAAATTCTACTAATTTTTCTGGGCATCCTGTCCCAGATGTTTTACGCGCAGTCGGACTGTACCTCAGCCCTTGCCGTCTGTGGAAATTCCAGTATTTCCTATACACCGAGCGGATTCGGGAGTGTCCAGGAAAGCCCTCTGGGCAGCGGATGCCTTTCTACTGAACACTTTTCCGTATGGTATACATTCACCGCCTCTACCAGCGGAACCCTTACGTTCCTGATTACCCCGAATGCACAGGCTGATTATGACTGGGCTGTTTTCGGACCGAATAAGCCCTGTGGAAGCCTTGGTACACCTATAAGATGTTCTTATGCTGCTCCTTCAGGAACCGGATTAACAGGTCTTAACATGACTGCAACCGATACCACAGAAGGTGCGGGTGGCGATGGTTTTGTAAAATACCTGGATGTAATTGCCGGTGAAACCTATTATTTAATTATAGATAACTTTTCAGCCAATACCAACGGATTTGTGTTGAGCTGGGACGGTACTGCAACCCTGTCTTCCCCGTTTACGTCTGCGGTTCAGCCGAACCCTTTCATACCGCCGGGAACACCGAACCCGGTTCCGACACAGCCGAACGAGGTAATCATCTGTACCGATCCTGCTGTATTCAATTTCTCGACTTTATCTACAGGTATCGTTAACGGAAACCCGAATTTCACCGTAAGTTATCATACAAACTCAAATGATGCGCTTACCGGTAACAACCCGATTACTACACCGCAAACCGTAAGCACAACTGCGGTATATTATTACAGCATCAGCTATTCTGATCCTGCCAACCCGAACAGTGCAATCAGCAAATGTAAGCAGACGGGAATCTTTAAATTCAAGCAGGGGAACATCACGGCTCTTGATGTTACCTTAACCGAATGTAACAACAATAACCAGGGTACGGCTGTATTTAACCTTACTACGGCTGATGTGCTGCCTTCAGATCCTACCGCCATTAAAAAATATTATCCTACGATGGCTGACCTCAATGCAGGGACCAATGAAATTACCAATCCTTATACTTTCACTTCATCTACAGGTAAAGTATATGTAAAGGTGGCGACATTACAGGGTTGTTCTGATGTTGCCGAGATCACGCTGGCTTTCTATGCAGATTTCACGGTAACAGATGCTACGCTGAGATCATGTTTTATAGAAACGAATCCTTCTACAGCTTTATTTAATCTTACAACAGCAGCGGTAACTACCCTTACAGGAGCTGTTAAAACATATTATCCATCTGTGGCAGATGCCGTAAACGGAACCAACGAGATTTTAACCCCGACTGCCTATATTGCTCCGAACGGCGTGATCTTCGTCAGAGTACAGGATGGAAACGGATGTTATAAAGTTGTTAAAGTAACATTGATTGTATTGCCTCCTGTTTATTCCAATATTCTGGAAGATAAGATCATCTGTATGGAAGATACGACCACTTTAGATGCAGGCCCGGGATTTGTAGCCTATAAATGGAGTACGGGAGCCTCCACCCAGTCTATTACAGACGTTACTGTAGGAACTTATTGGGTAGAACTTAAAACCGGAGACTGTGTTGCGAGACAGGAGGTTAAAGTATACCCTTCCGAACAGCCTGTTATTTCAAGCATTGATATTACAGACAATACCATTACTGCAAATATTGCAGGCGGGACTGCTCCTTACAAATACTCAATTGACGGAATCAACTGGCAGGATTCAAACATTTTCAACAATGTACCGAGAGGTGACCATATGATCTATGTGAAGGATGCCTATGACTGTGATCCTATCACCGTGACGGTTGTGGTACCGAACCTGGTTAATGTAATTACACCGAACGGTGACGGAGTGAATGATATAATTGATTATTCAGCCCTGTCCGGAAAACAAAGCCTGGTATTAAGTATTTTTGACCGGTACGGAGTGAAAGTAGGACAGGCCGACAAGACCACCGGATTCAAATGGGACGGAACCACGGGCGGTAAAAAAGTACCTACCGGAACCTATTGGTATTCTGTAACCTGGAATGAAAATGACAAGAAGAATACGCCATTCAAGTTCTCAGGATGGGTAATGGTAAAAAACAGAGACTAACCCTTAAATAACTAAGAGAAAACCGCTTTTTCCAGGCGGTTTTTTTCACATAAATAAGTATAATACTATTTAATAAAAAAATCATTTCCAATGAAGAAGTTATTACTGCTGACTATTTTATTTTTCTCACAATTGTTGCTCTCACAATCAGACTGTGCCACGGCAATTGCAGTATGTGGGAATTCAGGTCAGTCATATACTCCAAGTGGTTTCGGTACAGTACAGGAAAGCCCTTTGGGAGGATGCCTGTCAACAGAGCATTTTTCCGTTTGGTATAAGTTTACCATTGCTACCGGAGGGACGCTAACATTTGTGATCACACCTAATCCTAATTCTGCCAGTACAGATTACGACTGGGCTGTTTACGGGCCTAACGTACAGTGCGGAAGCCTTGGCTTACCGGTAAGATGTTCATTTTCCGGAGGCGGAGGTCCTACAGGACTCAACATGACCTCTCTTGATACTTCAGAAGGTGCAGGTACCGATAATTTAGGAAATCCTTCTGACCGTTTCGTAAAATACATGGACGTTTTGCCCGGCGAAACCTATTATTTAATCGTAGATAATTTTTCCAGCAATACCACCGGGTTCTCACTGAATTGGGGAGGGACAGCCACACTGGCTTCTCCGTTTACGGATCCAAACCTTACGCCTAACCCTTTTGTACCGCCGGGAACGCCGGGAACAACACCGGGATCACCCAATGAGATCCTGCAGTGCCAGCTTCCTACAACTTTTGATTTCAGCACGCTGACTCCGGGAATTGTTAACGGGAATCTTAACTTTCAGGTTACTTACCATTATACCTCCAATGATGCGCTTACCGGGGCAAACCCCATCACCGCACCTATAACGATAAACGGTACAGATATTTATTATTACAGCATCCATTATCAGGATCCGACCAATCCGGCGAATCCGATCAACAGCTGTACGCAGATCGGGCCGTTTAAATTCAAGCCGGGAAACATCACAACGATGAACGCCACGCTCACCAGCTGTAACATCAACAATGCAGGTTCAGGTATTTTTAACCTGACAACGGCCAATGTATATACAGCAACCCCGGGCTCAACAAAAAAATATTATCCTACCCTTGCAGACCTGAATGCAGGAACCAATGAAATTACCAATTCGGCAGCCTACCCTTCCGCAGCTCCGAAAACAGTTTTCGTAAAGATAACCACGAGCCAGGGATGTGTAGGGACAGCGCAGATCGCCCTGCAGTTTTTCCCGCCTTTACCGGCAGTAAATGTTGCCATTAAAACCTGTAACAATAATAATGCAGGTACGGGTGTTTTTGACCTGACTGCAGCAGACGTATATCCTCCGGGAGGTGTTACCAAAAAATATTATCCTACCCTGGCGGACCTGACTGCAGGAACCAACGAAATCGCTAATCCGGCGACCTATACTTCTGCAGCACCGAAAACAGTGTATGTAAAAGTATCTACACCGCAGGGATGTACGGGACAGTCGGAAATTGCCTTGCAGTTTTACCCGACCGTTGTGGTAAAGGATGCCACTATCGAATCATGTTTTATTGATTCTAATGTGATCACAGCTTCTTTTGATCTTACCCAGGCCAATATTACGTCACAAACCGGTATTACGAAGAAATATTTCGCCACACAGGCTGATCTGCTGGCAGGAACCAACGAAATCCTGAACCCAGCGGCATATATCTCAACAAATACCGTGGTCTATGTAAAAGTAATAAATGCAGACAGCTGTTTTGCGATTGCTAAAATCACGTTAAAAGTTTTGCCTCCGGTAAAATCAAACGTCCTGACCGACAAAATCATCTGTATTGAAGATACAACTACTTTAGATGCAGGACCCGGATTTGACGGTTATGAATGGAGCACGGGAGCCACCACCCAGTCTATTTCAAATGTGACGGCAGGTGCCTACTGGGTAAAACTGAAAACAGGAAAATGCTGGACTTTACAGGAAGTGAAGGTTAACGCCTCTGTACAGCCCGTGATTACCAACATTGAAATCACCAATGATTCTTTCACGGTAACGGTAAACGGAGGAAAGCCGCCTTACAAATACTCCCTGGACGGAGTAACATGGCAGGATTCCAATGTATTTACAGGCCTTCCGAGAGGAGAAAACAAAGTATATGTAAAAGATGCCTACGACTGTAGCCCTATTGATGTCCAGGTTACAGTTCCGAATCTGATCAATGCCATCACACCGAACGGAGACAATGTGAATGATTATATTGATTATTCCGCGCTGGCTTATAAGAAGAATTTAGTCTTAAAGATTTACGACCGCTATGGCAATATGATGTATACCGCTGATAAAATGAGAGACTACAAATGGGACGGTACATCAAACGGTAAAAAAATCGTTACCGGGACCTACTGGTACACCATCACATGGAATGAGAACGATAAGAGCAGTACGCCGACAAAATACAGCGGATGGATACTGGTTAAAAACATACAATAATAATTTTCAGATACTTAAAAATCACCTCAGTTTTGAGGTGATTTTTTATTGGCACTTTGTGGTACCTGGGCCATATCAGGGCTAATTTTTTAGTATTTTGATTTCCAAAAAAACTATCTTTGCATCATTATGGCGCAGAAAGAAACTCTATCTTCATTAACGAACGGAAACTTTGCAAAAGAGCTTTCAATTGCTGACGGAAAACTCCCTCCCAATGCATTAGAATTTGAAAGACTGGTTATCGGTACTTTTCTGATTGATAAAAAAGGTCTTGACGAATCTATAGATTTATTAACGCCGGATGTCTTTTATGATCCCAGACACGGCATCATTTTTTCAACGATTTTAAAATTATACGAAGGCAACCAGCCGGTTGACCTGATGACCATAATCCAGGCACTGAAAAAAGAAGACAGACTGAGCCAGGCAGGCGGAGACCATTACCTTATTGACCTGACCATGGGCGTAAGCTCATCCGCTCACATTGAATACCATGTGCGCGTGATTCTTGAAAAATATATCCTAAGAAGCCTGATTAATGTTTCGGCCAACGTTATTGATGCCTCCTATAAAGAATCAACAGATGTTTTTGAACTTCTGGACAAGGCGGAACAGTCATTTTTTGAAATTACCAACGGAACGATTAAAAAAGGATTCGATACGGCCAATTCACTGGTAAAACAGGCGATTGAAACCATCAAATCCCTGAAAGACAAAGAAGGGCTTTCCGGAGTACCTTCAGGATTCCGTGATGTGGATAAAGAAACCGGAGGCTGGCAGAATTCCGACCTTATCATTATTGCGGCACGTCCGGCAATGGGTAAAACGGCATTCCTTCTTTCAATGGCAAGGAATATTGCGGTAGGGCACAAAATCCCGATGGCTTTATTCTCCCTGGAGATGGCTTCGGTACAGCTGATCACCAGGATGATTGCTTCCGAAACAAGAATTTCTTCGGAAAAACTAAGAAAAGGAACACTGGATGATGAAGAATGGCAAAGGCTGTTCTCCAACGTCTCCGAACTGGAAAATGCTCCTTTATATATTGATGAAACCCCTTCCCTGTCGATTTTTGATTTCCGTGCAAAATGCCGGAGGCTTGTTATGCAGCATGGGGTAAGGATCATCATGGTCGATTACCTTCAGCTGATGACCGCAGGCGGCGGCGGAAAAGGAGCCGGAAACCGTGAGCAGGAAATTTCCATGATCTCCCGTTCATTAAAGGCCATTGCAAAAGAACTTAACGTTCCGGTTATTGCACTGTCCCAGCTTTCCAGAAGTGTGGAAACCCGTCCGGGAAAAAGGCCTCAGCTTTCCGATCTGAGGGAATCCGGAGCGATTGAGCAGGATGCGGATATCGTATCTTTCATCTTCAGGCCGGAATATTATAAAATTACCGTTTGGGACAATGACGAAGAAGGACAGGAAACCTCAACCGAAAACCAGGCGGAGCTGATTATTGCAAAACACAGGAACGGGGCAACAGCCGATGTTAGGCTCTCTTTCCTTAAACACTTCGCAAGATTCGGCGATGTGGAAGCTGCATTTGACGGAGGTGCCGGAGGCTACCCTTCCAGTTTCGGAGGTGGCGAGCCAAGCGGATTTGACAAAATAAAAACAACCATCCAGCCCGGTGCCGCGTTTGACCTGCCGAATAAATCACAGGTATCAGGATCTTCGATGAACGATTTTGATGACGATGATGATTTTCCGTTTTAATCAATCTCCTGAAAAAAAAGTTCAGAGAAGCTGAAACATATCTTCAGGGAGAGTATTACTAAGGGAAATCTGAAATAAAATTTATAATTAACCATCAAACTTTATGATCATTCTTTTGTCATAAAAGTTTATATTCAATACACCTGATTTGAGAATAGAAATATACACCGACGGAGCCTGCAGCGGAAACCCGGGAAAAGGCGGATATGGAATTCTCATGCGCGTTCCCGAAAAAAATTATCAGAAAACATTTTCAAAAGGTTTCCGTAAAACTACCAACAACAGGATGGAACTTCTGGCTGTGATCACCGCGCTGGAAAAGCTGAAATCTCCTGATAATGATATCCATGTGTATACAGACAGCAAATATGTTTCGGATGCCATCAACCAGAACTGGCTGGCCGGATGGATCAAAAGACGGTGGAAAAATGTTAAAAATCCGGATCTATGGCAGAGGTTTGCAGTACTGTATAATCTGCACCAGCCAAAGATGCACTGGATTAAAGGCCATGCAGGGCATTTTGAAAATGAGCTGTGTGACAAACTAGCCGTAAGTGCTGCTGCATCAGGCAATTTAGAAATTGACACCTATTTTGAAAGTCTTGAGAATAACTCCCTTTTCTAATTTATAATGAAAATAAATTCCGATTAAAAGTTTTCATCATTTCTTATTTTAGCTTATCATTTATTGTAAAATAACCATCAAATTCAGTAAAATTAATATTGAATACTTATAATTTGGTTGGGATTTAATATCTTTGGCTGATAATTAAGTACCACAATATATGAATAAAAAGCTACTGACTTATTTTATCCTCTTTCTATGCTGCTTTTTCGGAAAAATTTCTGCCCAGACCTACCAGCTGACAGGGAACCCTGTCAACACAGCCGGGTGGGATGTTGTTCCGTCAGCAGCGGTTAGTGGTGACTTCGTACAGCTTACGGCAGATCAGACCTCTCAGGTAGGCGGTATCAAATTAAACGCTCCCATCAATCTTAAATTCTGTGATAAATGGAGAGTGGAATTCGATTTCAGGATAGACGGAAACGGAACCACGTCTTACGGCCGCGGTGACGGTTTTGCCTTCTGGTATCTTGCCAACCCTCCTGCATCCTATACTCAGGGAGGCGGTTTGGGGATTCCTGCCAATTCAACAGGGCTTATGGTAGGTTTTGACATCTTCAACAACAGTACCGAAGGCCAGATGAGCAAAGTGCACGTACTGTACGGGACGAATAATACTGCGGGATCCAATATCGAATTCAACAATACAGCAGGAAGTACATTCCATACTGCGGATCTCAATACCACCCAGCCATTTGTCGGGGCTACCTACAAGCATGTGGAAGTATTGGGACAGGTAGATCCTGCCAATGTGAACAACTGGATCATCAATATAAAAATAGACGGTGTTGTAGTGGTTAACCAGTCTTTCGCCCCATCCGGAGGCGCGGTTGGGATGACCCAGGGATATTTCGGCTTTTCAGCATCTACGGGGGCGGCAAGTGCGAGACATTCGATCAAAAATGCCAAAATTTACACAGATAAGGTTTCCATCACCCAGCCTTCGGTTTCGGCGAGTTTCTGCCCGAATCCTTCAACCGGCCAGGGGACCGTTAACCTGACAAGTTACCAGAACCAGTTTGTGGCCAACCCTGCAAACTATACGTTCTCATACAGCGTAGCAGGAACACCGATTGCCAATCCTGCCAATTATCAGTTTACCGGGAATACAACGGTTTCTGTTTTAATTAAAGATAACGCCGGCGTATTGTGCGATAATCCGGATGCGAAGATTATTTTATCCCTTTCTCCGTTTACCGCAACTCCCGCTACACTTACCGAATGTAACAACAACAATGCAGGAACAGCAACGTATAACCTTACGCTTGCCAATGTGAATGAACCGCCGGGATCAACCAAAATCTATTACAAGACCATGGCTGATCTCAATGCAGGGACTAACCCGATTACCAACCCTAATGCTTACGTTTCTGCAGCCGGAACCGTATATGTAAAAGTAACCACTCCGCAAGGATGTGTAGGATCTGCTGTCATTACCCTGGCATTTTTCCCTCCTATTGTGTATAATGATACCACTATTGAGTCCTGCTTTATTGAAAGTGCGCCTACTACCGCTTCTTTCAACCTGACACAAGCTAACGTGACAAATGCTTCAGGCATTACCAAAACATACCACACCAACTTAGCTGATGCTGTAGCCGGAACAAATGTGATCTCAAATTCTCTTGCCTATATTTCAACCTCATCAACAGTATATGTAAGAATTACCAATGTGGCAACCTGTTTCGTTGTTGCCAAAATAACCCTTAAAGTCCTGCCTCCGGTATATTCTTCTGTCCTGAAAGATAAAATCATCTGTATCGATGCAAAAACCACGCTTGACGCAGGTCCTGGATTTGATACTTACCTGTGGAGCACAGGCGATACTACCCAGGCGATCCAGAATGTTTCTCCGGGGCAGTACTGGGTTCAGCTGAAATCGGGAAGATGTACATCAACACAGCTGGTGAAGGTTATTCCGTCACCTCAGCCCGTAATTACAGGGATTGATATTACCAATACCACAATTACCGTCAATGTAAACGGAGGAAAAACTCCTTACCAGTATTCTCTGGACGGCGTAAACTGGCAGGATTCCAATATATTTACAGGCCTTCCGAGAGGTGAAGCCGTAGTATATGTAAAAGATGCGTATAACTGTTCGCCGATTAGTGTTCAGGTTACCGTTCCGAATCTCATCAATGTGATTACGCCTAACGGGGACAACATAAATGACGTAATTGATTACACTGCTCTGGCTTACAAGAAAAATCTGGTTTTCGTTATCTATGACAGATACGGAAACAAGCTTTATGAAGCCGACAAACTGAGAAACTACAAATGGAACGGAACAGCCGGCGGTAAAAAGGTAATGACAGGAACTTACTGGTATACCATCAGCTGGAATGAAAATGACAAAAACAATACCCAGACTGTTTATAACGGCTGGATACTGGTAAAAAACATAGAATAAGAATTACAAGAAAAGATCACTCTCCATGTGAGAGTGGTCTTTTTTATTTCTGTAAAAATATTATATGGTCAACTGCTCAGATGATAAACATTCTGTCGGAAATTTTATCATGAGCGTAAATACATACCGTAAACCAATTTAAAATATTAATAACTTAAGCAATTCGCTCAAATGAAAAAACTAATACTGTCTTATTTTCTTATCATTTTCATTTGTCTCACCGGAAAATTTTCTGCACAGACGTATCAGCTTACCGGAAGCCCTGTAAATACAACCGGATGGGATCTTGTCTCCAATGCTTCTGTAAGCGGAGATTTTATACAGCTTACACAGGATATCGGGAGCCAGTTTGGCGTGGTAAAATTATCAACACCCATCAACCTTAAATATTGTGATAAATGGAAAGTGGAATTTGATTTCAGAATTGACGGAAACGGAACTACGGCTTTCGGCCGGGGTGACGGATTTACCTTCTGGTACCTGAGCAACCCACCTACAGGATTTACGAGCGGAGGCGGTTTGGGTATCCCTGCCAATGCCAACGGACTGATGGTAGGTTTTGACATTTTCAATAATTCCACAGAAGGCCAGATGAGTAAAATCCATGTCCTGTACGGAACCAACAACCTACCTGTAGGAAACAACAATATCGAATACAACACAACTGCAGGAAGTACATTTCACACGGCGGATCTCAATCCAACACAGCCGTTTGTTGGGGCGACCTATAAACACGTGATCGTAAACGGCGAAATGGATCCTGTAAATCCCAATATCTGGAACATAAAAATTCAGATGGATGGCGTTTTATTGGTAGACCAGCCATTTACCGCTTCCGGAGGAGCTGTAGGAATGACTACAGGATATTTCGGGTTTTCTGCAGCAACAGGAGGTGCAAGTGCAAGGCATTCCATAAAAAATGCCAAAATTTATATTGATAAAGTTCCTATTCTTACCAATACCATCACCCCGAGTGTCTGCGTAAACCCGGCTACAGGAAACGGAACCGTAAATTTAACGTCCTTCCAGAACCAGTTTGTCACAAACCCGGCAAACTATATTTTCACTTATTTCGGACCGGGCGGAACACCGATTACCAATCCTGCCAGCTACCAGTATCCTGCCGGAACCACTACGGTTACCGTAGTTGTACAGGATCCTTCATCCACGCTCTGCGATAACGGTGACGGAACCATTGTACTGACGCCCACGCCTTTTTCAGCAAACGACGTAACAATCAACGGCTGCAACAACAATAATGCAGGAGGGGCTGTTTTCGATCTTACAGCAGCGGCACTGTCATCAGTTCCCGGAAGTACATCAATATTTTATAATACCATGTCTGATCTTAATAATCAGATCAATCCGATTACCAATCCTTCAGCGTTCTTTTCGCCGGCTACAACAGTTTATGCTCAGGTAACCACTCCGCAGGGCTGTACGGATGCTGCACAGATTACACTGTCTATATTCCCGGTTGTAGTGGTACAGGACGCCACTTTAAGATCCTGTGCAATTGAGACCAAGCCTTCTACAGGTCAGTTTGACCTTACCATCGCTTTAGTTACCTTACAGACCGGTACAAAAACATATTATCCTTCTTTAACCGATGCACAGAACGGAACCAACCAGATCCTGACACCAACTGCATATATCTCTCCAAATGGAGTAGCATACGTTAAAGTTACCAATGCAAACGGATGTTATGCCGTTGCTAAAGTCACGTTAATTGTAATCCCGCAGGCTTTCTCTAAAATTCTGGAGGATAAAATTATCTGTATGGAAGACACGACAACACTGGATGCCGGTCCCGGGTTTATCGCTTACAAATGGAGTACGGGTGCAACCACTCAGGCAATTACCAATGTAACCGTCGGGACATATTGGGTAGAGCTTAAAACAGGAGACTGTGTGGTAAAACAAGTCGTGACCGTATATCCTTCCGAGCAGCCTGTGATTACCAGTGTAGATATTTCAAATACAACTGTTACGGTGTATGCTAACGGAGGCACTGCCCCTTACCAATATTCCATCGACGGAATTCACTGGCAGACTTCCAATGAATTTAAAAATGTACCGAGAGGAGACAGCCAGATTTACATCAAAGATGCCTATAACTGCGACCCGATTACCATTACCATCGTAGTTCCGAACCTGATCAACGTGATCACGCCGAACGGAGACGGAGTAAATGATGCGATTGACTATTCTGCACTGGCCGGCAAAAAGAATTTAATATTCAATGTTTTCGACCGGTACGGAGCTAAAATCCATGAAGCCGACAAATCCAATAAATACCGTTGGGACGGTACAGTAGGCGGAAGAAAAATCCCAACAGGAAGCTACTGGTATTCTGTTTCATGGAATGAAAATGACAAGAAAAATACCCCGTTCACATATTCCGGCTGGGTACTTGTTAAAAACAGGGATTAAATATAAATAACCATTCCACATACTTAAAAGGATCACTCCAATAATCTGGAGTGATCCTTTTTTTCATGTTAATTTAGCGTAAGATATTTCGCTTTAACCTTATTTAATTCGTATTCTATTCTTAAATTTGTGATATGAAGAATTATTTAGAAGCGTTAAGCAGAAGATATTCCGTAAAGAAATTTAATCAGGAAACCGTTCCTCAGGAAGTCCTTTATAACATTCTTGAGTCAGGAAAATTATCTGCAAGCTCTCTGGGTCTTCAGCCTTACAAAATTCTGGTTGTGGAAAGTGAAGCGATGAAGCAGAAGCTGATTCCGGCCTTTTACAACCCGTCACAGATTTCCACCTGTTCCCATCTGATTGTTATTGTTTCAAAAAAAACAGTGGAAGAGCAGTATCTCAACGGATACTTCAGGCATATCTCGGAAGTAAGGGAAATGCCGCTGGAAAATTTAGACCCTTTCAGAAACAGCATTGATCAGCACATTCAGAAGAACCGCGACGATATTTTCAACTGGGCAGAAAAACAGTCGTATATCGTTCTCGCTAACCTGATGTATGCCGCCGCCATTGAAAATGTAGACACCTGCCCGATGGAAGGATTCCGCCAGGATGTTATTGAAGAAATCTTAGAAATCAATCCTGAAGTTGAAAAAGCAACTGTTACGCTGGCTTTAGGCTACCGTTCGGAGGAAGATCATTTCCAGCACCTGAAAAAAGTAAGAAAACCAGACGAAAAATTGTTTAAATTTATTTAATTTAGACGTTTGTACCTAAAGCAAGCATAATGATAAAAGCGGATGTATTAGTAATCGGTTCCGGGATTTCGGGACTTTCCTACGCCATAAAAATTTCTGAGCAGTTTCCGGATGCCAAAATAATTATCGTAACCAAGTCTGATGAAGATGAAAGCAATACCAAATATGCACAGGGCGGGCTTGCGGTAGTTACAGATTCTAAAAACGATCATTTCAACAAACATATTGAAGACACGATGCGTGCCGGAGACGGTGAAAGCAAACGCGACGTGGTGGAAATGGTGGTAAAGGAAGCTCCGGCCAGGTTTAATGAAATTGTGGAATGGGGTGCTAACTTCGATATGAAAAACGGAGAATTCGCTTTGGGAAGAGAAGGCGGACATACTGAAAACAGGATTGTCCACCATAAAGACATCACCGGTTTTGAAATTGAAAGAGCGTTGCTGGAAACAGCCAATAAAAGTGAAAATATTGAGATCCTGGACCATCATTATGTGATCGATATTATTACCCAGCACCATGTTCCGGGGAAAGAGCTCAACGAAGGAGACATCCATTGCTACGGTGCCTATATTTTAGATGAAAAATCTAAAAAAATCAAAAAGATTACTTCCAAAATAACAATGGTGGCCACAGGCGGAGCAGGCCATGTCTATAAAAATACCACCAACCCTACCATTGCAACCGGAGACGGCATCGCTTTCGTGGCAAGAGCAAAAGGAAAGGTTTCCAACATGCAGTATTACCAGTTCCATCCTACTGCACTGTACAGCAAGATAGACGGAATGCTGTTCTTGATTTCTGAAGCTGTACGCGGGGACGGCGCCAAGCTGAGAACAAAAAAAGGCGAAAAATTCATGCATAAATATGATGAGCGCGAAGAACTGGCCTCCCGCGACATTGTAGCAAGAGCAATTGATGCGGAAATGAAAGTGACCGGTGACGAATATGTAGGGCTGGACTGTAAAGAAATGGATCAGGAAAGATTCCTTGAACATTTTCCGAATATCTACAGGAAATGCAGGGATGAAGGGATTGACCCCTTCAAACAGCTGATCCCGGTGGTTCCGGCCTGCCATTATCTGATGGGCGGCATTGAAGTGGATAGGGACGGACAGTCTTCCATAAGAAATCTTTTTGCCGTTGGAGAGTGTACCAATTCCGGACTTCACGGAGCTAACCGACTGGCTTCAAATTCATTATTGGAAGGCCTGGTTTTCGGACACAATGCTGCAATGAAAACCGTGGCTCTCTTACATGAGAACAACTTCAACTTTGATGACCTGAAAGCCGTGCCGGAATGGAACGAAGAGGGTATGAAGATCATGGATGAAATGGTAATCATTTCTTATCTGAGAAAGCAGCTGCAGGAAATGATGAGTGACCTGGTGGGAATTGTAAGAAGCAACCGCCGTCTGAATATGGCTTTACAGAAGCATCAGGAAATTGCTGCTGCCGTGGATGAAATTTACCACTACTCAATCCTTTCCCCGCAGTTATCGGAATTGAGGAACCTAACAACCGTTGCCCACCTCATCATTATCCAGTCTATGGAAATGACAGAAAACAAGGGTGCATTTTACAATAAAGATTTAGTTTAAAAGCATACAATATGAAAAGACCGGCATACGTAACCGATAAAGTTTTAAAACAGTTCATCAAAAATGCTTTGGAAGAAGACATTCAGGATGGCGACCACTCTACCCTTTCCACCATTCCTAAAGATCTTGAACAGAGCGCAAAGCTTCTGGTAAAACAGGACTGTATTCTGGCCGGGTTAGAACTGGCTGAAATTATTTTTAAAACATTTGACAAAAACCTGAATGTTGAAACTTTCGTAAAAGACGGTGACGCAGTGAAGGTCGGAGACATTGCTTTTACCGTAACCGGAAGCGCGAGGTCTATCCTTTCCACAGAAAGGCTGGTACTGAACTGCATGCAGCGGATGAGCGGAATTGCCACCCTTACCCATGACTGGGATTCAAGACTGATAGGAACCAAAACCAAGCTTTTAGATACCAGAAAGACCACGCCTAATTTCAGGGTCTGTGAAAAATGGGCAGTGGCCATCGGAGGCGGAACCAATCACCGTTACGGGCTTTATGACATGATCATGCTGAAAGACAACCATATTGATTACAACGGAAGCATTACCAATGCCGTGAAAATGGCTAAAGATTATATCAAAAAAAATAAAAAGAAGCTGAAAATAGAAGTGGAAACCCGGAACCTGGAGGAAGTGGAAGAAGCGATGAAGGCAAAGGTAGACAGGATCATGCTGGACAATATGGATATCCCGACTATGGTAAAGGCCGTAAAGATGATCAACGGTTCATGTGAAACCGAAGCTTCCGGAGGAGTTACCCGCGAACACCTGAAAGCAATTGCTTCTACAGGCGTTACCTACATATCTGCAGGGGCACTAACGCATTCTGCCCATAATATGGATTTAAGCCTTAAGGCCGTTAAATAACGTTAGATTTTCAATAAAAATAAAGTGTTTTTGTTAAAAAATCAATAATGTGATTTTTTTCATATGAAATCTTAAATATTATTCAATGCATTGTAAATCAATTTATTGAACCTTATTAAGATTCTTTAAAAATTAACATAAAGTTAATATTAGTTAAAATTTATTTCCTCAATTTTGCAGAAAATTTAATCTAACTATTACTAACGATTATGAAATTAATCAACAAATCAATGCTAACTGCGATAATTACCTTATCCACAGCTAGTGTTTATTACGCACAACAGGTTCAGGATACTGCTGATACAAGATCAAGGGATATCGAACAAGTTGTAATTGCTGGAGTTGCTGATATCGCTAAAGACAGAAAAACTCCTGTTGCGGTTTCTACAATTAAAGAAGCACAGATTCAGGAAAGAATCGGTAACCAAGAACTTCCTGAGATTCTTAATACTACTCCATCAGTGTATGCTACAAAATCCGGAGGAGGTTTTGGAGATTCTAAAATCAACATTCGTGGTTTTGCTCAGGAAAACATTGCAGTAATGGTAAATGGTGTTCCTGTAAATGATATGGAAACGGGTGCAGTATACTGGTCTAACTGGTCTGGTCTGTCTGATGTAACCTCTGCCATGCAGGTACAAAGAGGTTTAGGATCTTCAAAATTAGCAATTGCATCTGTTGGAGGCACAATGAATTATATTACCAGAGCTGCAGATAAAAGACAAGGAGGAAAAGTATCTTTAGGTGTAGGTAATGAAGGCTTTTTAAAGACTGTATTTTCTTACAATACCGGTAAATCTGCTTCAGGATGGTCATCATCTTTCCTTATGGGAAGAACGGCTGGTGCCATGTATGCTAACGGTACAGATTTCGAAGGATACAACTATTATCTTGCTGTTGGTTACCAGCCAAATAAGAAACATGATTTCCAGTTTACTATTACCGGAGCTCCTCAATGGCACAACCAGAGAACAACCTCTTCAACAATTCAAAATTATATCCGATATAATAAAGATAACGACGGAACTCCTAACAGAAGATACAATGCAGATTGGGGCTTCAGAGATGGTGAGCAGTTATCAAATAGGGTAAACTATTATCATAAGCCTGTTCTGTCTCTTAACTGGGACTGGAATATGAGTGAGAAATCCAAATTAAACTCTGTAGTATATGCATCTTTTGGTAGAGGTGGCGGTACGGGAGATATAGGTAGGATCCGTACAGGTGTAGGAAATAATACCGCAGGTGTTACAGGTTTTGTAACTCCGGAAGGTCAGATTGATTATGATGCTATTTTCGCAGGAAATGCTGCCGTAAACGTAAATGCTCCTGCTACAGCAGCACAAAGTACATTGGTAAGAAGATCATCAATCAACTCTCATAACTGGTTTGGTGCAATCATCAGCTTTAATCACAAGATCAACGACAATATCAACTTTACAATCGGTACAGATAACAGATATTATTACGGATACCATTATCAGATAGTATCAGATCTTTACGGAGCTTCCGGATATAAAGACAATACTAATAAAAATTTCTTTACTGCCCCGAATAATATCTATACAGTTACGCCAAGAGTTGTCTCTAATGTATTCTCTCCAAGGCCAACAGGAAATCCTTTCGGGGGCAAGCTGAACAACAGCGAAGATAAAATCGGGTATGATAACGACGGTGAAGTACTATGGTACGGAGGATTTGGTCAAATTGAATATTCTAATGACAAGCTTTCAGCTTTCGTTTCAGGAGCACTTTCTAACCAGTCATTCCAAAGAATTGACCATTTCATTATTGACGGAGTTTCTTTATTGAACGGACAGCAGGCAGGTTACAGAAACACTTCTGCTACCAATAGCCCAATTGTACAGCCTACAGCTTCTAACCCAGCATTAAATACTAAAACTGGCTTTAAAGATATCTTAGGTTATAATGTAAAAGCAGGTGCTAACTATAACATCAATGATAATCATAATGTATATGCAAACATTGGTTATTATTCTAAGCAGCCGTTCCTGAACGCAGTATATCCAAACAACAAAAACTACTTGAACCCTAATTTAACAAACGAAAAAATATTCGGCATTGAAGCAGGTTATGGTTTCCGTTCTACGTTCGTAAATGCAAATCTTAATGTTTACAGAACATCTTGGGCAGACAGGTTCCAAAGAAGAGGCGGTCTTACACAGAACTATCCAGATCCTACAAATCCAGGGTCAACCATTACTACTAACCAGGCTTATTCAAACATTCAGGGAATTACAGAAATTCACCAGGGTGTTGAGTTAGAACTGACTGCTAAACCTCATAAAATGCTGGAAGTATTTGGTATGGTTTCATTAAACGATTACCATTATGAAGGAGATGCAGAAGGGAATATTTTTACAGAGAATAATGAGCAAATCGGTTCAGACTCTCAAAAACTTTTCTTAGACGGTGTAAAAGTTGGAGGTACAGCTCAGACAACATTAGCCGGAGGATTCAATTTTAGACCAACTGAATGGTTCTCTTTCGATGCAACATACAGAGGTGTTAAAGATTTATATGCAAACTTAAATGTGCTAAACTTCAGCAATGAAGTTTCACAAAACAGAGGTTCATTACTATTACCGTCATTCGGTTTGGTAGATTTGGGAGTTACTTTTAAAGTTAAACTAAAAAACCCTAGTCAATTCTTTACGCTTAGAGGTAATGTTTATAACTTGTTAGATAAAACATATATTGCAGAATCTAATACAAATATCCATGCTGATGTTTCTTCTAAAACAGAATATGCTGCTCTAAACCCTACTCGTACCCCTGCTCAGATTGATACTGATTATGCACTCTATCAGGCAGCAGGTAACTGGAATGGTATCAACCAGCAAAACCAGGTTTATTTCGGATTCGGAAGAACATGGTCTGCAACATTATCTTTCAACTTCTAATAAAAAACATTAGATTTTATTACATATCCATCCCGGCTTTTCGCCGGGATTTTTGTTATATTTGCGTATTAGAAAAAAAGAAAATAGATTATGGATTTTTACAAGATTTTACTGAATGCACATAAAGGAATCGGATATTTGGAAATTCTTTTGGTGACCTTATTTGTTATTGCCCTTTTAACAACCATGTTCGGGTTCAGCGGAAAAATAAATAAGTTCCTGAAAAAGATTACCCTTTTCACCATGATCTTCTTCCATGTTCAGTTTCTGGCCGGTATTGTTTTACTGCTGGTATCGCCGGGCGTAAAAGCAGCCCTGTCTTCCGGAACACTGATGAGTGACTCATATTCAAGGTTCCAGTATGTGGAACATCCGTTTTCTATGCTGATTGCTGCAATCCTGATGACTGTAGTTTACAAAAAAGTAAAAGTCAACCCTACCCTTTCTTTAACGGTAGTGATTATGGGACTGATTGCTGTCAGTTTATTCGCATATGCTTTCCCTTGGACCAGAGTCTTCGGGGCATAAATATATTAACATAAACAATTTTAATTATCAATGAAAGTAGCTGTAGTAGGTTCAACAGGAATGGTTGGCCAGGTTATGCTTAAAATTCTGGAAGAAAGAAACTTCCCTGTCACAGAACTGATTCCCGTAGCCTCCGAGAAATCCGTAGGTAAAAAGGTGAAGTATAAACAGGAAGAATTTACCATTGTAAGCATGAAAGACGCTATAGCTGCCAAACCTGATATTGCCATCTTTTCTGCAGGTGGATCAGCTTCACTGGAGTTCGCGCCGCTTTTTGCAGAAGCAGGCACCACTGTAATCGACAATTCTTCAGCCTGGAGAATGGATCCTGATAAAAAACTGGTGGTTCCCGAGATCAATGCCGATGTTTTAACCAAAGAAGATAAGATCATTGCCAACCCGAACTGCTCTACCATTCAGTTGGTTATGGTATTGGGGCCGTTAAACAAAAAATATGACCTTAAAAGAGTGATTGTCTCTACTTACCAGTCTGTAACAGGAACCGGTAAGGCGGCAGTAGACCAGCTGAACGCAGAAATCACCGGAGACGATTCCGTTTCCAAAGTGTATCCTTACCAGATTTTTAAAAATGCACTTCCGCACTGTGATGTTTTTGCTGACGATGATTACACGAAAGAAGAGATTAAACTGATGAAGGAACCTAAGAAGATCTTAGGTGACGATACATTCAATCTGACCGCCACTGCAGTAAGGGTTCCTGTGCAGGGAGGCCACTCGGAAAGTGTAAACATTGAATTTGAAAATGAATTCGACCTTGATGAGGTAAGAAAAATCCTATCTGAAACTCCGGGTGTCGTGGTGATGGACAATGTAAAAAATAATGAATACCCGATGCCGCTGTATTCCGAAGGAAAAGATGAAGTATTCGTCGGAAGGATCAGGCGGGACCTCTCACAGCCCAAGACCCTGAATCTCTGGATTGTGGCTGACAATCTGCGGAAAGGCGCCGCAACCAACGCGGTACAGATTGCAGAATACCTGGTAGCAAACAACTTAGTCTAAACTAACAAAAATAAAAAGAGTCTCAGCATTGAGATTCTTTTTTTTATCAAACCTTATGAACAGGCAGGAAACTCATAAAAAAGATAAAATAGGCTTTCAGAAACTGATTGCCGCATTCGGGATGATCCTCTTTGTCGGAAAGATCATCGCCTGGAAAATGACCGATTCTGATGCGGTATTTTCCGATGCAATGGAAAGCATCGTTAATGTCATCAGTGCCTTTATGGGGCTGTATTCCCTATATCTGGCTGCAAAGCCTAAAGATAAAGACCATCCGTACGGCCACGGAAAAGTAGAGTTTGTAACGTCCGGTATCGAAGGTGCCCTGATTGCCATTGCCGGCATTATGATCATCTATGAAGGCATCAACAGCCTTGTAGTGGGAAAAGTTTTAAGCCAGCTCGACTGGGGGATCGCCATTATTGCCGCCACAGCAGTTATCAATTACTTTTTAGGGTATATTTCCATAAGAAAAGGGGAACAGGAAAATTCGCTGGTGCTCATTTCATCCGGAAAACACCTTCAGTCGGATACCGTGACCACACTTGGAGTGGTAATCAGCCTTATTGTTGTTTATTTCACTAAAATCTATTGGCTGGATTCTGTAGTCGCACTGATCTTTGGGGTATATATCATATTTGTAGGCTATAAAATCGTCCGCAAATCACTGAGCGGGATTATGGATGAACAGGACCGCGACCTTTTAGACCAGATCATCAAAATCCTGGAAGAAAACAGGAGAACCGAATGGATTGACGTCCATAACATGAAAATCCAGCAGTTCGGTGCTTCCCTGCATATTGATGCCCATATTACCCTTCCCTGGTATTACAGCCTCCGCGATGCACACAATGAAATGGAAAAGATGATCCTTCTTCTGGCAAAAAACATCAACAGGAGTGTCGAGTTTAATTTCCACATGGATGACTGTAAGCCGATTTCCTGTGCGATCTGCAGGATTTCAGACTGCCCCGTCCGCGAACAGGATTTTGTAAAAAAAGTGATCTGGACACCGGAAAATGTTACCTACTGGGATAAGCATACGGCAGAGTAACAAAAAAATGTTACATTGGTTTAAAGGAAATTGCAGATCAGCTGAATGTCGACAGAGCAACCTATGCCAATTGGGAAAATCAAATGTTTGATACGAAATCCCAATATATTCCAAAGTTAGCAGATATTTTTGCTGTTGAAATTAAGGAATTATTTAAAGAGGAAAAGACTTTTCATATTTCAAACAGTACTTTCTATGATTGAGCAGGAATACTTGTTTTTTAATCTGTCAGACAGGAAAATAGCTTAAAAAATAAGTTCGAAGATCTTATTAAAACCTTGGCAAAATAATTAATAATTTGAGATTACGTTAATTACAAGCGTAAAATCTTAGGCATAAGCAATACTTATATCGGTTTTATTTAAGCATTAATGCTTTATCGGTTTCCAGAATATTATTACCGTAATCTTTGAAATTTGTTTGAAATTTCTTTACTATTGTTTTAGGACTTAAGGTAGAAACATTTCCTTTATCGTCGCCTATTACATATTTCATTCCACTGCTCTTCAGTTCATAAAAGGGATCATCATAATAATTCTGCATGATTTTTTGAAAATCCTGCCAACTTATTTTTTGTCCGGTGCGGGGAATAAAGAAATCACTTTTTATTACGTTTCTCAATTGCATTAAGTTAAAATCATAATCCAATTGTGCATCTGAGATTTTAACAATTAATCCGGGTAGTCCGTTGAAGATATAAGGTCCTTCATGTAGATCTACAGACTCTGCAAACCAAGCTGTCCAATGCCTTCCGCCGTAGTCTACTTCTGCCTTCTGACAATACAGATCACCAATCTTTTGTTTCTCATTTACAATTTTCCAATCCAGTTTGTCATCAATAGATATAAAAAATCTGCTTCTCATTGTCGAAGTAATAATTATTTTTTGAACGTCTCCGGTTTCTAAATTTTTTTTCACAAACAAATCTGTAATAAAAAACATATTCCGTCCTAATCCTAAACCTGATTTCTCTATTAGTGAATCTGATTTTCTTTCTAATTCCGATCTGAATATAGACTGTTTCCCATAAATATCTAAGTAAAAGGTATTGGACACCAAACTGTCTTTATTTTGATTCGGCCTGAATTTAAGTTCATATAAACAGGTTATATTCTGACCATACAGTACGTTACTTATCCATATTAATAACCCGAAGATGAGTTTTTTCATTTTACAAATTTTAATAAATATTTTTACTTAAATAACTGATACATGACATCAGTTATCTTTTACAGTCATTTCAGGCAAGCTGTCGTAATACTACCGTCTGGTCCTGTTGTCACACACATGCTACAGCTGAGGCCATACTGCTCGCAAACACCGTTCCCTGGTTTACAGGCATCTTCACAGCCTACTCCATAATCAGACTGAAGTTTGCTTCCTGCAATAACCCTAATGCTTTCTCTGGAAAGTTTTTTAAATGTTTCATAAACAAAGTTTAGATTGTTAACGTAACAAACCTAAATATTTTAAACAAACAACATTATAAAGATAATACAATAAATTTTGTCAGTTAATTTAATATTTAATCAACATAACCATTTATTATTCAAATAATTAAACAGATACTCCTTAAAATAAAAAAAAATTAAATAACCACTTTATTTTTTAAGAAAATATTTCTTTTCTTTTTGATTTATTCATTATTTCTGCATTATTTTTTTCCGGTAATAAAACATCGGAATAATCAGCAGTAAGATCAAAGGCTGGATGACAAACCTCCGCATGTAAAAGGAAAAAAGGTAACCGGTATCGAAACGGTCATAGATACAGTACAGGTAAATGGGTAAAGTGATGGCAAAGATAATCAGCATTAATACGGCACCTTGAATGGTCCATTGTTTATTTTTAAACCAGAAATGAAGGATCAAGCAGGAGAAAAATAAATTCAGGACAAACCTGAACAGATGGCCGGCGATTAATTTGCCCCATTCAAAATGCGGAAAAGGCATATTTTTATCTGCTTCATGAAAGTAGCTGAGGAAAGGATCATAGAAGATCCTGTATTCAAGTGCCCTTACCCCAATGAGTCCGAAAACTCCGGCGATGACCAGAAACCAGCTAAGAATTCTCATTTTTTAAGGCAAAAAATTTAATCCATACCAGCCAGAGAACCACTACGGTTCCATAAATAACAGCCGGGAAAACATAATCGTGGGAAACTTTACTGTAAGATTTATAATCTATCACTACGATATTAAGCCCGATAATTCTCAGTACATTCATCACATACAGCAAAATAAGCCCGGCCAGTACAAAAGCGAACGTTTTTTTTCCTTTATAAAAAGCAAAAACAAAAGCAACAAAAAGGATCATAACCGAAACGGCATTACAACCTTCTACCAGCCGGGTAGGATATTCTTTGTTCATATAAAAATAGACCTGTTCCCCTTTTACATCATCATACAGCTGGGTAGGATATCCCAAATAATTCTGAATATCCATCACCTGCGCAGCAATCGTTCTTGAAAAAGGATCCAGTCCCTCATGCTGAAAACGGTTCAGGTAAAACTGATATGCCAGAAGCAGCACCACATAAATGATGATAAAACGCAGCAAAATACCTAAAACAGGTTTGAAATCCTTTAACATATGGCAAAGATAAAGATTACAGCGTAAATTAGTATATTTGTTTCGTCTATGAATGCTGAAAACGCCAAACGATTTTTTGAATGCTCTACCGGTACAGAAACCTCTGAATGCATTACCTTAGCGCAAAGCGGCTCTGCAAGGGTTAATTTTCTGGCTGCAGCCGATGGCAAAAAATACATTATTACCTACAATGAGAATCTTCAGGAGAATGAAAGTTTTTTATATTATTCCGGAATTTTCTCAGATTTACACCTCAACACCCCCGGAATTATATCCATCTCCGACGACCGGAAAATGTACATTCAGGAATTTTTAGGAGCGCACACGCTTTCGGAAGTCATTGAAAGAGAAGGCCTGTCTGTTCATGTAAAGTCCCTGGTGAAGCAGACACTGGAAAAACTGTATCAGCTTCAGGCTTCAACGGAAAATAAAATAGATTTCAGCAAAACGTTTGAGTATGAAAGCTATGATGAGCTCCCGGTAACCCACGATCTGTATTACTTCAAAAATTTTATAGCCGATGTACTGGAACTTGAATACCATAAGTCTGCTTTACTGAAAGAATTCAAAGAAATTGTCAGCCTTATCGAAAACCTCAAACCAAAAGGAATCATGATCCGTGATTTTCAAGCCAGAAATATCATGGTGAATGAACAAAATGAAGTTTCCTTTATCGATTATCAGTCGGCCATGAAAGGCCCGCTGATGTATGATGTGGTTTCTTTTCTTTTTCAGGCGAAAGCCAACTTTCCTGAAGCCTTTAAAAATGAAATGCTGGAATTTTACATAAAACAGTTTGATCAGGAGGAAATTCAGCATCAACTAAGAAATTCGGTGGATCCGGTTAAAATGATGCGGTTCTTACAGGTGTTGGGCGCTTACGGTTTCAGAGGCCTTGTTCAGAAAAAACAGCATTTCCTGGCAAGCATTGAAAAAGGGATTGAAAATATTACAGAATTTATCCGGACATGGGAAAATATGAAAGATTATCCTGAACTGACAGGGATCATTCAACAGTTAAATCTGGAGAAAACAAAATTAAAAATTGAAGTAATTCTGAACCATTAAGATTATTTTAAGCTGTTAAGAATATTAAGATTTATGACCAAGAAAGAAGTTACACAATTATCTTATGTAATTACAGGCTTTGCAATCAAAGTCCATAAAGTGCTTGGTCCCGGTCTGCTTGAAAGCATATACGAAGAATGCTTAAAAATAGAACTAATTAAAAATGGTTATGATGTAAAACAGCAGCTTTATTTTCCAATAAATTATGAAGGCGTTGAAATAGAAACGAAATTAGTTGTTGATTTACTTGTAAACAATTGTATTATAATAGAGCTAAAAGCAGTTGAAGAAGTACTCCCTATTCATGAAGCTCAATTATTAACTTACATGAAAGTTTTGAAAAAGCCTCAAGGTTTATTGATCAATTTTTTCACAAATAATATCACAAAGTCTTTAAAACCTTTTATTAATGAATATTTTAAAGAACTTCCGGACTAAGATTTTGATTTATACTCTTAAAACTTAAATAAACCTCAACGGTTCAAAATAAAAACAACAGAATATGCTACACATCGACATACACAGTTTTTCATACAAGAAAGGAGGAATTCCAAAAGACGACACCGGGAACGGAGGCGGATTTACCTTTGACTGCCGCGGAATTTTAAACCCTGGAAGAGTGGAAGAATATAAGATCCAGACCGGAAATGATATCGGGGTCCAGGAATATCTGGAAACCAGAACCGATATGCCTAAATTTTTAGAGCTTATAAAAAGCCTGGTTTCTATCAATATCGATAACTACCTGGAAAGAGGGTTTGAAAACCTGCAGATCAATTTCGGATGTACGGGCGGCCAGCACAGATCGGTCTATTCCGCAATCAAAATCACGCACTTCATTGAGGAAAAATACGGTGACCGGGTGGAAATCAGCCTTCACCATGACGAACAGCATCAACTTAATCATAAGTAATAAGTAACAGGCAATACGTAATATTTTTAACTTCGTTAATTATTTTATTGTCTGTACATTATTACACATCACCAATTAATTACTTACCACCCATACTATATGAAGGCGCTTATTTTCGCAGCAGGAAAAGGAACCCGGCTGAAACCTTTTACCGATCATCATCCTAAAGCACTGGCTAAGGTGAATGACGTACCGCTTCTGGAAAGGAATATCAAATACCTGAAGAGTTTCGGGATTACAGATTTTGTAATTAATATCCACCACTTCGGAAACCAGATTACAGAATTCTTAAAGCATAATAATAATTTTGGGTGCCGGATAGAAATTTCAGATGAATCTGAAGAGCTGCTGGAGACCGGTGGCGGCCTGGTTTTTGCCAGAAGATTCCTGGATCACGGGGAAGATTTTCTGATCCTGAATGCTGATATTTTAACGGATCTTAATATCACAGACCTGGTTAATTATCATAAAAAGATAAAAGATTTCGCTACATTAGCCGTTTCGGACCGTGAAAGTTCGAGAAAACTCCTTTTCAATGATGATCTGGTTTTAAGAGGCTGGCTGAATGTACAGACAGGGGAACAGAGGCTTGCAGAATTCAACAAAGGTTTTAAACCGTTAGCTTTCAGTGGAATCCACTGTATAAACCCTGTTATTTTTGATAAGATAAAAAGGACGGGCAACTTTTCTGTCATGGAAGAATATCTGGACCTGATGCATACCGAACTTATCCACGGTTTTGTGCACGACAGTATTTTTATTGATGTAGGAAAGCCGGAATCCATCATAAAAGCCGAGCAATATTTTAAATAATTTTTACAATGGGAATGGAAGGAAGCAGAGACGAAAGTCTGGTAAATCCGGAACTTGAAAGCAATGAAATCAGACTGCATGACAGCCTGAGGCAGAAAACCTGGGATGAGACCATTATGAAAGACAGCTGGATGGTTTTCAAGGTAATGGCAGAGTTTGTAGACGGCTATGAAAAACTGGCTAAAATAGGCCCCTGTGTTTCCATTTTCGGTTCTGCAAGACTGCAGCCGGAAAGCAAGTATTATGAAATGGCTGTGGAAATTGCAGAAAAGATCACAAAAATCGGTTTCGGAATCATTACCGGCGGCGGGCCCGGAATTATGGAAGCAGGAAACAAAGGCGCTTTCAATGCACAGGGAAAATCCATCGGACTGAATATTGACCTTCCTTTTGAACAGCATTTTAATCCTTACATCAACCGGGCTTATTCTATGAACTTTGATTATTTTTTCGTGAGAAAAGTGATGTTCATTAAATATTCTCAGGGCTTTGTGGTGATGCCGGGCGGATTCGGGACGCTGGATGAGCTTACAGAAGCTTTAACGTTAATTCAAACCAATAAAATCGGGAAGTTCCCGATTGTCCTTGTCGGCTCGGAATTCTGGGGCGGACTGCTGGACTGGTTTAAGGCAACACTGCTTAAAGAAAAAATGATTAATGCCGATGATCTCAATCTTTACCGTGTGGTAGATACCGCAGATGAAGCGGTTGCCCATATCAAGGCTTTTTACGACAAGTATTCCGTTAATGTAAATTTTTAATGGCATGTTATTTGTCACTTCTAACTAAACAATCATGATTGTAAATCTATTATTTAAGATGAAAAAAATTTTATGTATCACAGGGATTTTAACACTTTTTGTGTTAATGAGTTTTGCATATGTAGACTTTTTCTCTTCAATGACCAAAGTGGATTATATTGACGGAAGCAAAACATTGAAGTTCACCACAAAAATGAATACCAGTCATATTTCCGATGCTATAAAGATCAATCCGAATACAGCCGGATTTGAGGCAGAAGTAAAAAGATACGTAAACAATAATTTTGATGTGTATGTCAATGGCTCGCCGAAAACAATGACCTTCACCGGCAGTCAGGTAAGCGGAGAAACTGTATGGGTATATTTTGAAACAGGAGGTGTTTCGGATATCAATACCTTAAAAATTAAAAATACCATCCTCCTCAGTTCTTTTCCCAAGCAGATTAACCTCGTTAATATTGCCTATAAAGGCAGCCAGAAAACAATGAATTTCCAAAGGGGAAAAGAAGTAAACGAAGCTTCTTTCTAAAAAAGTTTAACAGATTATAGAAACCACTGCTGACGCGGTGGTTTTTTTATTTATTGCTGTAAAAATAAACGGGCTGCCTAAAAAAGACAGCCTGTTTATTTTGTATAGAGAATCTGCAGATTAATTTGCAGAAATATAAAAGCAACACCATCTGAATACCAATGACTTATTGGACCTAAATTAGGAGAGGCAGGCAAATAATGATCTGATCCGTTTTTAGCTTTATCGTTATAGACAGAAATTCTGCCAACACCACTTTCTTTAAATGCATAGAAGGCTACTCCCATATACACGTTCCAGTAAGATGACGGCTGTAAACTACTTGCTCAGGTATATATTCTCTTAAATATCATTACAACCACACACAATAAATAAAAAGGGTGAGAAAAATCTCACCCTATAAATTGTTTGTTGAAAAGCTGGCCGCTATTAATAGGCAGTGTCTCACTAACTATGTAAGTTAAAAAGTTATTCTCACCGAATCACCAACCATTTCAGCACGTTACTGTATTTTGGATATTTAAAGCTTTTTATTGAATCTGAATATTGTCTAACTGGACAGTAGTGGTAACCCCGCTTCCGCTTCCGGTATATTCAAATAAAATAAATCCGTTACCTGTCAGTGTAGGGGGAATAATGTATGTTCCTGCCGGAGCTAATGTTCCGTAACCACTAGCAGGAACTTGAGGAATTGTAAATGCTGATGTAATATCTGTTTTTGTAGCCTGGGTAACATCTCCCAGAGGAGTATAGTTGGTAGTATAATATACTTTTAACGCATTCCCGTTCCAGAACCCAACATTAACGTCAAATTTCAAAGTATTTGCTGCAGTAAAATCAACAGGAACAGCGAAATAAGTCACATATTGTCCAGTCCCTGAATTAGCACCTAACTGAATATACTTATTATTGTTAAATGTCTTTAGCTGCCAATATCTGTTCCCTAATATGGGATCATTTACATATTTGGGATATAATTCCAGATTGGCAGGTGAAGCTGGATAACTTTCAAAGTTTTCAAGGAAAGAACCTGTATAGGTAATTGCTGTACCGCCTTTTGGAGGTGTTGCATCTACTCTTGTTCCCGTAAATTTAATATCAGAAAGGCTTCTGATCAACATTTGCCAAGTAGAGTTATACCTGCTCACTACAAATGTAACATTTCCGTTTCCTGCAGGCAATAACTCTCCTCCTGTCTTAAAGAATCCGGAATTTCTGATAACAGCAGTGTTCCCTAATTTATCTTCAATATTTCTGTCTGTATCTAAGCCTTGTCCGCCTGCATCATAATCTAGGAACTTTTTAACAGTAGGATAAATTTCCGCCAAATTAAACTGTACATCCGGAACTGTAACCAATGTATTAATAAGATTGGGATTTTTTGCATCAGCCAGCGAAGCAAGCTGGGTAGGAACAATAGTCTGGATATCAAGACCATTTCCACCACATACACCGGAAACATATCTCCCTACAAGGGACTGGGGAATTCTGCCGATGGCAAAAACCGGATCCACAGATCCTAGTTTAACAGTTCCTCTGTCAATTCCTAATCGCAGGCCTTTAGCATTAATCCTGATATGAGATCCAACCGGAAAATCCGCAAAATTACTTGCTTTGTCAACCTCTATTTGTAAGCCTACTGTAGGATTTACAGTTTTATCCTGAAAAGAAATAGTTTTATAGAAATTACCCTGTTCATCTGAAGAAATAATATACCCGTCAAAGATCTGATCCGTAGTAATAAGCTTAAATCCTGTGCTCGGAACCTGAGCGGCAAAGTCTGCCATAGACATCGTAGGTTCAGGAAATTTATTGGAGCATTCGAAAGGCGGTGTTTCCCACTCGTCATTCTTCACACATGAAGACATTACAGACAGTATTCCTGCTGCCAAAAATGTTGTTTTTAAAAAGTTAATGATATTTTTCATATGAATTTTATTTTTATTAGAATCTGAATTGCATGTTTACAAAATAAGAACGTCCCTGCGTATACCAGTATTTCGGCCCGAAAGACGGTGTCGGACTATAGTAATCAGTAGCAAAATCAACTGCTTTTGTTTCTCTGGTCTGCTCAAATCCTCCTGTAATGTATCTTCTGTTATTCAAAATATTATTAACAGATGCTGTTATTAATATATAATATTTACCGAATACGAAAGACTTTCCTGCATTAGCATTCAGGAAAAATGCTGAAGGAAGTTTTACAGGCTTCAGCATATCCCTTACACTATCTTCCGTAAGTCCGACATAAGGAGCATTCGTATTTGGATTCGTGATGAAATTTTGAGTTCTAAGAGCCGGCGCCGGATCCAGGAAGTTATCATCAAGATAATTCCAGTTCGCTCCTACCCACCAATACTTCGGATTATTATAACGCATTCCCAGTGAAAATGCCTGTTGCGGGGTTCCGCCTTGTTTATAGTTTTTAATATAAGCTTTTCCGAATGAAGTAACGCTGCTGCCTGAAGCATCAGATACCAGATAGACATCCGGGTTATTACGATATACAAATTGTCCGTAGCTGGCTAAACCCTGTACAGACAATGTAGGTAAAACTTTTACATCAACACCCAGTTCCGCTCCCATATTTCTTTTCTCAACATTAGACATCACCTGGGTTACAAATGCACTTTGGACCTGAGAGACCGTTCCATCCGGATTTGTATTATTGAGCTGAATACCATCTGCAAAGAATCTCTGAACATTGGTTTCATTTTGCGTATCAACCAAATAGCCTGTAGCCCTTAATTTAATAAAAGGCGTACTTATCACATAGCTTAAATCATTTGCGGTGTAAACCGTACTTTTAATATTAGGATTAACCAAAGCATTAACCCTCGGGTTGATAAACAAATCTTCTAAAAAAGGTGCCTGATTATACATTGCTCCGTTATATACAAGGAAGTTTCTTCCGTTGATACGGTATACAACCTGCCCTTTTAAACCGAAATTCCAGAAGTTGAAATCTTTGCTTTTTCCATAAGAGTTTTCATATAGATAATGCTTAAATAAACCTTCTCTGTCTGAGGAAGAATATCCTGCCAATGCTGATACAAATACATCAAAGTTTCCTGTTGAAAATTTCAATCCCGGATTTACTTTTGCTTCCTGCCTTCTAAGGATATAATTATACGTCATACGCTCACCAACGTCAACACGAACATCAGAATCGAGGGTATTATAATATCCGTTGGAACCTGGCTTAGCCGATTCTTTAAAAGGATCAACATTGATGGCAAAGTCACCCCCTAACAGATCTTTCATTTCGCGATAAAGCTCAGATTTGTAATTCTGATAAGAAAGATTAAGAATAAATTTGGTACGGTCATTAAAGTTATAAGTATAGTGAGTTCCTGCATTAAAAATTTTATCATCACTTACATCATCCACTAAATATACCAATGAGCGGTTACCATTTAACCCATAAAGACGGAGCGTTTCATCTCTTCTGTTTATATCAAATTTCCGGTTATTGTCATAAAGCCTATTCCAGTTAATTTGAGTAACATTCGGATCTCCGTTTACCCAGGCATTTAACTTTACATTATAATCATCAATTAAAGAATTGAATTCGCTGGGGTCAACTTGTGGATTGTTAGTACTGTTGTAAATAATACTATTAACAGAGAAACTTGGTAAATTTCTGTAATAGGTTGGAGAAGGGTTTGTAACACCATTCCAGTCTAAACGGGATCCTTTATCTTTACCGAACTGATAAGATGCAGTAGTCCATAAACTGGAATTTTTATTAATTTTCCAGAAATCCTGAAGCTGAAAAATCGGCTGAAAACCCCTTCTTACTCTTTCACTTCTCTTTTCACCATCTTGCCAGCCCCAATATGAATTATAATGGACCCCTCTGTAATCATATACTTCCTGAGTACTTGGGCTAGCAGTTGATCTTCTGTAAGGAGAACCTATAAAGTTCAGAGTCATGGTATGCCGGTCACTGAATTTTTTTTCAATTCCTAAATATGTACCATAAGCATCATAAAAGGTACCTTCCTGAATTCCTTCTTCTGCCCATCTTCTTGCTGCCATTGCTGTAAATGCCCATCCTTTTTTACTCATTCCAGAGCTGTATCTTAAAGATGTTCTGTATGAATAATTCCTGTTTGTTAAGGATTGTGTGAACTGAAATCCTTTTCGGTAATCACTGGCTTTTGTATTCTTATAAATGACACCGCTGTTGCCGCCAAAAGCATATTCGGAAGGAGAATGGTTAGATGCAATTTCCGGATATCTTGTAATTTCATTAAGCCCTCCCCAATTAGAAAAATCAACGTTTCCATTGTCAGATTTCACCATAGATACACCGTTCATCATCGTCTCTCCGGATCTGCCATCAATGCCTCTCGGCCTGAACCAATAAAATCCAAGATCGAATGCTGCGATTCTACTGAATACATCCTGAGAAGATTGTAGCAATCCAACCGTAGAAACCTGACTTCCTGCTTCATCGTCATCCCCGTCACTATCAATAATTGCCAAGCCCTGATCTGCGCTTGTCAATGCAGAATAAAGAGTAATGGTCCCTAAATCCTTTCTTTTCTCATTGTCCAATACGTCGAACTCCGTTACCTTGGTCTCGTAATTCGGTTTCGTAATCACAATCTGATAATGCCCCGGCATCAGGTCTACGAACTGGAAATATCCGATTTTGTCAGCCGTTACATCATTGTCTTTCCCTTTAAGATCTACTTCTGCCCGTTCAACAGGCTTGCCGTCCGCATCCTTAAGATATGCAGAGACGGTAGTCTGTGCAAAATAATAAGAGGCTGGAAGCAAAGTAAATAAAGAGACTAATGATAGTTTTTTAATCATGAGTTATATTTATTTTTAAACACTTTTTGTCGTTAATTCTCAACAGTTTAAAAGTTGGGGAGGCAAATTTAGGCAAAATTTGGAATTTACAACCTCTTTAACATTATTTTTTCTTAACATTGCAAACTTTTAAGAATGATTATGTAAAAATAACCATCTACCATACTTTAAATTTACAAATATTTAAAATGAGATAAATTAAAAAAGGGTAAATTTGCAGATTAAATAATATTAATACAACTCTAAGATAATGAAGAGATTTTCGGGTCTATTTGCCGTCCTTTTTTCGGTAATGGCATTTGCGCAACAGCAGGGAAAACTGAGAAAAGTAGCCACAGTAGGTTTTTTAAATGTAGAAAACCTTTGGGATACCATCCGCTCTGCAGATTATATTGACGGCACTAAAGATATAAACAATCCTGCCTTCCACAGAAGCATTCCTATGGATTCAATTAAATTTCTGGAAGCTGAGAAACATGACGGTCCATGGAGTGACGGAGCCTTAAAAGATAAAAAAGCAGTGAGATACCAAAGCGGATCGGAAGAGTTTACTCCGAAGAGTGCAAAAAACTACAATACAAAGATTTACAAGGCAAAACTTGCTAATGAAGCCAAAGTAATCTCTGAAATGGGCGCCCAGTATACCAAAACAGCTCCTGCCGTTGTCGGATTAATTGAGGTTGAAAACAGACAGGTAATTGAAGACCTGATTAAAGAGCCGGCCCTTAAAAAATACGATTACGGAATTATCCATTATAATTCTTATGATTACAGGGGAATTGATGTTGCCTTGATCTATCAGAAAAGAAGATTTACTCCGACACACTCTTTAAAAAAGGAACTTAAAGTTTTTGGTGATGACGGAAGAAGGGAATACACAAGGGATATCCTGGTAGTAACCGGTTTTCTCGATAATGAAAAGGTAGCTTTCTTCATGAATCACTGGCCTTCGAGAAGAGGCGGTGAAGCAGCATCCCTTCCTAAAAGAAATGCAGCCGCAGCTTTATTGAAACAACAGATGGACAGTGTAAGAGCAGCAGATCCCACAACAAAACTGTTTGCAATGGGTGACTTTAATGATGACCCGGTAAGCTCAAGTTTAAAAAATCATTTAAAAGCCCAGGCAAGCCCGAAAGATTTAAGTGATGTAAATCCTTATCTTAATCTGATGTATCCTTTATATAAGAAAGGCGTAGCTTCACTGGCTTATCAGGATGCACCGAACTTATTTGACCAGATTATTGTTTCTAAGAATTTAGTTTCAGATCAGGTAACAAAAGAATATTCTGTGTATAAAGCAGAGGTTTTTGCCCCGGCCTATCTGGTGAATAAAGAAGGGAATTATAAAGGCTATCCTTTCAGATCCTGGAATGGCGACCAGTTTACCGGCGGTTACAGCGACCACTTTCCGGCATTTGTCGTTCTTCAGAAAGAACCATAAATTTAAGGCACTCATTTTGAGTGTCTTTTTATATAAATTTATGCGTATGAAAAATTTAATCTTATTGCTGGTGGTTTCTTTTTTATCCTTCAGCTGTACGGCACAGACTGTACCGGCTCCTAAAGCTGACCAGGAGAAATCCGAGATGAAGCCTTCAAAAAATGAAGACGGCGAATGGGACCTTACGGTTATTGACACCCAGTTTGATTATTTTCTGAATGCCGTTGCCAAGCCGGTAAGCCAGTATTCCGAATCTTTTCTGAGAAGCAGAAATACGTTACTGGTCACCGAATGGAACTCCTATTATTCTTCCGGACGGTACAGGAATGTGATTGAATCATCCATAGATTACAATCCGAGAGAAAACTATGGTTTGAAATTCGAATATAAGCTGTACCAGGTTTTTGCCTATGTGAACTGGAAATACGGCTTAAGGATGAACGGGCTTTCCGGAAGCGATACAACACGATACTAAAAAAAGGTTCAGAATATTCTGAACCTTTTTAATTTTTTATAACTGTATAAAAACTATTTGTTAAATAATTCCTCTACTTTATCCCAGTTTACCACATCGAAAAATGCAGCTACGTAATCAGGTCTTCTGTTCTGATAGTTTAAGTAATAAGCGTGCTCCCAAACATCCAATCCTAAAACAGGCGTTCCTTTAGCATCCGCTACAGGCATTAACGGGTTGTCCTGGTTTGGTGTAGACGTTACAGCTACAGAACCGTCACTGTTCTTTACCAGCCATGCCCATCCTGAACCGAATCTTGTTTTGGCAGCTTCAGAGAAATCAGCTTTGAATTTCTCAAGACCTCCGTAATTTTCAAGAGCCGCTTTTACATTTCCTACAGGCTCTTTACTTCCGCCAGGCGTCAGGATTTCCCAGAATAGAGAGTGGTTGAAATGACCGCCTCCGTTATTTCTTACAGCAGGCTTATCAGTACCGGTCTGGCAGATTTCTTCAATGGTTTTCCCTTCTAATTCTGTTCCTTCAATGGCTTTATTTAAATTGTCGATATAGGCCTGGTGATGTTTTGTATGGTGGATTTCCATTGTTTTCGCATCTATTGTCGGCTCTAATGCATCGTAAGCATATTCTAGTTTTGGTAGTTCGAATGACATAATTTTATTTTTAATGTTATTACTCAAATTTAGCCATATTTTAACCGAAACTCAAAGAATGTGTATTATTTTAATAAATCTTTAACATAGAAAGATTAAGTATTTTGAAAAACTCAACATGAATACGGAAGATAAGCTAACGACCAGCAGGTATAATGCTATACGATCTGTTCACAGTGAAATTTATATTCTAGGCCATTGGAAAATAAATGTACTTATTCAATTCCAAATCTTTCCAATAAAAAAAGCGCGGACTGGTAAGTCTGCGCTTTTTATTTAACAAAATTAAATCAATTATTTATTCATAGACATCAGGAACTCTTCGTTATTGAGTGTTCCCCTGATGTTTTTATTTACAAACTCCATGGCTTCAATAGGATTCATTTCAGAAAGGTATTTTCTTAAAATCCACATTCTCTGGGAGGTTACTTCATCTAAAAGAAGATCGTCTCTACGCGTACTGGAAGCGACCAGGTCAATAGCAGGATAAATTCTCCTGTTGGCAATCTTACGGTCTAACTGAAGTTCCATGTTACCCGTTCCTTTGAATTCTTCAAAGATTACTTCGTCCATTTTAGAACCCGTATCGATAAGCGCCGTTGCAATAATCGTCAGAGATCCTCCTCCTTCAATTTTTCTTGCTGCCCCGAAGAACCTTTTAGGTTTATGAAGCGCGTTAGCATCCACACCACCGGAAAGTACTTTCCCGGATGCCGGTGTTACGGTATTATAAGCTCTGGCCAATCTCGTGATAGAATCCAGCAAAATCACCACATCATGGCCGCATTCTACCATTCTCTGGGCTTTTGCAAGCACAAGGTTGGCTACTTTTACGTGTTTATCTGCTGCCTCATCAAAGGTAGAGGCGATAACCTCTGCATTGACGCTTCTTTCCATATCGGTAACCTCCTCAGGACGTTCGTCGATAAGAAGCACCATCATATATACTTCAGGGTGGTTTGCTGCAATAGAGTTGGCGATATCCTTCAGCAACATGGTCTTACCCGTTTTAGGCTGGGCTACGATCATGGCTCTCTGCCCTTTTCCTATCGGTGCTATCAAATCAACGATTCTTGTTGACATCGTAGCATTATTTCCTGTCAGGTTAAATTTTTCTTCAGGGAAAAGCGGTGTTAGATATTCAAAAGCAACACGGTCTTTGATGAATGCAAGATCCCGTCCGTTTACTTCCGTAGGTTTCAGTAAAGAAAAATATTTCTCTCCTTCTTTCGGAAGCCTTACAATTCCTCTTACCGTATCCCCGGTTTTTAGGCTGTAATTCCTGATTTGCGCCGTGGAAACATACACGTCATCAGGTGAAGAGATATAACTGAAATCTGATGAACGTAAAAATCCGTAATTATCAGGCAATATTTCCAAAACACCTTCAATGCTCACCATTCCATCAAAACTGAACTCTTTTTTCTGTTCCTGATGCTGGTTTTGATTTTGATTTTGGTTTGGGTTGTGATTCTGATTCTGTTCCTCACCTCTTTCAGAATGCTGCTGTTGCTGCTTATTCTGATTGGGATTTTGGTTCTGGTTGGGATTCTGATTTCTGTTCTGGTTTCCGTTGTTATGCGGATTGTTGTGCTGCGTTCTTTGAGGCCTTGCCTGAGGCTGGGGAGTATTCGGCTTCTCTTCTGCAGGAGCAGATTCCTGGGATTCTGTATTTTTAGGAGCTTCTGTTTTCTCCTGTGGAGCTTCAGGGTTTCCTGTGTTTGGAGGAGAAACTCTTTTCCTTTTTCTTTTGGCAGCCGCTGCTGAATCTTCTGCAGCTGCAGCCGGTTCTGCTTTCGTATCCTCTGCTTTCGGTGCTTCAGCAACAGGTTCTTTTACTTCCTCTGCTTTTTCCTCTGTCTCCGTTTTCTGCTCTGCCGGAGCTTTCGTTTCTGTCTTTGGCCGGGGAGCCGCTTTTCTAGGAGCCGCTTTTTTAACAGGAGCCTTTACAGGTTTTTCTGCAGGGGCTTCCTCAGTACTGGTACTGGTTTCGGTTGTGCTGAAATAATCTTTGGCAACCTTGGGATTTGAAGCCTGAAAGTCAAGAACCGCAAAGATTTTATCATTCTCATTGCTGTTTCTTGCAACTTTAACGCCCAAATCCTTTAAGATTTTAGTCAGTTCCGTTACGGATTTTGACCTTAACGTTTCAATGTTAAACATATGTATGTAAAAAATGTAATTAATTGTGAGTAAGAAAAGTAAGTCCGGTGACTTTTATTTTCAAGTACATTGTATAATGCAAATCTACACTTATTTTTGAATTGTGCAAAATTTATGCTACTTTTGCCTAGATTAAATATTCAATGTTACAAAGAATACAGACCATATGGATTTTTTTGGCAGTTTTGGCTGCCGTATTTCTGTTTGTCACAGGGCAGGATGTGATTATTTCTGATCAGTTCCCTGTTATGAATATCGCCTGTGTAGCACTTGTTTTAATTGGATTACTGAGCGTATTCAGTTACAGGAACAGAAAAAGACAAATTTTGCTGAATACCGTCAGCATCATTATAAACGTTTTGTTGATTGGTGTATTGGCGTACTGGTTACTTAACTTATCCGGAGGAATTGAGTTTCCTGAGAAGGGTATTGAGCCGGTTTTCCCATTGATTGCGGTGATTTGTTTGTGTATTGCAAACCTATACATCAAAAAAGATGAGAGGCTCGTAAAATCTGTAGACAGACTCCGATAGCCTTACAACGATTTTTTGAGTAAGAACAGCTTCTTTTAAGGAGCTGTTTTTTTGTTTTAAATTCCCGCAGATGTTTACAGGTGCTCATGTTATATTTTTAAATTTAAAAACTAAATATGCGTAATCATCCGTTAAATCAACATAATCGGCGGGAGAAAAAGGAAAAATAAAATTTCAGTGCAACATTTCCGTTAAAGATGCGACAGATTGTTTATAAATTTATCCAAATGAAAAAATTTACCTACCTTACATTTTCACTGTTCTCCGTTTTTGCTTTTTCACAGCAGGTTTCTGAAGAGAGAATTAAAACCGTACTTTCAACATTAGCTTCCGATGAAATGAAGGGCCGTGAAATCGGGACTGCGGAAAATGACAATGCCGCCAATTATATTGCTGTGCTTTTTAAAGAAAACAACCTGGAATACTGTACCGGAAATTCTTACCTGGTGCCGTTTGATTATAAAGGAAAAACAGTGTATAATGTCTGTGGGGTTAAGAAAGGAAAAACAGATAAATTCCTGGGGTTTTCAGGACATTTTGATCATATCGGGACAAGCAAAAAAAGCGGTGACAACATTTATAACGGAGCAGATGATGATGCCAGCGGAATTACCACGCTTACCGGGATCGCCGATTATTTCAGGAATCAACAGCCGGAATTTTCCATGGTATTCATGGCTTTTAACGGCGAGGAAAAAGGAATGCTGGGCTCAAGAGCAATCTCTAAAGATCAGAATTTAGATAAGATCTATAACAATATGACTGCCCTTTTTAATTTTGAAATGGTGGCTACAGAATCGGCTTTCGGGAAGAATGCTTTATATATGACCGGTGACGGGTTTTCTGATCTGGATGAGCTTTTTAACCAGAACGCTGCCAACGGCCTGAAAATCAACCCTGATCCTTATGTTGCCCAGCAGTTGTTTTACCGCTCGGATAATGTAAGCTTTGTAAAAAAGAAAATCATTGCCCACTCTTTTTCAACAGTTGATATGACGAATGCAAACCACTATCACAATGAAAGCGACGATATACATATTGTGGATTTTGCCAATATGACGCAGATCATCAATAATTTCGGTAAAACACTGGAAAAATTAACGCCAAAGAATTTTTCACCGAAGTATAACGATAAAGTAAAACTGGATTAGAAACGTCTGATCTATTAATTTTCCTTATTTTTGTCTGATTAATCTAAAATTTAATGAGTTATTATAAACGAGCGATAGACAACATATTACCTTACAAAAAATCTATTGCAGCCGGTATTTTCTTTAATATTCTTTACGCTTTATTCAACATTGTTGCCATGCTTTTTTTCATGCCTGTCTTGAATATCCTTTTTGATAAAGAAACTAAAAAAATTGAGTCCAAACCCGTTTATGAAGGGATTTCAGGCGCCGGCACATTTCTTAAAAACACTTTTAATTATACCATCCAGCAGCTGCAGATTGAAAAAGGCCCGGAATATATCCTTCTGATTACCTGTATATTATTCATCACCATGTTTTTTTTAAGAAACATTTTCAGTTACTTATCAGAATTTTACCTTACGTTTTCAAGAACCGGTGTTTCCCGGGATTTCAGGATCAAGCTGCATGATAAGATTTTAGAGCTGCCGGTATCATTTTTCACCAATTCCAGAAAGGGGGATGTGTTTGCGAGGATCACATCGGATGTCGGTGAGGTGGAGTCCAATATTTTAAACAGTTTAATTGATATCATCCGTTCGCCTATCGTTATCATTATTACGATGGGATACCTTTTATATTCCAATTTCCAGCTGACGATCTTTACATTAATTGTTTTCCCGATTATGGGGACCTTAATTTCGATTATCGGTAAAAGCCTGAAGAAAGACACCGGCGAAGCCCAGAATGAGCTTGGAAAAATGTATTCTTTTGTGGATGAAACGCTGGTAGGATTAAAAATCATTAAAATTTTTGATGCTTCCCCGCAGATTAAAAAAAGATTTGATGATGTCCTCAACAGAATCAGGCACCTTTCTTTACGCCTGTTTAAGAAAAAAGCCCTTGCTTCTCCTGTAAGTGAGCTTTTGGGAGCCATTACCATAGGGATGATCGTCTATTTCGGCGGTCGGCTTGCGATCCAGGGAAAAGGCCTGTCCGGAAGTGAATTCATAACGTACATCGCCTTATTCTACACTATTTTACAGCCTTTAAAAGCTTTGTCGTCCGCTATATCCAATCTTCAGAAGGGTGAAGTTTCCGCCAAAAGGATTTTTGAAATCCTGGATGCGGACTATCACATCAGGGAACTGAAAGATGCCAAAGAGATCAGAGGGTTCGAGAAAAATGTTGAATTTAAAAACATTACGTTCGGATATGAGGAAAGGGACATCCTTAAAAATTTCTCCCTGTCAATTCCCAAAGGCAAAACAGTTGCTTTAGTTGGGCAGAGCGGCAGCGGAAAAAGTACGATCACCAATCTTATTACCCGTTTTTACGATGTAAATGCCGGCGAAATCCTGGTAGACGGCGAAAACATAAAGAATATAAAGCTTTCGAACTACAGAAAGCTGTTCGGGTTGGTAACGCAGGATAATATCCTGTTTAATGATACCATCAGGAACAATATATCATTGGGTAAGCCGAATGCACCGCTGGAGGAAATCCAGGCTGCGGCTAAGGTGGCAAATGCACATGACTTTATCATGGACCTTCCGAACCAGTACGACACCAATATCGGAGATGCGGGCGGGAAACTGTCCGGCGGCCAGAAACAGAGGATTTCCATTGCAAGGGCGGTACTGAAAAACCCTCCGATCATGATCCTTGATGAAGCAACTTCTGCCCTGGATACGGAATCTGAACGATTTGTTCAGGACGCCCTGGAAAAAATGATGGAGAACAGGACTTCTTTAGTGATTGCCCACCGGTTGTCAACCATTCAGAAAGCCGACTGGATTGTGGTCATGGAAAAAGGAAAAATTGTAGAACAGGGAACCCACCATGAGCTGATTGCCACAAGAGGCATGTATCATAAACTGGTTGAACTGCAGAATTTCGATTAAAAGTTTTTAAAATAATCTGAGACAGGAGTATTCTAGAGGGTTAAAGCCTGACAGGAATACTCTTTTTTAGTAAAAAAGATTAGTACAAAGCAAAAATAAGCAAAACGGTTAAAACCGTTTATATACAATGTTTTATAAAACAGTAGTCTTAGTTTGGCGCTCGGTGTCTGATAGGTTTTGGTCTTAAAAGAACAAAAAGTGATATTCCATACCGCAAGGCACACATTTGGAACAATGTTTTTAACAGAAGGTGTTCCTCTGGAAAGCATGAATAAAATGATGGGGCATAAGAATATTTCGACGACGCAGATCTATGCGAAAATCACCCGTCAGAAAATTAGTAAGGATATGGAGTTGGTTTCCCAAAAATTTTCCGCTATGGAAAACGCATTTGTAACATGGCAATCAGAGCAGGATATTAAATCACAAGATTTGGTTTGTACAGACGACAAAATTGATATTGATTATCCTTTTTAATAACCTTGCAAGTATAATTTTTTAAAAACTGATATTTCAAGAGTAGAATTTATCTTTTCTGCTCTTGATTTCCCATTAACTATTTCTGATGTAATTAATCGAAAAACTCCAGACTATGTCAATTGAATGATTGTCTAAATTCCAACGGCGATTTATTGATTTTGCTCTTGAATAATTTGCTAAAGGATTGCGGATGTTCAAATCCTAATTGAAATGCTATCTCTTTGACTGTTAATTCTGTTGTGGTGAGAATATCTTTCGCTTCATCTATTATCCTATCTTGAATAATTTGTTGGGTGGTCTGACCGGTCAATTGTTTTAGGCAGTCACTTAGATATTTAGGAGACAAATTCATTTGCCTGGCAAGATTGGCGACATTTGGCAATCCATTTTCCGAACTGCATAGAATAGATTTTTCAAGGATATCACAGAATTTTATCAAAAGCTCGCTATTTATCGTTTTTCGGGTAATGAACTGACGATTATAATATCGATTGCAAAAGGTTAATAATAAATCCAGATATGATATTACGACATCCTGACTAAATAAATCTATCGCTCGATTATACTCCTTCTCTATCTCTGTAAATATCCCCTCCATACTTTGTTGTTCCTCTTCGGATAATATCAAAGCTTCATTTACTGCGTATTCAAAGTAACCATAATCTTTTATCTTCTGGCCCACAGCATATTGTCGAAAAAAATCGGGATGGACATACAACACCCAACCCGCCGTTGCAAACTTAAAATCCACATCAATAATGCTAATTTGCCGAGGTGCAAAACAAGAAATAACCCCCTCATTAAAATCAAATGTGTTCTGCCCATATTGTATTTTACACGGGTTTTCTGTTTTCAGTGTAATCTGATAAAAATCAGTAATTAGACGTGTTCTTTCTGAGATTTGTATTTCTGGAAAATCTTCGAAACGGATCACACAAAAATGAGGATGTTTTGGTTTTGCCATTCCCAAAAAATCGCAGATCTGAGTTATTGATTTTATGTAGAGGTTTCTTGGTTCCTGCATCTTGTAAATTTACAAATTATTACTTATCGTCTTACGGTAATTATTCCCAATCCACTTGGCAATCATTGCATTGGGTATCAGTGATGAGATTTTCATTCTAATTCGGTTTTTGTGTCCAGAAATAATAAAATGTTTTTTCTTCTCCAAAGCGCTTAAAGTCTCCTCAGCAACTTCTTCAGGTGTTTGCGATGAAGAATTACTATAGTTTGAACCCATAGCCTCCGATTTTCTATTGTCCAAACCTGCCGCACTGTTGAAATTGGTACGGGTGAGACCTGGACATACCAACATTACATGTATTCCGTAAGGTTTGTATTCCTCTGAGAGCGCTTGCGTAAACGACCTGACGAAAACTTTGCTGGCTGCGTAAGTCGCCATATAAGGGACTGGCATAAAAGCCGTCATTGATGAAATATTAATAAGATAACCTTTCCCATTTTTCTTCATTTCGGTTAAAAACACATGGGAAAGTGCAACCAACGAAGCAATATTAAGCTGGATTAGATTTAATTCTGTTTGCAGATTGATATCTGTAAATTCACCACTAGAACCAATCCCAGCAACATTAAACAGCATACCAATTTCCAGCTCTCGTTTCCGTGTTTCAGTAAAAATTTCTTGTCCGGAACCTATTAATGATAGATCTGCAGCGATGAATTGAACATCGACTTTATACCTTCCCATAAGCGACCGGGATAACTGGTCTAATTTCTCTGCATTGCGGGCTACCAGAACCAAGTTATGTTTTTTATAAGCCAATTTATTTGCCAGTGCCTCTCCAATTCCGCCAGATGCCCCTGTAATTAATACATGTTCCATAAGTACTCCATTATTTTTTACAAAGTTCAGTTAGAAAAATTTAAAATACGTGTTCAGATGTCGGGTGATTGTATGTGGATATCGGTTTTGTTATCGCATAGATCATTTCCTCAATGCCTTTTTTACGTGCTTCCACTACAGTTTTTATTCAAGAACCGGTATGCTGTTTTGTTCCATTTCAAGAGCAAAGGTATTTCCGTGTTCTTAACGCAGGAACCTTTTTATACGCGTGAAACGAAACAAAGCATACTCGGGCTCTTTAGACGAATAAATCAAGGGAAAATCAGAACAAAATTAATAACGCAAAAAAAGTAGAAATCATGAACATTACAGGAAGACTGAGTCTGCCAAAATTTGCGGTTTAATGTTCTTAAAAAAATCAATTTCTTGCTGCTCATCTGCAAATCTCACCTGCAACACCCTCGCTTTTACATCACACAGCATTTCTTTCAGAAAGAGGGTCATTTGGTATGCCTCATCCGCTGTTTGCACTATTTGAGAAGATAGTTTATCTTCCTGATGATTAATTTGTGATAATATTTTTTTCGACACAATTTCCATAGCATAGTCGTTTTAGGAGTTACCAGTATTTGTTTCGGCATTACACCTATTGTTGATGTGTCAAAATTTGTAAACAATATTATAACCAATATCACAGTTCCCTCCAGTGTGGGAAATTTTTTAAGAATTTTCTATTTGCAGTATTGATTTACAAGGTAATTGAATTAAAACAAATGCAATAAGCACCATTACTAAATCGTTACCAATAAAGTACCACACTCTTGTAAACTACTATTTATTAGGCACTTTTGGCAAAACTAATCTTTTTTATATAAAAGAAGCCTAGTCGTATGATATCATTTTATCTGACTCAACAGCATTGTTATTTTCCCTGATATTTTTCTGCATACTTTCCGTCATTTTCTTCATGCTGATGTCAATCTTCTCCCCTTTTTCATTTGCATTTACATAGCCTATATTCCTCGACTTTACTTCTGCATAGGGATCTTTATAAAAATCCATCTGTAGTTTTGTAAATATATCCCAGGTAATTTCTCTTTTGGGCTTAAGGTGAGGAATCCGGCTCAGGTTCTTTTTGATTCTGACCAGTTCAAAATTAAAATCATGGGCTGTATCTGAAATTTTAATAATCAAGCCAGGCAATCCGCTGAAAACATACGGCCCGTCCTGTATAGGAATTTCCTGAGTAAACCAGGCTGTCCAGTCTCTTCCTCCATATTTCAGTTCTGCTTTCTGACAGTTAAAATCACCTATTTTTAATTGATCATCGGTAATGTTCCAATCCGGGTTTCCTACCGGTAAAGAATAAATATCACTGAAAACAGGGGTGGAAATAATTCTAATCACTTTTCTTTCCTCTAATTTTTTCTGAGTGTAATACTGGTGATTATAAAATATTTTAAATCCCAGGCCATATCCCGTTTCCTGAATCAAAGAATCTGAACTTCTATCATATTCTGAACGGAAAACCGATTCCTTATCTGCAATATCAAGATGAAAAAGTTCATTTTTAAAATATGCTTTACCGGAATTCGGCCTGTATTTCATCTCATAGATAAAAGAGATATCCTGGGAAAAAACATGGCACACAGACAGATACAGACAGGTAATAAAAAGTATTTTTCTCATGGGTAATCCTGAAGCAAAATTATAATAATTAAATGCGGGATACATTACTGCATCCCGCATGGTATCAATATTTTTACAGCAGAGGAAAAGCTGTAAACAACATTTCATATATTGCTGTAAATTATTTCTTAATGATTTTATGGCTAAATTCTGTTCCTCCCTCCAAAAGGATGTTCAGCAGATAAGTTCCGGCAGGATAAGAGCTAAGATCAATTTTTGACTGATCCGTTTCAGCAATTTTTCGTCCGTCAACAGACAAAACGGTAACATGCTTCACTTTCTTTTCTCCTTTAATCATTACATAGTCAGTAGTAGGATTAGGATAAATAGAAACATCGGTGGTGGAAACATCTTTCACAGATAAGACCTGGCTCTGGCTCTGCATATACATGGAAAGTACAATTTCGCCACTCTGTCCATAAAATACCGCTGTAGGCACTTCATATTTAAGTGTATGGTTTCCTGCAGACAGGGAAGCTACGGAGAAGCTTCTGATAGGCACGGAATCTCCCGGGCACCAGTTGTTCCAGCTGGTCCACCATGCTGCGCTTTGTGCATTGTATCCGTATATCCCGTTTGGCTGGGTGTTGTACATCCTGTACGGCTCACAGGATTTTCCGCCCGGTGTAAAGTTCATCACCTGCGCATTATCTAAAGAAATAAGATTCTGTCTGCGTACATATTCTTCGCCGTTATTGCCTGCCCCGTGCGGACTGGTGACAATAAAAAACTTAGGATTGCCCGCCGTCTGTGTAAGGTTGAAATTAACCAGTCTAACAGTCTGCCCGGTAACATCTGTATTGTTATAATTGTTAAGTGTACTGGAATCAAGCAGGGGCAGTACGGTATTAAAGGTATTGCTGACAGCAGGGTCATTTGAGGTAACAAAAGTCAATGTTCCTGCAAAGACATCGTTTCTGTTGGCGCATCCTGCCACCTGCGTATTGGCAGCATACGGAACTCCGAATACGTCAAGCTCTACCCATATATCATAAGCACTTCTCAAGACAGTATTGCTGAAAACAGAATACAGGTTATTGACCTCATAAGTATACGGAACTTCAGTCGGCGTGATGTTCTTATTCATAAAAGGAGTGATATACCTGCCGATTTCAAATCTTTTGATCTGGGTGTCACTCATGGTATAAGAAGCCTGTCCTTTTGGTACTAAGGCAATATGTACGCCTCCGATCCTGTCATAATTGTCACACAGGGCTCCGATGGTTACATTCATCTGTATTTTATTCTGGAAGCTGTTCAGTTCTGCATCCGTCAGTTTCCTGGCGTACCTGGAATTGGCAAGCCTGATGACATTGGAAGGGACAGGCTGGGAAACGTTGGCTGCATACCCGTCATAAAAAACAATCTGTGAAAATACATTGATGCTGGTCTGTGCATTAAACAGGGATGAAGCAATAAATAAAGGAAGTAAAAGTTTTTTCATGGACAATTAATTTATATATTTTGTTTTAAAAAAGATAAATATATAAATTATCATTCAATTTACACCCATCAAGTCTAAAATATTCTTATACTTTTTACCGTTTATGTTAATTATCTATAATGTGTCATTTTGAGACAAAAAAAAGAACAGCATCTGCTGTTCTCTTATATGGTGTAAATTTATCTGATTTTAATCTTCCTTCATGCGTGCAATGATATCAAGCCCGCCTTTTGTAATATCTCCGATTTTGCAGACAATCTCCGTATCCAAAGGCAGGAAAACATCCATTCTTGAACCGAATTTAATAAATCCGAACTCATGTCCGGCCTTTGCATCATCCCCTTCATTACAGTAAAAGACAATTCTTCTGGCCACATAGCCTGCAATCTGCCTGAAGACCACTTTATGATGGGTTAAGCTTTCTACGGCTATGGTTGTCCTTTCATTATCCGTAGACGATTTTTCATGCCACGCCACCAGGTATTTTCCCGGATGGTACTTTTTATAAATCACTTTCCCGGAAATCGGATACCTGCAGATATGAACATTTAAAGGAGACATGAAAATGGAAACCTGAATTACCTTTTCTTTAAGGAATTCGTTTTCCTCAACTTCCTTAATCATCACCACCTTTCCGTCAACCGGAGCAATAACATTTTCTTTGTGCTCAAGAATATCACGGTTGGGAACCCTGAAAAACCAGAATACCAGGCTGTACACTACCAATAACGGCAGAATGATCATCAGCGACCACATTTCAAGAAAATAAATAGCCAGTGCCCCCACAATAATAAATAAAATAGTGGCAACGGTAATGGTTCCTTTTGATTCTCTGTGTAATTTCATGAGACGAGATTATATAAATTTTTCTAAAATAAAGTACAAATATACGACAGGCACGCAGATTAAAAAACTATCCAGACGGTCTAAAACACCTCCATGTCCCGGAAGGATATTTCCGCTGTCTTTTACTCCGAAGTTTCTTTTCAGCTGGCTTTCCACTAGATCCCCTGCAGGAGCGAATGCGGCAACCAGGAATCCTACCACCATCCAGTTTCCGCGCAGTTCAGGCTGATAATGTTCGATAAAATAAGATAAAACCAGGGTCAGGATAACGCCGCCGATATAACCTTCCCAGGTTTTCTTAGGCGAAATTTTAGGAGCCATTTTATGCTTTCCGAAGGATTTACCCGTAAGGTATGCAAAAGTATCACTGCTCCAGATCAGAATAAACAGGAACAGGACTTCCAGGGAAAACCGGTCATCAAAGCTTGAAAACTTAGGAAGACCCAGGGCAAAACTGAACGGAAGCGCTACATAAATAACGGTAAAAATAAGTTTCCCGCTGTCATAGTAGAGTTCGTTCGGATATTTAAAAAGCGTAACAACCGCAATAACAATTAAAAGAATGGCAAGAATTTCACTGATCCTGAAATCAAAGAAGAAATCAAAATGGAAATACCTTTTGGAAAAAACGTAAAAAATGAAGGCGATTAGAGGGAGAACGACCCATTTTTCGTAGCCGTCCCCGAATTTCATAATCTTAACACATTCCCAGGAACCGACGCCCAGCAGAAGTGTGATCAAACCGTAGTATAAATATTCCTGCTTTACAAGACCCGGAGAAATCCCGTTGATCAGTTGAGCTCCTATTGGAGTTGTGCAGAGAATAATGATGGCAACATACACAATTCCGGAAAGGGTTCTTTGAATAAGATTTTTGTCCAAGATATTAAATTTAGAGTTGATGCCTAATCTTCAAGCAGCAATAAAAAAAGTTTTGGGTTGGTGGTGGAAGAAGTATCCATTTTCGATTGTCCGCCGCTGATCGAAGTCAGGTTTTTGATATTTCCGTTTCTCTTTATTTTTCCCATGGCGTCATTCAGATTACTGACAATCTGTGAAACATTGGCCATGATGATAATTTTATTCGGCAGCCTTGAAGAATGGTAGTGAAGAATATTGTTATGGGAAAGCATAATCCTTCCGTCATAAGCAATCAGGTATTCACAGGTAATAAAGCTGGCATCGTTTGCACTCTGAAGCTCGGGAGAATACGGTGCTTTTACCACATTCAGAAAATTCTGAAGATCTTTATCCCAACAGAAAAGATTGCTGATCCCTTCTATCTTGATGATCTGGTTTAAAGTCTGCAGTGCCTCCGCTTCATCTGCACAGTAATTAAAAAAGCCTCCTGAATGCGTAAACAACTGCGCAAACTTATAGTCAAGATCCGCATTTTTCAGTGAATCCCCTAATTTTTCCAGACTTTGCTTTTCCTCTTCTTCAGACTGGCTGGTAAGTTTGCTTACAATTCTCTTGAATAAATTCAACTTAATTTATTTTTAATCATCTTTATACAAAAATATAAAAATTAATCAAAAAGGAATCTATAAACGTATGTATAAATATGAAAAAACCTGACAATTTAGAACTGTCAGGCTTAATACTATGTTTTAAAAGCGTTTTTAAAGCTGAGTCGGGCTGTCCGGAGCCTGAATTTCGCTTTCCCCTTCTTTACCTTTGATGATAATTTCTTCCTGGGGCTCTTTGGTAAGCGGAATGGTATTGGTTACCGGTTTCTCCGTTAATTCCGGATCCCAGGCTCTTTTCCCGAACACTTCTTCCAGATCTTCCCTGAAGATTACTTCTTTTTCAAGAAGCTTGGTGGCCAAAGCATCCAGTTTATCTTTATTATCCGCAAGGATCTGAACTGCCCGGTCATATTGGGTTTCAATAATTCCTTTAATCTCAATATCAATTCTCTTGGCCGTTTCTTCAGAATACGGTTTCCCGAAAGAATATTCAGACTGGCCTGAGCTGTCATAATAAGAGATATTTCCAATGTTCGGGCTTAATCCATAAATGGTAACCATAGCCTGGGCTCTCTTCGTTACGCTTTCAAGATCAGAAAGGGCACCTGTGGAAATATTATTGAAAATCACCTGCTCTGCCGCTCTTCCTCCTAATGTTGCACACATCTCGTCCAGCATCTGCTCTGTAGTCGTCAGCTGTCTTTCTTCCGGAAGATACCAGGCTGCACCTAATGAACGTCCTCTCGGAACAATTGTTACTTTTAAAAGCGGTGAAGCGTGTTCTACCAACCATGAGATCGTAGCATGCCCTGCTTCGTGATAAGCCACTCTTCTCTTTTCAGATGGTTTGATGGCTTTATTTTTCTTTTCAAGCCCTCCGATGATACGGTCTACCGCATCAAGGAAATCCTGCTTGTTTACTGACTCATGATTGTTTCTTGCTGCAATCAGTGCCGCCTCATTACATACGTTGGCAATATCTGCCCCGCTGAATCCAGGCGTCTGCTTGGCAAGGAACTCACGGTCTACGTTATCGCTCAGTTTGATTTTCTTTAAATGAACATCAAAAATCTGTCTTCTCTCATGTAATTCCGGAAGGTCTACATAAATTGAACGGTCAAAACGCCCGGCTCTCATTAAAGCTTTATCAAGGATATCGGCTCTGTTGGTTGCCGCCATAACAATTACGTTCGTATCTGTTCCGAAACCATCCATTTCAGTAAGGAGCTGGTTGAGGGTATTTTCTCTTTCATCGTTTCCGCCTGAAAAATTGTTTTTCCCTCTCGCCCTACCGATGGCATCAATCTCATCGATAAAAATAATAGCAGGAGATTTGGCTTTAGCCTGGGCGAAAAGGTCTCTTACCCTTGAAGCACCTACCCCTACGAACATTTCTACGAAATCAGAACCTGAAAGTGAGAAGAAAGGAACTTTAGCTTCACCCGCTACAGCTTTTGCCAATAACGTCTTACCGGTTCCCGGAGGCCCTACCAAAAGTACCCCTTTAGGAATTTTACCTCCCAGTTTGGTATATTTTTCTGAGTTCTTAAGGAAATCTACCACTTCCTGTACCTCTTCTTTAGCACCTTCCAATCCTGCCACATCTTTGAATGTCACCTGGATTCTTTCTTTTTCGTCAAACAGTTTGGCTTTGGATTTCCCAATAGAGAAAATCTGCCCTCCGGGACCGCCTCCGCTTCCCATTTTTCTGAAAAGAAGGAAATAGAACAATCCAAGAATTGCAATCCAAACCAATGCCTGAACAAGGAATCCCATTAAAGGGCTTTCCCCTTCTGCATAATCCTTAGCTGTTTTTACCGCAGGATTCTGCTGTTTCAAAGCATCAAATTTCTCCAGGAAAAGACGCAAATCCCCATATTTAAGGGTATAATCCGCCTTCGGAGTCATTGCCAGACCAGAAAACGGACTGGGTTTATCATCTTTTTTCACCGTAGCTGTTTTGGCAGCCTGTGTTAAAAATACGTCAGCCTTCTGGGCCTGTTTATCTATTAAAACTCTCTGGACCTTCCCCGCCTGCATCTCTCTGAAGAAACCGTCTTCATCTATAGATTTTGCATTGTTCTCACCCAAAAGGCTCGGAACAAAAAATAGCAAAAGCGCTATGATGGCAATCGGAAAAAACCAGTTAAATCCTTTATTGTTCATTGATCGTTTTTAAATTAATATTCATTTTCAATTTTGGTGATGACGGCGTCACCCCAAAGTTCTTCTATGTCATAATACTCACGGGTCTGCTTCTGGAAAATGTGCACCACAACGGAAACGTAGTCTACGAGAACCCACATGGCGTTTTCTGTACCTTCTACGTGCCAAGGCCGTTCCTTAAGCTCATTCCTCACTTTCTTTTCAATACTTCCGGCCAAAGCCGCAACCTGGGTGTTGGAATTCCCGCTACATATGACAAATGTCTCAGCTACAGAGTTTTCGATGTTGGAAAGATCAAATATCATGATATCTTCACCTTTTACATCTTGAATAGCTTCAACGATTTTATCTAATAATTCTTGTTTTTCTGCTGTTTTATTCATTAAAAAATACTATAATCTGCAAATTTATTGTTTTTCTTTTACTTTAGCCTTACTTTTAACCCCCGAAAGTCTTAAAGTTTTCTTAAATGAGTCAACTATTCTATATTAAAACATGTTCTTCTACTAATGACGAAATTTCAAAGGTTTTACTTTATGAAAATTCAGATTTTTTTGCAGTACATACATTTAATCAGACCGGAGGCCGGGGCCAGTATGGAAACGCCTGGTTATCAGCTGCCGAAAAAAATTTAGCGTATACGCTGGCGGCAAAGACTGAGAATTTTACACTGTCGGATTTTATGTTCAATTATTATACCGCAATCATCATCAGTGATTTCATTGCCAATCTGGCTGATACTGCCGTAAATATAAAATGGCCGAACGATATTATCCTTAAAAATAAAAAGATTGCCGGGATTTTAATTGAGAAGAAAAAGATCAGCGGGAACAACTATTTCATTATTGGTGCGGGTATCAATGTGCTTCAGGAAAAATTCAGTGAAATATCCAATGCCGGATCGCTGCTGACACAAACCGGGAAACCTTTCAGCCTTGAGGAAGTCGCGTCAGGCCTGAACCGCTTTTTAGTTGGAAAACTGAGGAATATCCCTTCAGAAAAAGAAATTATAACCCGTTTTAATTCAAATTTATTCCGCAAAGACCAGATCTCCGTTTTTGAACTCAATAAAACAAGACAGAATGGCATTATAAAAAATGCAGATGAAAAGGGTGAAATCTGGATTGATCTTGAAAATGACGGGCTGCGGTCTTTCTATCACAAAGAAATAAAGCTTCTCTACTGATTGGCTCTTCTGATATACAGATAGGCTGCAAGCGGAAAGAATACAATATTCGGGAACCACATTGCCAGTGCCGGAGACATGCTTTTGTTTTCTGAGACCACTTTTAAGGCTTCAAACGAGAATACAAAGACAAAGGCCAGTGAAATCCCCAAAGCCAGGTTAATCCCCAGTCCACCACGCTTTTTCTGCGAGGAAAGTGAAAGTGCCAGAAATGTCAGGATAACAATGGAAACAGGCATCGACGTCCTCTGATGAAGCTCATTTAAGTGAGCATTCAGGTTACTGTTTCCTTTTTCCGTTTCCCTGTTGATAAATTTTAAAAGTTCGGGCGTGGTTTTATTCTGTCCTAAAAGCTCATTGGGAAAGAGTTCATCAGGATCATGTTTATAGCTTTTCTTCAGGTCAAAACCGTTCGCTAATTTTTCGGTATCGTTTTTATTGATGGTCTTTTCCGTGTATGAATTCAGGACAAAATGTTTCTTAGCCTGGTCCCAGGATACATCAGAGGCTTTGAGTTCATACGTAAGCCTTCTGTTTTTATCGAACTTCTGATAAACGAATCCGGATCCTCTTTTCTCTCTTTTATTCCATGAATTGATAAAAATATATTCTGTTTTGCTCAGCTGTGCAGAAACGGGGGCCGTTCCTAAAACTTTTTCTTTATTGGCCGCATTGTAGGTATAAGCTTCCAGTTGGTTTTTCTGAATATTTGCCCATGGCAGAATAAAGTGATTGATCCCGAATGACAGGACAGCAATGAACAAAGAGGTAAGCAGATACGGCCTTGCAAAACGATGGAAACTGGCTCCGCTGCTGATAATGGCCACAATTTCCGTGTTATTCGCCATTCTTGAGGTAAAGTAAATGACTGAAATAAATACGAGAATGGAAAGAAAGGTCATGACCAGGTTAATGATCCAGAACGGATAGAAATGAACCAAGAAATACGTTAGGTTCAGTTTTGCATCAATCGCGGTTGCATTTTCAATTCTCGGGATTTTCTGCTGTACATCAATAACAAGCACGACTATAGACAGCAGGACCAGCATGAAACTGAATGTCCCAAGGTATTTCCTGACAATATAGCGGTCTACAATTTTCAGCATTATGCTTTATTTTGTGCGTTTTATTTTATTTATTTTACAGAATCCATTCTTCAGCAACTCCGTTATTTTAAAGCCTTTGACGGAGAACCGGCACTACGGACTTTTTCCATTCATAGAAATCACCTGCAATGATATGTTCCCTGGCTACTTTTACCAGTTCAAGATAAAATGCCAAGTTATGAATTGAAGCGATCTGTTTGGCCAGATATTCTTTGGAAACAAATAAATGCCTCAGATATGCCTTGGAATATTCTCTGTCTACAAAACTTGTTCCCAGTTCGTCCAGTGGCGAAAAATCTTTTTTCCACCTTTCATTCTTCATATTCATTACGCCTTTCCAGGTAAAGAGCATGGCATTCCTTGCATTTCTTGTCGGCATCACACAATCCATCATGTCAATTCCCAATCCGATAGATTCCAGAATATTCCATGGTGTACCCACGCCCATTAAATACCTCGGTTTTTCTTTCGGTAAGATATCCGTTACCTCATCGGTAATCCGGTACATTTCTTCTTCAGGCTCCCCTACGGAAAGTCCGCCGATGGCATTTCCTTCCGCTCCGGCTTCAGCAATAACCTCAGCAGAAATTTTTCTTAAATCCGAATACGTGGATCCCTGAACTATCGGGAAAAGCCTTTGTTTATGTCCGTATAGCTCCGGATTATTTTCTGTCCAGTCGATGCATCTTTTTAGCCAGCGGTGCGTAAGCTCCATGGACGTTTTTGCCTGGTTATATTCACATGGATAGGCTACACATTCATCAAAAGCCATGAAAATATCCGCACCGATCTGTCTCTGGATTTCCATTGACCTTTCCGGGGAAAACATGTGATAGCTTCCGTCAATATGAGACTTAAACCTTGCGCCTTCTTCAGACATTTTTCTGCTGCTCGCCAGCGAAAATACCTGAAAGCCTCCTGAATCGGTAAGAATGGGAAGATCCCAGTTCATAAATTTATGCAGACCTCCGGCTTCCTGCATCACATCCATCCCCGGGCGGAGATAAAGGTGATAGGTATTGCCTAAGATAATCTGGGCTTTTATATCGTCTTTCAACTCTCTCTGGTGAACGGTTTTTACACTGGCAACCGTTCCTACAGGCATAAAAATTGGGGTCTGGATCTTACCGTGGTCTGTGGTAAGCTCTCCGGCCCTTGCCTTTCCTTCCGAGGTTTTTTCTATATTAAAAAATTTCTGCATCTTACATTATCTTGCGAAACCCGGGACATTCCCGTCTTTCTTTAATTGATCCTTTACATATTGATCCGCCTTAGGATCTTTTTCCAATACGATTTCCTGTGCATCTTCAGCAATCCCGTTCATCTTTTCCGTAACGACATAATATTTGAAGCTTGCAATAAAGTCAGCGGGTTTTACCTTATGGGTTTTCAGGACATATCTTGTTCCGGCTTCCAGATTGGAATTCGGGTACATGAATGTGGCCTGGTCATTGATGGCAAGATCTGCCAAAATCTCAGCCATCTGGTCTTTAGGAACCAGATTTTCAGGCTTGTCAATATAGTTTCCTCCACAGGAAACCATAAAAATCAGAATGAAAACAAAGATTATTTTTTTCATAACCTGTTGATTATCGATTTCCATTTTAAATTTAACACTCCAAAAACGGCCTCATGGATAATGCCTCCGTTCATTTTGCTCTCTCCCAATATCCTGTTCGTAAAAATAATAGGAACCTCAACAATATTAAATCCTTTTTTAAAAGCACGGAATTTCATTTCAATCTGAAAACCGTAGCCTTTCAGCTTAACATTATCAAGCCCGATTTCTTCCAGAACGTTTCTCGAAAAGCAGACAAAACCTGCCGTTGTATCATGCGTGGGCAGTCCTAAGACAAACCGTACATATTTTGAGGCGAAATAAGAAAGCAGCACCCTGCCCATAGGCCAGTTTACTACGTTTACCCCTTTTGAATACCTCGAACCGACCGCCATATCCGCCTGTAAGCAGGCTTCATAAAGTTTAGGAAGGTCATTGGGATTATGGGAAAAATCGGCATCCATTTCAAAAATATAATCGTACTGGTATTCGATTGCCCATCTGAAACCGTGGATATAGGCTTTCCCCAAACCGTCTTTTACTTTCCTGACTGACAGGTGCAGGTGATGGGTAAATTTTTTCTGCAGATCCCTTACTAGGTCTGCCGTTCCGTCCGGAGACGAATCATCCACCACTAAAATATGAAAGTCATCTTCCAATGCAAAAACTGCGGAAATAATATTTTCTATATTTTCCTTTTCGTTGTAAGTAGGAATGATGACCAGCTTTTTCATTTCAGTGTGCAAAGATAGTTTATTTAACCTTTTTATTTTATACAAAATAATCTATAATTTTGCAAAAAATATTTCCGTTGCCACGATCACAACATTTTATCAACCAAATAAGAATCCCTGAAAATAACGACTGGGTCATCTTTATATTGCTGGGCTGTATCTTTCTGTATCTTTTTATGATGAACATCGTAGAAAGAGAGGCGAATATGAAAGATTTCCTGCTTCAAAAATATTTTGACGCCAGCAATAACCTGCCGAGCTGGGTAATTACCTCCTGCGTTATCTTTCTTACATTGTCGGTTTTACTCTCCCAATACATCCCTACGGTACCGAAATATGTAGCCGACCTGCAGATTCTGGGATATCAACTGAATAAATTCGGGTTCTGTTTACTTGCCGTTATGCTCTTTTATTTGATAAAATCTGGTCTTGGATTTTTATTTTTCCAAAGTATCGGTGACGGAAAAAAATGGACTGTTTTTTACTTTACCTCTACCAAATTTTACTTTATCCTGTCATTTTTATTACTCATTTTATGTGTAACCCACTATTATTTCCCGATCGACAGAAATAAAATGTTTTTATATTATTTAATGTTCTTTTCTATCGTGTTCATTTTCAAGGTTTTTTTCTATTTATTTCACAATAACAACATATTACCTGAAAAATGGTATTATAAATTTTTGTATATTTGCACGCTCCAAATAGCACCTCTTTTGATGCTTTGGAAATTATTATTTTTTTAATAAAGTCAATGATGAGAATAAAGTCTATTTTGGTATCTCAACCAGCACCTAGCGAGTCATCTCCGTATCTGGAAATTGCAAAGAAGGAAAAAATAAAGATTGATTTCCGTCCTTTCATCCATGTCGAAGGAGCTGACAACAAAGAACTCAGAACACAGAAAATTGATCTTACGCAGTATACCGGGATTATTTTCACGAGTAAGAATGCGATAGACCATTATTTCAGGTTAGCTGAGGAACTGCGTTTTGCGGTGCCTGATACAATGCGTTATATCTGCCAGTCTGAAGCAATTGCCAATTATCTGCAGAAACACATTGTGTACAGGAAAAGAAAGATCAGCTTCGGGGAAAAGAATTTCTCAGACCTGCTGCCTCTTTTTAAAAAATTCCCAAGTGAAAAATACCTGTTGCCGTCTTCGGATGTTTTGAGCCCGGATATTGTGAAAACCATGGAGGCCTCTAATGTAGACTGGAAAAGGGCAATTATGTACAGAACGGTATGCAGCGACCTGACGGATATCAACATTAAGGATTACGACATGCTGATTTTCTTCAGTCCGCAGGGCATCAAATCCTTACAGCAGAATTTCCCGGAATTTAAGCAGGAGGAAACAAAAATCGGTGTTTTCGGAACAACAACTTTAGCCGCAGCGGAAGAAGCCGGAGTAAAAGTGGATCTGATGGCACCAACAAAAGAAACCCCATCCATGACCATGGCACTGGAAAAATATCTTAAGACACTTCATAAGTAGTTTTAATTAAAATATATACTAACCGTCTTTTCATACAGGAAAGATGGTTTTTTTTTAATTAAATTTGAACAGAAATTAACAGGGAACGAAATGTCATAAGAACTTTTATTGATAAAGTATGATACAGACATTCGGTCCGGTTACCATAAAAATCTAAAATTCGGATGAAAGCTCCACAAGCAAAAAAAATAGAAAAAGTACTTGAAATACATGGCGACAGAAGGGTTGACCCTTATTTCTGGCTCAATGAAAGAGAAAATCCAGACGTCATCAAATATCTGGAAGAAGAAAATGCCTATGCAGATTTTGTAATGAAAGAGACGGAATCTTTTCAGGAAGAACTCTTCGAAGAAATGAAAGCCCGTTATAAAAAGGATGATGAATCTCTGCCTTATTTCTTTAACGGATACTGGTACATCGTGCGCTATGAAGAAGGAAAGGAATATCCTATTTTCTGCAGAAAGCACAAAAGTTTAGAAAATGAAGAAGAAATTATTCTCGATGTTAATGTACTGGCGGAAGGCGAGACCTATTTTGAAGTAGGAAGCGTAGCGGTGGCTCCCAATAACGAACTGTCCTCTTTCTCATCAGACAATGTAAGCCGGAGAATCTACACTATTAATTTTAAAAATTTATGGACCGGAGAGATCCTTCCTGATAAAATTGAGAACACGACCGGGAAAGCAGTCTGGGCCAATGACAACGAACATGTTTTCTACATCCGGAAAGATGAAAGCCTGCGTGCCTTCCAGGTATACAGACACAAACTCGGGACGGATACTTCTGAAGATGTCCTGATCTTCCATGAAGAAGATGATACTTTCGACTTAAATGTCTTCAAAACGAAATCCATGGAATATATTTTCCTGGCAAGTTCAAGCACCATTTCAGACGAGCACCGTTTTATCCCTTCTGATAATGTCTTTGCAGACTGGACGATTATTCAGCCGAGAATTGACGACCTTGAATATTCGGTAGAACATTACGAAGATGAATTTTATATTATCACGAATGCAGATGATGCGTTTAATTTTAAAATTGTAAAGACCAAAATCAACAATTGCGGAATGGAAAACTGGGTAGACGTTATCCCGCACCGTCCGGAAGTCCTGTTGGAAGGCTTTGAGATTTTTAAAAACTATCTGGTGCTGGAAGAACGGGAAGAAGGATTATTACAGATAAAAATTATCGATGAGAAAACCCAGGAATCTTATTACCTTCCGTTTTCAGATCCTACCTATACCGCTTACATTGGTGTTAACCTTGAATTTGATACGGAGATTCTACGTTATGGGTATACATCGCTGACACAGCCGAGCTCAACGTACGAATATAACATGAAGGAAAAAACCACCCAGCTCCTGAAACAGCAGGAAGTTTTAGGTGGGAAATTCTTACCTGAAAATTATGTTTCTGAAAGGATCTGGGCAGACTCCAGAGACGGTGAGGAAAGAATCCCGATTTCACTGGTGTATCATAAAGACACCAAAAAATCTGCGGATACCCCGCTGCTTTTATACGGATACGGAAGTTACGGGCATACGGTAGATGCCAGTTTTTCCAATGTAAGGCTGTCAATTTTAGACCGGGGGTTTATTTATGCCATTGCCCATATCAGAGGCGGAGAATATTTAGGTAGAGAATGGTATGAAGACGGGAAAATGCTGTTTAAGAAAAATACATTCTTTGATTTTATTGATGCCGGAAAATATCTGATTCAGGAAAATTATACTTCCTCAAAACACCTTTACGCCATGGGCGGAAGCGCAGGAGGATTACTTGTTGGCGCCGTAATGAATTATGAGCCTTCCCTGTTCAACGGAATTGTAGCGCAGGTACCTTTTGTAGATGTAGTGACGACCATGCTGGATGAAACCATCCCGCTGACCACCGGGGAATATGACGAATGGGGAAACCCGAATGATGAAGAATATTATCATTACATGAAATCTTATTCGCCTTATGACAATATAGAAGCCAAGAGCTACCCGAACATCCTGATTACCACAGGACTCCATGATTCTCAGGTTCAGTATTGGGAACCTGCCAAATGGACGGCAAAACTGAGGGAACTGAAAACAGATGACAATCTACTGGTTTTTAAAACCGATATGAGCGCCGGACATGGCGGGGCAAGCGGAAGATTTGAATCACTGAAAGAAGACGCACTGGAATATGCGTTTTTATTAAAATTAGAAAACAGAAAAGATGACTAACGACGCGGAATACTGGCAGAAAATACAACAGTTTTTTATTGAAAATTTTGATACTGAAAAAGATGCTCCCATTGAAACCTATTTATTTCTGATCGGGTTGCAGGAACTGGGCAGCGGACAGCAGAAATATACAAAGGACGATAAGGTCAATTTACTTCATATTGCAGTCTGCAGACTGCTGGAGCCCTTTGGATATTATAAGTTCTCGCATTATGACGATGACGGATATCCTCATTTTGAAGAAAAGGAAAAGCTTCCTGAACTCAAGCCCAATGAACAGCAGATCCTGATGAAAAAAGCAATCATCCAGTATTTTCAGGATGAAGAACTGATCTAAAAATAAAAATCGGAAAGTGATATTACACTTTCCGATTTTTTATTGTTTACTTTTCCATTAAAAGCTCTTTTAGCTGTTTCAGCCCGGTGGTAAAGCCTTCCTCAAATCCCATTTCAAGAATCTTTTTCATTTCGTCCTCAGACTGAAAGTGAATATTCACCGTTACTTTGGTACCTTCTTCCACCCCTGTAAAACCGATCAGCCATTTTACCTGCGGGAAACTTTCATCCGCATTTCCGTCCTCATCACAGAAAGCATCAGTGGCATCAAAACTCCGGTGTTCCGTAATCTCACCATATTTTATCCGGGCATAATGTTTTTCACCATCCGGTCCTGCCATAGCATACAGCCACACTCCGCCTTCATTAAAATTCTGGCTTACGGTTTCGCATGTCCAGGGTTTCGGGGCCCACCACTGATCCAGCAATGCCGATTGGGTGAAATAATCCCAGACTCTGGGAACATCAGTATCGTATACAGTCATGACATAGATACTGTTGGCGTTAAAATCTTTGTTGAAGATAAGATCAGATTCCATATTGATTGATTATTTATTTGATGGTGATTTATTATGCACTGAATAATTCTATGTATTAAAGATAACTAAAAGTTTAATAAATAAATGTTAAAAAACACTCTTTTAAGAAAAATTACACAATTTTATGGTTCATTTTTTGTTTAGCAAGTCATAAAATGATTAATTTTAACATTATCTTTCTTAAAAAATTATAAAAAACACTACATGAATAATAAGTTCATTCCGATAATCTCCGTGTTCATGACAATCTCACTGATTGTTTTCGTAACGCTGCAGTTTTATTGGCTGAAAAGGTATTACGGAGCTTTGGATCAGGACTTCTCCTCCAAAGTCTATTCCGCTTTGGAAAATACCTCAAAAATCATAGGTGAAGTTGAAGTGGACAAGTACCTTAATATAGATAACAAAAATTTCAGGAACAATATTCTCGCCAGCAGCAGCCAGCCTTCTTTAACTGCCATTCAGCAGGTTGAGGACTCCGGCACACAGCGCCAGATTGTCTATTCGAAAAACATTATCGAAAAAAACCAGCTTCCGCTTTCCCAGAAAGGTGATTCCTTAAAACTGACCACCTTATACTCTGATGAAGCCGCCTATAAAATCAAAAGGGACACCACAAGCAGGGAACTTCTCACCGCCGACCTCAACCGGGATATTGAAAACGGCGATTATGCCATGAAGGAGTTCGTAAAGGTGAACGGCAATAATCTACCGATTACCAAAAGAGTGGACGAAAAAATCCTGGACTCTGTCATTACCAAAGAATTAAGGATCAGAGGAATTTCAGCAACATTCGGCTATGGGATCACGGATAAAAGCAATAAGCTGACCAGCGTTGTGAACAAGCTGTATAAGGATAAAAAAGACAACAATACCTACAGCTATCCCCTCTTTACGGATTCCAAAGAAAGAACGCTGTATACCCTGGCACTGGTTTTCCCGAAAAAGGAATATTCCCTGGCAATGAACAACTGGCCGATGCTTCTGGGGACTTTTCTCTCATTACTGACGATTCTGGGCATTTATATTATCTCCATTAATTATATGATGCGGCAGAAAAAGCTCGCGGAAGTAAAAACGGATTTCATTAATAACATGTCCCATGAGTTCAAGACGCCGCTGGCAACAATTTCTGTGGCAACCGATTCATTGGCCAATGATAAAATTGCGACCAATCCGGATAAGGTTAAGTACTATTCAGAACTGATCAAGCAGGAGAATTTAAGAATGAAAAAACAGGTGGAAAACGTCCTGAATATGTCTAAGCTTGAGAGGAATGAAGTCCGGCTGTTCCTGAAAGAAGCCAATGTGAGAGAGCTGATCAGAAGGACCACCGAGTCTTTCAACCTGATTATCCAGCAGAGAAACGGAACGCTTAAACAGGAATTCAATGCCACCAATTACATCTTTAAGATTGATGAATTCCATATTTCCAATATGCTGGTGAACCTGCTTGACAATGCCAACAAATATTCTCCGGAAGCTCCTGAAATTTCCATAAAAACAAGCAACGAAGGAAATTTATACGTCATTGAGATTTCTGATAAAGGAATGGGCATGGAAACCCAGAACAAGACCAAGATATTTGAGAAGTTTTTCAGGGAAGAAACCGGGAATATCCATAATGTAAAAGGACAGGGATTAGGGCTTTCCTATGTAAAAAAGATTGTAGAGCTTCATAAAGGGCAGATCATTGTAGATTCCCAAAAAGAAAAAGGAAGCACGTTTACCATAAAGCTGCCGATGGGTTAAACTGACGTAATCAATTAGATCAACCAAACTGAATAAGCAACCAAATAACAAATATAGAGAAGAGTGGCCCGTTCACTCCGATTATTAATTTTTAACTGAATAAATTATGAGCAACAGAATATTATTAGTAGAAGACGACCAGAGTTTCGGTGCCGTACTGAAAGATTATTTATCCATCAATAATTTCGAAGTAACACTCGCTGTAGACGGAGAACAGGGATTAAAGGAATTTACGGAGAACGAATTCGATATCTGTATTTTTGATGTCATGATGCCTAAAAAAGACGGATTTTCATTAGCAGAAGATGTTAAGAAAATAGATAAAAATACACCGATCATTTTCCTTACCGCAAGAAACATGCGCGAAGACATATTAAAAGGTTACCAGCTGGGAGCGGACGATTATATCACCAAACCGTTTGATACCGAGTTGCTTTTATATAAAATCAAGGCGATCCTCCAGAGAAGTTCTACACTGGAAAATGAAGAGCAGGAACAGTTCAAGATCAGCAATATTTTCTTTGATTCCATGCTGAGACAGCTGCGGGTAGGAGATAATGAATACAAACTTTCCCCGAAAGAAAATGAACTTTTAAAACTGCTGTGCATTCACAGAAACGATTTTATGCCGAGAGACCTGGCTTTAAGGAAAATCTGGAAGAAAGAAAATTATTTCACAGCCAGAAGTATGGATGTGTACATTGCCAAGCTGCGTAAATTACTGAAAGATGATGAAGGCCTGGAAATCATCAATGTTCACGGAGAAGGATTCAGGCTTTTGGTAAAGAATTAATACAGGAAATTAATAATCATCCGCATTATAATATAAGTTCTGAAAATAAAAATATAAGGCTGATTGCCATTATAAATATAAAATTAGCAAAGCAATTGAAAATGTTTTGCTAATTTTGTTTTTATATGAAAAATACACTTTTAGGCCTGATTGCCTTATCCATAGCAGCCATATCCTGCAAAAAAGATGAAAGAGCCACCTATTTAACGGAAGAAGCAGGCGTTCAGCAGCCAGCTGTGGCAGTAAACAATACGCCTAAAACCTCTCTTCTGGATCAGGCGGGGATCCAGACGGTGCAAAATTCAGGTTCAGCCACTGTAACCGCACCGGGAATGAATCCTGCTCACGGACAGCCGGGCCACCGGTGTGACATTCCGGTAGGACAGCCTCTGAGCTCCGCTCCGGCACAAACACCGCAACAGGGAACGCAAAATGTTAATGTAAATACCAATCAGGGCCAGACGATACAGATTGATCCTAATTCTCTACAGCCCGGAAAATTTACCGTAGACAACAGCGGAAAGGCAAAAACCGTTAAAACTGCAAAAGGGATGAATCCTCCGCATGGAGAACCGGGACACCGTTGCGATATTCCGGTAGGACAGCCTTTAAACAGCAAACCGGCACCTGTTGCTCAGCAGACCCAAGCCATAGCACAGAATACACCTCCGGCTCCCACACCGGCTCCTACAGGTGAAAAACCCGCATTAAATCCGGCGCATGGAGAGCCCTGGCATAATTGTGCCGTAAAAGTTGGTGAAGCTTTGCCATAAATTCCGTATTTTTGTACCAGTGAAATTATTTCAGATCATAGCTGTCATTTTCTGCATGGGGATTTTTTTAATTCCCAAAGACAACTTCTATGCTCAGAATTTTCAGGAAAACTGCTGTAAGGAAAACTCCGCCGAAGATTGCTGTATAGACAATCAGAAAGAAGGTGCAGAACACCAGCAGCATAAAAATCAGAAGCCGTCTTCCTGTAATAAGGAGACCTGCTGCTCTGTCTGCGTATTCTGCTACAATTTCATTGAAGCGCCGTTTTCCAGAAGCCTGCAGCTGGAAATATCCTATTACAAAGCCAATAAAAACTTACTCGATCAGTACGCTGATCCTTATATTTCAGACCGTTTAAAAGAAATCTGGCAACCGCCGAAAATAGGTTAATTCAAACAATTAGGTTCATTACACTTTAATGAACAGTTTTTATTAATCTAAATTTTAAACAAAAATGAAATTATATATTTCCAGGATTATTCTTGGTATATTCTTACTGTCTGCACAAATTATATTTGCCCAAAATCTTTCTAAAAATACATTCAGAGTAAAAGGAAACTGCGAGATGTGCAAAGCAAGAATTGAAAGCACAGCCCTGAAAGCAGGAGCTGAACATGCAGAATATTCTATTGATTCCCAAACACTGACACTGGAGACTGCCAACAGCACTTCTACAGATGACATCCTGAAAAAAGTATCTGAAGCCGGCCATGATAATGAAAAATTCAAAGCATCAGAACAGGCATATGAATCTCTTCCCGGATGCTGCCATTACAACAGAAACGGACAGCCGGTAACCACAAACGGACATGGACATCATTCAAAAAAAGAGAATGAATTTTATGTAAAGGGAAACTGTGAATCCTGTAAAGCCAGAATTGAAAAAACGGCCGTAAATGCCGGTGCAGACTTTGCCGAATGGAATGCAGAAAAACAGTCCGTTACTTTAGCTTTTGATCCGGCAAAGACTTCTTCGGATAAAATCCTGAAAAAAATTGCAGAAGCGGGACATGATAACGAAAAGTACAGATCCTCCGATACAACCTATAAAAACCTGCCTTCCTGCTGCCTCTATGACAGGGAAATCCCTTTTGGTGAACCCAATCCGAAAGTACATTCTGAAGAAGCTTCAGATTCCGGGCATGCAGATCATGCTTCAGCAGAAAACCACGGCAAAGATATCGAAGGCGTTACCGTAACAGGCTCCAAAGCCGCCACGTCTTTAAATAAAAAAGAAGCAGGCCTGGTCTTTAATATTGACCGTAAAGAACTTCTAAAAGCTGCCTGCTGTAATTTATCTGAAAGTTTTGAAACAAATGCTACGGTTGATGTTTCTTTCAGCAATGCCGTAACGGGCACCAAACAATTGAAAATGTTAGGCCTGGATCAGAAATATACAAGCCTGACAAAAGAGTTATTACCTGAAATCAGGGGTCTTGCCTCTGCTTACGGATTAAACTTTATTCCCGGAAGATGGATTGAAAGCATACAGCTGACAAAAGGTGGCAGTACGGTGACCAACGGCTATGAGAGCATAACCGGACAGATCAATACCGAATTGCTGAAAAACGCTGAAAAACCGGAAACTTCCTTAAATCTTTTTGCTGACTTCAACGGCAGGGCCGAGGCCAACATTACCAGTGTTTCCAAGATTAATGACCACTGGTCGCAGAGCTTCCTGCTTCACGGGAACGGAACATTCGGTGATACGGATATGAATGACGACGGCTTTCTCGACCGTCCGAAAGGAACCCAGATCAATGCTGCCTATTTGCTGAATTACAACGACCTGGAACACTCAGGACTCGGATCACATTTCGGAATCAATTTTATTAAAGACGAAAGAACTTCCGGGCAGACCGGTTTTAACAAAACTATTCCGCAGGATAAACAGCCGCTTTACGGGGTCGGGATTGATATTTCCAGGTTTCAGGTCTGGAATAAGACCGGTTATGTCTTCAAAGGCAAGCCTTACCAGAGCTTAGGCTGGATGAACCAGTATACTTTTCATCAGCAGGACAGTTTTTTCGGATTAAGGGATTATTCCGGGAAACAGCATACGTATTATTCCAACCTGATTTTTGAAAGCATCCTCGGGAATACCAACCATAAATATAAAGCGGGAGCCAGTTTTATGTATGACGGTTATGATGAAATGTACCTTGCCAATCAGTTTAAAAGAAATGAAATCGTTCCCGGTGCTTTTGCAGAATACACCCTTACCGGACTGAAATATACCTTAGTGGCGGGCGCAAGAGTGGATTTCCACAATCTGGCAGGCACACAGTTTACACCCAGGGTAAATTTTAAATATGACATCACGCCCCAGACTATCCTGAGACTGTCTGCCGGAAGAGGATTCAGGACGGCCAATGTTTTTGCGGAAAGCCAGCAGTATTTTGCCTCCAACAGAAGCATTCAGATTATGCAGAACGGTGGAAACATCTATGGCCTGAAACCTGAAATTGCCTGGAATTACGGAGCCAGCCTGCAGCAGGAATTTAAACTGTTCGGAAGAAAGTCTACAGTTGTTGCCGATTTCTTCAGGACAGATTTCCAGGATCAGGTTATGGTAGACCTGGACCGTTCGCCTCAGCAGCTGGCATTTTACAATCTGAACGGAAAATCTTTTGCCAATTCTTTTCAGACCCAATGGGATTTTATGCCTCTGAAAAATTTTGAGGTAAGGCTGGCTTATAAATATTATGATGTTCAGGCAGATTATCTGAACGGAAGGCGTGAAATCCCGTTTATGGCAAAAAACAGGGGATTTGTAAACCTTGCTTACGCCACCGATAAAAATAACAAGGGTGGATTCTGGAGCTTTGATACGACTTTAAACTGGATCGGGAAACAGAGGCTCCCTGACACTTCAACCAATCCGCAAGAATTCCGGCTGCCTGTGTATTCCGAATCCTACGCAGTTCTAAACGCTCAGATTTCCAGGAATTTCAATAAAAAAATCAGGATGTATCTGGGAGGGGAAAACCTTACTTCCTATTATCAGAAAAATGCAATCATAGATTTTAAAAATCCTTTCGGGAACTATTTTGACGGCGGTATGGTATATGCCCCGATTATGAAGGCCAATGTATATGTTGGTTTTGATGTGACATTTTAATTTGAATATGAGCAGGAAAGATTTAAAGCTTTAAACAAATTATTTTTAAATTAAAAGGAAAGCGTGGTTCCGTAATTTAATGTATTAAATCATGCTTTATTTTGATTATCAATATAATAACAGACAATAAAGTTTGCATATTTTGGAAACTTTCTGTAAATTTATGATGTGAATATTGTAGAGCTTTCAACCGGAAAGATTTTTCCGATAGAAATTTTGCCTTTAGAAAGTGCAGACTATAGACTATTATCCAAGAAAAGATATTTATTTGATTGGAAAGAAGAGAAAGAACAAAATATTTATAAATTAGTTATTAAAGAAGATAATGATATTTTAGGACTTATATCTTATGAAATAATTCCAAAAGAATTGAGAATTCATATCAGATTACTTACTGTCTCGGAAGAGAATAAAGGAAGAGATAAAAAATTTGATAAGATTGCCGGAAATCTAATTTGTTACGTATCCAAAATTGCTGTTAGAGAATTTGCAGAGATGGCATGTATTTCTCTCAAACCTAAAACATCAATTTATAAACATTACATGGACAAATACAAAATGAATATTACCGGTACAACTTTAAGTTTAGAAGTTCCCGAAATATTGAAATTAATTAAAGAATATGAAAGCGATTATTAAAGAAAATATTATTAAAAATGTTGAATTTGGTGTCGATTCAAGATATCAAGATAACAAAGAAAGAGAGTCTGATTCCATTTTATTAATGCAAGCACGCTTGGAAAGAAATAAAAATTTATCCAAGGAACAAATCATACGTGCTAAGCTTTTACAATTAAAATTACAAATGGAAAACTATATTAAAGCTCCTGTTAATGATAATCAAAATCATTTCACTAAATTTTTAGAAGCATATGTTGATACAATTTATTCTAAACGAAATGAATTTGCTAAAGATATAAACATCACGCCTATCCTATTAAGCCAGATTATCAATAATCATCGGGATGCTAATGAAGAATTTATTTTAAAGCTTATAATACATTCTGAAAAGGCTTTTAAAAAAATAGCGAGATTTGATAAAACAATATGGCATGAGATTTATTTTAAGGAAAAGATATTTAACACAATGTCTAATCCTGAAAAATGGCGCCCGAGAATAGAAAAACAAGTAAAACTTAATGCATCTTTTTAAGGACTAAATTACAAGCATGGTTTATTTAAAATCATGCTTTTTTATACCTTTATGCTAAAGTAAATGTATGTCACAGCAACTTATTTTTGAAGACCGTTACAAAAAGTTAGGTTTTGAAACTTTTTCTGAAAATAACTTCCAGGCTCTTAAAGAAAATAAATATAAATCTGAGATCAAGGTCTTCTATGTTCCTGAAGGATATGAACTGACCGTAGATTTCAGCCATTTTAAAATAGAAAAACCTTCTTTATTTTTCCTCACCAACCAGCATCTGCAGGTTGAAAAAGGAGCTGAAGAATCCAGCCTTTTATATTACAACAGGGATTTTTACTGCATTCAGATTCATGATAAAGAAGTGGCCTGTGACGGACTGCTTTTCCACAATGTTTTTGAAATTCCTTTTGTAGTGCTTGATGAAAAGGAAAATGCTGTTATTAAAAGTTTATTCCAAAGCATTAAACAGGAACTGGAATGGAAGGATTCTTCTGCGGAGGAAATGATCCGGACTTATCTTAAACAAATGATCATCCACGCTACCAGAATGTGGAAAAAGCAGAACCTGGACAACAATACCGTGAAAATTCCCGGTCATGAACTGGAAATTTTCCGTGATTTCAGCCGTTATCTGGAAATTCATTTCAGGGAAAAGCATAATGTTGCCGATTACGCGGGTCTGCTTCATATAGTCCCCAAAACACTGACCCATAAATTCAGGAATTTAAATCTGGAATCCCCGAACCAGCTGATCATCAACAGGATTTTACTCGAAGCCAAAAGGCTGCTGCTTTATACGGATAAGCCGGTCAAAGAAATCGCCTATGATCTAGGCTATGAAGATCCTGCGTATTTCAACCGGCTGTTCACAGGCAAAACCGGAAATACACCTGCAAATTTCAGGAAAATTATGTTTCGGGAAAAAAGTACAATATTTAGTTCTTTTTATCTAACGATTTGGAATAATATCTGCCATACATTTGTCTTATCAAAACAATACAACATTAAATAAATAATTAAATACAAAACATTATGAAACGTAACGCAACAGCCGTTTGGAACGGTACCGTAAAAGAAGGAAAAGGTCATTTAACCACACAGAGTACTACCCTGAACCAAACCCAGTATTCTTTCAACAGCCGTTTTGAAGAAGGTGTAGGAACAAATCCTGAAGAATTGCTTGCCGCAGCCCACGCCGGATGCTTTACGATGAAACTGAGCGCAGAACTTTCCCAGGCCGGGTTCACTCCTGAAGAATTAACAACAAAATCACTAATCACATTGGATCCAAGTGTCGGAAAGATTACAAAATCTGAACTGACATTAACGGCAAAAGTTCCGGGAATTTCTGAAGAAGAATTCCAGAAATATGCTAAGATTGCTGAAGAGGGATGCCCTGTAAGCGCAGCTTTCAATTTTGAAATTACATTAGAAGCTACTCTGGCCAACTAATTAAACTGAAAAAGGTAAAAATACATTTTGTTATTCATAGAATCTGAATTTATGATGGCTTCGGAATCACAGAATGGAATCTGATAATAATTAATCTGGGTTGTTCAACAGCTCAGATTTAATTTTAAAATAAAATATACCGATTGGTATATTTTTGTATATTTGCTGCAGTATTAATGTAAATGTCAAAAGCAGAAAAGACAAAACAATTCATCATTGAGAAAACAGCCGCTTTGTTTAACACAAAAGGGTATACTTCCACGTCTTTGTCAGACATTACGAATGCAACCGGACTGACAAAAGGAAGCATTTACGGTAATTTTGAAAACAGGGACGAGGTAGCCATTGAAGTCTATAAACACAATGTCGGAATGCTCAGAAAGAACCTTGCAGATGCATTCAGTCAGGAATCCATTACACCTTCAGAGCAGCTGCTTGCTTTTGTTACATTCTACAGAACAAGCTGGCCCTCTGTCTTCAGACATGGAGGATGTCCCATGATGAATGCTGCGACAGAGTCAGACGATACTTTTCCGGCACTGAAAAGCCAGGTGAAACTTTCTTTTGAAAACTGGGAAAAAGCCCTTTCCGATATCATCAGGACAGGGCAGGAAAACCATGAGTTCAGACAGGAAATAAACCCTGAAGAATATGCATCACTCTTCCTCATGCTTATTGAAGGCGGAATTTTATTATCCAAAACCACCGGAAATGAAAAACACCTGAACCTCGCACTGGACAGAATTTCAGAACTCATTGTTAAAGAAATAAAACAAAATCCTTTATAATCAGTAATATGGATAAATTACAGGCATTACAGTCTTTTATCGGGAAAGAATTTACCGCATCGCCCTCTCCTTTTATGAGGTGGCTGAATCCTGTTGTGGTCTTTGCAGAAGAAGGCCGCATAGAATTTCAGTATACCGTAAGAGCAGAATGGCTGAACCCGATGGGGAACCTTCACGGCGGTGTTACAGCAGCTATTATAGATGACGTCATCGGGGCAACCATGTTTTCCCTTAATGAAAAAACTTTTATCGTTACCGTAAATAACAGCATCGATTATTTTTCAGCCGCCAAAGAAAATGATAATATTGTAGCCGAAACAAAAATCATTAAAAGAGGAAAGCAGTTCATTAATGCACAGTGTGAAATATGGAATGCAGACAAAACAAGATTAATTGCAAGAGGAACCTCTAATTTATTCAAAACCAACAGTTAAATGAAAAGAGTAGTTATAACGGGGCTGGGCGCAGTGACGCCTTTGGGAAACAATGTAGAAGAATTCTGGCAGAACAGCATCAACGGGGTGAGCGGTGCCAACAGGATTACCCACTTTGACACCGAAAAATTCAAAGTACACTTCGCATGTGAGGTTAAAAATTTTGACCCGAAGGTTCATCTTACCCATAACGAAATAAAACGGAGCGACCTGTTTTCGCAATATGCCATGTATTCTACTGCAGAAGCCCTTAAAGACTCCGGGCTTGAACTGGAAAATATGGATCCTTTTGACACCGGTGTTATCTGGGGAACCGGACAGGGTGGCATGTGGACTTTTGAGAGTGAAGTGATGGAATTTACAAAAGGAGATGGAACCCCGCGTTTTAATCCGTTCTTCGTACCTAAGTTCATTGCTAATATGGCTTCCGGGATGATCTCTATGAAATTCGGGCTTCAGGGAATCAATTATACAACAGTTTCAGCCTGTGCTACAGGGAACACGGCTTTGATGGATGCCTTTAATTATATCAGACTGGGAAAAGCAAAAGTCATTGTAAGCGGCGGTTCTGAAGCAGCGGTTACCCCGGCTTCCGTTGGAGGATTTTCAATCATGAAAGCAATGTCTACAAGAAATGATGATTTTGCCACAGCAAGCCGGCCTTATGATGCAGACCGGGACGGTTTTGTAATGGGCGAAGGCGCCGGATCTTTAATCCTTGAAGAATATGAACATGCCAAAGCAAGAGGCGCGAGAATTTATGCAGAATTGGTCGGAGCAGCCATGACGGCCGATGCATATCACATGACCGCACCGCATCCGGAAGGGATCGGAGCCATTAAAGCGATGCAGTTGGCTCTTAAAGAAGCCGGAATTAATACGGAGGATATTGATTATCTTAATCCGCATGCCACTTCTACTCCGATGGGAGATCTGGTCGAGCTCAATGGGATTAACAAATTATTCAAGGGAAGCAAAAACCTGGATATCAGTGCTACCAAGTCTATGACAGGCCATTTATTAGGTGCAGCCGGAGCAGCCGAAGCCATTCTTTCAATTAAAGCAATTGAAAACGGAATTATTCCGCCGACAATCAACCTTCACAGGATTGATGAAAATATTCCTAAGGACCTGCGCATTGTTTTCGGTGAAGCCAAAGAGAAAAATATAAACTATGCCTTAAGTAATGCATTCGGCTTCGGGGGGCACAATGCAACTGTGGTTTTTAAGAAATTCTCTTAAACAGTTCTCCTCTTATATTCAGAATTAAAAAAGCAGCCAAAAATGGCTGCTTTTATTGTACGACTTATATAGAATACTAAAGTGATTGATTGATCTAAAAATTAATCAGAGTCTTTATCTGCAGTAAAAAAATCATCTGCATCTTCAGCTATGGGAATATAAAGCCTCTCCCACTCTTTGCTTTTTACCATATCCCAGCTGTGCCCTTTACCTTTTAAATCTTCTGCCAGAAGAATCGTTCCGGGCTTAATGATAAAAGTAGAACCATCTGTTACTTTAAATCTGATATTTCCTTTTAACGTAATAACATACTGCCTTCTGGGGGCCGGATGCGCATTCTTTTCCCAATCCTCTGTTTTATTGCTCATCCAGAATGTCGTGGTATTCATGTGCTTAAGGGTAGGAATCCTTCCTTTTTCAAACGTACAGGAACCGTCAGGATTATTGATCAGCCTTATTGCAGGAATGTATTCTTTTGATTCTTCAGTATTTACACTGATACTTACATTTTTGTTTTTTTTGTGCTGTGCATTCATAGATCCAAATGTGCTTAATGCAAGAACAAAGCTAATGCCTTTAACTATATTTTTCATTGTAAATAAATTCTTTTAATTATAAACTGTATCGTGAACCAACATTTTTTCAAAGAACGGTTTATACTTTTTTACCAAAGCCAAATGTTCAGGAAGCTGTCCGTAAGCTTCAAGTTCTTCCAGCGTATCAAATTCCATCGAAGCATTGTAAGTGAAGGTATTATCTAAAACATTTCTCGGGCTTGAATCTGCAGGTTTTCCGTACCGGAGATTTTTTTGATAAGGCAGTTTTTTAAGACCTTCAAAGAAGTTTTCAAACTCTTTTACCTCAGCTTCAGACAAATCTTTTCTGAGCCAGAACAATAAATAATGGAAGTACACTTTTTTCTTTTTTAAAGGGTTAAACATAGGCAAGGCAGACGCAAACATATTTGCGGAAATCAGCAGCAGGGCAGAAGCCTGTACCGAACGGAATAAAAATTTTCTTCTTTCCATTGTACTTATTTTTAGTTGAAATCAATTCTGTATTTTAAGACAAACTGCCATTGCCTGTCAGAAACAACCGCATTGTTATTGATATTACCCGTGAAAACAGGTCTGTTTTGGGCATCAAAAGTCAGTCGGGACGACATTCCGTTCATCAGTAAGGAAATTCCGGCATCGTAAATAACCGCATGATCATGAAGGCCTTTGAGATCAGACAGCTGCATACCGACTGCAGGCTGAAGCTGAAGATTCTTTTTTTCTTTGTTTAAATAAGGTAGCGTTCCGCCTAACTGAACATAATAGGTATTTCCCGTCCCGATTACCGGCATTGCATTTCCGGCTCCGTTCAAACTGGCCTGGGTGGCGTCTACGGAAGTTGCAGGATTATTTGTCCCGACATATCGAATATAATTCGGCCCGTAATCATTGTGCATCGCCATTCCGTAAGCACTTACAGAAGTTCCTTTCTCTTTATTTAAAGGAGCATCATAAAATAAATCTACTGCAAAACTTTTCATATCATCATTGACGGTATTTTTATCAATATCCTGATGCCACATCGCATTATGAATGTAATCAAAGCCTGCCCCGAGGCTCAGTACACTCTTTTTACCTCCATACGTACCGGAATTGAATGGCACTGAAATATTTTCCGTATCCAGAAATGCATATCTGAAATATCCCGAAAAGTCTTTGTGAGGCGAATTTTTGCTGAAAGTAGCGACATTGTATTTAGGATCTGCCGTTGACATCGTATACGGATCTGCAACCACCAAACGATAATCAAATTTACCTAACTGTCCTTTTATATAAGCTCCCAATTCTCTTACGGTATAATCTGTTGCCCCTGCATTGGATGTTGCATAAGCCGGTAAATCATACAGCAATGTATTCAACGGGCCTGTAGTGAATCTTGACAGGCCTCTCCATGTTGAACGCCCGGCTCCGAAAGCAATTTTATCATTAAAAGTATATTCTGCGTAAGCATCAAGCAGATCAAAATAATTGCTGCCTTTTGCGTTGACGTTCACATTGGTAGTTCCGCCCTGTAAAACAAACATCAGTTTTTCCGTTGGCTTATAGGCCATTTTTACCCTGACCCTGCGGAGTGAAAGATCTGACACTTCGGATTTTGCCTGATTATTAATTAAACTTCCCGGATTAAGCTGTGCATATCTTGCCCAAAGCTCTGCGTAACCGCTAAACGAAATATATCTTGTATGTTCATCATTAAGATAATGCGTTAAAGCCGGATTATTAAAATCATTCTTTTTCTGCGCTTCCACTTTTGAATACAAACCCGTCATTGAAATTAAAACGAGCCCGACTTTAACAGATCTTTTATTCATAATATTTTCTTTTTCTGAATCTTTGTTGGTGATTTCAACGGGACAAAATTAGATGAGAAAGACAAAAAGCATCGTTAGAAACCAATTAGAAAATCTTTAGAAATTCATTAAAAAAATAAATCCGTTATTATAAAATAAAAATATAAAATACCTTTGTACAGCAATTGAATGATAACCGGCTATCAGCTTTTTGGTAACAATTACTTTAATCTGAAATTGGATAAAGTCCTGAAATAATGCTTAAATGAAAGTTTTAATTATAGAAGATAACGCCCGTGTTTCAGCACTTCTAAAAAGAGGTCTGGAAAGTCAAAACTATCAGATTTATATCTCCGAAGATGCAGAAGATGCTTTGGTGATGGCAGAAAGAATTTCTTTTGACCTGGTGATTACCGATATCATGCTCCCGGGGATGAACGGTATCGAATTAAGCAGAATCATCAAACAGAAAAACCCTGATCTCCCGATTATTATGCTGACCGCTTTAGGAACGATTGATGAAAAGATTGAAGGGTTTGATGCCGGGGCAGACGATTACATGGTAAAGCCATTCGAAATAAGAGAATTATATGCCCGGATAAAAGCCGTTTTATTAAGAAAATCATCTTCTCCAAAGAAAAACGAATCATTAAACATTATTAAATATCAGAACCTTACCATAAACGCAAATACAAACCGTGTTTTCAGGAATGAAAAAGAAATCAACCTTACTCCAAAGGAATTCAAACTGTTGATCTTCCTGATGAGGAATGCAGAAAGGGTGCTGAGCCGTGAAGAAATTGCAGAGAATGTCTGGGGAAATCATTTTGATACGGGAACCAATTATATTGATGTTTACATTGCGTACTTAAGAAAGAAAATTGATAAGGATTTTGACAGGAAACTTATTCATACGAAACCCGGAATGGGATTTATTTTTACCCATCAGTTATAAATCACCAACCGCAAATCTCTTTTATATTACTTACGAAGATCCTTCAGAAATAAATACCTGCATATGAAAATAGCAACCAGGACAGCCATTATTTATACTATTCTCACTGCAGGAATATTTTTCATCTTTGCTTATGTTCTCTATTTTATTGCTGAAAAAAACAGGGAAGACGAATTTAATGACCGGTTGGGCTACAAAATTACCTGGAGGTCAGAATTTATTTTTGATGCTAAAATTGATGATTCTAAAATCCGGGAACTCCATGAACGCAACAAAAAAATGCTGAATGAAGCGGATATCAGTGTCTACAACAGTAAAAAAGAACTGATATTTACAGATATTAAGCCTTCTTCTAAAAACCAGTACTATCTGAACCAGCTTATTAATACCAAAAAAAACAAAATAACGTGGCAGAGAAGGGAACGCCAGTATATGGCCTTTAAATATGATTTTAATAATGAGCGTTTTTATATCATCGGCAGTGCTGTTGATGTAACAGGGAAAGCCCATGTTGAAGAGTTTAAAAAGGATGTTATTGCCATTTACATTATTTCTATCCTTCTTATTTTTATTGTCGGCTTTCTGTTTTCCTATTATACTCTGAAACCTTTAAAGGATATTATTATCCAAATCCGTGATATCTCGGAGCACAATCTCAACAAAAGGCTGGTTGTTCCCAAGGCGAAAGATGAAATTTACGAACTGACCGAAACTTTCAATTCAACTTTTAACCGTTTGGAAAAATCATTCAACAACCACAGACAGTTTGTCACGACGATCTCCCATGAATTCCGGACACCGCTTTCTACATTAATTGCTGAGCTTGAACTTGCTAAAGATCTGAATATAACGGTGGATGATTATAAAATTTCCATAGACAATGCGCTACAGGATGCCAACCACGCTTCCCAGCTTTCCTCAGCATTGCTGGATTTTGCACGGGCAAGCTATGATATTTCACAGATCAGTTTCACAGACCTGCGCCTGGATGAAATTCTGGCGGACGCTAAAGTTGCCCTGCTTCAAAAAAATTTAACTTATACCATCGGGATCCATTATATGGATAATCTGGCACACAAAGATGAAAGCCACTACGACTTTTACGGAAACCCGTATCTGCTGCAGATTGCATTTTTAAATTTAATGGAAAATGCCTGTAAATATTCGCCGGATAAAAGCTGCCGTGTAGAAATTGAAGTTCAGAACAATAATCTGGAAATCCGTTTTATAGACCATGGAATTGGTATCCCGGAAACCAACCAGTCAAAAATATTTGATTTATTTTACCGTGGGGACAACAAGAATTATGAAAAAGGAAACGGGATTGGATTATCCATTGTAAAAAGAATTATTGAAATGCATCAGGGCTACATTTCATTGCAGTCTAAGCCTTCAAAAGGAAGTATTTTTAAAATACAATTCAGCTTTCAAAATAAAAAAGCAACCTGAACAAACCGGCTGCTTTATTTTCTTATTGCATTTTTATTATGCTTTTAACCATTCTGACCTGGAGAGGTAATTCTGATCAGGATAATAAATAAAAAGGCAGTTTCTCCCTTTTATCGTATTAATAATCGGCTGTGTAAGGTCCCTAGGAACCGCAGGGCATCCCCAGCTTCTCCCGATTCTCTTGTGTACCGCAGCAAAATCTTCACTTACGTAATCTGCACCGTGCATCACGATGGCTCTTTTGTAAGCGGCATCATTAAAACCTTTATCCATTCCCAGCAGTTTCAGGGAATACCCGTTGTCGCCGTTATACGTAGCATCCGTGATATAAAATCCCAAGCTGCTCTGAAGCGAACTGTTGGTGTTCGAAAAGTTGGTTGCAAATTCTTCACCTGTGTTTTTCCCGTGGGCAACCAGTGAATTGAACAATACTTTTTTCTCCTGTGTGTCAATTACCCAAAGTCTCTTCGTATTGGAAGACATGGAAAAATCACATACCGTTAACAGATGGGCATCCTGATTAAGCAAACCAGCTTTCTTCAAATTTTCAAAACCTGTCAAGGCTTTAAAGAAAACTTCTTCGTTAAGTTCGTGCCCTTCTTCAAACGTGATGGATTTATACAATGCTTCTGATGAAGATACTGTACCTGCGGTCTTTTCAGACTTCATGCCGGTTAATTTTTCAATCTTTCTGGTGCCGGTTTCATTTGTTTCAACTCCCTTTTTCGGAGACAGATAAAATGATGTGGTTACCATGTAAACAATACCTAATAAGCTATAAATTCCTTTCATTAAAATATTATGTTAAATACATTTCAGTCTGCAAATGTATAAAACATAACGGTGAACGCCATATAACTCTAAAAAATTTAACGCTATTTAAGAAACTTTAACTTACTGATTTTGTGATTTAAAACTCATTATTTATGTGCATCTGAAACAAATTCCAAGCTGATTGAATTCATGCAGTACCGCATGCCTGTAGGTTTTGGTCCGTCATCAAAAACATGGCCCAGATGAGAATCGCATCTTTTACAAAGCACCTCAACCCGCTCCATTCCGTATGCCGTATCTCTTTTATAATATACGCCTTCTTTATCTGCTTCAAAAAAACTTGGCCAGCCGCAGCTGCTTGAAAATTTTGAATCTGACCGGAACAGATGGTTTCCGCAAACGGCGCAGTAATATTCTCCCAACTCATCAAACTCATTGTATTTTCCTGTAAACGGGCGTTCGGTTGCCGCTTCCCTTGAGATGGCATATAATTCAGGAGCTAATATTTTTCTCCATTCATCGTTGGAAACATCCAGTTTGGTATGATCTGTCCGGGAATAGTATGGATTATTTTTTGCTTCGTTTTCCATGAGTTTTGCTTAATGTTTTTTTTATCAGCTAAAATCAAACCATAATAGCTCTAAAGTCTTTAATTTTAGTTATTTTTAAGTGATCTGTTTACATCCGCGAGTCAGCAGAAATGATATTTTTTTGATTCTCAGAATCTTGCAGGTGTATTGCCGGAATCCCGGTCAGATGAATAAACGATTATAACTGACGATTGTATAATATAAACTTTACCCATTGCGGTCACCAATGATATGAATGATGAAGCCAAAAGAAAACAGTTAAGGAAATATAAAGCATTTGCCACAGGATTATTCCTGCTGATGGCAGTTGTATTTGTTATTACAACCGTTCTGCAGAAGGATAACAGCTCGCACTGGATCGGGTATGTCCGTGCTTTTTCCGAAGCGGCCATGGTAGGGGCTTTGGCAGACTGGTTTGCGGTGACTGCCCTGTTCCGGCATCCGCTGGGCCTGCCGATCCCGCATACAAACCTGATTGAAAACAGCAAACAGCAGCTTGGTGACAACCTGGGCGGTTTCGTGGTAAGCAATTTTCTTTCGCCCCAGAATATCCGTCCGTACATCCAGAAGCTGAAAATCTCAAATTTTGTAGGGGAATGGCTCGGGAAAGAAAAAAACCAGGCAGTTCTCATCAGGAACCTTTCTGATATCGTCCTGGACATCCTGAATAAACTGGATGATGCTACGGTAAGCCTCTTCATCAGCAAAAAGGTATCTGAAATGACGGATGATATTAAGCTCAATGCCATCGTCGGGAACGGAATCCATTACATTCTGGAAAAGAATGATCACCAGAGGATCATTACCAGCCTTTCTTCACAGATTAAGAATTATATTACCGAGAATGATGAAATGATCAAAGACCGGGTGAAAAAAGGAAGCTATTCTTTTATCCCTTCTTTTGTCGATCATAAGATTGCCGGTAGAATTGCCAGCGGGCTTGCCGATTTTTTCAAAGAAATTGAAGAAGACCCTGAACATGAAATCAGGAGCCTGATCACCGGAAAGATTCAGGAATTCTCCACAGATTTAAAAGAAGACCCGAAATGGGACCAGGAATTTAAGAACATTAAAAACGACCTTTTAAAAGCGGATAAACTCAATGAATATTCCAATGACATCTGGGTTTCCATAAAAAAAACAGTCATGGAAGAACTTCAGCAGGAAGATTCTTCATTAAAAAAATACCTTTCTAAAAACCTGGATGAATTTTCGCAGAATTTAAAAACCAATGAAGGCCTTCAGGATAAAATTGACAACTGGGTCCGCGTAACGGCTTATAAATATATCCTGAAAAATACCCATCAGTTCGGGAACCTCATCAGTTCTACAGTAGGAAACTGGCAGGGCAAAGAGCTCAGTGAAAAGCTGGAGCTGGAAGTAGGCAAAGACCTTCAGTTTATCCGGGTAAACGGAACTTTGGTGGGCGGACTGGTAGGACTGATCATTTATACCATTTCCCATTTTTTCCTGTGAAAATAAAAACAATAACCTATGAAAAAAACGCTTACGTTCCTGTTCTTCCTGAGCCTGACTTTCTTGTTCTGTCAGAAAATCGAGCTTAAAAAGATTACTGACTCATCACAGGTTTTCAAAGGAGAAATCAACGGTACCCCCATCACCATCCAGCTGGATTACAGTGGAATTACAGACTGCCACCAGTACCAGCATTTTGTAGACGGATGGTATTATTATGATAAATACAGAAAGAAAATCCCACTGACAGGCATCTACAGTCTGGGAGAGATTTACCTGTATAACTTCGGGGACCGGCAAAAGAAAAATTCAAAGCTTTTTAAAGAAAAAATCACCGGAAAAAACATTAACCAGATAGAAAATATCGCAGAAAGCCTGAAGCCTGAAGAAGCATTTATCTTTCCGGAACAGGATGCAGACCAAGATGTTTCAGGAAGTTTCACCATGAAAAATAAAAATCTTCCTGCCCGGTTACTGACGAAAGACAGCCGGATTTACCGATTCAATAATTACCTCATGCTTCCGGGCAGCAAAAAGATAAACACGTATGACATCATCAGCAAAGCCGGAGGCAACGAACTGATTTCCTACGCTTCAGACCAGTCGGGAAACAGGGTTTTACTGTACTTTGAAGAAGTTTCCAATTTCAATTACTGCGGAATGTGCGGGGCAGGTGACGGCGAAAAAGGCTACCGGGTATTATATTTTACCAAAGACTGGAACTATAAAAGTTTTGATGAATACCTTACGGAAAGCTGCCTGCAGAATATAGAGGATACTAAAATGACCCGTAATAAGGATTCTAAAACCCTGACATTCAGCATTCAGAAAACATCAGTCTCCTCAGGCTATATACTCACGGTAGATGTAAAAAATGCTTCGGTAACAAAATCGAGATAGTAATTAAAATATCATGGAGTGTTTGGCGGCACCCCACTCTTTTAAGTAACTGTATTCCTTATTCAGTTAAGATTTATCTTGTTAACCGGCCGGCTCTTTTTAAAAGTTCTTTATTGATATCATTGATGAGTTCCGGGCCTTCATAGATAAAACCTGTGTAGAGCTGAACCAGGCTTGCACCGGCATCCAGCTTTTCCATCGCATCTTTGGCTGAATGAATCCCGCCTACGCCGATGATCGGGAATGCCTTGTTGCTTTTATCTGAAATATATTTAATCATTGCCGTACTTCTTTCGCGGATCGGTTTTCCGCTCAGCCCGCCGTTTCCGATCTGTTCCAGGACCTCCGGAGGCGTTTTTAAACCTTCCCGGTTAACCGATGTGTTAGAAACAATCACCCCGTCAATTTCTGTTTCAGCAATCAGGTCAACAATTTCATCCAGCTGGCGGTGGTTTAAATCCGGAGCAATTTTTAATAAAACAGGTTTCTGAACTGTTTTGGTCAGGTTAATTTCTTTCACTGCTGTAATCAGCTCTCTCAGATAGTCCACATCTTCCAGTTTGGCATGGCTCCCGACGTTCGGGCAGCTGACATTCAGTACAAAATAATCTACATATGGATGAAGTCCTTCAAAACACTGCAGGTAATCTTCCGTATAATTTTCAGGGCTGGTATCCGTATTTTTTCCGATGTTTCCGCCGATGATGATTTTCTCTTTATTGCCTTTCAGTTTTTCGATGGCAGCCTGTAGGCCGTCGTTATTGAACCCCATCCGGTTAATGATTCCGCCGTCTTCGATTAAGCGGAACAGTCTTTTTTTAGGGTTTCCGGCCTGTGCTTTCGGGGTAACCGTTCCGATTTCCACAAATCCGAATCCGAGATCAGCCAGCTCGTTAAATAAGACTGCATTTTTGTCAAATCCTGCTGCAAGGCCTACCGGGTTCTTGAATTTCAGCCCGAAGACTTCTCTTTCCAGCCGCTTGTCTTCTATGGGTTTAGGTAAAAACACTCGGGTAATAAAACCGAAATTCTTTAGCATCGAAAAGGTAAAATGGTGAACTTCTTCGGGATCAAATTTGAAAAGGACCGGACGGATAAGCGATTTGTACATTGAAAAAAAGTTTTACAAAAATACTCATTTTAAAATTAATGGTTTCCTGACTCAGGATATTTTATTTGAAAATGTTTGATAAGCATTATCTATAACACAGAGAATCAGCTCAATCTATAAACCTGTCAGATACTTTTAACGCAAAGATTTATCTTTAGCTTTTTATCAAAATGGCAAAGCATTAATCAACCTGTTGATTCTTCTTTGCTTTTAAAATAATGCAATATTAAACTATCATTAATATCCTTCAGAAGACCGGGAATATTGGCTCAGATCAAAACTCAGGATCTCCCCTGCTCTTTTGAACTCATCACTGATCACTGCATTCAATGTGATTGGTTCACTGGTAATGGGATGGCTGAAGGCCAGCCGGTGTGCATGAAGCATCATTTTCGTCATCCCGAAATTCTCCAGCCACAATTTATTCTGTTTATTACAGCCATAATGGCGGCATCCTAAAATAGGATGAAGAATGTGCTTAAAATGTTTTCTCAGCTGATGCATTCTCCCTGTTTCAAGCGTAGCTTCCACAAGGCAATAACGGGAAGTCTGGTGTGCCCCGAATGCCAGACCTATTTCCGAAGTCTGCAGACGCTGATAATGGGTAATGGCATTCTGCCTGATTCCGTCTTCATTTGTCAGATCATAATCGATGGTTTCTTCTTCTTTCGTCCAGCCCCGGAGAATGGCCAGATATTTCTTTTCAACCGCTCTTGCCGCGAACTGGTCGCTCATCAGCCTCAGTGTTTCTTTATCTAAAGTAAACAGCAGGATCCCGGAAGTTTTCCGGTCCAGGCGATGCACAGGGAACACAGCCTGCCCGATCTGATTTTTTAATTCCCGGATCGCATAGGCATCTGCTTCTCCGGAATAAAAAGATTTATGAACCAGCAATCCGTTGGGCTTGTTGATGGCAATAAGATGTTCGTCGCGATAAAGAATTTCTAACATGGGACAAAAGTAGAAATTTCCTGCTGATTTAGCCAAGACTGTTTGTGAATGAAACTCAAACAAAAACCTCTCAAATATTGAGAGGTTTTTGCCGGTATAGTAAAATTATTATTTCTTAATAATTTTCTTTTTTATAACTTCTTTTCCGTTATCAATTAAAAGCAGATAAATTCCGTTTTGCAAATCTGAAAGATCATACTTATCAGGTTTTTCATTGAAAGTCTTTATTTGCTTTCCTGACATATCCACCAAACTTATTTTAGAGATTTTCAGGTCAGATTTAATGAAAAGATAATCTTTTACAGGATTAGGATATACATTAATCTTATCCGGAATTGATGACATATCAGATGTGCCCAATACCCCTGAAGTAATAATAACATCATCAACTACTACCCCATAAGAATAGTCTCCAGCATCGTCATAGACAAATCTCACCTTAAAATTTGCATTCGCATAAGGAGTAAGATTAATATTCTGAGCCTGGTCATAGCTTTCAAGATATTCATCAAAAGTATCCGGATCATAGTCCCAAGTTCCGGCTAAACCAGCAAAACTAAATACCTGTACCCATGCAGTACCATTGAAAACTTCCACTTTAAGAATTGAATCCTCAGTATCAATCATGTTTGCATACTTGAAAGATAGATTCGGGTTGGAAACAGAAGAAAGATTTATGACCGGTGAAATCAATCTGGCACTGCTATTTAAGGAACCGATACCTGCCGCATCATCATCAAAAAAGGCTGCACCACTTGGCAATGAATTATAAAAAACGGATGAACCCACTTCCCAATTGTAAATAGTATCAGGATTTTCAACGGTCCAACCTATTGGCATAGAGCCAGAATTAAAATTTTCAGAAAATACCTGTGCATTGTTTATCCCGAAACAAAAAACGGCTAAGAGTAAACTTTTTTTCATAATTAATGATTTTAATTTATTTCCAAATTTAATGATTTATTATGTACAACAATTATTTATAAAGACTTATCTTCTTTAGTATAGAAAATATTTTCTAATAGTCGTTTTGATATTTCCTTTGTTTTGCTTTATATCCACTACATAATATGCAATGGCTATCAGCTGTATTTGCTTCTTCAATGATTTCAATATTTCATTCTGAAACTTATAATTTCCCATCGTTTTTGCGAAATAAAGGAAGCCGGAATGTTGATTGATTATAGCCTACAGGAAATCAAAGAAGGTATGGTGGATAGTAAACTCCAGAGGATTTGAAAATGCTCATGTAAGATGTTGAAGGAGTTTCGCTTGGAAGTCCGGAATGTATCAAGTTTCCGTATACTGCTTCAAAAGATTATTTAAGAGGAACGATGAAGAGAATTAAAAATTATTGATCAGTACCTAAATTAAAAGTTCTTCCTTAGGAAGAACTTTTTTTAAATTTATTTAATGAGATCTTCTCCTTCTACAGGTATATCTGGTACTATAATATAGCATCCTGCATTAATCGGGACACATACTGCAGCTTCAGGACAATAATAATATCCAGGAGGACATTTTGAAACAGATGCTGCTCCTTCGATCGCTTTCAGTTCTTTTCTTGACAGAATTTTTAAATTTTTCATAATAATAGAATTTGGTTCAGTTATAAAATTTTGTAATTTTTATATTCTCAAAGTTACATTTTCAGATTTATTAACAATGGTAAGCTTTACCAGTATATCATGCTCACTTTCTTTTGCGTATTCT
>NZ_LMKA01000069.1 GCF_001421435.1 Chryseobacterium sp. Leaf201
CCAATGCCACACAAATTATCGACCGATTCCATGTTCAGAAATTAGCCATAGAAGCGTTGCAGGAATTAAGGATAAACCACCGTTGGGAAGCTATTGAGCAGGAAAACAATCTGCTCCTGGAAGCAAAAGAAAAGAAAAACAACACCGAGATTGAAACTTTTGAAAATGGCGATACCCGAAAGCAACTTTTGGCAAGAAGCAGGTATTTACTCTACAAAACGAGAGAAAAATGGACTGCATCGCAAAATCAGCGAGCTGAAATCTTATTCYCGCAATATCCTGATTTAGAAAAAGCGTACAATTTATCTGATGGCTTGAGGAAAATTTACAACCAAAACATTCAAAAATCCGTTGCAATGTTGAAACTGGCACATTGGTCTGATTTAGAAAAAGCGTACAATTTATCTGATGGCTTGAGGAAAATTTACAACCAAAACATTCAAAAATCCGTTGCAATGTTGAAACTGGCACATTGGGTTTAAWGAGGTGGAAGAATCAAGATTTAAAGCTTTCTCAGTGCTCAGAAAAACCATAATAMATCATTACAATGAGATTCTCAATTATTTTGAAAGAAGAAGCACAAATGCTTCCGCCGAGTCATTCAATGCTAAAATAAAAAACTTCAGATTACAATTAAGAGGCGTGCGGGATAAARCATTTTTCCTGTTCAGGTTGTCTAAACTTTTTGCCTAGTCCCCAAGTTTTGAGATTGATCCATTGTATCTCAATCGTACCGCCGCAATCTTTACAAACTGATGCTTCATTACTTCATGGCTCCGGTATTCTATTCATCAGGCATAAAATTACATTTCCTTAAAATTCAGGATTTTTTCAATGAAAAATCTGATCAGCTGCTCCATATTCAATGGCTGGCACTTGACAATCATCAAAGTATTTGCGATAAGCTTCCTTTTAGAACTTCCAAAAGATTTCTTTCCCGGAAATCTTTAAATTCCATGATTTTAAATTCTGAACCCAATAAGAATAAGAGGTATTAAATTATCCTGAACCGTTACAGAGCTGTAGAACCGGATGTAACCAAAACTTAATAACTCCAACATGAAAGAGCAGGATACTGTAAGCTCCCAAAATGTATATTTTTATTTTTATTAATTGTTTTAATTAAAATAAATTCAGAACTTCCTGAAAAAGATTATGAAATTTCAAAATATATTAACCTCCTTGCTGTCTTCTTGTATGCTTTTCTTCCTTTCATCAGCATTGAAAAGTCAGGACAATTTTCCGGATGGAACAGCAATCCCGAAATGGTTCAAAGAAAACAAGCCTACAGACATCAATAAATTAGGAAAAAAATACATCCTGACAGAAAATGGAATGAAGAATGACAGTACAGTTCTCCAGACCAAACAACTTCAGGCCGTTATTGATTTGGCAGCTAAAAACGGCGGCGGTGTTATCATTGTTCCGAAAGGAACATTCCTGATCAGTTCAGTTTTCTTCAGACAGGGAACACATCTGCATCTTGAAAACGGGGCAAAACTGAAAGGAAGCGATGATATCAATGATTTTCCCGTAGTCACAACAAGAATGGAAGGCCAGACGGTAAAATATTTTCCGGCCCTGATCAATGCAGACGGATTAAATGGATTTACGATTTCAGGAAAAGGAACGCTAGACGGAAACGGGCTCCGTTTCTGGAAATCATTCTGGAAAAGACGCGAATGGAATCCTAAATGCACCAATATGGACGAAATGAGACCCAGGATTATCTACGTCTCCAATTCGAAAAACGTTCAGGTAGAAGGAATTACCATTAAAAATTCACCGTTTTGGAGCACCCATTATTACAAAAGTGATTTTGTAAAATTATTAAACCTTACGATCTTAGCTCCGAAAGAACCCGTAAAAGCGCCAAGTACAGATGCCGTTGACATTGATGCGTGTACCAATTTCCTGATCAAAAACTGCTATATGTCGGTGAATGACGATGCCATTGCCTTAAAAGGCGGAAAAGGTCCTAAGTCCGATAAAGATCCAAATAATGGCGAAAACAGAAACATTCTCATCGAAGACAACAGTTTTGGATTCTGCCACAGCGTTTTGACTTGCGGTAGCGAATCCATTCATAACTATAATGTAATTCTCAGAAATTCTAAAGTGAAAGATGCATCAAGATTATTACATTTAAAAATGCGTCCGGACACGCCACAACATTACGAATATCTTACCGTTGACAACATTACCGGAAATGTAAAAACGTTCCTCTACGTAAAAGGCTGGAATCAGTTTTTTGATTTAAAAGGCGAGGAAAGACCTGCAAAAGGATTGGCCAACAATATCACGATAAAAAATATCGACCTCAGTTGCGAAACAGCGTTTTCTATTGAAAAATCAGACTTATTTGATCTGAAGGATTTCACATTTGAAAACTTTAAAATTAAAGCTTTAAAACCTGAAATGCAGAACCTGAACAATATTCAGAATTTAAAGCAGAAAAATATCAAGGTAACCCAGGTCGCCTCTATCACACAATCTTATGATAAAAAAGACGATTCAGACATTGCCGCTAAATGAGTTATCTTTCCAAAATATTTGTTCTTTTATGCTTTTGCTCCCAGTTTCTGCATGCTCAGTCTAAGGAAATCCAATTCCTGAGCGGGACAGATTCTGAGCATACCAAAGAATGGGATTTTTGGATAACCGGAGGAAGAAAATCGGGAAGCTGGAATAAAATTCAGGTTCCTTCACAATGGGAACAGCAGGGATTCGGCTCGTACAATTATGGAAGGGATTACGTAACCTACGGCAAGAATTTTAAATTCAATGATGAAGTAGGTTTGTACAAACACAAATTTTCCGTTCCCAATTCCTGGAAAGGAAAATCAGTCAATATTGTTTTTGAAGGTTCAATGACCGATACTGAAGTGAAAATCAACGGAAAATTAGCCTGCGAAATTCATCAGGGTGCTTTTTATGAATTCAAATATGATATTTCCGATAAAATATTATTCGGAAAAGAAAATGTTCTTGAAGTCAAAGTTTCTAAAATGTCTGCTGATAAATCGGTCAACAACGCAGAACGTCTTGCAGATTATTGGGTTTTGGGAGGAATTTTCAGACCGGTTTATCTTGAATCAGCCCCAAAAGAAAATATCTCATCCACATCAATTGACGCCAAAGCAGACGGAACTTTCCGTTCTAATGTTCATTTAAAAGGAATTCAATCGGTTAATAATTTAAAGGTCGAAATTTTTGATGCTAAAAATGATCTGGTTGCAGAATCTCAGATTCAAATTCAAAAAGGAGATACCTTAAAACAGATTCAATTTGCCGTTAAAAATCCAAAACTCTGGACAGCAGAAACGCCCAATTTATACAAAGCAAAATTCAGTCTCAATAAAAACAGAAAAAATATTTTCCAAAGCGAAGAGAAATTCGGTTTCAGAACCATTGAAATCAGAAAAGGCGATGGAATTTACATCAACGGAACCAAGATCAAAATGAAAGGCATCAACCGTCACGTCTGGTGGCCTGAAACCGGACGGGCTGTCAATAAAAACATCGATTTGATGGACGTTCAGCTCATCAAGGAAATGAATATGAATGCGGTTCGATGTTCTCATTATCCACCTAATAAATCATTCCTGCAGATTTGCGATTCACTCGGTTTATATGTTTTGGATGAATTGGCGGGATGGCAAAAAAAATACAGCACCGAAATCGGTAAAAAGCTCGTGAAAGAAATGGTGACGAGAGATGCCAATCATCCTTCTATCATTTTCTGGAGCAATGGGAACGAAGGCGGACACAATTTTGATCTGGATGCGGAATATGCGAAATATGACCTGTCAGACCGTCCCGTCATTCACGCGCATCACAAGCCCGGAAATGCGTTCAACGAAATCGACTGTAATCATTACGAAGATTATTACAGCACCAAAAAAAACCTTGAAGGCGAAAATATTTATATGCCGACCGAGTTTCTGCACGCGCAGGATGACGGCGGTGGCGGAACTTCTCTGGCCGATTATTGGGAACTTCACTGGAATTCCAAAAAAGGTGCGGGCGGTTTTCTTTGGGCGTTTGCCGATGAAGGCTTGGTGAGAACCGATTTCAACAATCAGATTGATGTGAATGCAATCAACGCTCCGGATGGAGTGGTGGGTCCGCATCGTGAAAAAGAAGGGAGTTTTTACGCGATTAAGGAAATTTACAGTCCGGTAAAAATTGATTTGAAAACCTTGCCGGATGATTTTAACGGAACAATCCCTGTCGAAAACCGATATCATTTTACCAATTTAAATGAATGTCAGTTTGAATGGAAACTGGTTAAATTTAAAACACCATTTTCTTCAGAATCTGGATTTGATGTAATTCAAAATGGAAAAGCGGGATCTCCAAATATTAAACCGATAGAAAAAGGAAATATTAAATTAAATCTTCTTCAAAACTGGAAAGAAAGTGAAGGGTTAATGCTGACTGCAACCGATTCTTTCGGAAAAGAAATCTATACCTGGACCTGGAAAATTTCTTCCAATGAAAAAATAGCAATACAATTTTCTAAATCGTTAATCAAAGAATCTCCGGTTTCTGTTGCAGGAAATGACTCATTATTTATTTTAAAATCAGACGAAAAAGAATTTTCATTTGGTAAAAAAGATGGATTGTTGAAGTCTGTCATTTTAGACAAGAAAGGCAAGAAAATAACCTTCCGAAACGGACCGGTTTTCGTGAATGGAACAACAGAATTATCATCCATAAAATCTTTTGCAGAAGGACAGAATCAGGTTATTCAGGTTTTATATAAAGACAGAAAAAAAGCAGTTTGGAAACTGAGTCCGAACGGAATTTTAGAACTAAATTATGAATATTCGCTTTCCGGAGATTACGCATTTGCGGGTGTAAGTTTTGATTATCCCGAAAATTACGTCATCAGTGCAAAATGGCTTGGCAAAGGCCCGTATCACGTCTGGAAAAACAGAACCCAAGGACAAACTTATAATGTCTGGCAAAATCTGAAGAACTCCACCCGAACAGGTTTTTCACCTTGGATTTATCCTGAATTTAAAGGCTATTTCGATGATGTTTCGTGGTTGCAATTAAATACAGCAGAAGGAAAAATCACGGTTGGAACGAAAGAAGAAAAAATGTTCGTCAGACTTTTTGACTTTTACGGAATTTACGGTGCCGAAGGCTATCCGAAACTGCCAACCGGAAATATTTCTTTCCTCGATGCGATTCCTCCGTTGGGAACTGTTTTGGCGTTTAATATTAATAATGATACTTCGACTTTAGGACCTGAAAGTGAATCGAATCATCTCAACGGAACGTTTAAAAGAACCTTGTATTTCTATTTTGGTCTGCCTGATTTGGGCGATGAAAATAAGCAGTTTACCATGCCAAAAGAAAATATTTTAACAGATTAAGATGCAGAACTGGATAAAATTTTTGACGCTTTTCTTAGGTTCGCTTTTGTTCGCACAACAGACGACTTTTAAGTTTGATTTTGGCACAGAAAGAACCGAAAACGGATTTATTCCCATCACATCAACCTCAAAATTTGATAAGAAAACAGGTTACGGATTTATGGATATTTCCGGTTTGAAATCTGTTGATAACGGTGGCAATGCTTTAACGGGAGATTTTATTACCAGTGATAAACCCTTTTATTTCTCTGTGATAATTCCTGAAGGCAATTATGATATTACATTAAATCTTGGGGATTCTAAAGGAATATCAGAAGCAACGGTTCGGGTAGAAAACCGCCGACTAATGCTGAACGATGTGAAAACAAAGCAAGGCGAAGTTCTTGAAAAAAAAATCACCGTTCATGTAAAAGACAGTATTATTAGAAATCAGGACGGAACTCAAATCGGAATTGTCAAATTAAAGCCAAGAGAAAGAAAATATTTACATTGGGATAATTTGCTGACGATTGAATTCAATGACAAAGCTCCGAAAGTTTGTTCGGTCATTATTCAACCTAACACAAAAGCTAAAACCATTTATCTGACCGGAGATTCTACCGTTGTGGATGCACAGTACGAACCCTGGGCATCGTGGGGACAGATGTTGCCGTATTTTTTTGTTCCGAATGAAGTCGTGATTGCCAATTACGCCGAAAGCGGAGAAACATTAAAAGCGTTTGAAGACCGCCATAGAATCGATAAAATCTGGAAGAAAATAAAACCGGGAGATTATCTGTTCATCCAGTTTGGGCATAATGACCAGAAGTCAGGGAACAGCATTAAATCAGGTTACAGAAAAAGACTAAAAGAATGGATTTTAAAAGCCCGGGAACTGGGAGTGATTCCTGTTTTGGTCACTTCAATGAACCGCAGGGTCTTTGATGAAAACAATAAAATTGTCAATACGTTGGATGATTTTCCTGATGCAGTGCGGGAAATTGCAAAGGAAGAAAAAGCAGATTTAATCGATCTGAATGCGATGAGCAAAACCCTGTTTGAGGCAATGGGACCGGAAGCGGCAAAGAAAGCATTTGTCCATTATCCTGCAAACGCCTATCCCAATCAGCCGATGGCTTTGGCAGATGATACGCATTTTAATACGTATGGAGCGTACGAATTGGCACAATGTATAGTTAAATCCATTGTCGATCAAAACTTACCTTTAAAAAAATACATTTCAAAAAACTATAAAAATTTTGATCCCAATAAACCTGATGATATCAAAAAATTCCGTTGGCCTGAAAGTATCTTTATGGAAACTTTAAAACCGGATGGAAATTGAAAGATCCGTTAAGCATAAAGTTTACAGAACCACGAAGTGGTTCAATATAAATAGCATTGGGTGAAACCCTGTGAAATATATAAATAACATCATGTGAAACCGGTGAAATATGAAATCAGATATAATACGATGCAAAATTGAACAAAATGAAAATTAAAAATATAGTCAGTCTCAGCCTCATCTGTTTTGCCTTCGGAAACCTTTCCGCACAAAACCCGTGGCCGCAAACCACGGAGACCGCAAAACCCTGGACACGCTGGTGGTGGATGGGGAATGCCGTTGACGAAAAGGGATTGGATAAGCAACTGACCACACTTTCAAAATCAGGATTTGGTGGCGTAGAAATCGTTCCAATTTATGGCGCAAAAGGTTTTGAAAAACAATACCTTAATTACCTGTCTCCGGAATGGATGAAAATGCTTCAGTTCACGACCAACAAAGCAAAAACCCTGAATATGGGTGTTGATATATCTGTCGGAACGGGCTGGCCCATCGGCGGACCACAGGTTGATGAAGCCGATGCTGCAACTAAAATAATTGTTCAGACGTACACGGTTTTATCAGGGGAAAAACTTGCAGATAAAATTGTTCTGAAAGACGAAAAACAGAAGAATTTAAAAACGATAAAACTTGATGTTGTTACCGCTTACAACGAAAAAAATGAAGCGGTCGTTTTAACTGAGAAAGTAAATGCTGATGGTTCTCTAAACTGGAAACCAAATTCAGGGAAATGGACAATCTATGCGGTTTTTGTGGGTAAGACTTTACAGAAGGTAAAACGTGCCGCGCCTGGTGGCGAAGGCTACACTTTAGACCACTTTTCACCGGATGCAACCAAAGATTATTTAAAAACTTTTGACAAAGCTTTTGGAAATTCCAACTACGGAATCCGCTCTTTTTTCAATGACAGCTATGAAGTTTACAACGCCGATTGGACACCGGATTTTTTAAATGAATTCAAAAAAAGGCGGGGCTACGATTTAAGTCCGTACATCAAATATCTGGTGAGCAATGAGGAAAGCGAAATTGCCGGAAGAGTAAAATCAGATTACAGGGAAACGTTGAGCGAACTGATTTTAAACCGTTTCACCAAGGATTTTACCAACTGGGCGCATTCAAAAAGCTCAAAAAACACCAACCAGGCACACGGTTCGCCGGGAAATCTGCTGGATTTGTACGCAGCTGTTGATATTCCGGAATCTGAAACTTTTGGAAGTTCTATTTTTCAAATTCCGGGGTTGAAAAGAGATACTGCTGACGTTCAGAAATCAGATATGCCTGATTTTAATATGTTGAAATTTGCTTCTTCTGCGGCAAATGTAACGGGCAAAAAACTAACATCCAACGAAACTTTTACCTGGTTAACAGAACATTTTAAAACTTCCTGGTCGCAGGCGAAACCGGAAGTAGAGCAGGTGTTTTTATCTGGAATCAACCATGTTTTTTACCACGGAACAACATATACGCCGGCGGATATTCCGTTTCCGGGATGGCTGTTTTATGCTTCGGTAAATTTCGTTCCTGAAAACAGTTTGTGGCCTCATTTGAAAGGATTAAATTCTTACATCGAAAGGACTCAATCTGTTTTGCAGAGTGGAAAATCGGATAACGAATTGTTGATGTACTGGCCGGTTTACGACCAGTGGGCGAGTCCGAAAGGGAAGGATGCGACTTTTAAAGTTCACAATGTTGAAAAGTGGTTAGTGCCCACTCCGATGTATAGAAATCTGAATACACTCAGTAAAATGGGCTATTCGCTGGATATGATTTCGGATAAAATGATTGGTGAATCGAAATCTGAAAATCAAAAAATTCAGTTTTCTAAAGAAGGTTCTGCGTATCAGGTTTTAATTATTCCTGAACTTACGTATTTGCCAGAATCGACTTTAAAAAACATTTTGGATTTAGTTCAAAACGGAGCATCCATTATTTTCCAAAATGAACCGAAAGATATTCCCGGAAATTTTGAAGTGGAGAAAAGAAGAACGCAGTTGAAATCTTTATGGAATCAGATTCCGTTTCAAGATCAAGCCGGAAATTTGAAATTTGCCAACTTTGGAAAAGGTAAAATTATCTTAAGTTCTGATGTTGCGAAGGCTTTGGAATATTTAAACATTGAAAGAGAAAAACTGACGGATACAGGATTGAAATTCGTGAGAAGACAGTTTGATGGTGGGAAATATTATTACATTGTCAACCATACTTCAAAGGAAATTAATCAAGATATTCCATTGAATTTTATCGGGAAACAAGTTGCTTTGATGAATCCCAAAAATGGAGATTTTGGACTTGCTCAGACTCAAAATAATTCAGTGAGAGTTCAGTTGAAATCCGGAGAATCTTTAATGATAAAAGCTTCTGAAGACAGTGACAATTCAGTTCCAAAATGGAATTACACTGAAAAAGCCGATGCGCCTCTTGCTTTAAACCAACCCTGGCAACTGACTTTCAAAGAAGGCGGTCCTGATCTTCCGAAGACAAGAACTTTGAAGAAATTGGAACCCTGGACTAACTTCACAGAAGATCCTTCAACACAGAGTTTTTCGGGAACGGGAGTGTATACGACCACTTTAAATTTGAAGAAAAAAAATGCAGACGATTATCTGTTGAAATTTGATAAGCTCTACGAAAGTGCAAAAGTAATGGTCAACGGTCAGGAAGCCGGAATTGTCTGGAGTATTCCGTTTGAAATCAACATCGGAAAATACCTGAAAAAAGGAAAAAATACCATTCAGATTGAAGTTTGTAATTTAATGGCCAACAGAATCCGTTATATGGATCAAAATAAAATCCAGTGGCGGAATTACCACGAAATCAATTTCGTGAATATTGACTACAAGCCGTTTGATGCCTCTAACTGGAACGTTCAGCCTTCAGGCTTGGATGGCGAAATTCGATTAATTCCAATTCATTATTCAAAATAAAAATTAATTATGACTAAAAATATCTTAAAAATATTTGCTCTGGGAACATTGCTGACATTCAGTTTTTCCAATGCCCAGCAGAAACCGAAAGTCGTTTTAGACAACTTTTTCAACAACGAAAAAAAAGAAAATAAAGAAACCAAAGCATTGGAATCCTGGCATTACACGTGGAATGACACGACCAACGGTGGATTTTCTCTGTTGGGAGAAATCTTTCAAAAACAAGGCGCGGAAATCAGCACACTTACAACGGCTCCGACTAAAAAAGATTTGAAAAATGCCAATATTTATATCATCGTGGATGCCGATATTGACAAAGAAGCTTACGGTGGAAAGGCTAATTTAATTGACACTAAATCCATTAAAAACCTTGTAAAATGGGTTGAAAAAGGGGGCGTTCTGGTTTTAATGAGCAACGATAAGGGAAATTCTGAGTTTGAAAATTTCAATAAACTGGCAGAAAAATTTGGAATTCATTTCAATGAAGACAGTTATAACCGTGTTCAGAAAAGAGAATTTGAGCAGGGAAAAGTGATCGTTTCATCAGGGAATGAAGTGTTTTCTGAGCAGAAATTATATATGAAAGAAGTGGCGACGATTTCCGTAAAAAATTCGGCAAAAGAATTATTGTCTGCGGAAGGCAAAAACATAGCAGCCATCGCAAAAATTGGCAAAGGGACGGTTTTCGCATTGGGAGATCCGTGGTGCTACAACGAATATATTGATGGCAAAAAACTTCCTGCAGATTTTACCAATGAGCAGGGAACGGAAGAATGGGTGAAGTGGTTGTTGAAGCAGGCATTCAAAAAATAATTGAATTTGTGCAATCGGTTGAATTGCATGATAAAATTTATTTGGGCAGCTTAATCCGACTGTAATTTATCCTGAGCTTGTCGAAGGGCTTCCGCTTTTTTGTTCGTCGTTCCTCCTCATAAAAAGAGCTCCGTTCAAGCCGGGTTGCGAGAAATCGAGGAACGAGATTCATCGATTCAAAGTAAAAATAGAAAGTAAGAGATAGATTCACCGTAAAAAATCCTTGTCAAGGTTTCAAACCCAAGGATTAAATCATCACAAATTATCAAGAGAAGTGGGCTTTAGCGTTTGCAAAAGGTTTTCAAATATGGCTTTAGCCAAAATAATAAAATCAGAATTATGAATGTAAAATTCAAATTATTTTTAGGTGCAATTCTTTTTTCAGAGCTGCTGTCTGCACAAAAACAGATGGAACATCTGAAAAGAGGAATCGTTGCCATGCCTTCAGATTCGGGCGTTTTTGTGAGCTGGCGTATGCTCGGAACAGAAGCTCAGGATACGCATTTTGATTTGTACCGTACAGAAAATAATGCAACCAAAAAGCTGAATGATAAATCATTACTTCACGAGACTAATTTTTTAGACAAGACAGCCGACAAAGCAAAGAATTATACCTATTTCGTCAAATCAAATACGCAGGATCAATCGGTTGACATGGATTCTGCAAAATATATTGCCAATCAGAAACCGTATTTTTCAATTCCTCTGAAAACACCGAAAGGGTACAAACCCAATGATGTTTCTGTGGCGGATCTGGATGGTGACGGCGAATATGAAATCATCCTGCATCAGGTGGGAGAATCCCGTGACAACAGCCAGAAAGGGTTTACGGATGCGCCAATCATTCAGGCTTATAAAATGAACGGAACGTTTCTCTGGGAAATCAATTTGGGTAAAAACATAAGAGAAGGAGCACATTACACCCAGTTTTTGGTGTATGATTTAGACCAGGACGGCAAAGCGGAAATCATAATGAAAACCGCCGACGGAAGCAAAGACGGAAAAGGGAAATTCATCGGTGACCCGACAAAAAATTACGTCAATGAAAACGGAATGATCCTTTCCGGACCGGAATATCTGACAGTTTTTGACGGACAGACGGGATCTGAAATTAATACGGTGAATTATGAAGTCCCAAGATTTGCAGGCAGTCTGTACCCAACTGATGAACAGATGACGGAAACCTGGGGCGATGCCAAAGGAAACCGACTCGACCGGTTTTTGGGAGCTGTTGCCTATCTGGACGGCAAAACACCCAACATAATTATGTCGAGAGGATATTACACCAGAACGGCAATTGCTGCATGGGATTACAAAGATAAAAAACTCAGTTTAAGATGGCTTTTTGATACGGAAAGTTCAGAAGAGAATAAAAAATACCGTGGACAGGGAAACCACAATCTGACGGTTGCGGATGTCGATAATGACGGAAAAGATGAAATCGTTTTCGGAGCAATGACGGTTGATGACAATGGAAAAGTTCTGAATAGTACAGGTTACGGTCACGGTGATGCATTGCATGTCGGTGACTTAGATCCATCAAATCCCGGACTGGAAATTTTTGATATTCAGGAAAGGTTTGATGATGCGGGTGCCCATTTCAGAGATGGGAAAACCGGAAAGGTTTTATGGAAACTGCCGTCTACAGTGTATAGCAAACAGGGGAAATTTCAGGGTCCCGGAAGAGGACTATCATTAAATATTGATCCCCGTTACGAAGGTTCAGAATCCTGGGCAGCCGGAGCCGGATTGAAAGGGATTTATAATACGAAAGGAAAGAAAATCAGTGATAAAAACCCGCCTGCCAATATGGGAGTTTATTGGGACGGCGATTTTTTAAGCGAAATTTTGGACGGAACATCAGTTTCAAAATGGGACTGGAAAAATGAAAAATCGGATTTGATCTTTGATGCTAAAAACTTCCAGTGCGAATCTAATAACGGAACGAAGAAAAATCCTGCGTTGGTTGCCGATTTATTCGGAGACTGGCGTGAAGAGGTGATGTACAGAACGGCTGATAATCAGGAATTGAGAATTTTTTCTACGACCATTCCGACAAAACACAGGTTGTATACGTTGATGCACAATCCGCAATACCGTTTGAGCATTGTCTGGCAGAATGTAGGCTATAATCAGCCTCCACATACCGATTATTATCTGGATGAATCGGTGAAAGAAATTCCGAAACCGAATATTTATACAGTAAACCCCAAGAAATAATTAATTATGAAAATCAAAACCGTTATCCCTTTTGTTTTGCTGGTAGCTTTTTTTGGAGTTTCATTTCAGAAAATTCAGGATAAACCTGTGCTTTATATCATTGGCGATTCTACGGTACAAAATGGTTCAGGCAAAGGCTCAGATTCACTTTGGGGCTGGGGAAGCTTTATGAATGTATTTTTGAATACGGATAAAATTGAAATTCAGAATCATGCAAAAGGCGGAAGAAGCAGTCGGACATTTCTCACAGAAGGCCGCTGGGACTCAATTATGAAAACCATTAAAAAAGGCGATTATGTTCTGATGCAGTTCGGCCATAACGATGGTGGTGAACTGGCAGACACGTTGCGTGCAAGAGGAACCATCAAAGGAATCGGAGAAGAGACGAAAGATATTTATAACCCGATCCGTAAAGTGAATGAAACGGTTTATACTTACGGTTATTATATGAGAAAATATGCCGATGAAGCAAAAGATAAAGGTGCAGTTCCCATTATAGTTTCTCCCGTTCCAAGAAATGAATTTAATGAAAAAGGCAAAATCGAAAAAGATCAATACGGCATCTGGGCCCAGCAAGTTGCAAAGCAGACCGGCGCTTATTTTATTGATTTAAATGAAATGGTGATTGAAAAATACCGGAAAATGGGACCGGAAAAAGTAAAGGCTTTCTTTCCGAAAGATCATACGCATACCAATGAAGCAGGAGCTGTCCTGAATGCAGAACTGGTGGTAAAAGGAATTAAGCAACTGAAGAACTGTGAACTGAAAAATTATATAAAGTAAATAAAAGATATGAAAAGATCATTAATTAAAAGCGGTATTTATGCATTGGTCATCGGAGTTTTATCTTCGTGTTCAGTGCAGAAGCAAACTACTGCAAGTAAGGTTGAAATTCCAAACAGGAAGGAGGTTCTTGAAGTTTCGAGAAGGGCCAATCAGTATTTCATGAACAAGTGGCCGGATACCGGAAAAGACATTGTCGGCAAAAAAGTGTGGCCAAGCAATCTGTGGACCCGGGCGGTGTATTATGAAGGCTTGATGGCATTGTACAAAGTAGATCCCAAAAAAGAATATTACGATTATGCAATGTCCTGGGCAACTCACCATAAATGGGATATGATGCGTGGAACTTACACAAGAAATGCCGATCACCAGGCCTGCGGGCAAACCTACATCGATCTTTATGAAATCGACGGAAAGAAACATCCGGAAAGAATTAAAAATGTTAAAGCTTCCATGGACAGTATGATTGCTACGGATAAAGTGGATGACTGGTGGTGGATTGATGCATTGCAGATGTCGATGCCTATTTTCACGAAACTGGGCAGGATTACAGGCGAGCAGAAGTATTTTGATCGAAATTATGAAATGTATGCGTATACAAAATACAAGCATGGAGGAAATGGGTTATACAACCAGGCAGATAAAATCTGGTGGCGGGATAAAAGCTTTGTGCCGCCTTACAAAGAACCCAATGGCGAAGACTGTTACTGGAGCCGTGGAAATGGCTGGGTAGTGGCTGCTTTGGCGAAAACTTTGGAAGATACCCCGAAATCTGATCCTCATTATCAGGAATATTTACAGGATTACAAAGATTTACTGGCAGCTTTGCTCCCGATTCAGAGAGAAGATGGATTTTGGAATGTCAGCTTGCACGATCCAACCAATTTTGGTGGAAAAGAAATGACAGGAACCGCTTTGTTCGTATACGGAATGGCGTACGGAATCAATAACGGATTAATCGACAGGGATACTTATTTACCGGTTGTGGTTAAAGCATGGAATGCGATTGCAAAAGATTCTGTGCAGCCAAATGGTTTTCTGGGCTGGGTACAGGGAACCGGAAAAGAACCGAAAGACGGCCAGCCGCTTTCTGTAAGCAAAGAACCGGATTTTGAAGACTATGGCTTAGGCTGTTTATTGCTTGCCGGAAGTGAGGTTTACAAATTGAAGTAGATTTAATGTTTGACCGTTAAGCAATTAATACTTAAGACGGATCAGGAAAATCCGCCGTTTTCAAAGTAAAATGCTAAAAGCGATGCTCAGCTTAATATTCTTAAAACCTTAAACAGCCTTAACGGTTAAATTGTATGTTACAATAAATAACAGTCTCTTACATATATAGTAAATCGGGTATTTTCTACAGAAGTCATACAACACTCAAACCTAACGGGTTTTTAAAACCCGTTAGGTTTTATTTTTTCTAAAGTATAATAGGTGAAGATTATCAATATTTATACTTAAGGTTCAAATTAAGCTTGAAAAACCAGCAAATTTTTATACTTATTCAAAAAAGCGAAGCTGAACTTGATAGTCTTAAAACCTTAAACAGCCTTAACGGTTAAATTGTATGTTACAATAAATAACAGTCTCTTACATATATAGTAAATCGGGCATTTTCTACATAAGTCATACAACACTCAAACCTAACGGGTTTTAAAAATCCATTAGGTTTTATTTTTTTCTAAGATATAGTAACCGAAGATTAAGGATCAAAAAATAATTTTAAAATAAATGATCTCTATATAAACTTCTTAAAGCACCATGTAAATAACCCTTGCAGATTACTTTTAATTTTATTATTTTTTCAAACTCTTTTACATGACACTACAAGATGCGCAATCGATTACATCTTATTAATTTTCAAATTCAACCAATACGATAATTATGAATGCACTATTAGGGGTTTTTTTTCATTTTCTGGGAGGCTTTTCTTCGGGGAGTTTTTATCTGCCATATAAAAAAGTAAAGGGATGGTCCTGGGAAACCTATTGGTTGATCGGCGGTATTTTTTCATGGATTATTGTCCCGCCGCTGGCTGCTTTTCTTACCATTCCCGGTTTTTGGGAGATTATTCAGAATGAAAGTTCATCCATTTTAGGGCTGACGTTTCTGTTCGGTGCACTCTGGGGAATCGGAGGTTTTACGTATGGCCTTGGCGTGCGTTATTTGGGCGTTGCATTGGGAAGCAGTATTATTCTGGGACTCTGTATGGTATTCGGGTCCTTGGTTCCTTCGGTTTTTTATGAATTTTCTTCGCAATCGGGAAAAGATAATATAGGTCTCATGATGTCAAATCCATGGGGGCAGTTTGTCTTACTGGGACTTTTTGTCTGCGTTATAGGAATTGTCATCAGCGGAAAAGCAGGGATGATGAAAGAAAAAGAACTGCAGACCGAATCTACGGATCCTCACGGAACTTCAGTAAAAACGGAATATAAATTCGGGTTGGGACTGATTGTTTCCATCATATCGGGAGTATTGAGTGCCTGCTTCAATTTCGGACTGGAAGCCGGAAAACCAATGGCCAATGTAGCCAATGAAGCCTGGAAACTTGCCAATCCGGATCAGGGAGAATTCCTCTTTCAAAATAATGTAACCTACGTTGTTGTACTTTGGGGCGGAATGGCAGTCAATCTGATCGGATGTCTGTATCTGGCTTTTAAAAATAAATCGTACGCTGATTATACCAAGCAAAATGTACCGGTGGTAAAAAACATTATTTTCTGTGCACTGGCGGGAACGATGTGGTTTTTACAGTTCTTTTTCTACGGAATGGGAGAGAGCAAAATGGGGAACGGCCCAAGTTCATGGATTCTGCACATGGCATTTATCATTTTCATTGCCAATTTATGGGGAATCATTATTAAAGAATGGAAAGGGGTTTCCAGAAAAACGATTAAGACTATTACCGCAGGAATGATTGTCATCTTTATTTCCATTCTGATTGTAGGCTACGGAAATTCTTTAAGATAAATTATTATTCCGATGTATTATTTAAAGTTTCATTAATATTTATATAGTTCAATTTTTGTAAGGCACTGATTTTTCAGTGTCTTTTTTGTGCCGGCAGGTGATATTTTTGTAAAACGAAAATTGAAATAATTCCACATTTTGACAGCTTAATTTCAATATCAGATTTTAAATCTAATACGTTTATATTTATTTAAATTATTATAAATTCGCGATTTTAGTATAAATGTAGATAAATAATTAAGATAAATTATGAATTATATAATGCAGGATATGGCAGGATGCCAGAACTTTTCTAACAGTGTACATTGTGACATATTTAAACGCTAATAAAAATTAATATATGTCTTTGATAATTAAACACAAGAATATAAAGCGAATCGTGTTTCCTGCTTTTATGCTTTCGACAAGTTTTGTCTGGGGGCAGGAAGCGGTAAATGATACTTTGAAAAGGGATGTAAAAGATATTGAGGAAGTAGTGGTGATCGGTTATGGTAAAGTTAAGAAATCAGACTTAACGGGATCGGTATCTTCAGTTTCTGCAAAAGATCTGGCAGCAACACCGTCAATGAATGCTTTACAGGCACTACAGGGAAGAGCGGCCGGACTTAATATTGTAACTGCCGGTGGTGCACCGGGTGCAGGTGCAAACGTTACGATCCGTGGAGGTGCTTCTATTACCCAGGGGACGGAACCGTTGTATATTGTAGACGGTTTTCAGCTGGACAATGCACTGAACATCATCAATCCCAATGACATCGAAAGCATCGATGTACTGAAAGGAGCTTCCGCCATCGCTATTTATGGTGCCCGTGGTTCCAACGGTATTATTGTGATCAAAACGAAAACCGGAAAAAAGGGGAGGGTAACCATCAGCTATAATTCTTTTATGTCATTTGACATGCTTTCCAAGAAACTGGATATGGTTTCCAATGCTGAGCAGTATGTAAAATACCAGTATGAACTGGCCCAGTTAAGCGGCGGCGCTACAAAATGGAGCAATGTGTTTGATAACAGTTTAGGAACAGATTCTCCCGGATTTTATACAGGAGCATACAACAGGATCAGCAACCGATACGGATCTGCCCCTGCACTGGACTGGCAGGAGAAAATGCTTGGAGGATCAGGCGTTACACAGAACCATAACGTGAGTGTTTCTGCAGGTACGGATAAAACGCAGACTTTCATCAGTTACAATTATAACAAACAGGACGGTTTGCTGCAGAATTTCAGCGAAACTAGAAACTCATTGCGTGCCAACGTCAATTCAGAACTCTATAAAGGGATCCGTCTGGATTTCAGCTCAATGTTTACCTCCAATTCCACAAACGGTGGAGGAGCCTATTCCGGAATGAAGAAAATATTGCTTCAGCCGATTACGGGAGGTACCTTGTTTACTCAGGATCAGTTATTCAATACACAGACTTTCCCTGATTTCTCTGCTTTGGATTCTAGTTTTGATACAGAGAATCCATACATAGAAACAGCGGCATCTACGCAAAACAGACGGGCCAGAACATTTTTAGCCAATGTAGGTTTAGAATTTGATCTGTTGAAAAATTTCACTTTCAGGACAGCAGGCTCTTATAACTGGACAAACACTAAATCAACGGCATTTTCAGATAGAAATTCCCGCGCTTTCCTTACAGATCCTGTAAATACAGGGATCAACGGAAGTATCGGAAATTCTGAAGCCTACCGTTACCAGATCACCAATACCTTAACTTATAATACGACGTTAGGTGAAAAACATAAAATCACCGGGTTAATCGGAAATGAAATTATCTATCAGGAGAATGAAAGCAACAGCATGCGACTGATAAGGTTCCCGACGATTTTAAATTACGGCTTAGATGATATATCCAATGCTACCGTTGCTGATAAATCTGCAGACAGGTCTTCACTTAGTTTGCTTTCTTATTTTGCGCGTGTAAATTATAACTATGATAACCGTTATTTATTAACAGGTACCGTTCGGCGGGATGGATCTTCAAAATTCGGTCCTGAAAACAGATGGGGAATATTTCCATCCGTAGCTGCGGCCTGGAGGGTTTCCGAAGAAGGTTTCTGGAAAAACTCTAAAATTGAGAATTATGTCAACGACCTGAAGTTCAGATTTGAATACGGGATTGTGGGAAATAATAGTATCCCAAATAATGTATTCAGAACCAATGTGATAGGAACGGATTATCCTTCCAATAATACAATAGGTAACTTAGCTTTAATGACAAGCAGTGTCTTGGGTAACCGTATTGTACAGTGGGAAGAAATGAGATCTACAAACATAGGAGTAGATCTGGCTATGTTTAACAACAGAATTAAATTAACCGGTGAATTTTACAACAACAATGTAAGCAGCATGTTGCTTGAAACCGTACTTCCTGCATCTACCGGATATAAAAGCCAGTTTGTGAATGTCGGTTCCATGAAAAATACCGGTATGGAATTCACTTTAAACTCAGTCAATTTAAAATCTGAAAACTTCAGATGGTCTACCGATGCCAACATCGGATTTAATAAGTCAAAAGTACTGTCTCTTGATGAGGGGAGAACCTTCAGAACCTTCAGTGTAGGTGGTAACAGATCAGGGATGGTAACGTACTATGCCAACGTTGGAGAAGAATTAGGAGATATGTACGGATATGTATATCAGGGAATTTATACGACTGATGACTTTACACAGGGGCCAAACGGTACACTTATCCTGAAAGCGGGTGTCGTAAAGCCTGCATCCGGAACGCCTAAACCGGGAGACATGAAATTTGCAGCGGATAATGCTGCCGGAGATCAGTTTACAAGAAAATTGGTAAAAATAGGGAACGGTACACCGGACTTTATCGGAGGGATCAGCAATAATTTTTCTTACAAAGGCTTCGATTTAGCGGTGTTTATGAAATTCAGCGTTGGGGGTGATATTTATAACGCCACCAAACAGAGTTTGAGCCCTTACGCAGCTTTCCAGAATGTTCCTACAGAATTCGGGGATAATTATTATCATCTTATCGATCCTAACACCGGCCAGGCAACAACCAATCTGGAAAGATTAAAAGAACTTAACCCGAATGAAGGCTCAAGCCTTTGGAGTTTAAGCAATACCAATACGGCCAATATCACGTATCCTTCTTCTTATTATGTGGAAGACGGTTCCTATTTAAGGATTTCCATGGTCACATTAGGATATTCTTTCCCTAAAGAATTTTTAAGCACGGTAAGACTGACGAATGCACGTATTTATGCAACAGTTAATAACTTAGCAACCATTACAGGGTATTCAGGATATGATCCGGAAGTTTCAGCAGCAAGTGGTGTTGCGGTTACTCCGGGATATGACAGTTCTTCATTCCCAAGATCAAGAAGTTACGTTTTGGGTATCAATCTTACTTTTTAATATTTAATTGTTTCAGTCATGAAAAACATAGTTAACAAACACAATTTCATTAAGAGATTAATCATAATCCCGTCTATTCTTGTCGGCGGGCTCACCATCAATTCCTGTAGCGACGATTTTTTAGATCAGCCTGCCTACAACTCTTCTGATACAGAATCGGTTTTTACCAATATAGAAACGGCAGATGCATTCGTTCAGGGTCTTTACAGAGGCCTGGTTCCTACGGAAATGTTTTATCAGCTGGGAGCAGGAGATACCGTTACGCACTCTGCCGAGGACGGAACAACCAATAACTCAAAATACAATATCGCCAACTACCAGTATGATGCCTACACTCCGAATACCGTGACAGGGATATATGCTGCCATGTATGCGGTGATCGAAAGAACCAACATTGCTATTGACCGGTTACCGGACATGCCGGCAAGCCCGAAGCGTGATGCATTATTGGCAGAAGCCAAAGCCATCCGTGCATTTTGCTATTATAACCTGATCAGGGTTTACGGTGACGTACCTGCCATCTGGATCCCTTTGGAAGAGGCAGACCCTAATGATCCGAGTACACTGTATCCTAAACGTACTTCACGTGATGTAATTTATGATAAGGTGATTGCCGATATCCAGGAATCCATTGGCAATATGCCGGCTTCTAACGGAACGCCGGAAAGACTGAACAGACAGTCTACCAACGCACTTTTAGCAAGAATTGCGCTCTATGCAGCAGGATATTCTCTCCGTTGGGACCTGAATACCGGAGCAGCAGGCACCATGTCCCGCCGTCCGGATAACGCAAGGGTTCAGCAGCTGTACCAGATTGCTGATGCAGCAGCAGCTTCCGTAATCAACGGCGGTACGAATAGCTTGGTACAGGCACAGGGCGGCAAGAGTGGTTTTGAAGCACTTTGGTTTAATTTTGACAGAAGGAATTTTTCAGCTGTAAATCAAGAAATGCTCTGGCACATCGCTGAATACGGCCCGAATACCAATTCAGCATTCGGAGTGTATGCACATCCGGGTTCAAGAGGGGGTACTTATGGTTCCCGTAAGGCTCTGCAGTTTATCCTTCCGAGTTATTACCTGTCTTTTAACCCTGCAGATAAGCGAAGAGATGTTGCCACAACGTCTTACAGTATTTACTTCTTAAGAACAGGTCAGGCGACTGATACCTGGGTAGATGTAGGAACTACATACTCTTGTATTATGCCGGGCAAATTCAGAATTTCATGGTGTGTGGAGCCACAGGCTGCAGATGCACGTAACCTGAATATCCCGATTATCAGATATGCTGATGTCCTGTTAATGTATGCAGAAACACAGAATTATTTAAATGGAGGCCCTACTGCATTGGGTATTGCAGCTTTACAGCAGGTGAGAAACCGTGCCGGGATCGGTTCATTAGCCGTACCAAGCGGCCAGCAGGCTTTCGAATCAGCCATTGTTCAGGAACGTAAATGGGAGTTTTCAGACGAATTTATGCTTCGTACCGATCTGATCAGGATGAACCGTCTTGCCAGTGAAATTGATGCGACAAAACAGGCGATGAAAAACTTATCCAACCGTACCGGGCAGTTTGCCAATACGCCTATTTACCGTCTTTACAAATATCACAAAAATACACAGGTATACGGGGATCCGTTTCTGGCAGTTACTTATATTGATTTAACAGACCCTGCACAGATTGCACAGGTTCAGGCAGTTCCTACCAATTCATCAGGATACGCAGCGTATCAGACGACTCTGAAGGCTATCGCACTAGCAAACGGACAGACTTCAACCACCGATGACAAATGGTATCCTGCAAATATGTTCCAGGCGTACACCAGTACATTTAACGGGAACGCAAGAAAAGCCGTAGGATTTATTGAAGGTTTCAATCAGCTTCAGGTCGGTAATATTATTTATACAAAACCAACCGGGGCATTTGAAAACGGAGGCGTATATCCAACCTGGATTGAAGGTAACGGAGACGGTCTGTTCTACGGATTTGTGCCGAACAAAACAGAATTGCTGCCTTTTGCCGCGCAGTCTGCAGGTCATCCGCTGGTAGACAACCCGAACCTTACCCAGCTTCCGGGATACTAATTAATACCAAAACACCAAATCAAAAATATTAAATCAATCTTAACCCGATGTTAATGACTGTACAGCTGAACCGGAACGTGATAAATGTCATTGTTAAATGATCTTTAAATAATCGGTTCAGCAGTATAGTACGGGATGCTGTACAAGTTGCTACAGTCTAAATTTGGGTTAAAATTCAGAAACAAAAAGAAAACAAATGGAAAACGTAAAAACATTCAGATACGTAGATTATTTATGGGACGAGAGTAAAGCCGCATCTTTTGGGGATGACCAGGTGGCTTTATTTTTATACCGTTCAAACATATTAGGAGCAGACTTAAGAATTACCAATTACGGTGGAGGCAACACCAGTTGCAAAACCATTGAAAAAGACCCGTTGACCAATGAAGAAGTTGAGGTAATGTGGGTAAAAGGTTCAGGTGGCGACATCGGGACACTGACCAGGAAAGGAATCGCCGGATTATATACGGAAAGACTGAGAAACCTTAAAAACGTGTATGACGGTCTGGCAGACGAAGACAGAATGGTAGGCCTGTTTGATCACTGTATCTTTGATCTGGACAGTAAAGCACCTTCTATTGATACGCCGCTGCATGGTTTACTTCCGTTTAAACATATTGACCACCTTCACCCGGATGCTTTAATTGCCGTAGCTGCTGCAAAAGACAGCGAGGCTATTACCCGAGAAATCTGGGGAGATACCATGGGCTGGGTGCCTTGGCAGCGTCCCGGTTTTGATCTGGGCCTGCAGCTGGAAAAATGTTTGGCTGACAACCCGGGAATCCGTGGGATCGTTTTGGGAAGCCACGGACTGTTTACGTGGGGAGACACTTCCTACGAATGTTATATGAACAGTCTGGAAGTAATTGAAACGGCTTCTGAATATATCGCCAAAAAAATCGTAGAAAACGGACAGGTTTTCGGCGGGCAGAAAGTAGAATCCCTTCCTGCTGAAGAACGTAAAAACAAAGCTGCCCAGTTAATGCCTTTGCTCAGAGGCCTGGCTTCATCTGAAAACAGGATGGTAGGCCACTTTACCGACAGCGAAGTGGTTTTGGAATACATCAACAGTAACGATCTGGAGCGTCTGGCACCAATGGGAACATCATGTCCGGATCATTTCCTGAGAACAAAGATCCAGCCTTTGGTATTGACATTGGATAAAAATGAAGATTTATCTGACGCTAAATCGGTTCTTGAAAAACTGACTCCGCTTTTCGAACAGTACAGACAGGAATACAAAGAATATTACGAAAACTGCAAACATCCGAACAGCCCTGCCATGCGTGACCCGAACCCGGTGATCATCATTTATCCGGGAGTGGGAATGTTCAGTTTCTCAAAAGATAAGCAGACTACCCGTGTCGCGAATGAATTTTATGTAAATGCTATCAACGTGATGCGTGGTGCAGAAGCAATTTCAGAATATACCTCTTTACCAAGACAGGAAGCATTCGACATCGAATACTGGTTGTTGGAAGAAGCAAAGCTTCAGAGAATGCCGAAAGAAAAACCGTTGTCAAGAAAAGTTGCGATCGTAACCGGAGCAGGCGGCGGGATCGGACAGGCAATTGCCGATAAAATGGTTCAGGAAGGTGCTGTGGTTGTTTTTACAGACCTGAATCAGGAAGCCGTAGAATCTGTGACGGCAAAGTACAGCAAAGACCAGGCGGTTGCAGTTCCGTGTGACGTAACCAGTGAAGAAGCGATTGCCGATGCGTTTAAAGAAGCGGTATTAGCATTCGGTGGAGTAGACATCATCGTGCATTCTGCAGGATTGGCGATTTCCAAATCTCTGGAAGATACCACGACAAAAGATTGGGATCTGTTAGAAAATGTTCTGGTAAAAGGACAGTTTTTAATGGCAAAAAGCGGTGTGGAAATTATGAAAAAGCAAGGTTTAGGAGGAGACATTGTAAACATTGCAAGTAAAAACGGACTGGTTGCCGGACCAAACAACATAGCCTACGGAACTGCAAAAGCAGCGCAACAACACATGACGAGATTATTGGCAGCAGAATTGGCAGCAGATAAAATCAGAGTGAACGTGGTGAATCCTGACGGTGTAATCGTAGGAAGCAAAATCTGGGAAGGTTCATGGGCAGAAGGCCGTGCAAAAGCAAACGGGATTACCGTAGAAGAACTGCCTGCATTTTATGCAAAAAGAAATTTACTGAACGAAATCATCCTTCCTGAAGATATTGCCAACGGAGTTTTCGCTTGTGTGGCTATTTTAGACAAAAGCACAGGAAACATCATCAATGTAGACGGAGGAATGGCCAATGCGTTCCCAAGATAAATTCAAAAATAGTTATTAGATTGCAATTTAATCTAAAATAAAATTTAAACCATTAAGAACAATTCAGAAGTTAAGTAAGATTAAGAATTTGCGGGTAAATTTAAGCTCGTACCTTAAGAAATTTATTTCCTTTAATTAGCCTTAACAACTTAATAAATCTTAATGGTTTAAATAAAATTATCATTTGACGATTAAAAATCAATTTTTAAAATTAAACTATGATTATAGGAAAAGATATCATTGAACAATACAATAAAAACGAAGTTGAAAACTTTAATTCAGACTTTGATTTTCTACAGAATAAATTAACAAAATCAGGAGCCAATGTTGCTGAAATTGTTGATAAAATTGCTGATTTCCAGGTGGCAATTCCAAGCTGGGCATTAGGCGCAGGCGGAACAAGATTCGGAAGGTTTTCTTACGGAGGCGAGCCTTCATCGTTAGAGCAGAAACTGGATGATGTAGGGTTGATTCACGCTTTAACACATTCTGCAGGAGCGATTTCTCTGCATATTCCATGGGATATCCCGACTGATATCAAAGCGATAAAAGAAAAAGCAGAAGCTCACGGCCTTCTTTTTGATGCAATGAATTCCAACACATTCCAGGATCAGCCGGGAGCAAAACAGTCGTATAAATTCGGTTCTCTGAATGCTGTGAATGAAGATTCAAGGGCGTTCGCAGTAGAGCATAATAAAGAAGTGATCAGGATCGGAAAAGAATTAGGCTCAAAAAGCTTAACGGTTTGGCTGGCAGACGGAGCAAGTTTCCCTGGACAGTTAAATTTCCAGACTGCTTTATCAAATACGGAGAAAAGCTTAAAAGAAATCTATGCGGGAATGCCGGAAGACTGGAAGCTGTTCATCGAATACAAGCCTTACGAACCGAACTTCTATTCAACAACCATTCAGGATTGGGGGACTTCCTTCATGCTGGCAAATGCCTGCGGAGAAAGAGCATATACTTTGGTGGATTTAGGCCATCATTTACCGAATACCAATATTGAGCAGATTGTTGCCACCCTGATGTATAAAGGGAAATTGGGTGGATTCCATTTTAACGACAGCAAATACGGTGATGACGATTTAACGGTTGGTTCTATTAAACCTTATGCTTTGTTCTTGATTTTCAATGAATTGGTATACGGAATGGAAAACAATCCAAACAATCCTTATCCGGCCTGGATGATCGATGCAAGCCATAACATCAAAGATCCTCTGGAAGATTTATTACAGTCTTTAGAAGCAATCTTGATTGCATATGCTCAGGCGCTTTTAGTAGACCAGAAAGCATTAAAAACAGCGCAGCTGGAAAATGATGTTGTTCGTGCGCAGGAAATTTTGCAGAACGCTTACAGAACGGATGTCCGTCCGTTGTTACAGGCAGCAAGAGCGAAAACCGGTGCAGCACTGGATCCTGTTGCGGCTTACAGAAACTTAAAGGTAAGAGAAAACTTAATTACCGAAAGAGGTTTTGAAACCAAAGCAACCGGATTATAAGCCGGCTAAATTTTAATAATTTCAACTTCCGGGTGCAATCGGAAGTTTAATTATATGTATCCTTATATTTTTATCATTAAGGTTGAAAGTGTTTAGATGAGCATGATTTCAGGCATTGCGCCGCTTAAGAATCAGTGGATTTTTTCTTTAAGCATCTTACCGTCTAAACACTCCTTAATGGTTTGAAATTATAAAATTTAAAATGAATTTAAACAAATTTTAAATTTTACACAAATTAAAAACTTTGAAACCTTTGCTGAGTGAAATCGAAGATTCGATGAGGTCAAACGCCTTTGCGAACTTAAAAACAGTCAGCTTATCAAAAAAATCTTAGCGTACTCTGCTTTAAAAAAGTTTATTACATCAAATTTAAACAAACGCTATCTCAAATTTTGAAAAAACTAATAACCATTTTATCATAAATCATTAAATTCATCTCAGGAATGTCTAAAAAAAAGAAGGTAACCATCGTATTTGATATTGGAAAAACCAATAAAAAGTTTTTTTTATTTGACAAAAATTACAAGGAAGTTGTGCGTGAATATACCGAACTTCCTCTTACTGCCGATGAAGATGGTTACCCCACTGAAGATCTTGCCGCACTGCAGAACTGGATCAAGGATAATTTTAATGCCATGCTTGAAGATGAAAATTTTGATGTAAAAGCCATTAATTTTTCCACTTACGGAGCCAGCTTTGTACATCTGGACCACAAAGGAAATGTTCTGACCCCTTTGTACAACTACACGAAACCCATGGATCAGGAAATCCTTGATCTGTTTTACGAAAAACACGGAAGCAAGTTGAAAATTGCCCGTGAAACCGCATCGCCCCAGACCGGAATGCTTAATTCCGGATTACAATTGTTCTGGCTGAAATACAAGCATCCGGAAGTCTTCAAAAAAATCCGGTACAGCCTGCATTTGCCTCAGTATTTATCCTATCTGTTCACCGGAATTTGTGTGTCGGAATTTACGTCAATCGGCTGCCATACCAATTTGTGGGATTACGATAAAGCAGATTATCACGACTGGGTGTATGAAGAAGGCATCGATGCTTTACTGGGGCCTATTGTCCCGACGTCTGCGAGCATCAACACCTCATACAGAAATAAAAAAATGAAGATCGGGGTCGGAATCCATGACAGTTCTTCAGCATTATTGCCTTATATTTTAAGCAAAAAAGAACCGTTTTTATTGCTTTCAACGGGAACATGGAGTATTTCCTTGAATCCGTTTAATGATGAAAGCCTTACCGATGAAGATATTGAAAACAACTGCCTGAATTATATGCGGATTGATGGTAAACGTGTGAAAGCATCCCGTTTTTTTATGGGAAATGAATATAAAATCCAGGTTGAAAAGCTGTGTGCCTATTACGGAAAGGAATATGGTTTCCACAGGGAAGTGAAGTTTGATCAGGATCTGTACCTGCGTTTAATGAAAAATAAAAACATCTATTTCCGTTTTGAAGGGATTATCCTGAAGCGAAAAATGATTACTGCAACCGACCTCAATTCATTCGCAACCTTTGAAGAAGCCTATCATCAGCTGATGATTGAATTAATGGATCTTCAGATTCATACCATAACCAATGCGATCGGGAATTCAGATATCAAAAATATTTATATCGATGGCGGATTTACTGATAATGATGTCTTTATGAAACTGATGTCCCACCATTTTCAGCACTATAATGTGATGTCAACCCACTCGCCGTTAGGCTCCGCACTGGGAGCATCCATGGTGATTTCCAACAAGAAAATAGACGAAACTTTTCTGCAGCAGCATTATCAGATGAAAGTGCTTCAACCCTTAATTCTTAATTTATAACACATGGCATTTCCATTTGATACCAATTACGCTTCCCTCGAACTGCTGATCGAAAAAGCAAAAAAAAGAATGCCCCGTTTCGCTTTCGAATATCTGGATGGCGGCTGTAATGAAAACATCAACAGGGACCGGAATACCAACGAACTGAGAGATGTTCTTCTCCGTCCGCGCTACCTGAACAATAATTATGCGGAGGCCAATATGGAAACGGAATTATTCGGGATAAAATATTCGGCTCCGTTTGGGATTTCCCCCGTTGGCCTGCAGGGTTTAATGTGGCCCAATGCTCCGGAAATTTTAGCAAAAGCAGCTTTCAAACATAATATTCCTTTTATTTTAAGTACCGTAACGACAAGCAGTCTGGAAAGAATTGCTGAACTGACCGAAGGAAAAGCCTGGTATCAGCTGTATCATCCGAGAGAAGAATGGCTGCGTGATGATATTCTTGACCGTTGTGAAGCTTCGGGATACGATGTACTCGTTGTTTTGGCTGATGTTCCGACGTTCGGATACCGGGCAAAAGAAATCAGAAACGGTCTGGCAATGCCTCCGCAACTTAATTTCAGGAATGTTTCCCAGGCGTTGGCAAGACCCGAATGGTGCCTGGAAATATTGAAACACGGCGTTCCCAGTTTTAAAACCATGGAAAAATACATGGATAAAAATATGAATGTGAAGCAGTTGGGACAGTTTATGAACTCTACGTTTTCCGGCAGGTTAAATTCAGACAGGATCAAAGCCATCCGTGATAAATGGAAAGGAAAACTGGTTATTAAAGGCGTTGCTTCAGACGAAGATGCAGCAGAAGCAGTACGTTTAGGCTTCGACGGAATGATCATTTCCAATCACGGCGGAAGACAGTTGGATGCCGGAGAATCCACGATTGCAGTGGTAAAAGAAATCAGCGAAAAATACAAAGGCCAGATCAAGATCATGATGGACAGCGGCGTAAGAACCGGTCCGGATGTTGCCCGTGCCTTAAGCTGCGGTGCCGAATTTACCTTTATGGGAAGAACGTTTATGTATGCAGTCGGAGCTTTGGGCAACAAAGGCGGCGATCACATTATTGAAATGCTTAAAATGCAGTTCCGGCAGGTAATGGAGCAGCTGTGCTGTGAAAAGCCGGAGGAATTGCAGAATTTCAGGGTGAAGTAATTGAAAACAGAAGTTTTACAAAATTTTGTGTAGCGTATATGGTTTGTATAAGTTGAAGTCAGATTAGTTATTTTCAATATACATTTAAAAAATACAAAAACTGATATTTAATTTTTACACCTGATTCCTTATTTTGCTAAATTGAGAATATGAAAATTTCAGTCATTTAGTCATTTACAATAAATAGCGAGCAGTTTAAAACTGTTCGCTATGAAATCTTATTTGAAGACTCTTATTTAGAAGTGTAAACTTCTTTTAAAAATGCTTTTGCTGATGTTGGTTTTCTGCCCAAAAGATTTTCTAAATCTGTTTTCTCAGCTGAAAATTCTCCTTGTTTAATTGCCTCTGCAAAATTTGAAAACATTCCAATATATTGAGCCGGAACCCCTGCTTTTGTTAACGTTTCTGTGTAAACATCTTTTGAAGGACTTACATAATTGATTTCTTTGCCAACTATTTCACTTAAATCCTGAGCGATTTCCTGTAACGATACATTTTCTGTATTGTTTAATGAATACACTTTATTGTCGTGCCCCGTGCTTGTTAATACATTGGCAGTAGCTTCACTCATATCACTACGCAAAGCGTATGCTGATTTCGCGTCACCAGCCGGTAAAAATATTCCGGTTGTTAAAACTTTTTCTCCAAAAAACATCGGTAATACATCCAGGTATAGATTGTTTCTAAAAATTGTATAAGTCAATCCACTTTCCTTAATGAATTCTTCTGTTTCGATATGCGATTTTGCAAGAAAATAAATAGGTGAAGTTTCGGTATCGTTTTTTCGCTCAAAACTGGTGTATAAAATATGTTTCACGCCTGCCGCTTTAGCTGCATTCACTACATTCTTGTGTTGCTGCCCACGGTTCACGACATCGGAGCCAGATATTAACAGCAACTTTTCAACACCTTTAAATGCTTCTATCAGTGTGTCGTAATTATCATAATCGCCGATTCTTAAGTTAATTTCTTTTGCTTTCAGATCTTCTACCTTCTCTTCATTTCTTACTAAACCCGAAATGCTGTTTGCCGGAATACCTTTTTTCAATAAAAAGTCAATGGTTGCTTTTCCATAATTTCCTGATGCTCCTGTTACTAAAATCATATTTTTAATTTTTTAAAGATTGTTATGCAAATGTATAGTACATTTGCTTCTTAAACTATAGCGGTATACTAAAGTATAGTGAGTGGTTTTTAATTGAGAAAAAATGGAAAGTATAAAAAATTTCAAATCTTGTCCGGTTCAATATGTGCTGCATATAAATGATACATTAAATGTAATCAGTGGAAAATGGAAATTGCCGATTATAGGTTCAATCCTTTTCGGTAAAAAGCGATTTACCGAAATACAGCGTAATATTTCTAAGATCACACCGAGAATGTTAAGTAAAGAACTGAAAGAACTTGAACTGAACGGAATGATTGTTCGAACAGTATATGATTCAATACCAGTGACTGTAGAGTATGAGTTATCCGAATCAGGAAAATTAATTACAGAAGTCCTGGATAAAATGATTGAATGGGGCATAGAACACAGAACGTCTGTGCTGGCAAAACCAAACTCTCAGAACTAAATGTATTAGTTTGATTCATCATTAAGTTGTGGTGACAAATTTACATGTATAGGAAGAACGCTTATGTATGCAGTCGGAACTTAGGAGATAAAGGCGGTATTCATCATCGAAATGCTTAATGCAGTTCAGACAGTTGATGGAATAGGTTTGCTTTGAAAAGCCGGAGGAACTGCAGAATTTCAGTGTGAAGTGACTGTGAAAAAGAATCAAATTCTGTTAATGAAATATTCGATAAACCAGTTTGGAAATTTTTCTGGATCGATTTTTATTTTTAGTTCCTGATCATCTGATTCTGCAACCAGTGCCATCTCATTTGAATTATCAAAAAGGTATGCCCTGTCAGCGAGCCGAAGAGCGGGTAACAAATTTTCTAATGTACTTTGGTATCTTGACACAATTTTTTGGGTATTCACGTCGTGTCCTCCTTTCATCACTCTGTTTCTAACTCTTGAAATGTTTACTTGTGGAGAATCCAAACAAATAAAATAGAGATAAATTTTATAACCTAATTTTTTGGCCTCTTCAATTTCATCAAGTTTCGAAATATGGCTCATTACTGATTCAAATGAAAAAGATATTGAATTTTTCAGCAAATGTTCTCGTATAAAAGATGTTATTAAAGCAGCCTCATAGCTATGAGTATCCCGGGATCTATCTACAATAATATTTTCTTTTATCTCAATATCAATTTTAAACCCGGATTGTTCCGACTTTTTTAATAATGATCTGGTATTTGGATTTTCAAAAAATAATAATAAATCATTTTGCGTTAGTTCTAAGCCAAAAGACTTCAAATCAATGAAGCCTTTTTCTAATATTTCCTTTTCAACCAGATCGGAATTTATAAAAATTCCTGAATTATGATTTACTTTAAATGAATCAAATAATGTGGATTTTCCTGAACCATTGGGACCTGCAAAAATTCTTAATCTTTTTACTTTAGACATATTATACTTCCTTTTTTCAGATTTGATCTATTTGAATCAATTCTTTTTAAGTTAGCAGTTTTTATCATATTGTTATCATATACTTTGAAAATTGCGCCATTCTTTATAATATCATAAGATATATCTAACGCTTTTGAAGAACGTTTAGCACTAGATGAAGCGTTTTTGGCAAACTCAACAACAATTCTACGATCCTTTGTTCTTTCAATGATCTTTCTTCTCTTCGTTATGTTTGATCTTCTCTGCATTATATGAATATCTGATTAGCTAATTTACAATTTTAATTCCATTTAAAATATAATTGGTGATCATCTTAAAATGGTTTGAAAATAGAGCTTGAACAATTGATGGAACAGTTGTGCTGTGAAAAGCCGGAGGAATTGCAGAATTTCAGTGAAGTAATTGTAAGGCAAGGAAGCCTGAAGTCTAAAGAGGGAAGCTGTGGAGACCGTAATTCACGATTAACCTCCAGCCTCCCTCTTCCCGCTTCAAACCAATTTACATGATTACTTCTTCTTTTCCGCTTTAACCGCCTGTCTCGCCAGCAGTTTCCAGTCTTTTTTCACCTTTGCCCAAACCAATACGATATCCAAAGTCACATCGCCCGGTGCTTTTCCCAGATCAGCAGTGGTTGCATAGAAATGGTGACGGACAATCGCGGTTTTTCCGACAATCTGAATGTTCTGGTTGGTAATGTCTATGGTTAAAAAATCTGATTTTTTACTGACTAATTTTTCAACAAATTCTGTAGCATCATCAATATGGCCGCCGGAATGTCCGTAAGTCAGTTCAGGTAAGATTAAATTTTCCAATGCAGATTTTTCACCACTGATCATAGCCAGCCTCAGTCTTTCTGCAGCAGCTGTTACAGCTTGTGTATCATCCTTTTTCTGTCCGGACACCATGATGACCATCAGAAAACCTACGGCAAAAATTAATTTCTTAATCATAATTAAATATTTTTTAAGCTTTATATATTTTATACGTTCAATCAGTCTGTAATTTTAATCTTAAATAAAAGTCAACAGCAAAACAATTAAATTAGTGCAATCGATTGCTCAATCTATTTAAAAAAATAATTTATAAAGAATCTCTCTGGATAAATTTAAAGACATTGTTTACCTGTTCCTTTTTGTTTTTAAGGATCATGTAGGCTGCAGATTCTCCCATGGCTTTAAAATCCGTTGTAATCACCGTAATTCCAAGCAGTTCCTTAAGCGGGGTTTCGTTGTAGGAAATGATTCCGATGTCTTTGCCCAATACAAGGTTTTTCTGTCTGATCTGCTTTACGAGGTTCACCAAGTCGCGTTCCCGGATGGTAATAAAAATATCTTTGTCCTGTAATTCCATGTCCGGATAGATTTCATCAAGAATCTCATAATCGAGTTTAAAATCCTTGCAGAATTTCTCAAAGCCCCGCACAATACGGAAAGGGTAGGGATGAATAGACTTGTCCGGATATACCAGGATAATTTTTTCGTACTTCCTGATTTTCTCCAGGCCTTCTTCCAAAGCATTGTAGATATCATGTTCGAAATCCTGAAAAATAGAACCGTATTCCCCTGAAATATTGGGTTTTGTGTTATCCAGCAACAGGAGTTTGTTTTTAGGGATCTGCTCAATCATATCCAGGACTTCCTGGGTAGAACTTGTATGCTTAGACTGCTCGTCACGGAAGTGAGGCATCACGACATAATAATCAAAGCCGCCGAGGTTTTTTTTCAGCGCATTGATGAAAAGCGTTTCGTCGCAATGGTAAATATACATCTCAACATTGCCTTTGGTACCGATTGCATTAACAAAATAATTGTAGATCATCATTTTGTAGGTACTTGGCTTATTGATCAGGAAAAAAATATTGATGATGTCATTTTTATTGATGCGGGAAATATAATACCCTTTGCCTTTTACAGATTCGATGATCTGCCTTCTCCGGAGCTCTTTGTAAGCTTTTTCCACCGTATCCCTGGAGAGGAAACAGGATTCGCTCAGTTCATTGATGGAAGGGATTTTTTCCCCGATTTTTATTTGTCCTCCGTCAATTCCGTTCAGGATAGAATCTACAATCTGTTTGTATTTCGGAACCCTGGAGTTTTCGTTGATATTGATTTCAAGTGTATCTGACATGATATTTTAGATAGAAGATATTGTTTCAGTTAAAAAATCTGTTAACAAGACCGTATAATGAGTGAAGACAAGTTACAAAAATTTATGTTATACAACAGATAACCTCGTTTAATCAGAATTATGGCTATAAGTTTTTTATTTTCAAATGATTATGATCTTATGCTGATGTATGTTTAATCTTTGTAAAAAGACCGGTTTTGCAAGTGAAGTTCCAAATTAAGGATCTGGTTTTAAATAAACGCGGTATTCTTACCATTTAGTATAACCATATTGAATTGTTGTTTAAAATTCATACAAAATATTTGAACAGCTGATTCATATAGCTTTGCTGTCAAGGATAAATACCTTCTCCATCCGGATATTTAAACAAAAAAGCCTGCCCCTTTCAGGACAGACTCCAACTATATGAATGTGAAATTGTTTAAGGCATTTTTTTAAATCCTTCCGCTTTTATTTTCCAGCTTCCGTCTTTCGGGAAACCGGGGAACTGTCCGGTTGAACTGTCCCAACCTTCCAGCATCATCGCAACAGTTGTCAGAACACCGCCGTTTCCGGGAAGGTAAATCCTCAGGCGTTTATCCTGAAAATTATGTCCGTTCTTAAGGTAGGTATTGGTCTGGATATCCATAAACAGGGCATCCAAAGCTTTATTGGGAAGTCCGAGTCTCGCTGCGTTCATCGCTGTCATCGGGAAATCCCAGCCCCAGGTATGTTCCCAGTTCCATCGTTCCCACACGATATCCAGGGTATTTTTCATAATTTTTTTATCCAGTTTCGGAGATTCAGGAACCATTCCCAATGCACCCAGAACAGCCGGGTGATCGGTCATCCATTTTGGAAAGGTAAATGAGTCTTTTGCAGATTCAGTGGATAAATACACGTTGTCCTGAACCGGTAGCGGAGCCAGTTTATTGATGACGTCATCCCATTTTTTATCCCTTGGCTGTCCCAGTCTTTCTTTCCATTGCTGAGCCGTTTTCAGTGCCCAGTCCCAATACGCCACTTCATAGGTCGGGTTATAGGTGTCTTTCGCCGGGAAAACTTCCTGTGCAGGAATTACGCCTTTTCCTAAGTTGTAACGGTTTTTCTCTTTGTCGTAAGTCGCAAAATCCGCCATAAAATCTGCCGTGGCAAAAATCAGGTCTTTATATTTCTCCAACACTTTTTTATCCTTGCTGTTGCGGTACAGAAGTTCGGTCATATAAATGATGTGGGGCTGTTCCCAGATCAGGAAGGCAGCAACGGAAGACGGACTTTCATTTCCTTCATTATCGGACATTTTAATCCAGCGAACACCTTTGTAGCCTTGTCTTTCCGCTAATTTCTTGGCTTTATCAAATGTCCTGAAATAATAATCCAGCTGCTTCTCCAGGATTTCCGGTCTTCCCCATAAAGCAAAGTGAACGCCGTGCCACCAGTGCATTTCGGTATGCGGCTTTCCGTACCAGCTGTTGAAGGTCAATCCCGTTTCCTGGGGTGGATTGCTTCCTCCGCACTGAACTTTGGTCAGGTATTCAGACAAAATAACTCTTCTTTCCAATTCGTTTGCTCTCGGGTCTGTACTTCCTTCAAAGTCCACAGCAGCACCGCTTTCCCAGAAATTTTTCCACCCTGAACTGCTTTCTTTTTCAGCATCGGCAAATAAAGTTCTGCTGCTTTTCGGTTGTTTTGCCGAAAATTCAACGCTCAGCTCTATGGTTTTGTTTTTAGAAGAAGGTTCATATACGAAATAATGTTTTCCGGCTTCACGGAATTTCCCTTCCGTAAAATGAAACTGTGTATAATAATCCGTGCTTTGCAGCTTATGCTGAATCAAACCTTGAGTAGATTGTGAAGAAATAATTTTCGTGGAATGATCATTTTCCTTTCCGTAAAAAGCAGCATCATCCAGGAACTGTCCGGTTGGGGAAGGGTAGCGTGCAAAAACCTTCAGTTTCCCTTTGGCTATTAAATCGGATTCAATTTTAACCCCGATTTTATCTGAATTCTGGAAAGAAGCCGTCCATACTTTTACCGGAGTTCCTTCTATGGAAAATTCACTGGTAATAATCCCCGTCCATAAATCAATTTTCTGATTGACGTTGGTAAGGTCTGAAATTTCTGCTTTCTGGCCGTCTTTTTTAGTCAGTTCAATCCCGATATTTCCCAACTGCAGACGGTGCTGGTTGACCCGGTAATATTCAACGGCTCCTTTGTTTCGTTCCGGTTCTTTCAGCTGGACACTGTACAGCGCTTTTCGCCCGTCATTATTGAAATCATAGGCTTTTAATGTCTCCTCAAATTTATAATTCTGCGTATTCGGAAAACTGTTCCAGCCCCATTCAGACTGCGTTCCCAATGAGACCCCGTTTTTATAATATTCCGGGAACGACTGCATTCCGGTAATGTCTGCCGTATAGGCAAATTTCCCGTTGCCAACCGTTAAAGTTGATAACGTATCTGCTTTTGTGTTAACTACATTGTGACGCTGAACAACCTTCTTACGGTCGATTTTCTGGGCATGTAAGGATGAAAATCCAATACAGAAAAGACTCAGGTATACTGCAATTTTCTTCATTTTTAAATTTATTTAAGAACGGTAGCACTCATTATTCCGATGACAACATCGTTGCTCACTGCCGTTAGTTTTATGGTTTTCAATTCTTTATTCGGGTCAAGCGGTAAATCCAGGATCGTCGCAGCACCGCCGTCAACCTGACGGTCTGTAAATCCTTTGATGCTTGAATAGTTACTCAATGTCCCGCCTTTGTATAATTCTCCCGTTTTCAGTTTCAAACGGTACGGAATTTTATCATCCGGAATTTCAAAAGCAAAATTGTCATCGAACAGATCCTGCTCAATCGGCCACCAGTTGGTTGGGTTTTTCAGTTCTAATTCTGTACTCGAACCGTCAGTATACTGAACTGTAACCGTTCCGTTAACCATCTGCGACTGCATCGGGTTGGTAGAACCCGCCATCAGGAAATAGATTTTCTTTCCTTTGCCTGAAACCGGAATTTCAACAGAATCCGGGTAGTTGTCCCACTGACTTGCAAACGCAATATTTTTGTCGGTTTTATCGATTAAAAAAGGAATTCCAAGATAATCAACTTTGTTGTTTTTCCGTTTGTTCATCAACCCGCTGTCATCAATCTGAGAAGTAATTAACGGATAACACCAGTTTCCGATTCCCTGCCACGGCAATTGTAAAGTCGGAACTTCCAGCCTCGGAGAAAGGTATTTCTGATTGAAAATCTCGGTTACTTTTTCATTGTATGTTGAAGCTAATGAGATGTTGTTGAAATCGCCTTGGTTTTCAATGTTCCAGTCTGTGATTTCAATATTCTGTTTAATTCCGTTATAATCAAGTTCGACTGAATTGGTTCCTTTACTCAAAACATGGGCCGGAATTTCAATCAAAGTATTCTGATTTTTCTGAACCGTAAAAGTTTGAGCTAGACCATTAACAGTCAGTTTTCCATTAATTGCATTTGCTGATTTAGACTGAATCTGCAGTTTTTTATTTATCCATTTTGTTTCCAGAGGAAAACGGATATCCACATTCACGGGCTGCCACCAGGTTGTTCCGTTTTGCACGACCTGAACGAAAAAAGTTCCTTTTCTTTCTTCCTTTACCAAATCAAACTGATTTCCATTTCTGGTCTTAATCAATTCCTGTGGGTCAAGAACGTCTTTTATTTTCTTTTTTGAATTGAAATTCAACTGAAGATCTTCAGAAATATAGCTGATATAATCGGTCTGTTCATTTTTCAGTTCCTCTCCGGAATATCTGATTTCAATATTAAAATCTTTTCCTTTCGGTGTTTCAAACTGAACAAAAGGTTGCGAAATAGAGTTGGGCTTAATGTTCCAATCCACTTTTTTACCATTCACTTTCACCGATCTGATGTTAGAATAATGTACAGGAATCTGCATTTCCAGCGCCACCGGATTCTGATAGTTGGATTTGAATACATATTCAGTCTTTTTCGAAGTTCTGATAAACTGGTATTCCCAATCCGGAAGTTTCAGTCCGGCAGAATTCCAGTCTTTCGGGAAACCGGGTTTGATGTTGATTTTATTATCCAGCAAATTAGGATACACCCCGAAAAGTCCTTCCGTCAACGTTCTTGAGGCCACACCAATCGGGTCAGCGAAATCACGGTACAGTTCTCCACGGAACGCATCATAATGAGAAAGCTGCTCAAAGTTCCCCGGACTGATGCCGTAATACATCGATTCTACCAAATTTCCTTTCCATAGTTGGTACGCATCTTCCGTTCTTCCGGCTTGCCAATAGGCCAGAGCAGTCTGTAAATTTTCCGCCAAAGCCACGTTGTTAATCGACCAGTCGTAAGGCTGCCAATTGGTGGTAGAAAGCGTGTAATAGTTTTTATTCTGTTCTCCTTTTACCGTTACCGGAATCTTCGGAGTGTGATGATTAATGTATTGTAAATTCTGGTAATCTTCAAATTCATTCAGGATAAAAGCATCCGAAACATGATAAATCGACCAGATTCCCGGTTTGTCGTGAACGATCTGATTGCCTAAAGCATCTTTGTATTCAGCAAAATAACCTTTGTCTTTAATCCAGAGCTGGTTTTTCATTGCTTTTAAAATCGCATCAGCTTCCTGCTCATAAGGTTGCGGATTTTCGCCGATAATTTTTGCCAGTTTTGCCATTTCATTATTGGCTCTGTAATTATACGCCGAAGTGTGCGTCACTTTTCCACCCGAATATTGCAACGCGTCGCTCGCCCAGATCGCCGCATACGCATCATACAGGTCGCCACGTTTGAAGTTCCGTTTTTCCCAGTCCATATGACGGACCATTGTCGGCCACATTTTTTTCAGGAACTCTTTGTCGCCGGTATAATTGAAATGCGAAAACATCTGGTCAAAAAACACAAGATTCATATCGTAATGATGCGGTTTTTTATTGTCATTCGGATTTCTTGAAATATAGCCGCTCGAAAAAACCGAAGTTCCCATTTTTTCTTCATGTCGGGCAAGATGCCGCAGCGTATCCATTTCTACAGGCGCAGAATCGGGTTTTAAAACCTGCGAATTGGCATAACTTTCAAAATGTTCTTTTGCCCGGTCGTGCCAGCTCAAAGCATCGGCTGTATAAGCACCGCGCCACGCATTCAGACGCATTCTCCAGGCAACCGCACCGTGAAGGAAGGTCGGACTTTCCCAGATTCCGTCTGCGGCAACGGCTAAATTGGCTCCGAAATTATTTAAATCGGCATCCGGAGTTTTTAATTGAATTCTGTTGGTTAGATTTAAACGGGATTGTTCCGCTTTATCAAAAATGTCTTTCAACACTTCATCTGAAAAATTCTTATCAGATTTTCCTTTGGCAACCTGAATATAAACCGGCTCTTTCTGTGCTGAATACGAAGCGTAAACAACCGGAGATTTGTCCGTTTTGTTTTGGGTAAATTCTGAAAGCTTTTCTAAAGTTTTGGCATCGGTTTGCTGTAACAGACTGACATTTGAAAAACTTCCGCTGACCGTTTGGGTTTCTTTTTTCTTGTTTAAATAATTGAGCTGAAACTGATTTTTATTCAGCTGAAACTGATTGTTCAGACAATATTCAGGCAACAGATAAAATCCGGATTCCGGATCTGCGCCGATGTCGCCGTTTCTGCTGAAAGTCGTTCCGCTCGCACCGCCGTAAACCGCATAGATTTTTGTGGAAGAATCTACATTGACAGTTTCCATTTTTAAAACCAAACCTTCTTCTTTCGACTGTGCTAAAACAGTGAGTTTTAAACTTCCGGTTCCAAGAATCGGGTCTTTGATTTCATACAGCATTGATCCCGGTCGGTAACGGGTTTCAATTTTTTCAGCCTGAATTAATTTCTTGATTGAATTTCCTTTCTGAATCACGAACTGAAGGTTGCCGCCCATTCCCGGAAGATACAATGCGAATTCCGGCAAATCTCCGGCTTCTACGCGAGACGCACGGTTATCACCGTACAGCGCACGGTTGAATCTGTACTTTCCGTTAACCAGTAAAAAATCGCCTTTATCTTCTTTGTAGTGCAGTTCACGCTCGTTGTTCTGCCAGTGTTTCGACTGGGAGAACGAATGTGAAAATGCCGATAAAACAAGCAGTCCGGCGAAAATGGTTTTTCTCCGCATTCTATGGTTTTAACTCAGTTAATGGCTGTCCGTTAACGGTTACGTTTTTTAAAGTCACATTTTTAAGGTAATCCACTTTATAAGGAATCTGAACACCGGTCATGTTCGCATTGATCATGGTGAAATCCGTTACCGGAGAAGATTCGTAAGCATCAGAAAGTACGGCATATTTTCCGCCTTTATCTACCGTTAAATTCTCAACCCAGATGTTTCTGATGGTCGGAATATGATTCCCGGGTTTTTCATAATGCATATTGAAACGCACTGCCGCTTCTTTGTAAGCGCCCACTTTCGTATTGTAGAAAAATACATTTTCAATGGTTCCGCCACGGCTTGAGCTTGTTTTGATTCTTAAAGCCCGGTCAAGGTTTTTACTGTCCATTAAATTTCCGACAGCATAAATGTTTTTCGCGCCGCCTGCAATTTCACTTCCGATTACCACACCGCCGTGGCCGTCTTTCATTTCACAGTTTTCGATAATGTGGTTTTCGGCAGGCCTTCCGATGTCTCTTCCGTCTTCATCCCTTCCGGATTTGATGGCGATACAGTCGTCTCCGGTATCAAAATAGGAGTCTTTTATCCAGACGTTTTTACAGGCTTCGGGATCGAAACCGTCATTGTTTGGCCCGTGACTGATTACTTTTACCCTTTCAATCAAAACATTTTCACACAGAACAGGATTCAGGTTCCACATCGGTGAATTTTTTACCAGAACGTCTGCCATATAAAAATTTTTAGACTTATAAGGCTGAACAAAGTTCGGTCTCAGATAATATCCGTCACCAAAAATCCTTTCCCTGGCAGGTTTTCTCTGCGCCATATATTCATGAAGCTTGGCACGGGCAGGATTCTGTCTTCCCGGACGGGATTCGTTATACCCGTATTTTGTTGCGCCACACCAGAACCACCAATGGTCGTTATCAGAATTTCCGTCCAACGTTCCTTTTCCGGTTACGGCGATATTTTCTTCTTCATAGGCATAAATTAAAGATGAGTAATTCATGCATTCCATTCCTTCCCAACGCGTGAAAACGATAGGGTAGTCGTTGCTGTCCTGACTGAACAGGATGGTTGCTCCTTCGCTCACGTGCAGATTGACATTAGATTTCAGGTAAATTGCCCCCGTCAGGAAAACGCCGTTGGGAACAACAACCCTTCCGCCGCCTTCTGCATTGCATTTTTCGATTGCTTTTTTGAAAGCCTCTGTATTTTTTGTTTTTCCGTCGCCCACAGCTCCGAAATCGGTTACCAGATAATCAGCATTTCTGAATTTCGGCTTTTTGATCTGTTTTTTTAATGCCTTAATTTCTTTCAAAGGCTGCTTTGCGGATGTCCACGGTTTATATTGCGCCGATAGCGGTACGGATAGTAAAAATACGAGGAGAATTAAGGTAAGCTTTTTCATAAGGTCTGCAAATTGTTTGGTTTAAAAGAGTCTGTCTTCAATTAATTCCTTTGTTCATCGCAATCTAAATCAATTGATGTAAAAAATTATCCTGCACTGTCGGCACTTTAATTTTGATCAATAAGATAAGGTTAATCGATTGCATAATTTCAAAGATATATAAAAAATAGAATTGAGCTTATTTAATTTTTTTTGGAAATACTTAAGTCAATTGATGTAGTTATTCAAAGCCCAGTTCAGCCAAAGCTAAATCTTTTCAAAACTTAAATGATAAATAATTCTGTCAAAGATTGATATTGACAGGTTTGTCATTTGATGCTGTCGCAAGTTTTAAGAAGTACTTGAAAATGACATATTTTCTATATGAATTATTTTAAATTGCTGAGGAATATTTATAAAATAGTAATATATTATTTTCCGAAGCTATTTTATATA
>NZ_LMKA01000070.1 GCF_001421435.1 Chryseobacterium sp. Leaf201
ATTAAGTTTGTTTATATTTAAATAATTAAAATACAATAAAACTAATGACATTTAATGAGGATTCAAGAGTTAAAATTCCTGCTATTTTACACCTGCAAAGATTAGGATATAAATATATACCATTAAAGCAGCAGAACAGATTGGATGCTAATAATATTTTTCCATCTGTTTTTTTACCTAAAATTTCTGAGCTAAATAATATTTCTGAATCGGAAGCACAACGAATCTTAGATGAAATAAATCTGGAATTAGATTTTGAAGATCTTGGTGAAAAGTTTTATGAACGTTTGACCTCAATATCAGGAATTAAATTAATTGATTTTGAAAATTTTTCAAATAACGAATTTCATGTCACCACAGAACTGACTTGTAAATCTGGTGATGAAGAATATCGTCCGGACATTACGGTTCTGATCAATGGGATGCCATTAGCTTTTATAGAAGTAAAAAAGCCTCATAATAAAGACGGTGTAATTTCGGAACGCAGACGTATGAATGAAAGATTTAGCAATAAACATTTCAGACGTTTTGCAAATATTACACAGTTAATGGTTTTTTCTAATAATATGGAATATGAAGATGGAATTATAGAACCTATATTAGGTGCGTATTATGCTACTTCATCTTATGGGAATGTTTCATTTAATTACTTTAGAGAAGACCTTGATTATCCTGTTAAACAAAGATTATCAGATATAACAGATGATGAAGAATTAAATATTTTAAAAGATAATAATCTGATTGTTATTAAACACAACCCGGAATTTATCACTAATAAAAATGAAAATAGCCCTACAAATCGAATTCTGACCTCACTTTTCAGTAAAGAAAGACTACAATTTATTTTACAGTTTTCCATTGCCTATATAAAAGAGGAGGAGAATGGACGACCTGTTTGTCAAAAACACATTATGCGTTATCCGCAGATTTTCGCTACACAGGCGATTGCCGCAAAACTGGATGCAGGTCAGAATAAAGGTATTATCTGGCATACACAAGGTTCTGGTAAGACAGCGTTAGCATATTATAATGTAAAGTATCTGACTCATTATTTTGCTAAAAAACAGATCATTCCAAAATTTTATTTTATTGTTGACCGTTTAGACCTGTTAATCCAGGCTTCCACAGAATTTTCCAACAGGGGATTAAAGATAAATCCAGTGAATTCTAAAGCTGATTTTATTAAGGATCTTCAGGTAGTAGGAGCCATTCATAATGACAGTGGCAAATCAGAAATTACAGTGGTTAATATTCAGAAATTTTCTGAAGATGCAACTGTTATAAAAGATTTAAATTATGATATCAATATTCAGAGAATCTATTTTTTAGATGAAGCACACCGTTCTTACAATCCAAAAGGTAATTATCTGGCTAATCTGATTAATTCTGATAAGAAAGCTGTTAAAATTGCTTTAACAGGAACACCTTTACTAAGAGAAGTCGCAAAAGATTATGATTCGAAACTTTTGTTTGGAAGTTATATCCATAAGTATTATTATAATATGTCTATTGCAGATGGATATACCCTAAGATTAATTAGAGAGCAGATCGAAGGGAATTTCAAAATGCAGATGCAAAACGTCATAGACGAGATTAAAATACTGAAAGGAGATATTACTGCAAAGGACATTTATAAAAACACCAAGTTTGTAGAACCCATGTTAGATTATATCTGCAAAGATTTAGTAAAATTCAGAAAAGATCAACAGGATTCGACTCTGGGAGGAATGGTGGTTTGTGATTCTGCGGATCAGGCAAAAGAATTGTTTCGTTTATTTCAGGAAAAATATGGTACACAGGAAACAGATGCAAGTGTATTAATGGTAGCTGAGCCTCAGGCCAGATATGGCTTAAATGATGAACCTAAACTTACTTCAGCCTTAATTTTACATGATGAAAATGATAAACATATTCGAAAAGAGCTGATAAATGCTTATAAAAAAGGACATGTAGACATTTTATTTGTTTATAATATGCTTTTAACTGGATTTGATGCAAAAAGATTGAAGAAATTATATTTAGCAAGGGTTATACAGGATCATAATCTTTTACAGGCACTAACTAGGGTTAACCGGCCGTACAAAAAATACCGGTATGGTTACGTAGTTGATTTTGCCGACATTTCAAAAGCATTTGACCGTACGAATAAACTTTATTTTGACGAATTGCAGGAGCAGTTAGGTGACGAAATGGAACTGTATTCTAATTTGTTTAAGTCTGAAGAAGAAATCAGGCAGGAAATTGAAGAGATAAAAGAAACTCTATTTCATTATGATAGTTCAAATAGAGAATTGTTTTCCAGACAAATTGCAGAATTGAACGATAAAAAGGAACTGCTAAAACTTGTAAAAGCATTACGGACAGCAAAGGAAAACAAAAATCTGATTGCCTTAAATGGCTATGAAGCTTTAAAAGGAATTGCAGATTTTGATTTTTGGAATCATATGTTAATGATGGCTCAAAGTCGTTTGGATAATATAAACTTACTGGAAAGTATAGGAAATGAAGAAACAAACAGAAATCTGCTTAATGAAGCATTGGAAGATATTATTTTCCAGTTTGTAAAAGTAGATGAAAGTGAATTGGTTCTTGCCGATGAGTTTAAAAATATTCTACGGAAAGCACGTGAATCATTACTGACCAATTTTGACCAGATCGATCCTGAATTTGTCAGCCTGAAGGACGAGTTAGAAAGGATTTTCAAGAAGAAAAATCTTAGTGAAGTAACGCAGAAAGATATGGTTGAAAATATGCACTTGCTACAGAAAATTTATGATGAGGCAAAAGAATTAAATCGTAAAAATGCTTTACTCAAAGCTAAATATGAAAATGACGATAAATATACCAGAATCCATAAACGCCTATCTGAAAAAGGAACTTTAAATGCCAAAGAATCTCAGCTTCATAGTGCACTAATGCAAGTGAAATTACAGGTAGATGAAACCATCAGCAATCAGGAAGAAATGATAAAGAATGAAGCTTATTTTAAACGCTATCTCTTGAAACTCGTTGTTGATGAGTTTAAAAAAAAGGAAAACATTAGTCTTGATTTCCCTACTACAGAAAGAATAAATAAATTAATTTCGCAGGAATATTTACAGCAATATCAATATAGATAAGAAGAATAATGACGCAAGACATAAATTTTATAACTAAAACCAAATCCTTAATAGACAATCTGAAGAGTGTATGTGCCAATTATGGCCTCGGAAACGATGGAAACGAATTTAAAATTATTACACAGATATTCCTTTATAAATTTCTAAATGATAAGTTTCGGTATGCAGTAAAAGAAGAAAATCCACAATTGGCGGAAAGTGAAAACTTTTCTGATGCACTGCGCCGGATGAATGAAGATGAGTATAATTTTTTATTGGCAAGCTTAGATCCAAATATTCCAAGGTTAAAACCTCAACATTTGATTTCTCACTTGTTTACAATTCAAAACAACAGCGATTTCGGAAAAACATTTGATGATACTTTACGACAGATTTCAATAGAAAATGCAGACGTTTTTTCTGTAAAATCCTTCAGTGGAGCAAAAGATTCACTGTTCGATGAACTCACCCAGTTTATTTCTGATGCTTCACAACGTGATGCTTTTGCAAAAGCATTGATTAATAAATTATTTGAATTTTCATTTGAAGAAATGTTTGTTCAGAAATATGACTTCTTTGCAACTATTTTTGAATATTTAATCAAAGATTATAATACAGACAGTGGCGGGAAATATGCTGAATATTATACACCTCACGCTGTTGCCCGTATTATGGCAAAAATTCTTGTTCCGGATACTGTAAAAGGGGTAAAGTGTTACGATCCGAGTGCAGGTTCAGGAACTTTGTTAATGAGTCTGGCTCATCAAATCGGAGAGAAAAACTGTACGATTTATTCAGAAGATATTTCCCAGAAATCAAGTAATATGTTAAGGTTGAACTTGGTTTTGAACAGTCTTACGCATTCGATTCCTAATATTATTAAGACTAATACGATTGCACAGCCGTTCTATCTTGATGGCAAATTTGATTATATTGTTTCAAATCCTCCTTTTAAACTGGATTTTTCTGATTTTAGGAATGATTTAGAGAAAGATATTTTTAAGCAGCGTTTTTTTGCCGGTATTCCTAATGTGCCAAAATCGAAAAAAGAGTCGATGGCAATTTATCTCTTATTTATACAGCATATTATACACAGCCTGAGTGAGAAAGGACAGGCTGCTATTGTTGTTCCTACCGGATTTATTACCGCTCAGAGCGGAATTGAAAAGAAAATTCGTGAAAGACTGATTAGCAAGGGTTGGCTGCGTGGCGTTATAAGTATGCCAAGCAACATTTTTGCAAGTACCGGAACCAATGTATCTGTATTATTTTTTGACAAAAGAGCAGATAGCGAACATATTATATTAATGGATGCTTCCAAGCTTGGAAAAACCGTAAAGGAAGGTAAAAATCAGCGTACAGTATTAGCGCCGGAAGAAGAAGCGAAAATTGTAGAAACCTTTAATCACAAAGTGGCTGTTGAAGATCTGTCTGTTGTGGTAACTAAAGAACAGATTGCAGAAAAGAACTATTCGTTTTCTGCAGGGCAGTACTTTGAAGTAAAAATAGAGTATGTGGATATTACTGCCGAAGAATTTGCAGAAAAAATGCAAGACTTCGAAAGCCGTTTGCAAAGTCTTTTTGAAGAAGGAAATGCTTTAGATCAAAAAATTCAGGAACAGTTGAAAGGATTAAAATATGAGTAAAGTAAAACTGGGTGATATTCTAAAAACATCTTCAGGTGCAACACCTTTAACTACTAAAAAGGAGTATTATGAAAATGGAGATATTCCTTGGATTAATAGTGGAGAAGTAGGACAATATAAAATAAATAAAGCAGAGAAATTCATTTCGAAATTAGGATTTGATAATTCGAATGCAAAGTTATTTCCAAAGAATTCTGTACTAGTTGCTATGTATGGTGCAACTGCAGGAAAGACGAGTATATTAAATATAGAAGCAGCAACTAATCAAGCAATTTGTGCTTTATTACCAAATGAAAGAATTGATCAATATTTTCTAAAATACTGGTTAGATACGTTATATATTTATTTAGTTCAAATAAGTTCGGGCTCTGCTAGAGATAATCTATCTCAAAAAGTTATTCAAGATATAGAGATTAAACTTCCAGATATATCTTCCCAAAAAAAAATTGCTTCAACTTTATCTACTTTAGATGATAAAATTGAATTAAATAATGAAATAAATGATAATTTAGAGCGCATGGCGAAAACGCTGTACGACTATTGGTTTGTACAGTTTGACTTTCCGAACGAAAACGGAAAGCCTTATAAATCAAGTGGTGGCAAAATGATTTGGAATGATGTTTTGAAAAGGGAAATTCCTNTGGTTTGTACAGTTTGACTTTCCGAACGAAAACGGAAAGCCTTATAAATCAAGTGGTGGCAAAATGATTTGGAATGATGTTTTGAAAAGGGAAATTCCTAAAGGGTGGGAAATAACGGTATTTAATGATTGGATAGCAAAAACAAAGACTGGAGATTGGGGTAAAGATGAAATAATGGGTAATTACACAGAAAAGGTTTATTGCATTAGAGGAGCAGACATTAATGGATTAAATGGCAAAGGTGAAGTAAAAGCACCTAAAAGATTTATTTTAAAAAATAATATGTCAAAAGTACTGCAACTTAATGATTTCATTATTGAAATTTCAGGTGGAAGTCCGACGCAATCAACAGGTAGAATTGCTCTTTTAACAGAAGGCTCATTTGAAAGATTTGATTCTAATATTATTTGTTCAAACTTTTGCAAAGCAATTTCATTAAAACATAATGAGTTCATTTTCAATTTTTTATTAGAGTGGCAAAGGTTATATGATAAAGGCCTTTTATTTGGATATGAAGGAAAAACTAGTGGTATCAAAAATTTTCTTTTTGAATCTTTTGTTAATTCTTATTCAATAATAAAACCTCCAAAAATATTGGTTGATATATTTTATAAACAAATCAAAAATTTAGAGTTAAAAAAACAATCAAATTTAAAACAAAATCAAGAACTTTCTCAATTGCAAGATTGGCTTTTACCTATGCTGATGAACGGGCAGGTAAAAGTTGAGTAAAATTAGTAAGATAAATTATCATTTAGCTGGTTGTTTAATTCAATCTTATGGTCAATATATGTTAGGGTATTGGTAATTTTGTTTTGGACTATTTCTTCTCGTGAATAACTNTAAATTATCATTTAGCTGGTTGTTTAATTCAATCTTATGGTCAATATATGTTAGGGTATTGGTAATTTTGTTTTGGACTATTTCTTCTCGTGAATAACTTACAATGATATTAAAAAGTCGCTGTTTGTCAAATTCACCTTGACCAGTACTTCCATCCATAAAAGTTTGGAGCTGTTTCTCAATTGAAAAAAGGCTGTAATTCAGGCATTTAGATTCATGGAAATTTTTTGTTCTAATTACTAAAATATGAGAGTCTGTAATCACTTTTTTATTACTGGGTAATTTTTCAACAAAAGCAACACGCCCTGCAGTTCCTTGTCCTGTAGAGTTAATTATAATATCTCCGACCTTTAGAAATTTCTCTTCATTATATTTTTTTTGATCATCTATATATTGTGCAAATGAATAATCGATTTTATTATGTCGCACACATTTTTGATTCAAAACAATTATTGAACTTTCGACTACATATTTTGGAGTTACACCTTTTCCGTAGTAAGTAAGAATCGAATCTATTTTTCTAGAATTATCCATTTTTAACTTATAAATTTTCGATGCGCAATCTTCACATTAGTCTGATTAACCATAGCATAATGTAATGTCGTATCAATTTTAACGTGTCCTAACAATTTCTGAACCTGTTCAATGGGCATTCCTTTATCTATTGCCATCGTTGCCAGAGTTCTTCTGAATTTGTGAGGATGTACTTTATTAATTTTAGTTTTCTGTCCCAGTTTACGCAAAATACTTTCTACGCCACCGATAGAAAGACGCTGATGAGGTTTTGATAATGAAACAAATAAAGCTTCATTGTCATCATTTCTTACTTGAAGATATTCTTTAAGGTGAATTTTAGTTCTGGCATCAAAATACACTTCACGTTGCTTATTACCTTTACCAGTAACAATACAAGACCGTTCATGAAAATCAATATCTTTTATATTGATTTTTACAAGTTCACCCACTCTAATTCCGGTGGAACAAAGCATTTCAATAAGCGTTAAATCCCGTATTTGCTTGCAATTATCCCGAAGAATTTCAATTTCTTCATCGCTCAGTACTTCTTTGATAATTCTTGCTGTTTTAATTTTGTGAATTCTTCTTACCGGACTTTTTAAAATATAATCTTCATCCTCCAGCCAAGAAAAAAAGCTTGATAAAATTCTACGAATATTATCAATTGTTACTTTACTTGACTTTTTAATCTCTTGATATTCTGATAAGTATTGTCTTAAATCATTGGTTGAAATTTCAGTAAATTTTTTTTTAAGCTTTTGAAATAATGTATCTATAGTAGAAAAATAATATTTTAAAGATTTTTCAGAACATCCCTCTACTTTTTTTGAAGAAATAAATAAATTAATAACGGCTGCATTATCAGTTTCTAACTCTTCTTTAGTTTTACCCTGTTGTGTTATATCAACGTTATGAAAAGACCTGTGTATCATCTTTTCAAGCATCATTAACTGTTGAAAGTTTAAAACTGTCTGCATTGCACTCATAATTTCTTGCTTCACTAATTCCTTCATTATTTCGGATTTTTTTTAATTTTTTGAAGGCGTAAAGGAATGAAAAACAAAAATAGCCATAGTTGTAAAATAAATGATAATTTAGAGCGCATGGCGAAAACGCTGTACGACTATTGGTTTGTACAGTTTGACTTTCCGAACGAAAACGGAAAGCCTTATAAATCAATTAAATGATAATTTAGAGCGCATGGCGAAAACGCTGTACGACTATTGGTTTGTACAGTTTGACTTTCCGAACGAAAACGGAAAGCCTTATAAATCAAGTGGTGGCAAAATGATTTGGAATGATGTTTTGAAAAGGGAAATTCCGGAAGATTGGGAATTTGAAACAATTGAGGCATTAGGAACAATTACAGGAGGAAGTACGCCTTCAAAAGCTATTGAAGAAAATTTTTCTAAAAATGGTATTCCTTGGATAACACCTAAAGATTTATCTCAAAACACAAAAAATAAATTTATTGCTAGAGGCGAATTTGATGTCACAGAAAAAGGTTTAAAAGAAGCTTCATTAAATATTCTGCCAGCAAATTCTGTACTGATGTCATCAAGAGCTCCTATAGGCTATTTAGCTATTAATAGATTTGATTGCACTACTAATCAGGGATTTAAATCTATTGTTTGTAATAAAGTATATCCTTTTGAATATGTTTTTTATGTACTTAAACAAAATATGCTTTCAATTGAAGCAAATGCGTCTGGTTCTACATTTAAGGAGATTTCTACAGCAGTTTTAAAAACAATTAAAATTTTAAAGCCTCAAAAACGATTAATTATCCAATTTAAAAATTATGCTTCAGTATTTTTTCAACAGCAAAATAACTTAGAACAACAAAATGAACAACTTAGCAAACTACGCGACTGGCTTTTACCTATGCTGATGAACGGGCAGGTAAAAGTTGAGTAAAATTAGTAAGATAAATTATCATTTAATTCATCAATTTATAAAGAAGGTACTTTTGTTTTTTTGTAATTAATAATTTTGAAGATTCGTAGATGATAAATGTCCAAATGTAATATTTGAACAGTCCTTCATCAAAAAGATAAGAGTTTTTATTCTGTCTGAAATCTGTTTTTTAAGACAGAATGAATTAAGATTTTCTTTGGGTTTGTTCGGGTCTTCTTCGGGTCTTGTTCGGAAAAAAGATGTTTTTTCCGAAGGGCTTCCGAAGCGTTCCCGAACAAGACCCGAAGAACCATATCATATTGTGTGCTTTTTTCATGGAAACAGCAGGATAAACAGGAAATGATATGTCCTTGCACTATTAGATGTTCAGAAGTAGGCAAACATTATCAGATCATCGCAGACCTACAGCTTTTTCAATCCGGAATAGATTCTTAATCAACAAACGGTAAACAGCAAGGCAGCCGGGAATCATCGGCAGGATGGCGGTCCACATGCCCGGAAAATAATAACGTCCTGTGGTTCGGAAATAAAAATTGGGCATGTCCGGTATAGGGATGCCGCCGATGTCAGCGGAGAGTGGGCGAGGATCATGCGGGAGCAGGTCGGGAGAAATTAAAGGGAAAATAAAATGGGTGAATTCTGCAATACCGGGACCGATGAAGATAAACCAGGCCACAAATCCCGCGAGTGGAGTTTTATAGTACAGGCCGAGCGAGGTAAGCGTATAGATCACAGGCCCGATGAGCGCAAAGACCATCAGGAAACTCCGCTCACTCCACGGGATGCCGAACAGGCGGCTCATGGCCGGGGCAAAACCCATCAGGTATTCCTCAACAATATGGATCTGTAAACCGGCTACCGTGAGAATAAACAGCGGAAGGATAATCCCGGGTTCAACAGGTTTCCGCAGGTACGTAAAATACCAGCAGATCAGTCCGGTAAGCGCAGAGCCTCCGACAATTATAACGGGGGCAAGACCAATGGATAAATAGCCTATCACAAGAGCAATAACAGTAAAAAGACAGGCAGCCAGAAGGCTTATTTTCTGATGGATCGAAAGTGTGTTTTTCATAGCGGTTGAATGTACCCGAAAGGTACGCCGCCTGTTCAGCCCGGCATTTATCAAATGATAAAAACCAACTACTTTATGCCCCGGATCCTGCTCAGTGAGACCTGGGTAATGCCAAGATAAGAAGCAAGGTCTGCCAGGCTGATCCGCTGTAACAGCTTTCCGTGCTCATGCAAAAATTTATGGTAAGCCACCTGCGCTTTTTCTTCAAGGGTGCCGCCAATCCGGTCCATCATATTCACGGCGGCGACAGATACAAGTTTTCTGAAAAACGTTTCCATGGAATGATATTTTGAGCAGAGATTTTCCAGATCAGCGTGATTAAGATAGGTGACTTCGGTTGGTTCAAGGGCTTCGATTGAATAAGCGGAGGGCTGCCGCGTTACAAAAGTGTCAAGCACCGTAAACATATTGCCTTCAGCAAAAAAGCGCATGATAAATTCCCGGGTACCGGTATAAAAGAAGGTCTTGGCCAGGCCGCTGTCAATAAAGTAAATCCGGCTGCAAACATTTCCCGCTTCCAGCAGATAGTCACCTTTTGCAAAAGATTTTTGCCGGAGTACGGAAGCCAGTGCTTTTTCAGCATCCTGTTCCAACGGGCTGAGGGAGGTAACAAAATCAATAAAGCCTTTTACTTCCGGGTTTTTATGTGCATCCATATTTTTAAAATTACAGCAGTAATGATATCAAGCCTGTTTAATCTTATTTAAAAACACTTAAGTTATTTAAATCCTTTTATTTAAGTTCAGCCTCTGAAATAATCATCTTGTTTTAACTTTTTGAGCAGATTGGATCTCAATTTAAAGTTAATCAAAAGTTTTACAGCTTTATCATATGATGGAATTGAATCTTAAAACAATTCGTAAAAAACTTTAAAGGATCTGTGCGCTTTCCTTAATGCTATTCATCACGAAAATACTTTTCGTCTGCCCGATCCCTTCGATTTCGGATAACGTATTCACAAAAAATTCATGAAAGGCGTCCATATTGGGGGCTAAGATCTTAAGCATAAAATCAAAATCCCCGCTGATGTTGTGCAGTTCAACCACTTCCCTTAGCCTGCTTACTTCTTCGATGAACCGTCCTGCAGTTTTCTTGTTGTGGGCATTCAGTGCAATCATACAGATTACCATCATCCCTTTATCAACTTTCCGCCGGTCGAGCACAGCGGTATATTCTTTAATGATCCCGAGTTTTTCCATACGCCTGATGCGCTCATGGGTAGGGGTAGGGCTCAGGTTGATCCTGTTGGCGATATCGCGGATGCTCAGCTTCGCATCTTTCTGCAGGATCCTCAGAATCGAAAGGTCTTTTTCATCCGGCAGATAATGTTCTGTTGCCATTTGTTCTGTTTTTTATAAATTAAATGATAAATGAAAGGATATATGTTCTTTTTATTCTTTACTAAATGTAAATATGTTCCAAATTTAGCGTATAATTTTAATAAGCGTCCTGTTTATTTTAATTTTGCAGTATAATTGAACAGTAAAGAATGAGCGCGGAAAGAAAAAACCTGATTTTAATATTGGCATCGGCAGGAACATTTGTAGAAGCATTGGATATTGCCATCATTAACCTGACCATCCCTTCCATACAGGAGCAGTTCGTGATCGGTGCGGAAACCGTGCAGTGGCTGCAGACCTTGTATGTACTGTTTTTCGGCGGATTTCTGATTATCGGCGGAAAGCTTTCGGACCAGATCGGGCGCAAAACCATTTTCCTGTGGGGATCATTGATTTTCCTGCTGACTTCTTTAGGTGCCGGACTTTCAACAGACTTTACCACACTTGCTTTTTTCAGGGCTTTACAGGGGTTGGGAGCCGCATTCATTATGCCTTCTGCGATGTCTATCGTAGTCAATACCTTTAAAGGAGACCAGGAAAGAAACCGGGCCATCGGAATTTTCAGCTCATTCGCAGCCATTGGTTCGGGGAGCGGACTTTCACTGGGCGGGATCATCAGTACGTATCTGAGCTGGCACTGGGTATTCCTGATCAATGTTCCGGTGCTGCTGGTTACGTTAATTTTTGCCTGTCAATATCTTCCGAAAGATGAAAAAGGAACGGCTCAGAAAACGGATCTGTTATCAGGGATTGTACTGGTTCTGGGGTTATTAAGCTTAACTTACGGAACGCATGAGCTGATCCATATTAAGGAATATCCGGTGATGGTATTGGGATCGCTGGTTCTGGCGGCTATACTGCTGGCTTCGGTGGTTTACCGTTTAAAAACCGCCTCAAAGCCTTTGATTGATCTGCGTTTATTCCGGCATACTTCACTGGTAGTTTCCAACCTGACATTTGTGATGCTCGGTGCATTTTTCATCGGGTTTTTATTTCTGATTTCCTTAATGCTGCAGAAAGATATGCACCACAGTGCGGCTTCAGCGGGGCTGATGCTGGTCCCGTTCAGCGTCATGTCTGCACTGGTAGCCAAATTCATATTGCCGCATGTTTCTAAAAGACTGGATTCTTCACAGATGGGGATTCTCGGCTGGGCATTTATGATAGCCGGCGCCTTGTCTTTGCTGATTTCCCTGTATTTCGGGCATCTTTTGCCGTTGGTTTTATTGGGTGCCGCCTGCATTTCCGGGATCGGGATGACGTTCTGTTTTACGGCACTGTCCGTACTCACCGTTCAGGATGTGGATGCTCCGGATTACGGGGTGGCTTCAAGTTTAAGTTCCACCAGCTATTTTTTAGGGGCCGGGATCGGGTTGTCTTTTATGACATTAATGAGCCGGGTTTTTCCGTCTGAATCAGCTGTCGGGAGTCTGAGCCTGTTTATACTGGCCGGTTATGCGCTTATTGCTTTATCCATGCTGCTGTATTTTATCATCAGGACAATAAAAATCAGAAAAGAGAAAATGGCTGTTTCATAAGTACACAGGACAGATTAAGAAAGAAAAAAAATTGACTTGATAGAAGAATATTTAAGTTTTGAAAATCTTTGATTTCGCGTGAAGTGAACTTTAAAAATGATAAGAAATTAAGATCATCTTAAAGAAGTTTAAACAGGTTCAGCATAAAAAACAGTTAATTTGCAGTTTTAATCCATCATGAAAATACAAATTATCAGCGACCTGCATCAGGAATTCGGATCTTCTGAACTGTCTTTTGAACAGGCAGATGTTGTAGTGCTGGCCGGAGATGTGAACATCGGAACAAAAGGAATTGAATGGATCAGGACCAGAATTCCGGATAAGCCGGTGATCTATGTTCTCGGGAACCATGAATATTACAAGGGTTCTTATCCTAAAACGTTACATAAAATAAAGGAAGCCGCAGAAAGTTCCAATGTCTTTGTCCTGGAAGATGATTTTGTGGATATTGAAGGCATCCGTTTTCACGGAGCTACTTTATGGACGGATTTTTCAGTATTTGGCGATCCGAGGTATTACGGGTTCGCCTGCCAGAACGGAATGAATGATTACAAAAAGATCAGGCGTGACCCTTCCTATTCTAAAATGAGATCGATTGACGTTTTTAAGATCCATCAGGTGTCAAGAGCCTGGCTGCAGGAAAGTCTGGAACAGGCAAAAGGTTTGAAGAATATTGTGGTGACCCATCATGCACCGAGTCTGCAGTCCAGTCCACCGCATTTCAGGGCAGATCCGCTGACTTCCGCTTATGTTTCCGATCTCGAAGATTTTATTCTGGAACATCAGCCGCTGTACTGGATTCACGGGCATATTCATACGCCGTGCCGGTATAGGGTGGGAGAGACCGAGGTTATCTGTAATCCTCACGGTTATATTGTTGATCCGTACAACGGATATGAAAAAGAACTGATTGTTGAGATGTGATCATAGAGAAATTCAATAGAAATATATATCTTTGATCGTATCAAATGATACTATCAATGTATAAGCCTCCATATCAGATTACAGAATATATCATAAAGTTAATTGCTTCCGTTTCGGAAAAAATAGGGGAGGTGAATGCTCTTCATCTTTATAAGCCGGCTGCCGAACTAAGAAAAAGAAACCGTATTAAAACGATCCAGTCTTCATTGGAAATCGAAGGAAATACACTTACGGAGGAACAGATAACAGCTTTACTGGACAATAAAAGAATTATGGCGCCTGCCAAAGATATTCTGGAAGTTCAGAATGCCATTGAAGTATACGATCAGCTAAAAACTTTTCATCCTGAAAATATGAAAGATCTTACGCGGGCACATGCTATGCTGATGAAAGGCCTGGTTGATAAGGCAGGAAAATTCAGGACTTCCAATGTAGGAATCGTTAAGGGCTCTGAAATTGCGCATCTTGCTCCCGGAGGCCTCATGGTAAAAAGCTTGGTGAATGATCTTTTTAAATATCTGAAAAATCATGATGACCTGATCCTTATTAAAAGCTGCGTATTCCACTATGAGTTTGAATTCATACATCCTTTTACGGACGGCAACGGAAGGATGGGACGGTTATGGCAAACCATGATCCTTATGCAGCAATACCCGGTATTTGAATACCTGCCGGTGGAAAGCCTTATTAAAGAATATCAGAATGAATATTACAGCAAACTTTCAGAATCTGATAAAAGCGGACATTCTACTCCTTTTATTGAATTTATGATGACCTTGATAGAAGAATCGCTGCGGCAGCTTTTGCAGTCTCAGAATACACCTTTAACAGTAAAAGACAGGATATTGCTTTTTAAGGCTAAAATCACAGGCAGGAAGTTCAGCAGAAAAGATTATCTGCAGAATTTTAAAAATATTTCTGCGCCTACCGCAAGCAGAGATTTAAAATGGGCGGTTGAAAATAATATATTAAATAAATCCGGTGAACAGAGGTTAACCGAATATCAGTTTAAAGACCTGTAAAAAATGCCTGAATCATGTCGATCCAGGCATTCGTTTTAGAAAATATAAATACGTAAAATTACTTCAGGGTAAATTTCACTTTCGTTTTAACGGCATCCGAAGAATTACCGATCTGTGCTTCAAAATCTCCCGGTTCTGCTACCCAGTCGTGTTTTTGGGCATCAAAGAAACTTAAAGCAGATTTATCAACCGTAAAGGTTACTTCTTTCTGCTCTCCCGGGTTTAAAAATACCTTTTCAAAGCCTTTCAGTTCCTTGGCAGGACGCTGAACGGAAGATTTCAGGTCAGAAATATACAGCTGTGCCACTTCTGCACCGGCTCTTTTCCCTGTGTTTTTAACCGTAACGGTAAACGTGATGGTATCGTCCTGTGAAATGGTTTTTTTATCGGCTTTGGCTTTTCCGAATTCAAAAGTCGTATAGCTCAGTCCATGTCCGAAACTGAACAGAGGCCTGATCTTTTTCGTGTCATGCCAGCGGTAGCCTACCAGAATGCCTTCATTGTATTTGATATTGATCGGGTTTTTCTGGTCTTTTCCTTTTCCGGCAGCAAATTCTTCCTTATTTCCCGGATATTCTCCCAACTGGTGCGCTGAATTGTCTTCCAGCTTCACAGGGAACGTAAACGGCAGTTTCCCTGAAGGATTGGCATCTCCCGCTAATACCGAAGCAATGGAATTTCCGGCCTCAGACCCTAAGTACCAGCTCTGAAGAACCGAAGGAACCTCTTTGATCCAAGGCATGGCCACTGCATTTCCGGATACAAGCACTACCGTAAGGTTTTTATTTGCTTTCGCCAGCGCGGTAATCACGTTATCCTGATTGTAAGGCAGTCCGTAGCTTTTTCTGTCGTTGCCCTCGCTGTCCTGGAAATCGGATTTATTTAATCCTCCCACGAAAATGACGTGGTCGGATTTCTTGGCCAGTTCCACGGCTTCATTCAACAGTTCTTCCGGGGAACGGGAATCTTTAAGATCCTGTCCGGATTTTACGCCGTTGTATTCTCCGCCGATATCGCCCACGTAACCTCTGGCGTACTGTACATCAGACTGTTTCCCGAATTTAGCCTTGATTCCGTCCAGCGGCAGCGTTTCGTATTTTACCTTTAAGGAAGAAGAACCTCCGCCGACAGTCATGATCTTGATGGCATTTTCACCGATCACTGCAATTTTCTTAGCTTTGCCGGCATCAATTGGAAGTACGTTCCCCTGGTTTTTCAACAGGACAATCCCTTCTTCCCCGATTTCTTTGGCAACCGCCTTATGTTCTTCTGAAGCAACATTGCCGAAAGGCTTGTTGCGGTTCATGGTGGTTTTATAGGCAAGGTTAAGTAATCTTGTTACTTTATCATCAAGCTCCTGCGTCCCTGTTTTTCCGGATTTAATCAGGTCCAGGTAAGGCTTGGCCAGATAATAGTTGTCGTAGGCATTTTTGGTTCCTGCCGAAAGCCCGTTCGTCCAGCTCCCGAATTCAAGATCGAGACCGTTATGAATGGCCTGTTCCGTGTTGTTTACCGCACCCCAGTCGGAAACCACAACGCCTTTATAATTCCATTCCTTTTTCAGGATGTCGTTTAAAAGATACTGGTTCTGGCTGGCATACTGGCCTTTGTACATGTCGTATGCACCCATAATCGTCCATGAATCCCCTTCAGTGACTGCCGCTTTAAAAGGCGGAAGGTAAATTTCGTACAGCGTTCTGTCGTCTACTTCCACATTGCTGGTATGGCGGAACATTTCCTGGTTGTTTAAAGCATAGTGCTTCACCGAAGTCGCCACTCCGTTGGACTGTACCCCTTTGATGTAAGGAACCACCATTTTTGAAGTGAGATAAGGATCCTCACCCATATATTCAAAGTTTCTCCCGTTTAACGGGGTCCTGTAGATGTTCACACCGGGTCCCAGAAGGATGTCCTTTTTCCTGTACCGTGCTTCTTCTCCTAAGGCTTTACCGTAGTTCCAGGACATTTTTTTGTTCCAGGTTGCGGATAGGGCGGTCAGGGCAGGGTAGGCGATAATGGAGTCGTTGGTCCATCCGGCCTGGTCCCATTCGTCCCACATTACTTCCGGACGTACACCGTGAGGGCCGTCGGTAGTCCAGAATTCCGGGATTCCTAATCTCGGGACACCCGGCGAACTGAATTTTGATTGTGCATGGAGCATGGCCACCTTTTCTTCCAGCGTCATTCTGGAAAGTGCGTCTTTTACCCTCTGTTCCACAGGTTTGGATTCGTCTAAGTAAACAGGTAAAGTATTTGTATTCTGAGCCGTATAGCAGGCGGAAATAAGCATAAATAAACTTACAACAGCGGTTTTCTTTAACATAAAAGCCTTTTTATTGATTCAGGCAAAAATAGTAAAATTTTTATTATCTCAAATTGAGAAAATGAAAAATTCAGGAAAATGGTTATTTCTAACCAGTTGTTATTTAAAGAAATGCGGGGTTTACATGATTTTATCCTGCTAAAAAGGAATCCCGTAAGGTACAGTAAAGAATATGCATTAGTATTGCAGAAACAGAAATCATGCAGATTACAGTACCGAATTAATTGTTTACTAAGTCCCGTATCAATTCATTTACAGATAAATGAGGCACATAAAATAATTAAGCAAAGCCTATGATCTGTTTGTAAATAGCTGTAATTTAGCATTTTAAATATACGATAACCATGAAAACTTTAAGGGTTTCAACTAAAAATCCGCAACAGCTGTGGGAAGACATCATCGATAAAATTCAGGCAAATAATATCCGGACCTGGGAATATGACGGAAAAAAAGATGCAATAGCCCATACAGGCAGACAATATAAAAACCAGTTTCATTTTGAATATGAAACAGATGATTATAAAGGTGCGATCCTGTTTATACTTCATTCTTACGGGACTGATTTTGCGGAGTCAAAAGCCATACATTTTCTGGAAGAGATGCTGACGAGTCATTTCGGAGACAGAATTGAGTTGATCAACTGATCAAAACATATATTATACTGTTAATAAGCATACTTACGGTTTCCCGTAATTTTTTTCTGTGGGTTATTTGTAGTTTCGAAAATTATAAAAGGGTATGTTATGACAAACATAAAACGACAGCTCTTAAAATTATTATTACGTAACTATGAATAAAAAATTGACCCCTGCGGATCTCTTTTTAGGAGTTCTTGCCCTATTGCTCATCAGTGTAAGTTTTTATCAGACCTGGCTCGGGCTGGAACAGATTTTCGGGCCTGCTTCCTTTGTGATTGCCCTGGTTTTATCTCTGCTGCTGCTCTTCCTGTGCTGGATGCTGCGGACAGCCAAACTCGAAGGGAAACCTACGGGAAGCCTTGTGGGAATTTACATTTTTATCGCTTCATTCTGTTTCATTGCGAATTTTAATGCCCTGTATACAAGGTTTATGAGAACCGATATTTATACGGACGAGCTCCGCGACATCAACAAACATTTTGCCGGACTGGAGAATGATGTGGAGTCTAAACTGAGTTATAAGTACAACAAAGCCACGACCCAGAATATTGAAATCAAGAAGAAACAGATGATGGAGCAGATTAAAGATCCGGGAAACAAGGGCATAGGAAGCCGCGCCCAGTCACTCATCCGCGATATTGAAAAGCTGACCGGCCAGAAAGTGGATTACCTGACACCGGTAGGCAATGATTATGAAGACCTGGCGGAACGGATGGGTCAGCAGGTTGACAATATGATTTCTGACCTGTCTCCGGAAGAAAGGGCTTTAAAAACAGATATCAACAATGCAACCCTCAAATGGAACAAGAATATCCAGAACTTACTGCTCCTCTCAAAAAAAGAAAAGGATGACCTCTCCCAGGGGATTATTGATGAATCCTTAACGGAATATAACCGTTTGGGAAGCAGGGCACAGACTATTTTGGGAAATGATAAAATACACTTTGAACCTGCCGTTTCACAGACCCAGGAAGTCGGGAAGATCGGGTTTGCTTTTGAACATGCCATTAAGCACTTCGGAATGTACCAGTTTGTGGTGCTCGCAGGATGTATCCTTCTGGATTTTATCATCGTCATCATTATTCTTCTGGTAACCCCTGCAGGCAACCACGGAAATAACGGCGGAAGCGTATTCAACAATAAAAGAAGCGGCAGGACACTGATCCCAAATAACTAACCTATGGAAAATACAAACGAAAACCTGAAGCCCCTGTCACTGGAAAATGATCATACGGAAACTTATCAGCCGTTAAGACCCCTGCTGTTTGATCCCAAAGATGAAAATCCCCACGATGATTTTGTCCCGGTGGCAAAAACCATTTCCAATGATATAAAAAATAAGGACAGCAATTTTGTTTTTTTCTTCGGAACCTCAGAATCCGGGAAGTCCGTTATTCTCTCTTCGATGCTGTATTACCTCAAATCGTATGCCGGTGTGCTGCGGCCTAAGCTGGGTACCCCGAATACCAAAGAAGCGAATGTACTCCTGTCTGATTTTTTTGAAAATATAAGACAGGGAATTCTGCCGAACCGGACCACCAGAGACCATGTTACCCGCCTGGACCTGGTTTTTGAGCCCAACAATAAATCAAAGAAAGTTCCGCCGATTGACCTTACTTTCCTGGAAACTTCAGGGGAAAACCATAATGAAATAAGAAGAGGCGGAAACTATCACAGCAGCATAGAATCTTTTCTGAACGCCAGTGTCCCCATTACCTTTATTATTGTAACGAGCTATGAATCTGCCCACAGGGAGGACAGCCTGATTAATGAATTTCTGGACGAACTGGAAAGAAAAGGGAAAAATATGAGGTCTGTGAATGCCGTATTGGTAATCTCCAAATGGGATAAATCCGGAAGGATGGATGTGGAAAGCGCAGAGGAACTCGACAATTTTATTCTGGAACGCCTGCCGATGACTTCACAGCGCATCAATACGTATGGGTTAACCAAAACCTATTATACCGTAGGAAGTGTTCAGAATGCTACAGGTGAAGAAAGGATCAGCCTGCTGAACCTTTCTACGGCAGAAGTACTGGCAAAATGGCTCTACAGAAGCATCGCAGGTTATGAGCTGGACTATGAAGGGACTTTCTGGGAACGTTTAAAATTCAGTTTTACAGATTAAAATGGACGGGACTTATTTTTTCTCCGCATTCGGGACTTTCGGCAACCCGAACGGCTTCCGGCAGTCCTTCTTTTTAGGCGGCAGCGCTGCCATTGCAAAAGAGCTGAGGACCTTTGACCTGAAAACAGATGCCATCATGCTTTTTCCGGACAATAAGATTTATGGTATACGGAAAGATCACAGCGGCGGCAATAACCTGATTTCCTATTCCGTGTATACTTTTGCAAAAGAGCAGAAATCACACAGGGGTGGCACTTTCATCGGTTCAAGCCTGGTGTTTGCCGGAAAGATTGCCCCGGAAAATCTGATCATCAGCGTACTGGATGATTTTCATAATACGCTTGAAAAAAACAATGTTTCAGAAGGCGTTATTACCATCAGCCATTCTGACCAGTTTGCCATACACAAGCCGAAAGATTTTGATAAAATAGGGTTTCACCTGCAGGAGGTGAATGATGTCAGTTTCACCCAGTCAAACGGAAATTACCTCGTGGTGTACTGTGAGACAGATCCTGCGAAGTTACAGGTGATGTTCAGCAAATCACGGGAGCTTTTAAATAATTATGACACCATTTTTTTCACGCAGAGCCATGAAATAGGGGAGTTTGTAAAGCAGAAAGGGATCTTTAAAATTGTAGAACCAAACGGTTTTGAACATGAAATCAGCAGGCTTCATGAGGAACGTCTGCGGCTGGTGCAGGTTTGCCTTGATGAATTTAAAAAAGAACACCGGCAGCTGGAAGAGGAGCGTAAACGGTTAATTGACAGCCTGCATAAACAGATAGAGCAGAATGAAAAATACCACAAAGAGAACGAGAAAAAGATCGAGCAGTCAAAGGAAAGAATCGGTATAATCAACAATGAATACAGTCAGTATACAAAAAAGACAGATGAATTGATTAAAAGGCTGGAAACCGACGGAAAAGTGGAAGCTGCTAAAAAAACACATCAGGAAAACAGGCGGCTTTTTACCGATACTATCAGTAGAAATAAAACAGTAGAGCCGCTTGCTTCACTGTCTGCATTCAATCCGGGGGCAAGAGCACCTATGGCTTATCCGGGCTACGGACACCAGCCGGAAGAATATGGAAGACGTAAAAGAGACCAAGAAAAAGAACCTCAGCTGGACAGCTTCAAAGTGGTTTCTGCCATCTTGCTGCTGTTGCTTATTGTTTCCTATACTTTGTATTTTATCTTTATTTACGAGCCAAAACATTTCGGTAGTTTAGGATTATAGAAGGTTTAATCCTGTATTGCGGGTCAGATCTAAATAAAAACATCATTCCGGTTAATCCGGAATGATGTTTTTATTTTAAGCATGTGTAGATTTTAATTCCATCCTTTCACTGCTCCGCCCTTAAAAATCTCTTTGGCTTTTTTCAGGACTTCATCAGACTGATAGGCTTTGACAAAGTTTTTCACTTTTTCGTCGTTCTGGTTGTCTTTTCGGGATACAATCACATTGACATATGGTGAATCCTTGTCTTCTTTGAAGATTCCCTGCTGTTCCGCATCCAGGCCGGCCTGTGCCGCAAAATTATTATTGATGATGGCGATTACCACTTCTTTGTCATCCAGCACCCTCGGCAGCTGCGGCGCTTCAATTTCCAGGATTTTCAGCTGTTTCGGATTGGCGGCAATATCAGTTACTTTCGGAAGAAGTCCGATGCCATCTTTCAGTTTCAGCAATCCGTTTTTCTGCAGCAGCAGTAATGAACGCCCGCCGTTGGTAGGGTCATTCGGAATAACAACGGTGCTCCCGTTCTGAAGCTCGCTGATGTTTTTAATCTTTTTTGAATAAGCTACAATCGGGTATACAAAAGTATTGCCTACCACAGCCAGCTGGTAACCCCTCTGTTTAGACTGTTCGGTAAGATACGGGACATGCTGAAATGCGTTGGCGTCAATATCCCTGTTGTTCAGGGCTTCATTGGGAATAACATAATCATTGAAGGAAACAAGCTCCACCTCAAGGTTATATTTTTCTTTGGCGACCTTTTTGGCTACTTCGGCAATTTCCTGCTCCGGCCCGGACGTAATGCCGACTTTAATATAATTCGGGTCTTCTTTTTTTGATGGCTGGCAGGCCGTAAGCAGTAAGAAAACCACGGTCAGCAGCCCTAAAATTTTTATTTTCATAATACATTATTTTTTTTCTGAAAAGCGGCGAAAAAACAGAAAGAAACATCAGGAATTCCATACATCATCATAGCTTGTCCTTTCTGCTTAATCTTTTCACCGCTGATGGCTGAAATATTCAGTCCACCACACTAAATCACATTCACACTATATTTTATATTTTCAACATCTGCTTTTAACAGTTCCTGCAGGCTGAAACCCGGATTGATTACCGGTGGTCAAAATGTTTTGCCAAACGGTCACCCGAGAACTGGATGATAAAAACAATCGCAACCAGCAATCCTAAAACAAGATTCATAATCACGGCATCATAGCCGATATAACCGTACTGGTAACCGATTTGCCCCAGTCCGCCGGCGCCTACGGCACCACCCATCGCGGAATATCCCACCAGTGTAATCAGCGTAATCGTCGCATTATTGATCAGCGAAGGCAGGGCTTCCGGTAGTAAAACCTTTCGGATGATCTGAAAAGGAGAAGCTCCCAGTGCCCTTGCGGTTTCAATAAGGCCTGCGGGAACTTCCAGCAGACTGTTTTCCACCAGGCGGGCAATAAAAGGCGCAGCTCCCACGCTCAGAGGTACTAAAGCGGCATTGACACCGATGGACGTTCCGATCAGGCTCCTGGTAAAAGGAATCATCCAGACAATCAGGATAATAAAAGGAATTGAGCGGAAAATATTAACCAGAACCGATAAAATCCTGTTATAAATTCCATGTTCCAGCAACTGTCCTTTTCTGGTTAAAAACAATGAAATCCCGATCGGCAGTCCTAAAACAAAGCCGAAAAATCCCGATGCCAGGGTCATAAAAACCGTCTCCCAAATTCCCTTTGACAAAAGGGAAACCACTGTATCACTAAGCATAACCCCTTACCGTATTTTGAATTCTGTTCTGGTTAAAATAATAAATCGCCTGCTGGTTTTTCTCTTCATCACCCTTAAGCTGCAGCAGCAGTTTCCCGAAATTGGAATCGCCGAGGTACTCAACGTCCGCTTTCAGAAGTTTGTATGGGATTTTATATTGGTCATGCACTACCGAAAGCAGTTCTTCAACAGAGATATGTTCATTAAGCTCAACTTCCACCAGCGGAAATAATCCGGCCTGGGGTTCTTTTTGCATTTTTTTATTCAGTTCCTGGGGTATGGTCATAACACCGGTATTTAAGAGTTGGTTGATCACAGGATGCTCTTTGTTCGAGATAATCTCGTTCAGCGTCCCTTTGGCTATAAGTTTTCCTTTGTCGATTACGGCTACATGGTTGCAGATCGCTTTAATCACTTCCATTTCATGCGTAATCAGCAGGATGGTAATTCCTGATCTCCTGTTAATGTCCCTCAGCAGTTGTAAGATGGATTGGGTGGTAGCAGGATCAAGCGCGCTGGTGGCCTCATCACAGAGCAGCAGGTAAGGGTCGTTGGCCAGTGCCCTGGCAATGGCTACCCTCTGTTTCTGTCCTCCCGAAAGGCTTCTGGGATAATCGCCTGCCTTGTCTTCAAGCCCTACGATTTTCAGCAGTTCATTTACTTTTTTACGGATTTCAGTTTTAGCCACATGATCCAGTTCCAGCGGAAGCGCAATATTTTCAAAAACCGTCCTTGAGGAAAGGAGATTAAAGTGCTGGAAGATCATTCCGATCTTTTTCCTTTCGCGGGCAAGCGGTCCGGCTTTCAGCGAGGTGAAATCTGTTCCGTTAATGATAATCTTACCGGCATCCGGCCTTTCAAGGAGGTTTACTGTACGGATCAAAGTGCTTTTCCCTGCCCCGGAGAACCCGATAATCCCGACAATATCGCCCTGTTCAACCGAAAGGCTTACCTCATCCAGCGCTTTGAAAGGCTGTTTCTTTTGGTAAAAGGTTTTTGAAATATTCTTTATTTCGATCATGTTCTGAAAATTCTGTTAAATAAAAAAGGCTTTACAACGTGGTAAAGCCTTTAAATATGTCATAATAAAAGTAAGGTCAGCCACTAAAATTCACATACCAAGGCATACAGCAATACATCATCATATGATTGATGTTCCTGTTCTTCATTGATGGATATCTGAATTCTGATTTCAATTTCATTTCCTTATTTAATTATGACCGCAAAGATAGAACATAAATTTAATTAGTCCACTAAAAAAGTAGACTTTTTATTGATCATCCGTAATTTTGATATTTAAATGAATGATTTTCAATGAAATAAATTTTACTGGAGATCGGATATCTTCCGTTTCTTTCTGTTTAGTCTGAATTTTTATCGTTTACCGTTCAATTCAGGCATCCGGTTTACCTTATGATGCCAGGCAGAAAATATCATAGATCATGAAACGGTTTTAATAAAGGTGTTAATTTTACCCTGTTAATTAAAAATCAAAACAATGGAAAAAACAGCAGTAGTTTTAGGAAATGTAAAAGGAGAAGTTCAGCTTTTCTCGGACGACAACAAGGCCGGGAAAATGGATATTTCTGTCATCGGCGAAAAGTTAACCGTCTATCATACGGAAGTCGATCCTGCATATGAAGGAAAAGGATTTGCGAAATTACTGCTCGGGCAGCTGGTTTCCTATGCCAGGGAAAACAACCTGAAGATTGTTCCTTTATGTCCTTATGTCCACGGGCAGTTTAAGCGCCACCCTGAAGAATACAATGACATCTGGTTCAGGGAAACGATCTAGGCAATATGAATTTTTGTTAAGGATCAACAGATCGGCTGACTTTTAACGTTACTTTGAAAGGTTGATAACCGTTCATAATCTCTGATTCTCAATTACATTCATCTTAATTGAACTCAGGATATCAGGTGATTGATCATGAAGAATCCGATATAATAAAACAAAACAAACCATGCACGAAAAACTTCTTTTAATCCTCGGGCTTTTGCTGATTGTCATGATGCTGGTCATGCTGGCTCAGCGCATTAAAATTGCCTACCCGATATTCCTGGTTCTGGCAGGATTGGGCATCAGTTTTATTCCGGGTGTGCCTGTCCTGAAAATGGATCCGGAGATCATATTTTTAATCTTCCTGCCGCCGCTTTTATACGAAGCAGCCTGGTATACTTCCTGGAATGATTTCTGGAAATGGAAGCGCACCATCGGATTGCTGGCTTTCGGGCTGGTCTTTCTCACTTCGCTGGTGGTAGCGTATGCATCACAGGCCCTGATTCCGGGCTTTACGCTGGCATTGGGATTTCTGTTGGGAGGGATTGTTTCACCACCCGATGCCGTAGCAGCCACCACCGTTTTAAAAGGATTAAAAGTTCCCAAACGTACCCTGGCCATGCTGGAAGGCGAGAGCCTCATCAATGACGCTTCCTCCCTGATCGTCTTCAGGTTCGCACTGGCTGCCGTGATGACCGGCATGTTCTCTATGCAGGAAGCTACGGGACAGTTCTTCATGGTTGCCGGGATGGGAATTGTCGTGGGAATTGTGGGTGCTCATATTTTTTATGCCATACACCGCTTTCTTCCGACCACACCGGCAATTGACGCGGCTTTAACGGTGATGACGCCTTATGTTTTATTCCTTTCCGCAGAACATTTTCATTTTTCAGGCGTGATGGCCGTGGTGAGCGGCGGGCTGTTCATGTCTTTCCGTTCCCATGAGATTTTCAAGACCGGAACTACGAGGGTGAATATGACCGGAGTCTGGAATACTTTGATCTTCGTCATGAATGCCCTGGTTTTTATATTGATCGGCCTCGAGCTTCCTGAAATCATCAGCGGACTGGGTGAAACTTCTTTGATGGAAGGGATTAAGTACGGTCTGATCATCAGTTTTATCGTTATCGTGGTCCGGCTGTTATGGATTTATCCGGTCGCCCACATCCCGAGATGGCTGAGTAAAAAAATAAGGCAGGACCCGAGCCCGGGATGGAAAAACCCGCTGATCATAGGCTGGGCAGGCATGCGGGGTGTAGTTTCGCTGGCTACGGCACTGTCCATACCGGTTATGATGAACGAACAGTCGGAATTTCCTCTGCGGAACCTGATCATCTTCATTACGTTTGTCGTTATTTTCGTAACACTGGTTTTTCAGGGACTTACGCTTCCGCTGATTATTAAATTGGTAAACATCGGGGAACTTGATCCTGTCCTGCCTTCGCACGAACAGCAGGCTGGAATCCAGATCAGGCTCGATCATCTTGCCGTCAGCCGGATCAATGAAAAATATGCATCCGTATTACAGACCAACAGCCTGGTGGAGAACCTCAAAAATACTCTGGAAAATGACATCATGCTTCATCAGAGCCATCTCAGTTCGATAGAGCAGTGCACCAACAGGAAAAATGACCTCAGAGAATACCACCAGATTATGCTTGACATCTTTGCCCTGCAGCGAAAAGAATTATTCGCCATGAAACGCAGCAAACAGTTCAGTGATGATGAAATCCGCAAAGCCGAATCCCAGCTGGACCTGAATGAGCTGAAGATTACGGGGAATAAGCATTTGTAACCACAGTTAAAGATGTAGACGATAAGTTTTTGATTTGTTCTGAATAGATGCTAACCTGAGGAACTTATTAAATTTTAACCCTGAAAAAGAGTAGGCATAGTCAAATATTCAGTCATTAAAATTTTAGATTTAATGATAAGCTGCAGGCAGGAAATATGAGTTAAAAAACCTTTGATTTTCATTCTTTTGAGAACTTCTATTTTCTGATAATTATGATTGTCCGGATCGCTTATGTAGATAACAGGGTTAAACTTAACTGTCTTAAATAAACTCAGGATCATTTTTAAAACGCCTGCAAATAGTTTTATTAAAAAAAAATCCCGAATTTTGCCCTCTTCAAAATCCCGAGACCTTCATGAAACTTTGTATTGCCGAAAAACCCAGTGTTGCCAGAGATATTGCCAAAGTATTGGGTGCCACCATGCCCAAACAGGGCTATATGGAAGGCAACGGCTACTGCGTGACCTGGACGTTCGGGCATCTCTGTACTTTAAAGGAACCCCATGATTACGGTCCGCAGTTCAAATCCTGGAACCTTTTTCTGCTGCCGATTATTCCCGGGAATTTCGGAATCAAATTAATTCCGAACAAAGGCGTTGAAAACCAGTTTAAAGTAATTGAACGCCTGGTGGAAGAATGTGATGAGGTCATCAACTGCGGGGATGCCGGCCAGGAAGGGGAGCTGATTCAGCGATGGGTACTGCAGAAAGCAAAATGCACCAAACCGGTGAAGCGACTGTGGATTTCGTCCCTGACGGAAGAAGCAATCAAAGAAGGTTTTGAAAATTTAAAACCGGCGGAAGACTATAAAAACCTGTATCTCGCAGGCAATGCCAGAGCGATAGGCGACTGGCTGCTGGGCATCAACGCCACCCGTCTGTTTACGAAAAAATTCGGGGGAAATAAAGCGGTCCTTTCCATCGGAAGGGTGCAGACCCCGACGCTGGCCATGCTCGTTCAGCGCCAGAAAGAAATCGATATTTTTACCGTTGAAGAATATTGGGAACTGAAAACCCGGTACCGTGACGTTCTGTTCACCGCAGCAATTGACCGTTTAAAAACACGTGAACGGGCCGAAAAAGGACTGGAATACCTGAAGGAAAATATTTTTGAAATTGTTTCTTTTGAAATCAAGGAAGGAAAAGAAAAAAATCCTAGGCTGTTTGACCTGACCGGCCTTCAGGTGGAAGCCAATAAAAAGTACGGCTATTCTGCAGAGAGTACCTTAAATTACATCCAGAGCCTGTATGAGAAAAAGCACGTCACCTATCCGCGTGTGGATACCACCTACTTATCAGAAAGCCTGTATCCGAAGATTGAAGGGATCCTGAGAAAAATGAGCTTTTATCAGGAACTTATCAGCCCGTTATTGCAGGCACCGATTCCAAAATCCAAAGTGGTGTTTGATGATGCGAAAGTAACCGATCACCACGCCATCATCCCGACCGAAGTGCCACCGTCCCAGAACCTCAGCAGGGAAGAAAAACTGATTTATGACCTCGTGGCCAAGCGGTTTATTGCCGTATTTTATCCCGAATGTAAAATTTCAAATACTTTGGTGGAAGGAAAAGTGGGGACCATTCCGTTTAAGACGAGCGGAAAGCAGATCCTGGAACCGGGCTGGAGAGCAGTGTATGCCAAAGAACCCAAAGAAGAGCCCGCCGATAAGGAAAAAGACAGGGAAGAAGAACAGAGCATTCCTGAATTTACGGTGGGAGAGTCCGGGCCTCATGATCCGATAATCCATCAGGGAAAAACGTCGCCGCCGAAACCGTATACGGAAGCTACGCTGCTGAGGGCCATGGAAACCGCCGGAAAACAGGTGGAAGATGAAGAGCTGCGTGAAATGCTGAAAAACAACGGTATCGGAAGACCATCTACCCGGGCCAATATCATTGAAACGCTTTTCAAACGGAAGTACATTGAAAAGAAACGGAAAAACCTGATTGCCACGCAGACCGGCATCCAGCTGATTGATACCATTGAAGATGAACTGCTGAAAAGTCCGGAACTGACGGGTGAATGGGAATCCAAGCTCCGCAGGATTGAAAGCGGCGACTATGAAGCCAACCAGTTCAAGGAAGAACTGATCCGTATGGTAACGGAACTGACTGATAAAGTGGTGTACGGGAAAGGGAAAGTAATCACCTTACAGGAAGAAAAGCCTGAAGCCGAAAAGAAAAAACGCGAACCGGCAGTAAAGAAAGAACTGCAGTCGTGGGAAGAGACCCAGTGCCCGAAATGCAAAACGCACCACCTGATCAAAGGAAAAACAGCTGTCGGGTGTTCAGATTTTAAAAACTGCGGCTTTAAGGTCATGTTTGAAGTTTTCGGTAAAAAGATCTCGGATAAGCAGCTGATGGATCTGGTATTAAAAGGGAAAACCTCAAAACTGAAAGGCTTCAGCGCACATCCTGAAAGCCTGACGGAAGGCGTACTGGCTTTAAGTGAAGACTTCAATATTACGCTTGCTTAATTTGAGTATTTACATGCGCGACGCCAGGCTGAACTTTTGTAAAGGAGTTCGAAAAATTGTTTGTACATCAATAAAGACGATGCTTTAACCTGTCTTTGTTGTTAGTTATTTATTTACGGTTTATCTGCAGATCCGTAAAATCATTTTTAAAAATTTGTATTTACATTTGCAGTAAACAAAAACAATGACGCCCGAAAAAAAGCAACTCATCACCGGCAGTTTCAGCCGTTCCGAAACCCTGCAGTTCTACAAAGCAGAATTACTGGAAGTGGAAACCGGATTTATCTCAATTAAAATCCCGAAAATGGAAATGATGACCCGGAAAGCCGGAATGTTCAACGGTGCCATGATTGCTTCCCTGGTAGATGTCTCTTCAGGATATGCAGCCGTAAGCCATTATGAAGAAGACTGTTATGTGGTTACGGTAGAGCTGAAAGTCAATTATCTGAGGCCTGCCATGGGCGATGCTTTAGTCTCAAAGTCTTACGTGGTAAAAGGCGGCGCTAAAATCAGCGTGATCAGGACAGAAATTTATACCGTTGATGAAAACGGAGCTTCAGAAAGCCATGTGGCCACTTCACTGGTGACAATGATGAAAATAAAATAGTCTTGTTCCTCTGTGTTAAGTGGAATATGTTTTGTACAGCAACACCTTATAAACATTAAAAAAATCAAATTATGAACTTAATTATCCGGCTGCTCATTACAGCCATTGTCGCCTATCTTCTGACCATGATTTTACCGGGCGTTCATTTTACAGGATTCGGAGGAGCGATTATCTTTTCCATTGTCTTAGGAATTCTCAACCTGATTGTAAAACCGGTGCTGAAACTTTTCGGCCTCCCTTTAACCATCATCACTTTAGGCCTGTTTACATTGGTCATTAATGCCATCATCATTCTTATTGCCGATTATCTTATTGACAGTATGGTGGTTGACGGATTCTGGTGGGCGCTGATCTTCAGTATTCTGCTTTCGGTTATTACTTCCCTTGCGAATTCGATGTTCTCAGACGGAGATTAAAAAAGGAATATATTTAAAAATGATATCAGTAAAGAGTGGACTTAAGTTCGCTCTTTTTTCATTTCAGGATGTGGAGCTTCTGTCAGGTATCTATCAAAATTCGGGCATCATCAGTAAAATAGATGATCTCATAATGTAAAAATAAGTAACTTTGAGCCTCTTTGGAATAAATGAGAACATGAAGCTGATTTATGTTCCTAAAAATGAATATCAACATATGAAACTTAAGTACAGCCTGCTGGCTTTGGCAGCTCCGCTCTTAATGAATGCACAACAACTCATGACGCCCGAAATCCTCTGGACTTTGAAAAAAGTAGGAGTACAGGCCGTTTCTCCCGACCAGTCTTCGCTTATTTATAAAATAGGGCAGACTGATCTGAAAACCGAAAAAACAAAAAGTGAAAACTACTTCCTGAATGTTATCAATAACCAGTCTGTAAAAATAGATCTGGGCAAAAAATCCCTGATCCAGTGGGATAAAAACGGCATCTATGCACAGGAAGGCGATAAGATTTTCCTCTCCGGAGACGGCGGTAAAACCTGGGGCGAGTTTTATACCATAGGCGAGGCAGACAATATCGTGATTTCTCCCGACGGTAAAAAAATAGCTTTCAGCAGACAGGTGTTGGTGGAAAAGCTGATGGGTAAAGACAAATATTCCGATACCCCGAAATCCACGGCACAGGTGTATACCGACCTGAACCACAGGCATTGGGATTACTTTAATGAAGGGAAATACAACCATGTTTTTGTAGTAAATACCTCACAAAATGCAGATGCCGCAAAAGACCTGCTGGAAGGAAAAACCTGGGATTCTCCGCAAAGGCCGTTCGGCGGTGCCGAAGACTTCATCTGGAGCCCTGATTCTTCCCGGCTTCTGTACGTGACAAAACCCAAAAGCGGTAAAGAATATGCCACCAGCACGAATACGGATATCTTTGCGTATGACCTGGCTTCAGGAACTACAAAAAATCTCACTGAATCCAATAAAGGCTATGATGTAAACCCGAAATTCAGTCCGGACGGAAAATCACTGATCTGGCAGAGCATGGCCAGAGACGGCTATGAAGCGGATAAAAATGACATTAAGATCCTGGATTGGAAATCCGGTAAAATAAGCAACCTGACCGGCGGCTGGGACGACAGTGTTTCAGGCGATGTGTTCTGGGCCGGTGATTCCAAAACCATTTATTTTACGGCAGCCTTCAGAGGGACCAAGCAGTTATTTTCATTAGATCCTAAAAAGGCTAAAGTACAGCAGGTGACCAAAGGTGATTTTGACGTAAATGAAATTTTTGCCGATCAGAAAAATACGCTGCTGGTAGGCCGTACAGACATTAACCATGCGACAGACCTTTTTTCAGTGAATGTGAAGAACGGAGACATGAAGCAGGTGACGGAAGTGAATAAAGACATGTATTCAAAACTGGCCCAGGGGAAATCTGAGCTGAAGATGGTAAAAACCTCAGACGGGAAAGAAATGGGCGTCTGGTTCCATTATCCTCCGAACTTTGATCCGAATAAGAAATACCCGACGCTGGTATACTGCCAGGGCGGCCCGCAGTCTGCATTAACGCAGTTCTTCAGCACAAGATGGAACTTTGCTCTGATGGCAGCCAACGGATATATTGTAGTGGCACCCAACCGCCGCGGAATGCCGGGGTGGGGAACGAAATGGAACGAAGAAATTTCAAGAGACTGGGGCGGACAGCCGATAAAGGATTACCTGGCTGCAACGGATTTCGCGAAAACATTACCGTATGTTGACGGGAGCAGGGTAGCGGCAGTGGGAGCAAGCTATGGCGGATACAGCGTATTCATGCTGGCGGGTATTCATGAAAACCGCTTCAAGACTTTTATCGCTCACGACGGATTATTTGATATGAAATCCTGGTACCTGACTACAGAAGAGCTCTGGTTTGCCAACTGGGACCTGGGTTCGCCGTGGGAAAAACCGCAGCCTAAAGCCTATACCGAATTCAATCCGAGCAATTTTGTTGATCAATGGAACAAACCGATCATGATTGTTCAGGGCGGCATCGATTTCAGGGTTCCTTACGAGCAGGGCCAGGAAGCTTTCCAGGCAGCAAAACTGAGAGGCCTGAAATCAAAATTAGTCTATTTCCCGAATGAAAACCACTGGGTGCTGCATCCGCAGAATGGCCTGGTGTGGCAACGGGAATTCTTTGACTGGCTGAAGGAAACATTATAAAATTCCCCTCCTCCGGAGGGGTGGCGAAAATTCTGAAAGAATTTTTGACGGGGTGGTCTGAATAGATTGAATATATACTTACCCTTAAAACGTCAACAGGAGCGGGCTTTAGCCCGCTTTTTGTTTGAAATTAAGTGAATCCCATATCAGCAATGCCATGACCAACAGAATATTTTCATTTCCGCCGATTGTCGACAGTAATTCTAAGATTTTAATTTTAGGTTCTATTCCCGGGGTGAAATCCTTGGAAAAACAACAATACTACGGCCACCCGCAAAATAAGTTCTGGAAAATTATTTTTGAATTGCTCAATGAAGATTTTACCGAAGATTACGGAGAAAGGATCCGGATGTTAAAAAAGCACCACATTGCACTTTGGGACGTGATCGATTCCTGTGAACGGAAAGGAAGCCTTGATTCCGAGATTAAAAATGAAGAAGCCAACCAGATCCCGGAGCTTCTGGAAAAATATCCGAATATTCTGGCCATATTCTGTAACGGTGGGAAATCATATAAAAATGCGCAGAAAATGTTAGGAAAGCATTTTAAAATTCCTGTATTTTTACTGCCGTCAACAAGTCCGCTTCATACCGTTTCCTTTGAAAAGAAACTGGAAGAATGGAAGCAGATTAAAAACCATTTATGAAAAAACTGATACCGCTGTTCCTGATCTTGGCTTTTAGTAATCTCCTGTCTCAGGAATACCATTTTGATTACTACATAAAATATAAACATACATTAAAGCGCAATAAAGAACAGCCCGAAGTAAGGGAATTTCAGTATGCCGTAAATTCTCAAGACCATTCCTATGAGATTTCCTTCAGGTCCGGGAAAAACAAAACAGTATCTGCGGTAATTACAGATTTTAAAAACAGCCTGCAGCATCATTTTGAAATGAAGAATACAGGATTTCCTTTAAAGGGAAATGATTTCGATTATATATATTCCGTGAAGATCCCTTCTGTTAAAAAGCAGTTTGAAGAAGAATCCAAAAGAAGATTTTTCACTTCAGATTTTGTGGATAAAAAACCTGACGGGTTGTCGCACCATTTAATAAAGGAATTCAGTAATCAGAAATTAAAGAAATCCAGAATGTCTGCAGACGTTGTTTTTGCCGATTTTAAAGATGACCTGTCATTTGTAGGGCTTCGCCTATTATTTGATTATCATGAAATAGATGATAAACTAAAATCCGAAAACAGATATATCTTAAAATCCGGATCCGGAAAATCTGAAGACCTTGAAATCAATGTATCACTGGAGGCAGTTGAACCTCAGGATTTTGATATAAAAATCAGTCGAGACCAATTGAATTTTAAAAATAACTAAAACAAAAAGCAAGGAAATCCCTTGCTTTTAAGTATTGAAATGCATGATTATAAGACAAAGCTGCAGTTTATTTCTCAATCCTGTACACTTCTTCATACGGCTGAATCAGCACCCAGCCGCTCCCGGAAAATTTCATCTGAAACTCTTCACCGCTGCCTCTTCCGATCAGGCTTTTTAAAGAAACATTGGTTTTCAGTTCGGGGCTCAGGTTTCCGGACCATGCTACCGTGGCATTCGGGTCTGTAAAAACCGGACTGTCCGGGGTAACCATCAGGGTCAGGGGATCGCCGTGTGTGGTGATGGCAATGTGGCCGGTTCCCGATAACCGTACCTGGAACAGTCCGCCTGACATGACCCCTGCAATACTTTTCAGCATGGTGATGTCGCTTTTAATACTCTGCTCATGTGCCAGGACATCATTTCCATTTACGCAGACTGCTTCATTGTTCAGATACAGGATCCGCACTTTTTTACCTTCATCCGCCACATACAGCTTTCCGGTTCCTTCGGCTTTCATCAGTCGGGCTCCCTCACCGCTGATGGCTTTCTTTAAAAGATTGCCTAATCCTCCGGAAAACATGCCCTGCCTTTCAAAATTTACGCTGCCCACATAGCCGACCATGCTTCCTGCCTTAGTCCAGACCGACTGGTTGTTGAGGTTGATTTCCAGAAGCTGAGGCTTTTCCAGTTCAAAGTAATCCCTTTCCTGTGGATTTTCTTTTGTTTCATTTACAAAAGCTTCAATTGAATATTTGCTCATAGGATAAAATTTTAATGTATTCAAAAATAACTTTTTTCAACATTAAAAAGCAGGGTAAAAACCATGGTTTTCAAACGTGGCCAAAATTAAATGGAGATATACTTGACAAAGGGGTGCCTGATGTCGTATATTTGCAGTCCGAAAATTACATCCCGTAATTTAATAAATTTTTAAACCGTAATTTAAAAAATGAAAACATCAGATTTTAATTTTGATCTTCCTGCGGAATTATTGGCGGAACACCCGTCAGAACACAGAGACGAAGCCAGGTTAATGGTTTTGGACAGAAAAACCCAGACTATTGAGCATAAGCTGTTCAAAGATGTGGTAGATTATTTCAGTGAGGAAGATTTATTTATCTTTAACAATACCAAGGTTTTCCCTGCCCGTCTGTACGGAAACAAAGAAAAAACAGGTGCCAAAATTGAGGTTTTCCTTTTAAGGGAGCTTGACAAGGAAACCCGTGTATGGGATGTACTGGTAGATCCTGCAAGAAAAATCAGAATCGGGAACAAATTATTCTTTACCGAAGATGAATCTTTGGTAGCGGAAGTTATTGATAATACGACGTCCAGAGGAAGAACGCTGAGGTTTTTATTTGACGGTTCTTATGAAGAATTCAGGACTAAATTAAAAGAATTAGGGGAGACCCCGCTTCCGAAATACATCAAAAGAGCGGTGGAGCCTGAAGATGCAGAAAGATACCAGACCATCTATGCAAAAGTGGAAGGTGCCGTTGCGGCTCCAACTGCCGGACTTCACTTCTCCAAGCATCTGATGAAGAAACTGGAAATCAAAGGAATCAACTTTGCAGAAATTACCCTTCACGTTGGTTTGGGAACGTTCAACCCGATTGAAGTGGAAGATCTTTCCAAGCATAAAATGGAATCTGAAGAAGTATTCATTGATGAAAAAAATGCGGATGTGATCAACAAAGCGGTTGACAACCACAGAAGGGTGTGCGCCGTAGGAACAACCACCATGAGAGCTTTGGAAACGTCAGTATCATCCAATAAAAAGATCTCATCATTCCATGGCTGGACCAATAAATTCATTTATCCGCCTCATGATTTCGGAGTAGCTAACGCGATGATCACCAATTTCCACACGCCAAAATCTACACTAATCATGATGATTGCCGCGTTTGCCGGAAAAGAATTCATCATGCAGGCCTATGAAGAAGCCGTAAAAGAAAAGTATAAATTCTACTCTTACGGAGATGCTATGTTAATTCTTTAAAAAGATAATAGGATTTGGGGTTTAGGGCTTAGTTTGTCCCTAAATCCTAAGCCCTAATACCTAAATTATAATGAAAGATATCAGAATTTTATCACTCGACCAGCTTAAAGACTACTTTGCCACGTTAGGCGAAAAGCCGTTCCGTGCGAAGCAGGTATATGACTGGCTGTGGAGTAAAAACCTCCATTCGATTGAAGAGATGACGAATCTTTCAAAATCCCTCCGTGAAAGAATTGCCGAGGAATATACCATCAATCCCGTTTCCGTTGACCAGCTTCAGAAGAGCACGGACGGAACCATTAAAAACGGGGTGAAACTCCATGACGGCCTATTGGTAGAATCTGTTCTGATTCCTACCGAAACCAGGACAACAGCCTGTGTATCTTCCCAGGTGGGATGCTCGCTGAACTGTGAATTCTGCGCCACCGCAAGGCTCAAAAGGATGAGAAACCTTGAAGTAGCCGAAATTGTAGACCAGGTGGCCCTTATCGACAGCCAGAGCAAAATGTATTTCAACAGGCCCCTTTCCAATATTGTTTTCATGGGAATGGGAGAGCCGATGATGAATTACAAAAATGTAGTGGAAGCCATCCGCAAGATTACCCAGCCGGAAGGCCTGGGCATGTCGCCGAGAAGAATTACCGTATCCACTTCCGGGATTCCGAAGATGATTAAAATGCTGGCCGATGATGACCTCAGGGTAAAACTGGCCCTGTCCCTGCACTCCGCTATTGAAGCCAAACGGAATGAAATTATGCCGTTTTCCGATAAATTTCCGTTGACGGATATTATGGAAGCCCTTCAGTACTGGTACCAGAAGACCGGTTCTGTAGTCACTTTTGAATATTGTGTCTGGAAGGATATCAATGATAAGGACGAAGACATTAAAGCCCTGATAAAATACTGCAAACAGATCCCTTCCAAGGTGAATCTGATCCAGTATAACCCGATCGGCGACGGAAAATATGACCAGTGTAACAAACAGGCAGAAGAAAATTACATCCGTCAGCTTGAAAATGCAGGCGTTACCGTAATGGTGAGAAGAAGCCGCGGAGGCGATATTGATGCCGCCTGCGGACAGCTGGCCAATAAAAACACCGATTAAATTTTCATTAAAAAATTTCAAAGATCTCTTAACATTTTCTTAAAGCCCTAACTTTGCATCAAAACTGATCTAAAGATGATGGATTATTTCTGGGGTGAAAACGGGCTTGAACACGTCTATTCATGGTCTGTTCCGATACTTGCCGTAATTATCATTGCTGAAATGGTCTACAGCCATGTTTCGGAAACCAAACTGTACAGCGGAAAAGATGTTGCCACCAATATCTATCTGGCCCTTCTGAATTTCGGGCTGGACTTTGTCATGAAAGCCTTCGCGATGGGCGTGATGTTTTTCTTTTACAACCACAGGTTTTTTTCATGGGATTTTACATTAGGGTACCTGCTGGCCTGCTTTGTGGTCACTGATTTTGCTTATTACGTTTTGCATTATGTAGATCATCATTCCAGAGCGTTCTGGGCCGTGCATATTACCCATCACAGCTCTGAATATTTTAATCTTACCACAGGATTCCGGAGTCCGGTTCTTCAGCCGCTGTACCGGTATCTCTATTTTTCCCCGCTGGCTTTCCTGGGTTTTAATCCGTGGCATATCATGTTGGTTTACGCCATAGGACAGGTGTACGGTACCTGGGTGCATACGCAGACCGTAAAAAGCATGGGAATCCTGGAATATATTCTGGTAACACCTTCTCATCACCGGGTGCACCATGCCTGTAACGTCAAGTATCTGGACCGCAATATGGGGATGTGTCTGATCATCTGGGATAAAATATTCGGCACCTTTGAAAAGGAAGATCCTGCTGTTCCCGTCAAATACGGGATTTACCCAAAAATGCCGGATAACAAACCGGATACTGTTCTTTTATACGAATGGCGCAAAATCTGGAAAGACATCAGACAGCCGGGATTACATTTCTCAGACAGGATCAATTATATTTTCAATTCCCCGGGATGGCGCCATGACGGAACGGGTAAAACAGTACGGCAGTACCGGAAAGAATACGGGGAAAAGAAAAGTATGAAGAAGAAAGAAACTCAGAAGAAATCAGCATAATTCCATGCACCGGAACAAAAGACTTAGCCGGATGTTAAAACAAAACCCAATGCTATTCATCAATACGAATCCCAACAGGTTTGCAAAAAATCTTTAATTTTACAGGATGAAAAAGTTATTCCTGATTTCTGCTCTTATCATTTCCACATCTGCATCTTCTCAGCAGTCAGATCTCCTGAAAATCCGGCAGTACAGAATCAGTTATTTAGATGAAAAAATTCAGGAAACATCAGGACTTAATCTTTTCAACGGAAAACTCTATACGTTCAATGACAGCGGGAATGCACCGGAACTTTTTGAGCTCGACAGAACATCAGGGAAAATTATAAACACAATAGCGGTCAATGCCAAAAACAAAGACTGGGAAGCCCTGACAAATGACGGGAAAAATTTCTACATCGGGGACTTCGGAAATAACGGAGGAACGAGAAAAGACCTGGAAATCTATAAAATACCTGTTGAAAATAACGGATTGAAGAATGATTCCGCTGCACTTATCCGTTTTGAATATCCCGAGCAGACGGAATTTGTCCCCGGTTACCTGAAAACCAATTTCGATGCGGAAGCAATGGTCTGGCTGAACGGAAAAATCCATCTCTTTACAAAAGAATGGGGCAATAAATCAACCACCCATTACATCATAGATCCTGAAATACAGGAAAAGCAGAAAGCGCAGAAAACGGAATCCTTTAAAACAGGTTTTGTGGTTACGGACGCTTCTTATTTCAATAAAAAGCTCTATCTGGTAGGCTATACGAGAAAGACGGAAGTGTTTTTAACTGTCTTCAATGAAACGGAGCCGGATGTGTTCTTTAAGGAAAGCCCTAAAAGATATTATCTGGGCAGTGCACTGTCCATTGGGCAGATTGAAGGCATTACCGTGGATGAAGCCGGGCTTTACATTTCAGGGGAAAAGTTCAGCTCTCCTCTGGGAAGTGCGAAGCCGGCACTGTATTTTATTCCGACAGAAAAACTCAAAGACTAATTTCTGTTACAATTAAATGAAAAAAATTATCTTTGTGGTAATTAATAATTTATCCATCATTCGAAGATTGTGGCCAACACCGTAGAAGAAATCAAACGACCGATTAATGAGGAAATGAAACTTTTCGAGCAGAAGTTTTATGAATCCATGCAGAGCAAAGTACCTTTATTAGATAAAGTCACCCGTTTTATCGTGACCACCAAAGGAAAGCAGATGCGCCCGATGTTTGTATTTCTCTGTGCCAAGCTTGTAGGGGAGGTAAATGAAAAAACCTACCGCGGGGCGTCCATGATCGAACTGATCCACACCGCTACACTGGTACATGATGATGTGGTGGATGAAAGCTTTAAGCGCCGTAATTTCTTTTCAATCAACGCGTTGTGGAAGAATAAAATTGCCGTTCTGGTAGGGGATTTCCTGCTCTCCAAAGCTGTACTTCTTTCTACCGACCATAAAGATTATGACCTGCTTGCCGTAATTTCAAGGACGATCCGTGAAATGTCTGAAGGCGAACTGTTGCAGCTTGAAAAAGCCAGGAAGCTGGATATTACCGAAGATGTATATTACGAAATCATCCGTCAGAAAACCGCAACATTAATTGCAGCGTGTTGTGAAATCGGAGTCCTGTCAAACAATGCAGATGAAAATCTGGCGAAAAAAATGATGGATTTCGGGACGTATACCGGAATGGCCTTCCAGATCAAAGATGACCTTTTCGATTACCTTACTTCCAACGTGATCGGTAAACCGGTAGGCATTGACATCAAGGAACAGAAAATGACGCTGCCTCTGATCCATACCCTGAAAATAGCCGGCGAGAAGGACAGGAAATATTATTTCAATACCATCAAGCGGTATAACAATGACCAGAAAAGGGTTAAGGAACTGATCAGTTTCGTAAAAACTTCAGGCGGACTGGATTACGCAATTACCGTGATGAAAAACTTTCAGCAGAAAGCAAAAGATATTCTGGACGAATTCCCGGATTCCGAGCCTAAAAAATCTCTGCAGATCATGCTGGATTATGTGATTGAAAGGAAGTTCTAAATTAAATAATTTTTACCGTTACAATAATAACGGCGGCTACAATACAAAATAAAGCCGTTAAAAATAAATAATCCGCAATAGTTTCAAACCTGTTTCCACGCTTTTCATGCCCGGTCCTGATCGCTAGGAACGAAAAAAAGCAGCTGAATGCAAAAAAAAGGCATGCCACTCCTGCAAATTCGTCCAAGTGCGTGCTGGGGCTCATCTTAGAGATCTTTAATGAGGTGATAATAACCAGCGAAAATCCCAGAAGATTGCTTGATGCATTAAGGATATGAGTGGATTTTTTTTCCATTACCTACAAATTTAATCCAAGATAAATACAATTTTTTTTATTATCAAATTTTTAAAA
>NZ_LMKA01000071.1 GCF_001421435.1 Chryseobacterium sp. Leaf201
TTACTATTATTACAGGTTTTATTATTAATTATTATAAGCTGTAAACAATATGAGTCTCAGGATTTAATTAACAGTAAATTTACTATTGACAAAAGTAGTGTAAAAGAAAATTCTTATCTTTCAAAAAATTTGGATCAACTTTTTAAGGCTGATGGACTGACCTATTTCGAACCTGATTATTCAGGAACAGCTTTTGAAAACTACTATGTGAAAAATATTGTTATTCAGAATAAATCAAATAGAAAGTCTAATTATCTTCTTTTCTTCAATAAGAATAATATTCTGACTGATACTTTAAAGATTCCTGAAAATCATATATATTCCTTAAATGTAGATTTTGATAATGACAAAAAGGGCGTCGCTGTAGGAATATTTGATCTTCACAAATCATATTTCAAAATAACGAACAAATTTGAATTAAATAAGAACTTAAAAATAAAACCGTTATCAATAAATACAAAAATCAACCATTGTCCTATTCCTGTTGAATTGTTATCTGAAGAAAATGTGGGGTTAGAAGAGCATTTCACTTTTGGGATAGAAAATCAGAAGCAAGTAAAAGTAAACGTAAAAGCTCCATCAAATGATTTTTCCAAATGGATAGGAAATTATAAGGCAGATATTGAGATTACAAGAACAGATGGAGACTACAATATAGACTATGTTATAAAGATTTTAAATAAAAATGATGTTCTGATAACTGAAAAAATTAATAATGAAGATAATAATGTACCCGATATTTTCATAAAATCGGTTTCAGGTGATCAATTAATTATGAAATCAAAAACTGATGATGCTGTAGAATATATCATTTCAAAAATTGACGGACAATATTATATAATGGGAAATACAGTTTATATGCTTAATCCTCCAAATGACAGATATGTATTAAATAAAGAGATGTAATTTATTGTTTTCTATTGAGATAATAAAAATATAAAATTCATCATCCCGACTGATATACCAATCTTAGAAAGAATCTGTAATGAAGCTTTTCTGTATCCGATGACAAATCGAATTAGATAAAAGTGTACATGATAAAGGCAGAAATGAAAATGTTCAGGAAAGATTACTCTGAATGCGCAGAAATTATTCAGAGATTAGAAAAGGCTTGTTTAAAGAGGTGAATATTCTCATTCCGTTAAACTTCTCCCGAAAAATAACGGTTTCTTCAACAAAATAAATACATCCGAAAACTATTTTGTAAAACAGAATTTTTAGATTAATTTGGTTAAAGCCAAAAACAAAACATATGACCGTTCATTTTATTCTTTCCGGGGAAACATTGGAGAGCATATCTGAAGAAATTAATCTTGAAAATCCGAAATACCTCAAAGAATTTCACAATGCACATTGTGCCCGGGAAGATATTATAAAGGACAGGATAATTGCCGGTAAAAAGTTATTGCTTCCTGACTTTAAAACCATTCATGAATACAACAGCAGGAATGACGCACCCTGTAAGGCTCCGGAACTAAATCCGGATATTCCCTTTTCTCCCGAAGAGTTCAGTAAAATATACACGGTCACCATTAATGAAACTGAGGAGAATGCACTGGAAAAGAAAAATACCAGGCTTACCTATACGGCCTCGGTAAAATGGGTGAGAAAAGAAGGGACATCACATATTTTCAATGTATATAAAAATAATTTTTTTGATGCAAAGGGAAGTATGATGTCTGATCTGGCTTCCGAATCCATCCGTGCCCTTAATCCTTTCATCGTCACCACAAATGAAAAAGGAGAGATCCTCAACATACAGTTGAACGAAAATGCAAGGAATCATTTCGAAAGAATAAAAGACCGCCTGCTTGATCTGTTCCCTGATCCGTATGCCGCAATGTACCTTGATGAATTTGAATTCGCCGTAATGAACAGAGATTTATTTGACAGGAAAATGAAAGAGGATATTTTCATGAACCTCTGTTTTGCCTCTTTAAGAAACAGATTTAAAAACGGAAAGTCTTTTTTACGCCAGTTTATCGAAGGAGAAAATATTTGGGTTGACCTGATGCAGAAAGTAGAAGACCGGACCGATCCGGCAGAAATTATCCTTCGTCAGAACGAAATACTTTATTCTGATCCACACATTGCCTTTGACGGAAAATATAATGTTCTGGCCGCAACTGGCCTGGTAAAAAAAGCTGAGGTCAGTTATACGGTAACCCGGGAAGATATTAAAACTTCAACTTCTATAACCATTGAATAAGAAATAACCAACAGTTTAAGACAGAGTCTTTTAAAGCATATGCTAAATCCTATGTCGTAAAATTACGACATCAAATCGTAGAACTACGACAAAAAATAAAATTGTTATTTAAAAAATTCCGGATCTGAAAATTCCGATTTATCTTTGTTATACAATAATCGAATCACAAAATATTATTAACAATTAAATTTACAATCATGGCAACAAATTCAAGAGGAATCTTAAAATTCAACGGCGGTGAAGGACAGAAATTATTAAAGCTGAACTACAGCGTATCAAGATCTACAGACGTTTCCGGAAGAGTGGCATCAGACCCGTCCAACGCACTGATCAAACTTACGGTGGAAGCTACGGAAAAATCTGACATTCTTGAAAGTTTACTGAACGGTAAATATAAGCCTACTACCGGCGAAATCACTTTCAACAAGTCCCACGAAGAAGGAACTTTAATTACTCTGACCTGGGAGAACGGATATGTGATCCAGCATGAAGTAGACTTTGATGCAGTAGACGAAAACAGCATGCTGATCAGTTTCATTGTAAGTGCAGAAACCATTAACTATGGTAATTCCGCTTACGCAGGACTTTGGCCGTCAACCTAAAAAAATTAACTTTGGTATTGAGAGCAATACAAAAGGTAAAGACTGTCCTTCACTGGCAGTCTTTTTTTGTCTGTAGAAATACTATAATGTTCTGTAACAGCTATGAATACAGCAGAAAATACAATGAACAGAGATGTTGTATCAGGACGGTCCGTTTAAATAATTTTTTTTAACTTTACTCATACCACAATCACAGAATTATGTCAACTACAACCGAAAATATGCAGGGGGCAAATTTCCGCCCGTCTCAGAATGCCGACGGCATTTCAGAAAACCACCATGCAGGAATCAACAGACTGGTGAAGCTTTCCCTTGTAATAGAAGGGAAAATAATCAGGTATTACAAGCATTTTAAACTGACGCAGAGTACCCGGCGGCACCATGAATTCAGTGTTACCTTAGGCTACGATGCATTGGGCGACCGCCAGACCCATACCCTTGAAGAAGCCAATAAGTTTTTAGGCAAACGGCTTACTGCCATTATTTCTTATAAAGATATCGATAACAGCCCGGAAAGGACATTTGTGGGCGTAATTACAGGAGTAGGTTTCAGCCAGGAAAGGATGAGCCTTGGAGATATTGTTTTAACCGGTTACAGCCCGACTGTTCTGCTCGACGGTGCGCCCCATATCCAGAGCTTTGGCGGTGAAACCCCCGTGAATATGGGCATTATTGCCAATGAAGTGATTAAACAGGGGATCGATACCAGCCGTTTTGATATCAGGGTGGATACCCATGACTATTCCCAGATTATCTACAGCAGCCAGTATGACGAAACCCATTACAATTACCTGGCAAGGATGGCTGAAGCCTATGGCGAACAGTTCTTTTATGACGGTGAAGTCCTTCATTTCGGAAAGCTCCCGCCTCAGAACAAACCGATCAAACTGATTTACGGAAGCAGTGCCCATAATATCAGGGTTGATCTGAAAGCCGTACATACGAAACCTCAGTTCTACGGGTACAACAGCAGTAAAAACGAGAAGCTGACCTCGGGTGAAACGCCGGTCCAGCATGTAGGCGAATTGGCCAAAACAGCTTATGCACATAACAATTCCATTTATAAAACCCCGGCCTTACAGGTTGCCCCGGTTAAAGCTTCCACCCATCTGGATGTGGAATATTCCCAGAAAAGTGCATCGGGAAGCCAGGCGGTCAATGTATTCTTATTATCGGGAGCAACCACGGTTCCGTTCCTGCATCCGGGCTGTGTGGTGGATGTGCAGATGCGCAAGCCGGACACCAATGAATCCTCTTATTTTACAAGGATCATGGTAACGGAAGCCACGCATGAAATTGATACCATCGGCCATTACACCGGAAGTTTTGAAGGCATTGCTTCTGATACTGGATTTTTGCCAAAACCCGAATTTACCGTTCCCAAAGCCGAGCCTCAGATTGCCACGGTTATTTCCAATACAGATCCGGAAGGACAGGGCAGGGTGCAGGTAAGGTTCGACTGGCAGACAAACGACACCACCCATTTTATCAGGATGATGAGCCCTGATGCGGGAGGAACCGACCAGGTAAACCAGAACCGGGGCTATGTCGCCATCCCGGAAGTCGGGGATCAGGTAATGGTTAATTTTGTGCACAGCCATCCTGACCGTCCTTTCGTGATGGGCGGCATGTTCCATGGCGGTGTAGGCTTAGGCGGCGGCGTGGACAACCGGGTAAAATCCATCCAGACGAGAAGCGGCCACAGGGTTGTGTTCACGGAAGATGAAAGCATTGTGATTACGGATAAATCAGGGAATGAGATCCATCTGGATACCACCGGAAGCAACATTACCATTACCGCTCCCGAAACCATGACGCTGAACTGTAAAAATATGAATATCAATGTTGCAGAAAATATGATGACCAATGTAGGAATGAATAAATCGGATGCCATCACCATGAACCACACGCAAAGTGTCGGCGCAATGAAAATGACTTCTGTTCTGGGAGATACCAGTCTGTTCATTACCGGAAAGCTCACGGAAATGATTGAAGGGGACGTGCACAGTGAAACCCTTAAGGAACGGAATGAGATTTCACATGAAGACATGAATCTTACATCAAGCAAGTACATCAATAAAAATGCTCAGGAAGAAGTTCAGAACAACAGTGGTGAAAAAAGTAAAAATTACTGATCATGTCAAGAACAAGAATCGTACAGGGAAATTACCTTAAAGTAACAGGAGGTGATCATAATATGTCTTCTGAAGGGAAAATTGTCTCAAATGCCAGCAATGAGATAAGGGAAAACGGCACCGGAAGCGGTGTCAGCTACGGAAGTTTTGAAAGAAAAGGAAGTACCGTAAATGAAGATTTTGAGATTTCCTTTTCGCTTAAAAAAGATAGCGGCTTCTCAACGGTAGTTCCTTTCGGGATACTGGATTTTGAAGGGAATTATGAGAATGCCAATTTTGTTTTTAATTACTCCCTGATGCTGAGCAATATAGATTCCCTGGAGTTTAAAGTGCTAAATGAAGACGGAAGTACTTTGTATGCCATTACCAACCTGCCTGAAATTGTGGTCACTGCAAGAAGGCTCCCTTTGCTGGCAGAAGATATCCTGAAAAAGAAACCTGCATATGAACCGCTGCAGCCTGTTAAAGTCTGGGACTGGAAAAGTGTTTTTGATCCCTATAACACCGCATCTTCGGATTATACTAAAATAGGATCTTACATTATATTCTGGGACGGTTTTGATAATAACGGAATTTATGACAGCTCAAAATTCAATAATAAAAAATTAAAAGCAGTGATTACGGCCAGTAAAAACGGCATACAGAAAAGCAAAGAAGTGGAATTTACCACACACTATGACAAGGTACAGTGGGTAGATGTGAAAATTGATAAAAACAATAAAAGAATAGATACCACGCTGCGGGTAAACTTACAGGATGGTGGGGCAGAAGGCCTGGAATGTTCATCCCGTCTGGAAGGTGCAAGAGATGAAACCCGCTGGGTAGAGCGCTGCCCGTGGGATAAAATTTCGAAGGAAGCTTTAGCATTTTATAATAAACCGCCAATAAAAACAAGACAAAGAACATATCAGGAATTATTAGATATAACATTACAGGGAATTAATCAGTTTTGGTCAAGAAATTCCAAAAATATAGGAAAAGGAGTAAATATTGTTTCTGATTTTTATGAAGTACATGTAAATGCAAATGTAGATGAGCAGGGATTAGCGGCACCAGAAATTGTTTATCAGACAAATTGTGAAGAAGGAAGATCCAGAAATTTTGAAGCTTCAAGAATTTTATTTTTTTATGAAGGATATTTATTTAGAAATGATTGGAATAAGTATCCTAAAACTCATGAAAGATTTAAAAATAAAGGTTGGAAATATGAAACAGCAAATATGGAAGATTATAAAATGGTATCTGCCCATGAAATTGGACATGAAATTCTGCTTACCTATGGAGGGCATATATACTCTAAAACCCATAAAGGAACATCACATTGGAGTATGATCATTCAGGATCCTGATGAAGATGCAACATATATTCCTCAAACAGGTGAAATAGATTTAATGAAATATTATATAGATTATTATGATATTTCACGAACAATAATAACAGAATTTGATTTATTGAAAGTAATTTGGCTAACTAAAATTAGAATAAAATGAAACTTATACTTTATATTTTTTGCTTCTTATTAATAGTCAATTGTAGCGAAAAAAAATATGTAATTTATAATGCCGTAAAAGGAAATATTATAGATGCTCATAACAGTCAGCCGGTTAAAGATGCCAAAGTTTTTGTTAATAAATCTTCTTCAAATGCCTTTGATACTTTAATAACTGATTCTAAAGGTAATTTTTTTATTAATGGTTTAGAATTGCCATATCAATATTTACATGATCAGCTTAATGTATCACCTGATTATTTTATTGAAAAATCAGGATATTTAACGAAGAAGATAACTGTTCGAAACTTAAAGAAATCAAAAAACAATAAACTTGATACCATTGATTTAGGAAATATCTCTTTAGAAAAAAGTAATTAGTGTATTGAAATAATGCAGTAAATCAATAAATGATTTAAGCTGAATTTAAATTACAATTTGTCAGATAAAGTATATATCAAACAATAAATTTTACATATAGCAGCCCTTGAAATAAGTTATACTATTGCATTTATTTGATTAACGATACTAATATGAAAAATATTTTTGTATTCTTGATATTGCCCGGATTTATTTTTTTAAGCTGCAGTAAACCTGTTGTGAAAAAAAGCTATTGCGGTTTTATCTATTGGGGGAAATATCTCATTAGCTCATGTGAAGGTCTTGGAACAGAATACAGATAACTTCTCTTATACAGACAGTAAAGGTTATTTTAAGTTAAAAAGGGCAAACTTAGAAAGGATTAATAATCTCGTTGTTTATCGTAAGAAGCATATTGATACCCTTAAGCTTCTGAGAGGCGGGGCGGCAGGAAGTAATAACAGTTATCTCTTTTAAGTAATAAAAAAGATACATGTGATTTAAACAGAGAAAGGATTTTCAAACTTCAAAGCCGATAGATCTAAACAATAAATAGGTTAAGGCTAATCAGCCAATGAAATTATGGTGAAGTCAATGAAATATCTATTATCAATAATAAGTTTAATCGCAATACTTAGCTGTTCAAGAAGATACGGATATATCTATGATGAAAACCGGAAGCCATTAAGAAATGTACTGGTTCAGGATATTCAAAATCCGTCCAATAAAATCTTAACGCAGGACAATGGTGAGTTTTCATTCTCAGACTGCGATGATCTGATTATAAGTAAGCAAGGCTACAAAACAGATACCTTGGAAAAGTTTGGATGTAAGCCGGCCGGAAAATGTTTTGATGGCCATATTTTTTATATGAAGAAAATAATTATTGAAAGGATTCCATGATATCTTCGCCATTAAAGAATCTATAATTCTATGTGAATTTAGATCACTTCATCAGGAGCACAATTGAAAAAAATTAATACATGAAAAATTTCTTATGGATTTTTATTATTCTGCTGTTGATAGGATGCAGTAAAAAATACATCATAATGCCTGCTGTTAAAGGAAAAATACATTCGAAAGCAGATAATAAGCCAATGGTCGGAGCCGAGATTTTCGTAAGTAAATATGCAATCAATAATATGGATACAATAAGAACAGACCATAATGGATCCTTTTTGTACAATGGCTTTTTGTAGACAATTATTCTGATGTTAAGAGTATGTCGACAATGGTGCAACATGTTTTTATTCTGAAAAAGAATAACAACTATAAATATATTGATGTTAAAAAATACTATAATAAAGATGACTATAATAAAAGAGATACAATCGATTTAGGAACAATTTATTTTGAGAACTTAACCTCTGTAAAAAAAGATGCTGTTCCGGAATGATGAAGAAAATTTAGAATACAGATTTATAAATAATACACCGGATACTGTTTTTATCAAAAAATTAAAATAAATTTAAAGGATAAATCTATAAATTTACAGTAAGATACTGCAGAACGGTATCAATCACCAAAACACCAACACAGAATATAAATGGGAGTACTAGTAACCAACGAAACGGTAAAACAGCTTTTTCATATTGCACAGTCCATTGCAAGAGAACATTACAATGCTACGTATGGCGCGCCGCATATCTTACGGGCGCTAATGCATAAAGATATCGGCCTCAATGAATTCTTAAAAAGCATAGATAAAGATCCTGGGTATTTTTATGAATGGGCAGATGTGCGGATTGAGGATTATCCCAAAACCAGCCATCTTCCTGATGAGGTGAAAGAAGATGAGGCCGTAGACCGTATTGTGGAAGAAGCAGATGATATCCGACTGAAACTGGGTCTGGATGAAATTACACCGGTCTGTATCTTAACAGCCATTGTAAAGCCGCAGGTTGCCTTTACGCTGCAGCAGCTGAAATCACTGCCGCTCAGGGAACATGAAATTTTTAACCTGTATAGGAAAGATACCCCTTATGAAAATTCTGAAAACGGAGAATTCTCTTCCCTGTTTTCAAACGGTTCCGATTATTCTGATAATTCCTTTCCTTCCATTAAAAACTATTGTGTAGACCGGACCGCTCAGGCGAGAAAAGGCGAGCTGGAAAATATAATCGGACGGGATAAAGAGCTGAGAATGCTGGTGGAAATTCTCTGCAGGAGAAGCAAGCCCAATGTAATTATTATCGGAGAGCCGGGAGTAGGCAAAACAGCACTGGTAGAAGGTTTTGCGACAGAGATTATTAAAGGAAATGTACCTGAAATGCTTAAAAATGCCACCCTTTTAGAGCTGGATACCGGAGCATTGCTGGCAGGGACATCGTATAAAGGTGAAATTGAAGACCGACTGAAAAAAGTAATCAATGAATGCAAAAAAATTGAAAAAGCCGTTCTTTTCATTGATGAGATCCATACCCTTTTAGATTCAAAAGGAAGCATCGGGAATGTGGCCAACCTCTTAAAACCTGAGCTCGCAAGAGGGGAAATTACCGTAATCGGGGCAACCACGCAGGAAGAATACAGAAAAATCATCGAGCCTGAGCAGGCTTTTAACCGTCGTTTTGAAGTGTTGACTGTCAATGAACCGGATGAAAAAACCTGTGTTAAAATGATTGATGTCCTGTTGGAAGGCTATAAAAAGCACCACGGCATTGAAGTAGAAAAAACTGCGCTTCCGGAATGCGTGCGCCTGGCAAAAAGATATGCAAAAGGCAAAAAGCTGCCGGATGCGGCAATTGACCTGTTAGACAGGACCATGGCAGCCATTAAAATGCTGGATGAACTTTCAGAAAAAGAACTGGAAAGCTGGAAAACCACCTATGAAGCTCTTCAGAATGAAGAATATTTAGATGACAAAGACAAAGCAGATGAACTGATCTGGAACTATAATTTATTAAGAGATAAAATCAGTCCCATTTTGTGGGGTTCCTTAAGTGAGCAGCCACAGATTGACAATTCCATGCCGGTAGAAGAAATCCAGAAAATAATAGAAGAAACGTTTGCTGAGCTTTTACAGCATGCATCAAAAAAAAGAGAAAAAGTAGACCGCCTGGAGCTTGCTGCTGTAATGGCTGCAAAAACCAATATTCCGATTGGTAAAATCCAGGCTCAGGAAAAAGAAAAGCTCCTGAACATGGAAGGCCTTTTGATGAACAGGGTGGTGGGTCAGGACCATGCATTGAAAATCCTTTCCGATGCTATTGTTGAAAACCGGAGCGGATTGAATAAACCCGGACAGCCGATCGGTTCATTCTTCCTCTTAGGCCCTACGGGAACAGGAAAAACAGAACTGGCAAAATCAATGGCAGAGCTTCTTTTCAACGATGAAAAAGCAATGGTCCGTTTCGATATGTCAGAATTTAAAGAAGAACACTCGGCGGCACTTCTTTATGGTGCGCCTCCCGGATATGTAGGGTATGAAGAAGGAGGGATGCTGGTGAATAAAATCAGACAGCAGCCTTATACGGTGGTGTTATTCGATGAAATTGAAAAAGCCCATCATTCCGTTTTCGATGTATTTTTACAGATTATGGATGAAGGAAAAGTTCATGATAAACTCGGGAAAGAAGGAGACTTCAGCAATGCCCTGATTCTGTTTACATCAAACATCGGAAGTGAGGAAATCGTAAAACAGTTTGAAGAAGGGAAAATCCCGGAATCATCCTCATTAATGCAGATCATGTCCGGTTCGGGCAGGTTCAGGCCGGAGTTTTTAGCAAGGATTACCGAAATTATTCCTTTTGCACCGATTACCGAATCTATTGCAGAAAGAATTTTTAATATTCAGTTAAAATCGCTCCATACCTCATTAACAAGATTGGGAATCACTTTAAAAATAAGTGATGAAGCCGTTAAAAACCTGGCGTTAGGCGGATTCAGCAGCAAATACGGGGCAAGGCAGATTTCCGGGGTCATCAGGTCCCAGCTGGCAAGGCCGATTTCAAAAATGATTGTAAGGGAAGAAGTAAAATCCGGACAGACCATTCATGCAGACTGGAATACAGAAGAAGACAAACTGAGCTGGAAAGTAGAATAACAAAAGAAATAAAGACAGGAGGCTGATCAGATGGACCTGATTGATCTGATCAGCCGTTTTTGTCAAATCAGAAATAATGACACCGACACTTAAAAATATTATTCAGATTCTCATAGTTCTGGCTTCATCTTTCATGAACGCACAGTTCCTTGCAGCTTCCGATACTTCCGAGAGCAGTGTAAAACGATACAAAAATATTATCCGTGCCAACAAGGATATTGTAGCTTTCATTGAGTACTCTTTAGTGGAAAAAGGGCTTCCAAGACATCTGAGGAACCTTGCTTTGATAGAATCCAATTTCAACAGAAATATTACGTCGGGAGCAGGTGCCGTAGGCGTCTGGCAGTTTATGACGGCCCACGCCAACCAGTACGGGCTTACCGAACAGAACCGGAATGACCTTTACCGAAGTACCAAAACGGCCGCAATTTCTCTCAGTCACCTCTATAAAAAGTATAACAACTGGGTAACGGTAGTGGCAGCCTACAACTGCGGCGAAGGGAATATTGCAAAAGCCATGACGGCAGCCGGATCTTCACAGTACCATATTTTTTCTAAATACCTTCCGGCAGAAACCATCAATCATGTTAAGAAATACCTTAATGCATGTTATGCAACCGGAGAGTTGCAAAGTGTTTTAAGCAACTACAATTCCTCGAGGATGAATACCATTTTCTTTGTCAACGGCGGAAGCGGGAAAAACAATGTTGAAATGGCAGAAACAGATATCAATGCAGGATTCAGCCTGAATGTGATTGCGGATGAGCTTGATGTTGATCTGAAAAATATCCTTGGCTGGAATCCCGGGATTTCCGAAGAACTACAGCAGAAAGGCGAAAGCACGCTGTACCTTCCCAAAGATGTAATGCCCGATTTTTTACTGAGGAAAAATAAAATACTTTCCAGATCACTGAAAGAAAGCAGCCCACAGAATGTAAAACCGAAAGAATAATAAAAGATATCCTTTAACCTATTCAAATCACAGGCAATATGAAAAAAGAATCACAAAATATACCGAACAGCACTTCTTTCCGTCCGTCCCAAAACGCCGACGGCGTGTCAGAAAACCACCATACGGGAATCAACAGGCTGGTGAAGCTCTCTCTTGTAATAGAAGGAAAAGTAATTAAATACTACAAACACTTCAAACTAACCCAAAGCACGAGGCGACACCATGAGTTCAGTGTTACGCTGGCTCACGATACCTTAGGCGACCGTCAGACTCATACTTTGGAGGAAGCTAATAAATTTCTGGGAAAACGGCTTACTGCCATCATTTCTTATAAAGATATTGATAACAGCCCGGAAAGGACATTCGTAGGGGTTATTACAAAAGTCGGTTTCAGCCAGGAAAAGATGAGCCTGGGAAATATTGTCCTGAAAGGGTACAGCCCGACTGTTCTGCTTGACGGTGCGCCCCATATCCAGAGCTTCGGCGGTGAAACTCCCGTGAATATGGGCATTATTGCCAATGAGGTGATTAAACAGGGGATCGATACCAGCCGTTTTGATGTCAGGGTGGATACCAATGACTATTCCCAGATTATCTACAGCAGCCAGTATGACGAAACCCATTACAATTACCTGGCAAGGATGGCCGAAGCCTATGGCGAACAGTTCTTTTATGACGGTGAAGTCCTTCATTTCGGAAAGCTGCCGCCTCAGAACAAACCGATCAAACTGACCTATGGAAGCAGTGCCAATGATATTTCCGTAGAATTGATTGCCGTACATACGAAACCTCAGTTCTACGGGTACAACAGCAGTAAAAACGAGAAGCTGACCTCGGGTGAAACACCGGTTCAGCATGTAGGCGAGCTGGCCAAAACAGCTTATGCGCATAACAATTCCATTTATAAAACCCCGGCCTTACAGGTTGCCCCGGTTAAAGCCTCCACTCATCTGGATGTGGAATATTCCCAGAAAAGCGCGTCAGGGAGCCAGGCGGTCAATGTATTCTTATTATCGGGCGCAACCACGGTTCCGTTCCTGCATCCGGGCTGTGTGGTGGATGTGCAGATGCGTAAGCCGGACACCAATGAATCCTCTTATTTTACAAGGATCATGGTAACGGAAGCCACACACGAAATTGATACCATCGGCCATTATACAGGAAGTTTTGAAGGCATTGCTTCTGATACTGGATTTTTACCCAAGCCTGAATTTACCGTTCCCAAAGCCGAACCTCAGATTGCTACGGTGATCTCAAATACAGATCCGGAAGGACAGGGCAGGGTGCAGGTAAGATTCGACTGGCAGACAAACGACACTACTCATTTTATCAGGATGATGAGCCCTGATGCGGGAGGTACCGACCAGGTAAACCAGAACCGGGGCTATGTAGCCATTCCGGAAGTCGGGGACCAGGTGATGGTTAATTTTGTGCACAGCCATCCTGACCGTCCGTTTGTGATGGGCGGCATGTTCCATGGCGGCGTAGGCCTTGGCGGCGGCGTGGACAACCGGGTAAAGTCTATCCAGACGAGAAGCGGCCACAGGGTTGTGTTTACGGAGGATGAAAGCATTGTGATTACGGATAAATCAGGGAATGAGATCCATCTGGATACCACCGGAAGCAATATCACCATTACTGCTCCCGAAACCATGACGCTGAACTGTAAAAACATGAATATCAATGTCGGGATGAACATGACTACCAATGTCGGAATGAATAAATCAGATACCATTATGGTTAATCATACCGAAAGTGTAGGCTCCATGAAATACCTTTCAACCGGCGCTGATTTTATGACGAACGTGGTCGGAAAAATGAGCCATTACGTAAAAGGGGATATGGAAGTATACGGTGAAAAAGAACATAAATTAACTTCCCTTAAAGGAGTTGAGGTCAACAGCGAAGGCAAAGTAGAGCACCACGCAGAAAAAGAGGTTCAGAACAACAGTGGGGAGAAATCTAAAAATCACTAATCATGAGCATTGAGTATTTTGTAGAAGGCAAGGCGGTTACTCGTACCGGAGGTGATTACAGAACTTACGCTAAAGAAGAGATCAGCCACAACAGTGCCGTTTCAGTAGAGCAGAAGGGAAACCAGACCGGGGTAAGCTACAATCCGGCTCAGAAAATAAATCCCAATGACAAGCCTGTCAATACCATTGATGTTACGCTTAATCTGTTTTTTGACGGTACCCTGAATAATAAGACCAATACGCAGGCCGGAAGCCGCCAGAGCTCTCCCCAGGGAAGCTATGCCAATGATTTCAGCAACGTGGCTAAAGGATATGATGCCATTGACCCGAATGCCCAGAATCAGGTTTCCTATTATGTAGAAGGAATCGGTACGGTGGATTCTAAATCGGATAACGATACCTTGGGCCTGCCGGTCCGGGGCGCAGGGATGGGAGTCAATGAAAGAGGTGTAAAAGCCAAAGCCACGAAAGGCTGTGTTAAAGGAGCGGAAGCCGTCCAGCGAAAATTTCCGGGTAAGGAAATTGATGTTCTTACGGTTAATGTATACGGATTCAGCCGGGGTGCCGCCGCAGCACGCCACTTTATGCATATAGCCGGAACTACTGTCAATTCGCAGATCATTTCTGATAAACAGATTTTGGTTCATCCGCCGGCAGCTTATGAGAAATCTGATGCCGAACCGGCACCTTCGCAATATATTTTAATTAATGAAACGGATTCGCCCTTGCTGCAGTACGGATATTTCGGAGCCTGTCTTCTTAATGAAAAAGTCAGGACCAAGCGGGTAAGATTCAATTTTGTAGGGTTATATGATACGGTAGCTTCCTATGGAGTTAACCACAAAGGAACATCGCTGTTTGGGCTCAGCATTGTTGATGATGATTCCAAACAGCTGGGACTGAATGCCGTGAAAAATGCCTCCTTTGTACTTCAGCTGGCTTCATCGGATGAATACCGGGACAATTTCAGTCTTACCAACATAGACAGTGCCGGGATCAAAGGATTACAGCTGACTTTACCGGGAGTGCATTCCGATATCGGGGGCGGTTATGTAAATAATGCAGAAGAGAAAGTGCTGCTTTACCAGCAAGCCAACAGCAATAGTGAATGTGAAAGATTCAGGAATATGCTGATTGATGAAGGATGGTTCAAACCGGGTGAGATCTGGATTGAGTCCCATGTTGTACCAAGCCGTGTGACCGTCATAATGTATAAACTCTGGGGCAAAAGAAATGTCTCCAATGAATATGATAAAGTTTCATTGCAGCATATGTTTTATTACTCAAAGCAGTTTGATGTAAAATATGACGAAAATTTGGTAAGCCGTCAGCAGATAAAGGACGGTTTTATTCAGGAAATCAGCAATAAACTGACTGCTAATTATATTTCCCAATGCAACAATCTGAGAAATCAGTATGTTAATGATTATAATGCCGGGAAGCATCCTTCGGCAGGACAGTATATCAATGAGGCAAAAAACTACTCTTACCTAGATTCGGATATTGATATTAAAAAACTGAGGAATCTATACCTGCACTGGTCTGCAAATCTTGATACTTTCGGGATGGGACCGGGAGTCTCCGGACCAAGGCCTGCCGCAGAACGAAAAAGATATATATTAAATGGATAAACTAAAAGCTTTTATTGTTGCACTGGGAATGCTCCAGCTTATCAATTGTCAGGATATGAAGAAAAAAGAAATACCAATGCCGAGTTATGATGTACAGATCTCCCATCCCTGGAATAATTACCTTGTCACGCCCGTAGAAGATGAAATTATGACGCTGGAAAAAGTTCCGTCCCATCTGCCTTACGGAAGCTCATCCGGAACATGGGGAGATTCCGGAAAAGGATTCACGGAACAGGGCGGTACCCCGATCGGAGCTGATATTGTCTATTTTTCAAATTATGAAGACACCTTTTATCATCTTAAAGTAGATTTTCCAAAGGATAAAGTACTGGCTTTGGTCCAGAGAGCATATTCCAACAACGAATCCGATTCTTCAGATGAGCCTATAAAAGAATTCATCAGCATTAAAGATGAACCCGATTACTATGAAAAATACAATAAGTCCGGGAAATCATATTACAACTTCGGTACCCTGACGTTCGGTTTTGCACCGAAAGGCATGGTAGTGGTGTGGTTTCGTTTCGGATATGTTTCCGTACAGCTGGGCGAATTCCAGGCTGAAGTGGTAAAAGATGATAAAAAATATGCGGACAGGATGTTCGCTAAAATCTCGCAGACCCGCGAAGAAATCAAACAGAAAATGTTTATGCCTGATGCTTCACCGCAGGAATGGAAAAACTACCAGAAAGTATATTCATGGGCACCCTTCATCAGCTCAGAGCACAAAGGGTTCCGTTTATTCAGGGTTCAGCCGGAATACTATAACGGTGAAAAAGAAATCATGCTGCGCCCCTGGGGCATAAAGCCGCCGGTAAAAGCAAGGGCTGTTCCCAAAGAAATTGCCTTTTTCTGGGAGACCGGAAAAGATGAAGCCTTTGAAGGCCGCGTATTCTTCAACTGGGAAAAGGTAAATGAGCAGTTTAAAAATGCCGGTAAAGATTTTAAGCTTGATTTTAAAATAGCCCCGGATAATAACAGTATGGAAATTATGATCAACAATCAGCCGGTTCCCACAGACAGCATTAGAATCTACAAAAGTAATTTCAGGTTCAGGGAATCTTACAAATAATATTGTTCTTAAATATAGAAAATTCAGAAACTGAGTTTACATTTCCCGGTGAAGTGTAAAATTTAAATACTGCTTTTTTGCTTTTCGATGATTTAGATATTTGATTATCAGGTGTTTTCTGTTTAAAATATTTCTAAAATCGTAAAACTACTACACCAAGTCGTAGAATTACTACAAAAACTGAAATTGCTGTATAAATAGTTTCACAGTAAAAAAAGGAGGTCTATCTTTGAATCAATAAATCATACAGAATATACCAAATCACAAAATATTAACGATTTAAATTTACAATTATGGCAGCAAATTCAAGAGGAATCTTAAAATTCAACGGCGGTGAAGGACAAAAATTATTAAAACTGAACTACAGCGTATCCAGATCTACGGATGTATCCGGGAGAGTAGCTTCAGATCCTTCCAATGCAATTATTAAAGTTACGGTAGAGGCAACTGAAAAATCAGATATCCTTGAGAGTTTACTGAACGGTAAATATAAGCCTACCACCGGTGAAATTACTTTCAATAAGTCTCACGAAGAAGGTACATTAATTACTTTAACATGGAACAACGGATATGTAATCCAGCATGAAGTAGACTTCGATGCAGTAGACGAAAACAGTATGCTGATCAGCTTTATCGTAAGTGCAGAAACCATAGATTACGGTACTTCCAATTACCAGGGTCTTTGGCCAAGCAGCGGTAATTAAAACCCGCAATTACCATATTAGAAATAAATTCATAACAGGACAGTTCATCTCATACAGAGTGAACTGTCCTGTTTTCTTTTGTAAAGAAACGGCTCCTCTGGAAATATAAGCTGAATATAAAGGCAATAACAGTTCATAAAAAGTTAAGAAATGTTATAAAATGACAGGTGAAAACAGAAATTTATTATCTTTATTAATCAATCCAAATTAATAAAACAGTATGGAAGCCTACAATTTTGAAACAGCGATTAAGCCCTTCTTCTGGGTCGCTTCAGAAAAAACTTTTTCAGTATGTTTAAATGCGGGAACGTATAAGCCCGAGATTTTTGAGTGGAGAAAAGACGAAGGTTTTGAAGGCAGTGGGTATGACTGGGCATCTTTGGCTAAAGTCTTTGTAGAAGAAAAAAGACCTGACCTTTCAGATCAGATTAAATTTGATCCTGAAGCCGATATGTTCTGTGCCTATTCATCAGACCCGGAAAGCCTGAAAGAATTTATTACGGAATTTAAGCAGGCCTGTGAAGACGAAGTGCAGATTCAGGATTTATTTTTAAAAGCAGAACCGGATTAAAAAAATTATATAGAAAGACTTCAGAAATGAGGTCTTTTTTGTTGTACTAAAGAAATCAACAAATATTTATAACCATCTACAATAGCCATCTGGTTTAAACTTTATGAAGTCGGTGATGAGCTTCATCAGACATTATACTTTCACATAAATATTTTCCAGCCCTTTCAACCAAATTCTTATCACACCTCCGGTTAAATAAACGGTTAAATCCATTTTGAACGAAGGTAGTTTCAGGAAAAAGAAAACTAATTTCTTATATTTGTTCTTTATGAAAAATATGGACGCGACACAAGATAAAAGGCTATTTCTCATTGATGCCTATGCAATGATTTTCAGAGGATATTACGCATTGATCAGAAATCCGAGGCTTACCAGTAAAGGGCTGGATACTTCTGCGATTTTCGGATTCAGCAATTCCCTGATTGAGCTCATCAGAAGAGAAAGGCCATCCCATCTGGCTGTGGTTTTCGATGTAGGGGAAGCCAGCATCAGAACCGTAGATTTTCTTGAATATAAAGCGAACAGAAGCGAAACCCCGGAAGCCATTAAAGCAGCCATTCCGTATATCCACAGGATTCTGCAGGCCATGCATATCCCTATTCTGGGCGTGCCGGGCTATGAAGCGGATGATGTAATCGGGACCATTGCCTGCAAGGCGGAAAAAGAAGGTTATACCACTTTCATGGTAACGCCGGATAAAGATTTTGCCCAGCTGGTTACGGATAAAATTAAAATATACAAGCCGGGACTGAAAGGCAGCGAAGTGGAAATCCTCGGTGTTGAAGAAGTAAAAGCCAAATACCAGATTGAAAACCCGAAACAGGTAATCGATTTTCTTGCGATGATGGGCGATTCCGTGGATAATATTCCGGGGCTTGAAGGGGTAGGGGAAAAAACCGCTATGAAATTCCTTAAAGAATACGGAAGTATTGAAAACCTTTTAGCGAATACCCACGAACTTAAAGGAAAGCTTAAAGAAAAAGTGGAAGCCTCTGCAGAAAGAGGGATTTTATCTAAAAAATTAGCCACCATTATCTGTGATGTACCGGTGGAATTCCATCAGGAACAGTATGATCTCGATACTCCGGATTTTGAAAAAGTAAAAGAGGTATTCGATGAAATTGAATTCAGAAGACTCTATGAAAACCTGTACAGGGCTTTTGCGCCGGCAGCAACCGGAACTGCTGTATCGGCAGAAGCGGAAATCAAAGCTGCGGAAACCCCTCAGCAGAAAGTGGCACAGGCCGTAGGCCAGCTGGACCTTTTTGCGACCTACGAGGAACTGGAGCAGGAATCTTCGACAAAATCCACCATTGAGCACAACGACCATCTGTATCAGTTTGTGGATAATCCTAAGGCCCAGAAAATGCTGGTTACTAATCTTCTTAAGCAGAAAGTAGTCTGTTTTGATACGGAAACCACCTCGCTTAACGAGCTGGAAGCCGAACTGGTAGGAATGAGTTTCTCTTACAAAAAAGGGCTGGCATACTATATCCCTTTACCGGAGGATCAAAGCGAAGTCTTACAGACACTGGAAATTTTCAGGCCGTTTTTTGAGAAAGAAGACCTGGTAAAAGTCGCCCATAACTTAAAATTTGATTACAAAATCCTTCAGCGGTACAACATTACGGTAAAAGGGGCCATGTTCGATACCATGATTGCCCATTACCTGCTGAATCCGGACGGACGGCACGGAATGGACTACCTTTCAGAAATATACCTGAGCTATAAACCCGTTTCCATTGAAACCATCATCGGGAAAAAAGGAAAAAACCAGGGCAATTTCAGGGATGCGGATCTCAGGACGCAGACGGATTATGCTGCTGAAGATGCCGACGTAACCTTTCAGCTGTATGAATTATTTGCGCCGCAGCTGAAAAAAGAAAACCTGGAAGATCTCTTTTTCAACATAGAAATGCCTTTAATGGAAGTACTGGCGAAAATGGAACTTGCAGGGATTTCCCTGGATGAAAAATGGCTGGCCCAGGAAAGTATTGACCTTGAAAATGATTTAAGACAGCTGGAATCCAAAATTTTTGAGCTTTCCGGAGAAGAGTTCAACATGAACTCACCCAAGCAGCTGGGAGAAATCCTGTTTGAAAAAATGGAACTGGACCCGAAAGCGAAGAAAACCAAAACCGGTCAGTATGCCACCTCAGAAGATATCCTTCAGAAGCTGTCTTCAAAACATGAAATTATCAAGCATATCCTGGAATACAGGACCTATCAGAAATTAAAATCGACGTACGTTGATGCACTGCCGTCACAGATTGAAAAGACGGATAACCGCGTACATACTAATTTTTCGCAGACCACTGCTGCAACAGGCCGTCTGGCAAGCGTAAACCCAAACCTGCAGAATATCCCCATCCGGACGCTGAGAGGACAGCAGATCCGTGGAGCATTTGTGGCCGGGGAAGGAAAAAAAATCATTTCTGCCGATTATTCACAGATCGAACTTCGTCTGATTGCCGAAATTTCCGGAGAGGAAAATATGATCAAAGCATTTCAGGGCGGGGAAGATATTCATGCTTCTACTGCAGCAAGGCTGTTTAACATTCCGCTGGAAGAAGTTTCCAAAACCCAGAGGGGGCAGGCAAAAACCGTCAACTTCGGGATTCTCTACGGTCAGGGAGCTTTTGCACTGGCAGAACAGACCGGATTGTCCAGAAGCGAGGCTAAGCAGATGATTGAAGCCTATTTTGCTACCTATCCGAATTTAAAGGAATATATGGCTGAACAGGTAAAAAAAGCACGCGAAATCGGCTATGTGGAAACCATTTTAGGAAGAAAACGACATTTAAAAGATATTAATTCCGGAAATTTTGTCGTGCGGGGCCATGCCGAAAGGAACGCAGTGAATGCTCCGATACAGGGAAGTGCTGCAGATGTGGTGAAAATGGCCATGATTAAAATTCAGAAAGAACTGGAAAAAGAAAAACTGCACACCAGAATGCTTCTTCAGGTTCATGATGAACTGGTCTTCGAATCTCCGGTGGATGAGATCGAGCTTGCCACCAATATTATTAAAATGGAGATGGAAAATGCAATTGAAACACAGGTTCCTCTTTTGGTGGAAGTTGGCGTTGGAAATAACTGGCTGGAAGCACATTAATCAATTAAATCCTAAAGGTTAAAAGCAAAACTTTCATTACCAAATGAAAGTTTTGTTATTTTTATTCTTAATGAAGTCAAATGACAATTTACTATTTCAGTTTATCAATTTCATTATTCATTTTATTTTCCCAATCTTTACCGTTTCTCATTAAGATACAATTTTACCGTTTCTTCATACTTTTTCTCCCCCTCGATTTCAATAGCATCAATGGTGCAGCCTGTATTTTGCTAATGGATTCCATATCGGTGCCGGATACTGTCAATTTTTCTGTCTAAGCCATCGGTAATTCCAACACCTCCGGCAAATCTGAATACAACGCTGTCATTTTTAATGTCTTTTTTTGCCTGTTGCCTGTATCTTTCTATTATAACAGCTATTTCTTTTTTTGTTTTAAAAACATATTTAAAGAATAGAAGTTAATGAAACAGAGAAGCAAAACACAAATAATACTGAAAACCCATAGAAATTTATTAACAGGGTTAAAATCTCGAATGCTAAGCTTGCTGATCAGCCATGAAACCAATGCAATAATTCCCAAATTATAAAAAGTATCATCCAACCGCTGTTATCCAATACATTTTACCAATAGAAATTCATTGGATAATTAATGAAATAATCACTTACAATATGTGAGGTTAATGTTAGTATTAATATCGTGCTGCTGAAAAGCAGTAATCTTTTAGAAATCATTCTAATAAGTTTATGAATTAGGCAAGAATAATATATTGTTGGTAATTTCAGACTGAGAAAATTTAAACACTAAACTCAATCCCTCCCATATACACCAGAGAAAAGGCTTCATTCTCTACGGAAACAGGCTTCGGAACCTGACCTCTGTTTAAAAAGATAATTGAATTGATGTCAGATTTAAGATTGAGTTCATTGATCCGGTTCAGCAAAATAGGCAGCCACTGTTCCGCAAATGAATAGTCTGAAAACTTTTCATAAAACGTCCGGTCACCGTCTTCAAAACCATATTCTACAAAGTCATGGTCCAGCCAAACGGTATCCTGAGATTCGGCAAATTTTGAAATATAGGTGTCATCAGATTCTTCCAGAAGATAATAGTTTTCATCTTCCTCCACAAAATCATAAAAGTCTTCTTCACTGTTGAAATTTCCTATCCAAAAATCTAATGTATCTGTATTCATTGATCAGTTCTTTATTTTGAATGCCAAAGTTATGACAATTTTTAAAAGTAATCCAGGGTTAAAACCGCCATAAGAAACATAACAGCAAAATAATACATTACGCTTGAAATGATAAAGAATACAGAAAATATAACGGTATAGGTAAAATAACCCTGCACGATAAGAATTTTTTCGATAAGTGAATTAACAGCAGAAAGCAAAAAAAAGTAACCTGTGATGACGAGATTTAAAAAAACGACAGATAAAATATTTTTAATAAAATGAACTGCTGTAAAAGCTGGAAAGTCACTGAAAACAAGGTACATGCCTAAGATAATAGAAAGGCCTGATGTAATTGTATATAATATTAACCGGTTTCTTTTTTGATTTCTTTTTCTGAATAATGTAAAGAAAAAAGATTTGAAACCCCAAAAATGACGAGTAAAAAAATAATAAATTCAGTCATATTATAATTATGTCATTCTTTTCCCCAGTTCACTGACCTGAATGGTTTTCTCCAGCCTTGAAACCCTTGTTTTCTCCTGTTTCGCGCTCATGATCCAATGCAGCATAACTTTTATATAGGACGGCGCCTGACTGTTGAAAAATTTCCATGCTTCAGGATGGGATTTAAATTGTTTTTCCAGTTCAGGATCAAGTGTGGCAAGACCTTTTTCATGGGAATAGATGGCCGAATTTTCCTCTTTTCTGAGTTTAAAAGCTTTTTGTCCTGCTTCAGTCATTAAACCCGCTCTTGTCAGTTCTTCTATCTTTTTAATATTAACGGCACTCCAGATGCTCGTGGATTTTCTGGGTGTAAAACGGATGCTGTAGCTTTCTTCGTCAATCGATCTTCTCACACCGTCAATCCAGCCGAAACACAATGCCTGATCCACCGATTCAGACTACGTCATCGACGGTTTTCCGGTCCCGACTTTGTAAAAGCCCACCAACAGTTCTTTTTCTGCCTGATGGTTTTTTTCAAGCCAGCTGCGGAACGCTTCCTGTTTCGGGAAAAAGGTTGCTGCCATTTTATTTATTTTTGAAATTCTATTTTCATAATCTCATTGAATTTATTTCCTTTTGTGTAAGTAATTCTCACCTTTAAACCATCATATAAATCATTACTTCTGTTGCCTCCGAAATGATTGAATTCATAGAGTGAATATCATAATATGTAAACGTTACAGAATTTACTTCAAAACTTTCAATCATTGATTTCCCCTCTGATTCTCTTCTGTAGTTTGAAATAGTACCTTCAGCTTTTTTTAACCGATCCGACTGCAATAATTTTGAAATTCTTTCTGTTGTATTATCATAATTAAAAAATCTTAAATAAATATAGCAGGGAAGTGACAGCGCAATAAATAAGCTTATCAAAATCAGATGAATCTTTTTATCATCATCATCGTCATTCTTCCGAAATTTTAAAACTGAGAGAAATGCAAATATCGAAATAATCAGTATGATAAGAAATATTGAATAAGGTTTAATTGAATGGCTTGGGGTTTCTAAAACAGACCAGTAGGTATAATATTCCATTCAGATATGATTAATTATAAACAGTAATATTCGTTGATTTTCTCTTGTAATCTTTGTTCAAGATAATCATTCCCACCCTTAAGTTCCTGCAGAATTAAACGGGCTTCAGCTTTATAGTTTCTGATTTTTTGATCTGACCAATGAGCTGGCGGCGTTTGAAGATTGGTAATCCTGTCGGCTAATTTTACTGCCCAGATCTCTTTTGGCTGTTCTTTAATTCTGTGTAAACTGTCCTGCATTTGATGAACTTTTTCCAAATCGGAGTTTTTAGTTAATGCCATAACGCCCTCTGCAACGGCTTTGCCAAAAATGTTTTCAAGTTCCTGAAAAGAAGTGTCGGTATCTTCCAGGGAATCATGAAGCAAGGCAACCTGTACAGCAAACCCAGGATCAAAATCTTTTGATTTTTCAGAGGCAACCAAGATTTCCATAGCCACATTGCTTAAATGAACTGCATACGGAAGATTAGTTCCCGGAATAGTCTGGTTTTTATCGGTATGTTTCTGAGCCGCAAATTTTATTGTTTCCTGATAAAGGGTTTGAATTGACATCATGCTTTAAAGGTAAGAATATTCAGATAAATACATTTTCGGTCTCTGTTTATTGCTCGGTTCCATACATCAGTATTTTATCAATTTCAGGAATATTGAGGTCTTCAGTTTGATTGATATTCAAAAGCCGTTGAGCAAACGCATGAAGTTCCTTTTTAACATGGTCAACAGCAATTTTTAATGCTTCTTTATCAACTTCAATCCGATGATCCGAAACAGGCGGTGCATAATTTTCCTGAATTTCAGAATTCAAAAAATCTAAAATAATTTTATGATCATATTTTTCTATTGCTGGAGAAGGATGTCCCATATAAAAATAAGAGTGATCATCATCCAGAAGATCTTCCCAATCTTCAATATCCCCAAGATTCGCACAGCATTGGGGAAAATAACAATCCGCACCATCTATGTTTAAAACATATCCGCCAGCCAAAGAACAGTTCAGATAAATCGTTCCGGAATCTTCATCGGCCTGCTGGATTTCAATTTCTTTATGAATAACTTTTAAAAGATCTGCATCTGAGATTTCAGTGATCTTATAAAGAGAAAAACCTGTGACATAGGGTTTCAGATCTCCGGAGAAACCTGCCTTTATATTTGCTGACATATGATAATCCTGCCATTCATCAGGAAATTCCCAGTAAGGGCTGAAAAGAGGTACTTGAATATCGTCATCATAATTTGTGATTTCAATGACGGGAATGAGTTGTACTTTCATTTTAATAAAATCTTCTGCTTTTTCCGTCTAATACATTTTCAAATATTGCAATCTGCTCTGTATTGAGGTTTTTCAAAGTTATTGTTCTGCTTCTTGCTAAGAGATGTTCAGGATAATACACCAGCTGAATGGTATCTGAACCAATTTTATATTCTCTGAGAAGTGTGGGCTTTCTGGTGTTTTTTCTGTTTGAGTTTGAAAATAATAGATTGGTAACTTTAAACGGAATAAAACTGAAACCGGTTATGAATAGAAAGATCGAATTTTCATTAATAAAAACATGAAATGAGCACCATTCATACTTCTTTTTAAAAGTTCCTTCATCTGTAAAAATTGTTCCGGTTATATTTTTTAATTCAATCGTATTTAAATCTTTACACTCTTCAAGAATTTTCTTTTTTTCAATATAATAATAAATAATTTTACCTGCGGAAAATAAAACAAGACCAGTCAGAAAATAAATGAATATAGTGTCAGGCATCTGCAGCTGTTATTTAAAATTTTAAAGGTAAGAATATTCAGATAAATACATTTTCGGTCGCTGTTTACTGCTCGGTTCCATACATCAGTATTTTATCAATTTCAGGAATATTGAGGTTTTATTAAAACTGAATTGAGCTTCATATGCTTGTAATCGTTCTGATGGCTTACCTATTTATATCACGCCTTCCGTCCCAAATGGAAAGAATAACCAATTCAGATTCTGAAAATTCATAAAAAATTAAATAATCACGGATAATTTTCACACGAACATTTCGAGGTTTGTTTTTCTTCCAATAGTAGGGTGTTCTGCTAATGACTGAGTGGCATTTACAATAAACTTGTTTAGTTTTATACTGAAATTTTTAGATCTGTTTCTGAGTATCCAATATTCAAGAATTTCTTTTCTTTCAAAATTAGCTTTTTTGTGTCCAGATTATCTTCTTTTAGCCATTCTTCAATATCCTGATTGGCTTCATCATCACTCAGAAATGATGATTTTTTATATTCTTCCTGAGCTTCAGAAATTCTGTCTTCTTGACAGTCTGCAAGAATATACTCATGATTATCCAATTCAAAATCTAAAAGTTTTTGAATTTCTTCGATAATTCTGACTTCTTTTAATCGGGTAATTCGGTTAATTAAATCAATTTTTAAATCTGATGTATTCATCGGCTGTGAATTTAATTCAAATGTAGAAAAAATAACTTAAGCCAAGGGCAGTACAAAATAAAAAGTGCTTCCCTGATCCGGTAAACTTTTCACGCCGATTTCACCGTGCTGTTTTTCAATAAAATTTTTAGAGATGGCAAGTCCGAGCCCGGTGCCGTTCTGATGCTCACCCGGAACCTGGAAATAGCGGTCGAAAATCTGGCGGTGGTATTTTTCATCAATTCCTTTTCCGGTATCCGTAATGCTGAACCGTACCGATGATGCCTGTCTTTCAACGGTAATGGAAATGCTTTCTTCCTGAAAAGAATGTTTGATGGCATTGCTCAGGAAATTATTCATGACCCAGACGGTTTTATCAAAATCAGCGGAAACAAGGTCATGGTCTCCGGTTAAATACCGGGCAGTAATTGAGATATTCTTCTGTTCCGCCAGCTTTTCCACATTTTTTATGGCGGACTGAACCATTTCTTTAGGATTGCAGCTTTCGATCTGTAGGCGGATATTGCCTGTTTCTACCTGGGAAAGATTAAGGAGCTCGCCTGTAATATCCAGCAGCCTCTGTCCGTCTTCGTTAATGCTTTTTAAAAGTTCCTGCTGCTGTTCATTTAAGATTCCGAATTTCTGGTTTTCCAACAGCTGGACACCCATTTTAATCGCGGAAATAGGGGTCTTCAGTTCGTGTGAGATGGTGGCAATGAAATTGGTTTTGGCAAAATCCAGTTCTTTGAAAGGGGTGATATTCCGCAGTAAGATTACTTTGCCGATGTTCTTTTTTTCCTGTTCTCCGGTTTTTACAATGTTGATCGGTATAATTTCCTGCTCAAAATAATTTTCTTTATGGTCGGTCACAATTTTAATCGGTTCTTTGGCAGGATTTTCAATGTTTTTGAGAAGCTCGCGGATGAGATCATTGTTTACCGCGACTTCATGAGCCGTCTTTCCGATCATTTCTTCTTTTTTAAGATTGGTGATTTTCAGGGCTTCATCATTGATCATATAAATATAATGATGCTCATCCAGCCCGATTACTGCGTCGTGCATATTGTTAACCAGTGTTTCAATACGCTTCTTGTCCATCAGCTGTTTTGAAAGTGTGCTGCTTTCATATTCCTGCAGCTTTTCCGCCATGATATTGAAAGACCGGGCAAGGTCGTTAAACTCCTCGCTTCCTTTAAAATGAACCCTTTGGTTATAATTTTTATCCGCAATCTGCCGGATGCTGAACGTAAGCTGTTTAATGGGTTCGGCGATGGTCTGCGGTAAATTAACCAGCAAAACCACGGCAATCAGGAAACACACCGTTCCCAGGCTGACGATCCAGAAGGTGGCGTTTTCGGCAGTGATGATGGCAATATCACTCTTCCGTTCAATGCCTTTCATGTTCAGGGACATAATAGTGACCAGGTCTTCACGGATCATTTTTTCCTTTTCAACGGTAGGCCGCTGAAGGTAATCCCGGAAATGCAGGTTGAGGTTCTGGGTAGCTTCCTTTTCTCCGAATTCCGTCAGATTTTTCTCCTGCAGGATGCTGTTTTTCCGGAAATCTTTAATGGCTACGGCACTGTCTGATGCAATCTTATCCAGAGCCAGCAGCATATTTTTGGAGAACTCGATACTGTTGTAATTGGCGGTAAGGATTTTCTCCGTATCCGATTTTAATTTGTTGATATACACAGAACCTATTACTGAAAGCAGGACAATCAGTAAAAACAGGAGACCGACGCCCAGGGTAAGTTTCGTTTTTAGTTTCATCAATTCAGGATAAAATAATAATATCAATCTGCCGTTCATTCAGCCGGTTCATCAGGGTATAAATCCAGCTGTAGCCGAAAATGTTCTGCCATAATTTAGCATGCGGCTTTCCCATGCAGACCGTGGTGATGTTATGCTCAATAACATATTCCAGAATTCCTTTATGGACGCTGCTTTCTTTTACACGCATAACTTTTGCACCCAATTCCTGTGCTAAATTAAAATTATTAATCAGATAACGCTGCTTGTCGAGGGCAATTTTTTCAAGGCTTTCCGATGGCCTCTGGATGTACAGAACCGTCCATGCGCTGTTGTAATAACTCGCCAGTCTCGCTGTTTTCCGGATGATGTTTTTAGCAACCTTTCCGTTGCTGCTGATGCAGGCCAGGAATTTTACGGGTTTAAAATTTTCGGTCCTGATCTCCGTTTCCACTTTCTTTTCAACGTGGGTCGCCACTTCCTTTAAGGCCAGCTCGCGGAGCTGCAGGATATGGCCGCTCTGGAAAAAGTTCTGCAAAGCGGTCTGGATTTTTTCTTTCTTATAGATTTTCCCTTCCTTCAGCCGGGTCAGCAGCTCATCTGCCGTCAGATCGATATTCACCACCTCATCCGCGAAAGCTAAAATTTTGTCCGGGACACGTTCCGTTACCTCAACGCCGGTAATTTTCCTTACCTCATCGTTCAGGCTTTCAATATGCTGGATATTCATGGCACTGATGACATTAATGCCGTTATCCAGGATTTCCAGTACATCCTGCCATCTTTTTTTGTGCTTGGAGCCTTCCACATTGGTATGCGCCAGCTCATCCACCAGAACTACTTCGGGATGCTCATTGATAATCGCCTGAAGATCCATTTCCTCCAGGCTTTTTCCTTTGTAAAAAACAGATTTCCTGGCAATTTCCGGAAGGCCTTCTGTCAATGCCTTGGTTTCTTCGCGGTCGTGCGTTTCTATGTAACCGATCTTGACATCAATGCCGTTCCGTAGCAGGGAATGCGCTTCCTGGAGCATACGGAAAGTTTTTCCCACGCCCGCACTCATCCCGATATAGATTTTGAATTTCCCTTTCCGGGATTTCTGAATCAGTTCTAAAAAATCTTGTGCTGAAGGCATGGGTTTAATTTTTTTCAATTGTATTTTCTGAATCACAACAATATTGTTTACAGGAGGGAAAGGGGAAGCCTGAGGCAGGACGTTGATAAGGGCTGTGAGTTTTAAAAATCCTTTTCCTGATATGTACTTTTATTTAAGCTTAAGAATAAAAATGCAGTTAAATTTTTTAGTTCTGCATCCACTAATCTTTCCCGGCTCCCGTCATGAATTTCCAGTGTTTTAAAACCAGGCCGCAAGACTTGTGGTGATAAAAAAGTTTCCTTTGCTGAAGTTGTCATTTTTCATAAAAACAGCATCTTTGGAAGTAAATCCTCTGGCTTCCGTACGGAATACCACATTTTTAAAAATGGCATAATCCAGGTTCAGGGAATATCCGAAGGTCTGGAATCCGTTCGGGGTCCCGGTGCTGATAATCACTCCGTTTTCATCATTATAATATTCCAGTCTTCCGGCAAGCGCCCATTGGTCATTCAGCTGATATTTCATCAGGATATTCGGACTGTACCAGAGATTATAGTTTTCGCTTCCTTTTTCCTTCTGTTCGGCACCGATATCGAAGCCCAGCGTGGTGGAGAATTGATCTGTCAGCTGGAAGCTCCCGAAAAGATCATGGAAATAACGCATTTTTTTGTCTTTCTGAGGTTTGTCGTTGCCGATGAACGAACTGCTGTTCAGGGTAATTTTATCATTTGGTTTATAGGTTAACTGATGGCCGAATGACAGGCTCTGATTGCCTTCCGGTTTGGCAATCCGCTGCCATCCGTTCAGCACCATTCCGCTTACCATCCATTTTCCGTTATCCGTGGTGTAGGAAATTTTGGTTCCGGTTTCAAAATAAGGGGAATTCTCTGCCGCGAGGCTTCTGGTCAGGTTAATGTTGTCCTTTCCGATGGCACTTTCCCAGCCGATGTGGGAAGGCATGATCCCGGCATCGATCCACAGGTTTTTATTTTTGGAAATTTTAATCCCGATATTCGCTTCGTTCACGTACCGCAATGCATCCTGTTCAGCAGCGAGGTTGTCCTGAGCATAGGTTCCTGCCATCAGCGCGAGATTGGCACGCATGTTTTTGTCCTGATAGGCCGCTTTAATAAGCCCCAGATTCAGATTGACTTCATTGTGACGGTTGTAGGAATACAGGAAATTCTGGCGTAAGTGATTTGCAGGTTCATTAAAATCATATGTGTAAAAAAGCTCTGCATATGCAGAAAAACTGATTTTAGGCTGAGCAGCCAGTGAATCTGAAGACTGTGCTTTCGGGAAGAACACGCCCAGTATAAATGCGGTGATGATGTATTTTTTCATTTGAATGATGTGTATAGCAAGATCTATACTTTATTAAAACTTTATAGATGAGTGATGGATCTGGTGTGATTATTCAAAAAAATTAATTCATTTGGTCTAAAGCAATATTCAGTTTCAGAACATTGATTTTTGAAGGCCCGAGAAGCGGTTGCTCTGTCTGTCTTTTGATCAGTTCTTCAATTCTTTCTGCCGCTATTTTGCGTTCTTCAGCAATTCTCAGAACCTGATACCGGGCGCCTTCTTCAGAAATATCGGGATCCAGGCCGCTTCCGCTTGCGGTTACCAGGTCTACAGGAACCTTTACACTTTCCATTCCAGGATTCTGCATTTTCAGGGTGTCGATTCTTTTCTGAACCGTTTCCAGATATTCTTCATTACTGGGTCCTTTGTTGCTTCCTGCGCTTCCTGCGGCATTATAATCCACAGCGGAAGGCCGGCCGTGGAAATATTTTGGAGATTTAAAATCCTGGCCGATGTTGGCATAGAATTTCTGACCTTTATAACTGATGATTTCTGCGTTTCCCTGGGTTGGTAGAATTTGAGAACCTGCGTAAACAATACCTGAATAAATTCCAACGATAATAAGCATAACAAGTGTCAGTCTTAATGCAGATAAAATATGATTTTTCATTTTGATTAAATTTTTTAGTTAATGAATTGATAAGAGGAAAGGAAAGAAGGAGAATGTAAGCTTACCCTTCCGCTTTCCCGCTTAAAAGAATAAACTGATCACTAAATCAATCACTTTTATTCCGATGAATGGTGCGATAATCCCGCCCAGACCGTAGATCAGAAGGTTTCTTCTCAGCAGTGCACTGGCACCGATCGGTTTGTAGGCTACGCCTTTTAACGCCAGGGGAATCAGAACAGGGATAATAATGGCATTAAAAATAATCGCGGATAAAATAGCAGATTCCGGACTGTGAAGATTCATGATATTCAGTTTCTGCAATGCCGGGATAAACGTAATGAAGAGTGCCGGGATGATGGCAAAATATTTCGCCACGTCATTTGCAATACTGAATGTGGTAAGCGTCCCGCGGGTCATCAGCAGCTGTTTCCCGATTTCTACAATTTCAATTAATTTTGTAGGATCATTATCCAGATCAACCATGTTTCCCGCCTCTTTGGCGGCCGCTGTTCCGCTGTTCATGGCAACTCCCACATCAGCCTGGGCAAGAGCCGGCGCGTCATTGGTTCCGTCTCCCATCATGGCCACGAGCTTTCCTTCCTGCTGTTCTTTTTTAATGTAGTTCATTTTGTCCTCCGGCCTGGCTTCAGCAATAAAATCATCCACACCGGCTTTTTCAGCAATAAACTTGGCCGTTAAAGGATTGTCACCGGTAACCATTACCGTTTTCACTCCCATTTTTCTCAGCCGCTGGAACCTTTCCTGAATCCCGGTCTTGATAATATCCTGAAGTTCGATGACGCCCCAGACTTTTTCATTAACGGAAACTACGAGCGGCGTCCCTCCGTTTTCAGAAATCCGGGTTACGGCTTCCTGGGTTTCCGGCGGGAAAATATTCCCGGCTTTTTCAGTAAGCTTTTTAATCGTATCGTACGCTCCTTTACGGATCCTCGTAGTATCAAAATCAATCCCTGAAGTTCTTGTCTCAGCGGTAAATTCAATATAAACAGGATTGGGGACCAGTATTTCCTCAGGCTTTAGCTGGCTTAATTCGATGATTGATTTTCCTTCCGGTGTTTCATCTGCTACGGAACTGAGTGCAGAGGCTCTGATGAATTCATTGAGGTCGGTTCCATTCGCAGGATAAAACTGGGTAGCTTTCCGGTTCCCGATGGTGATGGTTCCGGTTTTATCCAGCAGGAGAACATCAATATCGCCGGCGGTTTCCACCGCTTTCCCGCTTTTGGTAATCACGTTGGCTCTTAAAGCCCGGTCCATTCCTGCAATCCCGATCGCAGAGAGCAGGCCGCCGATCGTTGTCGGAATCAGACAAACGAAAAGTGAAATGAATGCTGCAATGGTGATCGGCGTCTGCGCATAATCTGCAAAAGGTTTCAGGGAAACGGTCACGATGATAAAGGTCAGCGTAAACCCGGCTAATAATATGGTTAATGCGATTTCGTTGGGTGTTTTCTGTCTTGAAGCGCCTTCTACAAGGGCAATCATCTGATCAAGGAAAGATTCTCCGGGCCTGGTGGTTACTTTCACCTTAATCCTGTCGGAAAGTACTTTGGTTCCGCCTGTCACGGAGCTTTTGTCACCTCCTGCTTCACGGATCACGGGGGCACTTTCACCGGTAATGGCAGATTCGTCAATAGTGGCAAGTCCTTCAATGATTTCGCCGTCCATCGGGATCTGGTCGCCTGCTTCACAGAGGAAAATGTCGCCCAGCGTCATATCGGCAGATTTTTTTAGAACCGTTTCTACCTGAAATCCCGGTTTCTGATCAACGACTACTTTTGCAGGGGTTTCTTCCCGGGTTTTTCTTAACGTGTCGGCCTGTGCTTTTCCTCTGGCTTCAGCAATGGCTTCAGCAAAATTGGCAAATAAAACTGTAAAGAATAAGATGATAAATACCAGGAAATTATAAGTGAAGCTGCCCTGGGAATGATCTCCCGTTAAGCTGAATATACTTACGATGAGCATAACCGCCGTTCCGATTTCCACCAGGAACATGACCGGGTTTTTAAACATGATTTTAGGATTCAGCTTGACGAAGGACTGTTGAATGGCTTCGTTAACCAGATCTTTCTGAAACAATGTCTGTGATTGATTTTTCATTGCCTGAATGATTTTTTTATTTGAACCGTTAAGATGTATTTAAGGTAAGTTTGAGTTAAGGAATATTTTTAAATATTCAGCTTAGTGATTTGATGATGATTGGCTTAATATTCCTAACCTCTTAAATACATCTGATGTTTTGATTAATTTTTATTTAGAAAAATATTGTAATTGTTCTGCAATCGGGCCTAAGGTAAGTGCAGGGAAGAATGACAGCGCGGCAATCAGGAGGATCACGGCTAAAGTCATGAATCCGAAAGTAGCAGTATCTGTTTTCAGCGTTCCTGCACTTTCCGGGATGTATTTTTTTCCGGCCAGTAATCCTGCAATCGCAATCGGGCCGATAATCGGGATGAACCTTGAAAGCAGCAGCACAATTCCCGTTGAAATATTCCACCATGGAGTATTGTCGCCCAGGCCTTCAAACCCGGAACCGTTATTGGCAGAAGAGGAAGTGAATTCATACAGCATTTCACTGAACCCGTGGAATCCGGGATTGTTGAGCGTTTTGGCTCCGAATTCCGGCAGATACGCTGTTAACGCAGTCCCGACAAGGATCAGGAACGGATGAAATAAAGCGACAATCATAGCGATCTTCATTTCTTTGGCTTCGATTTTCTTGCCTAAAAACTCAGGCGTTCTTCCGACCATCAGGCCGCTCATAAATACAGCGAGGATGATGAAAATGAAATAGTTGAGAATCCCGACGCCACAGCCACCGTAGAAACAGTTGATCATCATGGCCAGCAGCTGGTTCATTCCGGAAAGCGGCATGGTGCTGTCATGCATGGCATTCACCGAACCTGTTGAGATCACCGTTGTGGCAATGCTCCAGTAGGCTGAAGCGGCACTTCCGAAACGGATTTCCTTCCCTTCCATAGCACCGAGATGAGAATCGGTTCCCATTTGGGTAATCAGCGGATTTCCGTTGGTTTCATTGATGACATTCGGAACCGTAAGTGCGAGAAATCCTATCGTCATGACCGTGAAAATGACCCACGAAAGCTTTCTTTTCTTCAAATAAAATCCGAGGGCAAAGACCAATGCAAAAGGAATAATCATCTGGGTAACCATTTCGGTCATATTTGTCAGGTAATTCGGGTTTTCAAGCGGGTGTGCCGAGTTGGCTCCGAAAAATCCGCCACCGTTGGTTCCCAGGTGTTTAATGGCAATAAAGGCTGCCGCCGGACCTCTGGAAACCTCAATGTCCTGGCCTTCCAGTGTCGTAAGATGGTCTTTGCCTTCAAACGTCATCGGGCTGCCGTTGGCAGAAAGAATAAAGGCGACCACAATGCTGACCGGAACCAGGATTCTGATAATGGATTTGGTGAAAAAGTCGTAAAAATTACCCAGTTCCGTAGTGGTTCTGTCTTTAAATGCTTTGAACAGCACAGCCATTGCAGCCATGCCTGTTGCAGCGGTTACAAACTGCAGGAACATAAGATACAGCTGGCTGAGGTAACTCACCCCCGTCTCCCCGGAATAATGCTGTAAATTACAGTTGACCAGAAAAGAGATGGCGGTATTAAAGGCAAGATCCGGAGACATATCAGGATTGCCGTCAGGATTGAGGGGAAGCCACGACTGGTTTGACAAGATGAAAAATCCCAGCACAAACCACACGGCATTGATCGTCAGCAGGGCATACATATTCTGCTTCCAGGTCATCTGCCTGTTGGGGTTGATCCCTGAGACTTTATAAATTAAATTTTCAACCGGCTGAAAAATCCGGTCTGTAAGGTTTGTTTTATACCCGTAAACATCAGCAATATATTTTCCTAAGAAAATACCGATGACCAATGTGATGGCAAACATGGCAATAATGCCTAAAATTTCTGTATTCATGATTGTTGGTTAAAATTTTTCAGGTTTCATCAGGACGTAGCAGATATACCCGAATGCAAGCAGGGAAAGAAAAAATAAACTCCACATAATTTTTATATTTGATCAAAGAATTCAACGGATTTGTATAAAAGCCAGAACATGCCTGCACACAGCAGGATTAAACCGATGGTCATCATACCGCTGTAATTAAAGTTAGAATGGTGAAGACTGCATACGAAACAATCAGCCGGCTGAATGCCGGGTGCTCCTGTTTTCTGAACGTTTTTCTTGAAACTGTCATTTTTTAAATATTTTATTCTGTACTGTTAATGCCAAAATAAAGTCCATTGTGCTGATATTTTATATAAGTGGTTTATTGATAGTGAGTTATTTGGATTTTAAACAATGCCGGAAAACAAAAAAGCCTATCATTATGATAGGCCTGTTATTAAATTGATAGGATGTAATTTATCTCAGATGGTATTCTTCCAGTTTGCGGTACAGTGTGGCAATCCCGATTTCAAGTAACCGTGAAGCCTCGGCTTTATTGCCTTTGGTATACTGTAAAACTTTTAGGATATGTTCTTTTTCCAGGGATCGTATACTTAAAGAATCGTTTTCTGCAGGAGGTTTTTCAGAATAGTGAGGAAGGCTTTCCGGGTCTAAAACATTGTCGTTCATTAAGATCAGGCTTCTTTCCACCGTATTGCGGAGTTCCCGGATGTTCCCTTTCCAGTCGTTTTTTTCCAGGATCTTGTAATATTCCGGCAGTACCTGAACTGCCTGCAGGTGCATTTTTTTCGAAAATATACTGACAAAGCCTTTTGCCAGGGCTTTTATATCATCTTTCCTTTCGCGGAGTGCCGGCAGCCTGATTTCAAAGATATTCAGCCTGAAATATAGATCTTCCCTGAAATTTCCGTTTCGGATTTCTTCTTCCAAGTTTCTGTTGGTCGCGGCAATCAACCGGAAATCTGATCTGGAAACTTTGGTTTCCCCCATTTTGATGAATTCCCTGGTTTCCAGCACACGGAGCAGCTTGGCCTGGAGTTCTACCGGCATTTCACCGATTTCGTCCAGAAATAAAGTCCCTCCGTTGGCTTCTTCTACGAGGCCTTTCTTATCTTTTACGGCTCCTGTGAATGCCCCGGCTTTGTGCCCGAAAAGCTCGCTTTCCAGGATGTCTTTGCTGAAGGCGGAACAGTTGATGGCTACGAAGCTGTTTTTCTTCCGGTCGCTTCCTTCATGGATGGCATTGGCAAATACTTCTTTTCCAGTTCCGGTTTCTCCGGTCAGGAGAACGGTGGCATCCGTAAGTGCCACTCTTTCCGCCAGTTTTTTGGACTGGAGAATCTGGGATGAAGTCCCGATAATACTTTCAAATCCTTTTTGGACGGTATTTTTCTGAATAATCCCGGATTTGTTATGCTTTACTTTTTCCAGCGCTTTGTATACTAGGGGAATAATTTTCTCATTGTCATCACCTTTTACCAGATAGTCATAGGCTCCGTTTTTCATCGCCTGGACGGCATCCGTGATATTTCCGAAGGCCGTCATTAAGATCACTTCCAGATAAGGATATTTCGACTTGACAGATTTGACCAGATCAACCCCGAACGCATCGGGGAGGCGGACATCGCTTAAGACCACGTCAAATTCATACTGTTCCAGCATGGTCATTGCCGAGCGGGCCGTTGAAGCCTGTTTTACGTTAAAATCTTCCTGGGAAAGGATCATTCCCAAAAGTTTCAGGAGCTTGATTTCGTCATCAATGATCAGAATGGTTCCGGACATGGTGGGTGTGTTAGAAAACAGGTACAAACTTATTGAATTTATTCGGTAAGATGTGCCGGGCAATGCATGTTTTTAAAATCTGTAGTGTTTATACCGGCCTTTCTTCCTTAGCCCGGATAGAAGCGGTTACCCCGCAGCCGGAAGGTTCATGCGGCGGCGCGAGGCGTATGAGCGGATAGCCGGAAACAGCTCCTGAAATAATTGACAATCAGTTTTAACGGGAACTTTAGTTTTATTTTTCACAAATGATGATTATAGACGCATTAGTTATAAAAACCATGACGATTCTCTTACGATTGCTTACATTTGTATACCTCAGGTTTCTGAGTACAATGAAATGATAATTATGACGAAAAAAAGATACCAGGAAACGGTCCATACTGATCCCAACACCTACGAATATATCACCGTCACCAATGACGAAAACCAGGTAAGAATCTACACCCTTAAAAACGGGCTGAAGGTTTTTCTTGCCCGGAATTCTGATGCGCCCAGAATTCAGACCTACATTCCGGTCAGAACGGGAAGCAATAATGATCCTGCTGACAATACCGGGCTTGCGCATTACCTGGAACATATGATGTTTAAGGGGACTTCCCGAATCGGAACCCAGGACTGGGAAAAGGAAAAAGTGCTGCTGAACCGGATTTCAGACCTGTATGAAGAGCACAAAGCGGAACCGGATGCTGCCAAAAAAAGAGACATTTACAAAAAAATAGATGAAGTTTCCCAGGAAGCCAGCGAATATGCCATTGCCAATGAATATGACAAGGTAATTTCTTCTCTGGGTGCGTCCGGGACCAATGCCCATACGTGGTTTGATGAAACGGTTTATAAAAACAACATCCCGAACAACGAGCTGGAAAAATGGCTGAAAATTGAGAAGGAAAGGTTTTCGGAGCTGGTGCTCCGCCTTTTCCATACAGAGCTGGAATCCGTGTATGAAGAATTCAACCGTGCCCAGGATAATGATTCCAGGCTCGTACAGTATGAAATGATGGATGCTTTGTTCCCGAATCATCCGAACGGGCAGCAGACGACCTTAGGAAAAGCGGAACACCTGAAAAACCCTTCCATGAAGGCAATCCATCAGTATTTTGATGATTATTATGTGCCCAACAACTTTGCTGTGGTTTTGGTAGGCGACCTTGATTTTGAGAAAACAATCCAGTTGGTGGATCAGTATTTCGGAGAGCTTCCCTATAAAGAGCTTCCGGAAAAAACACCGGTCACAGAAGAGCCGATTACGGGAATTGTAAAAAGAACCGTAAAAAGCCCTACGACACCAAGAATCCAGCTGGCCTGGAGAACCGAAAGCTATGCAACCCGCGAAGCCATGCTTGCCGATATTGCCGCCAACATCTTAAGCAACAGAGGAGAGGCCGGACTGCTGGACCTGCATATCAACCAGACCCAAAAGATGCTGTGGGCACAGGCTTATTCGGTAGGCCTGAAGGAATACGGATATTTTTCCGTTGTGGCGGTCCCTAAAGAAAACCAGACACTGGAAGAAGCGGAAGATATGGTCATGAAAGAAATTGAACGGCTTAAAAGCGGCGATTTCCCGGACTGGATGCTTCCTGCCATCATCAATGATTTCAAGCTGCAGAGGATGAAATCTTTGGAAACCGCAGACGGACTGGCTACCAATCTGTACGATACCTACATCAAAGGCAGAACCTGGGAAGAGGAGCTGAATGAAATGGATGAATATGAAGAGTTTACCAAAGAGGATGTCATTGCTTTTGCCCGGGAATTTTTCAGGGATAATTATGTAGCAGTCTACAAGGAAAAAGGAGTTAACGACCAGCTGTTGCGTGTGGATAACCCCGGGATTACACCCATAAAAATCAACCGTGAAGCACAGTCTGATTTCCTGAAAGCCATTCTGGATGAAAAAACGGCAGATATTGAGCCTGAGTTTATTGATTATGACAGGGAAATTCAGAGAGAAACCATTAAGGAGAAGCAGATAAGTTTTGTTAAAAACAAATACAATGATTTGGCCCAGGTCCATTTCATATTTCCTATGGGAAGTGACCATGATAAAAATCTGGTAATCGCCACGCAGCTTCTACAGTATCTGGGGACTGAACAGTACTCACCCGAAGACCTGAAAAACGAGTTTTTTAAGATCGGCGTTAGCAATGACTTTAAAACCACGAGCGACCAACTCCTGATTACCCTGAACGGCCTTGAGGAGCATATGGAGCAGGGAATAAAGCTGCTTCAGCACTGGATGCAGCAGGTAAAACCGGATCAGGAAATTTATAATCAGTTTGTAGAAAACGTCCTGGAAAACCGGGCCGCTGTAAAGAAAGACAAAAACCGGATCATGACAGCGCTGACCAACTATACCAAGCTGGGTGCATTTTCAAGATTTACCGATGTTATCTCAAAAGAGGAACTGGAAAACAGCGGACCGGAAGTATTCACCGACACAGTAAAATCTTTGTTTGAATATCCTTATCAGCTCTTTTTCTACGGAAAAGATTTTGAACATTTCAAGACTTATATTCCGGATTATATTGAGCCGGAAAGCCGTCAGATCACTGAACCGAGGCCATATCCTGAACCGGAAACTGCCGGGAATGTTTATTTCACCGACTATGATATGGTCCAGATGGAAATGACCAAAGTAGGACGCGGAAATGAAGTGAATACGGGCAATTTCGGAAAGATCAATGTTTTCAATGAATATTTCGGAAGAGGGCTTTCGTCCATCGTATTCCAGGAAATCCGTGAAAGCAAAAGTCTCGCCTATTCTGCCTATGTTTCCTATGCGCCGAATGCAGAAAGGGGGCACCACGATTATATTACCACCTATATCGGGACACAGCCGGACAAGCTCCAGATTGCCGTAGATACGCTGGCTGAACTGATGGCTGAACTGCCGGATGTGCCCGCTCAGTTTGAGAATGCCCGGAATGCAGCGATGAAGCAGATTGCCTCTACCCGCATTACCAGAACCAATGTATTCTTCAATACCTTAAGGCTGAAAAAACTGGGGATTGCATATGATTTCAGAAAAGATATTTATGAACAGATCAGGAACCTGAATTTTGAAAACCTGAAAGCATTTTACCATACAGAAATAAAATCTGTACAGTTCAATACCGCCATTATCGGGAAGAGGGAAAACCTCAACCGGGAAGCTGCCGGGAAGCTGGGAACTTTTAAGGAAGTCAGTCTGGAAGATATTTTCGGATATTAAATAAAAGCTTCGGCCGCTCCAAAGGAGC
>NZ_LMKA01000072.1 GCF_001421435.1 Chryseobacterium sp. Leaf201
CAGTGGTATAGTTGGCGCGCCTCATGGCAAAGACGGAATCATTATACTTTTTGCCGAATCCAGTAAACTACTCAAACAAAAGATATTAAACGCTAAATTATTTCAAAACCTTTTCCGTTTCCAGGTTTTTGAGCAGCATCAGCTGAAAAGCTTCTCCCAGTTCATCAGAAGCCCTGCTGATGGCATTCTCCAGCATATGGCGGATCTGTTTTTCCGTGACGCCGGCTTCCGTCCAGCTTTTCCCGGAGGTATGGGAATTCAGGATAAATGGCATGATCCGGTCAATGGCGCAGGCAAAAATAGCATCAGGCGTCTGCTCTTCTTCAAATTCCAGCCAGAGGTTAAAAAATTCCGAGCGCAGGGGTTCATCCAGGATACCGAAGATTTGCCGGGCCGCTATCTGTTCTCTTTCAAATTTCCCGATCATGGCTGCTTCATCAAATAAGAAAGTGTCGCCCGCTTCTATTTCCACCAGGTCATGAATGGAAAGCATCCTGATGACCCGCAGCAGATCAATATCAGCCCTGTTTTTGGCATAGGGAAAAAGAATCTGGGCGAGGATAATAATCTGCCAGGAATGTTCTGCCGTATTTTCTCTCCTGCTGTCGTCTGCGTTATAGTTTCTGCGCTGCACATTTTTCAGGGCATCCACGGCGAGGATAAAATCAATTTCTTTCTGTATTTTCATTATGCGTTGTATATGGTTTATTACAGGATCAGTTCAGCATTTGCTGTTTATCTGTGATTCAATTTTAAATCTTTTTTACCTTAAATCCATACAAAAATAATGGTTTTAAGGTAACCGATTTTTACAGCCATGTAAGAGATTAGTCGTAATTTTAATAAAAAATATATTTTATGGAGTCCAAGTTCAATTATCCAGCAGAAATTAAAGGAAGAAGGAAGCTGTATTCTTTGGTGAACGGCGTAAGCAACCCGTTGGATACCATCAGTGGAAACCACCGTATTGCGGGGGACATCTACCGTATCAGGGCTAATTTTACAGACAAAAATTTCATCTTTTCTCAGGACAAAGAGTTTGTGGAATATATTTTAAAGCAGAATCATAAAAATTATTATAAATCCGAAATACAGTCTGTTACACTCGGGAAATACCTCGGGAACGGACTGCTGACCAACAACGGAAAAGACTGGCTTAAACAGAGAAGGCTGATCCAGCCCGGGTTCAGCAAAGTAAAAATTGCCAATCTCGTTTCCATTATGGAGGATGAGATTGATACGGCTTTTCAGCCGTTCGGTACCGGACAGGAAACGGATCTGTATGCGTTTTTTCATTCACTGGCCTTCAGCATTGTTGCTAAAACCCTGTTCAGCTCAGATATTGATAAGAATACGGTAAAAGAACTGGGGGAAATCGTTACGGAAATCCAGGAAGTCTTTGCCAAGGAGGTCCGCCTTCCTTTCTATACCAATATTTTAAAGTTTTTCGGAGTGATAGACCGCAATATTGAGAAAAGCAAAAGAGCAAAAGCAATCCTTCAGAATATCCTGGACAAACGCAGAAGCTCGGGAGAAGAGAAAAATGACCTCCTGGATATGCTCATCAGTGCCCGGTATGAAGATACCCAGCTTCCTATGTCTGATGAACAGCTGGTAGACGAAATGCTGATCCTTTTTATTGCAGGCCATGAAACAACAGCCAATGCTTTGAGCTTCATGTTTTTTGAGATCAGCCGGCATCCGGAAGCTGAAGAAAAACTCAGAAAAGAAATTACGGCTGAAGGGAATACTCTTTTTTCACCGGAAAGCTTAATGAAAAAATCATACACCTCCAATATCATCAAGGAAGCTATGCGGCTTCATTCCCCGGCCTGGGCCATTGACCGGCAGGCACTGGAGGACGACCGTTTTAAAGAGTATTCCTGGCCAAAAGGCACTTTTATCATCCTGTATATCAGCGGGCTCCACAGGAACCCGAAATACTGGGAACAGCCGGATTCATTTATTCCTGAACGGTTTGATGACGAGAATGCCAGAAATTTCGCCTACTACCCTTTCGGAGCCGGGCCAAGGCTTTGTATCGGAGAGCATTTTGCGGTGATGGAAATGGCACTTGTCATCCGCAAATTTTATCAGCAGTTCACTTTTATTTCTTCCCAACATAAGATTGAGAAAAAGGCATTGGTTACGTTAAGGCCGGTCAGCGTCAAAGGAAAAATTATTACAAATCCACTCTGATTTCTCTTTATTTTTATTCTGATTAATTTTTCATAAAAATAATTTAACTGATAATCAATTATTTATGTTATTTTATTTTAAAATTCCACTACTTTGTATTGCATATTACCATTTTAATTACATATCTTTGTAATGTAAAATCGGAATAGGTTCAACTAGCTAGGAACTGAAGTCTGAAATAAATAACTAATTGACAAAACTTATTAAAGATGAATACTGAAAATACCAAAGCGCAAATGCGGAAAGGGATTCTGGAATTCTGTATTTTAAGTCTCATCAATCAACGCGAAATGTATGTTTCTGATTTGATTGATGCACTGAAAAAGGGAAAACTGGATGTAGTGGAAGGAACCCTCTACCCTCTTTTAACAAGATTAAAAAACGGTGAATTCCTTTCTTACCGATGGGAAGAATCCACAGGAGGCCCGCCAAGAAAATACTATCAGATCACAGAAAAAGGAAAACTGTTTCTGGATGAACTTCAGAATACCTGGAATGAACTAACTGCTTCAGTCAACCAAATCACTCAAAAAAATTAAAAAAACAAAGCTATGAACAAAACACTCTCAATAGGACTCGCAGGTTTTTCTTTTACGATAGAAGAACATGCATATATAAAACTCAGCGATTACCTGAACGCCCTGAGAAGCTCACTGGATGCTTCGGAAGCTGATGAGGTAATGCACGATATAGAAATCAGAATGGTTGAAATCTTCAGAGATACCATGGCAAAACGTGAAGTGATTAATGATGGGGATGTAGAAGCAGTGATTGCACAGATCGGGAGCCCGGAAAAAATCGAAGAACAGGAAGAGGCTTATTATTCTGAAAAGAACACCAGAAGAACTGCAGCGGCAGGCAGTGAGTATACGGATAAGAAACAGCTGTTCCGTGATCCTGAAAGACAGAAAGTAGCCGGAGTATGCGCAGGCCTTGCAGCCTATTTCGGAATGGATCTTACAGCGATGAGGCTGATCTGGGTTGGGGCATTTTTATTTCTTTGGGTAGCACCGGGATCTTCATTTCTGGTTATCATCCTGTATTTTATCCTTTGGGCAGTGCTTCCGAAAGCTGAAACCGCATCAGATTTCCTGAAAATGAAAGGAAAGCCTCTGAATTTTGATAATTTAAAGGAAGAATCCAGTAAAATTGTACAGTTTGCCAATGAAACGACCACAAGAGCAGGTGAAATTTATATTGAGAACAAACCTTACATCAATAATGCAGGCAGCGGAGTCTGGAATATCCTGAAATATATTGTAGGCGCATTTTTCGCTATCATGGCAGTCAGCAGTATCATCGGTGTGTTTGTGGTGTTCGGACTGTTCGGGATTGATTCTGATTTCCCGGGAGCCAATGAAATGAAATTTTACTTTGATGAAGACGGATTATACAATGTTTTGGCAGCACTTATCATTATCGGGTCTTTAATTCCTGCATTAATTTTCAGTCTGTTGAGTATTAAGATTTTCTCACCCAAAACAAAGCTGAGAAATATCGGATGGGTTTTAGGCGCACTGTTCCTTACGATAATCGGTCTTGGAACGTACTTCGGATTGAGTATGGCTAAAAGAGAGATGATCTTCAAAGGACACAAAGAAGATACGGAAGAAGTAGCAATCAACACAACTTCAGATACTTTATATGTTGACTCTAAGCAGATTACCATCCCACAGAACTTTACAGCCTATGATGACAACCTTTATTCTGACAGGGTGTCGGTTTACAGAAAAGACTGGATCCATGTAGATGTTACAAGAAAAGCAAACATCAAGACGCCTTATCTGATCATTAAAAAAGAGGCTAAAGGATATAACCTTCCACTGAATGTAAATGTTCCGGTAGAAATTGTCAACAACAGAATCATGCTTCCTAATTTCATCAAGTATGCGTACGAACACAGATTCAGAGATTACAACGTCGATTATGAACTGGTTGTTCCGCAAAATACAATTGTTCTTCCGGTAAAAGACGATGCAATTAATTTTGACGGCGACCTGAATGCAGACGGTATCAATGACAGCGACCAGGAAAAAGACGAGGACGGAAACATTAAGATTGAAAAAAACAAAATTACGGTGAACGGTTCTACCATTGAGTACAATTCGGAAGATGACAATAACGACAGTATTATCATCAACGGCAAAAAAGTCCCGAGCAACAAAGCGGACCAGGTAATTGACTCCATGAAAAACAGCATCAGAAAGATGAAAGGTGCGAATATAGACTTCAATGTAGACGAAGATAAAAACGAAATTACCATAAAGACTAAATAACTCACTGGAGAGAGTGGCAGAAGGTGTGGAGGGATAACCCAACCGTTTGAAATTCACACCCTTCTTCTCTCAAAATAAATTAAAAAAAATCTACATTTAATGTATTATGTAAATAAAAATCTTTACATTTGTGTAGAAAAAATAACCTAGGACACTTAAAAATATTAAATAATCATGGTACAGTTAGCATTAGAAATTGTAATCAAAATCGTAGATTTAATCAGCGGTTTATTTTAAGAGCGATAATATTTCAATATATTTGTAAAGTATAACCAAAGTGGTTATACTTTTTTGTTTTAATCCAAACGATATGAGAAAGCTGCTGGGCAAGCTGATGCTAAAATTAATGGGCTGGAAAGTTGTTTTACAGGGTGATGTAAACAGCCTGAACCGATGCATTCTGGTGGTGGCCCCCCATACCCATAATATGGAATACATCCTGGGCAACCTGGCCTACTGGTCTTTAAACAAGCCCCTGAAAATCATCATCAAAGATGCCCACACCAAGGCATGGTACGGAAGTACCGTAAGAGGACTGGGCGGAATCGGTATTGACAGGAGCCAGAAAAATGACCTGGTGAATTTTGTAGCCCAACAGTTTGCCAAAGATGACTTCAGCCTGGTAATTACCCCTGAAGGAACGCGCAGCTGGGTACCGAAATGGAGAAAAGGTTTTTATCACATGGCACTGGCCGCAAAAGTCCCGATTGTTTTAGCAGCAGGAGATTTTAAACGCAACAGGGTGTATCTGGGCTACACCATTCCTTATGAAAGGATTGCATCGGTACCGTTCACGGAAATCATGCAGGAAATCCAGGACTACTATATCAAAAATGATATTGTGCCGAAAATACCGGCAAACTGGAACCCGAATATCATGGGGAACGAGTCAGAAGTCAAAAGTTAGAAATTAGAAGTTAGAAATTAGATGTTGCCAAAATTACTTATTATCAGTTACTTATACATCCATGTACACAAAAGATAAAACCAAAGCGCAGATATTAGAATTTATCAACAACTGGGGTGAAGAGACCTTTGCCAAAACACTGGACATACAGTTTACAGACATTGATCTGGAGAATGAAACACTGACGGCCACAATGCCGGTATTACCGAGAATCCATCAGCCTTTCGGGATTATGCACGGCGGTGCAAGCTGCGTTCTGGCCGAAACCATGGGTTCAAGCCTGTCCAATATCTTTATTGACGGCGAAAAGTATTGTGGTGTAGGTACCAACATCAATACAAATCATTTAAGAAGCAAAAAGAGCGGAATGGTAACCGCTGTTGCCAGATTCATCAGGAAAGGAAGAAGCATGCACGTTTCTGAAATAGAAATCCGTGACGAGAAAGATCAGCTGATCAGCCACACCACGATGACCAATACGATTATCAATAAATAAGATTCATTTAAAAAATACAGGCTCAAAAAAAATTTGAGCTTTTTTTATGTTACAGCTGCAACCTTTTATTTTTTCTGCATCTTATAATAAAATAACAACCATGAAAACTTTTATTTTAGTTTTTAACCTCGCCTGAAATTAGTGATTACTCATTTTATTAAGAAATAGTCATCCTGCACAAAAACTAAAAATGTGAAACCAACCAATTAATTATGATGCAGCAAAACAGCAACTTAGACTGGCAAAAAGTCTACAGCAGTTACTCCCCGAAACTCCTGGGGATTTGCCGCAGATATATACAGGATATTTACACCGCAGAAGATATTGTACAGGACAGTTTTATCACCGCCATACAGAAAGACCACCAGCTGAATGACGAGAAAGCACTCTTTGCCTGGCTTAAAAAAATTGTAGTCAATAACGCTTTACAGCACATCCGTAAAAACAGCAAAAATACGTTCGTTGATGCGGAACCCTCAGAAATCCCAGATACCCCTTCAGAAATGGAATATCATTTTCAGGAAGAAAAAAATGCCTTCATTTACGATTTTACCAATGAAGAACTGCTGTCTTCCATAGACCATCTTCCCTCCCACCATAAATCGGTTTTCAATCTCTTTTTTATTGAGAACTATTCCCATTCAGAAATTTCTAATACACTGGGAATTACAGTAAATACGTCTAAATCGCATCTTCTCAGGGCTAAAAAATCAGTCCAGAATTATTTACTGAACCATATCGTCAAGCCTGATACCCCGAAAAAGAAAACGGCGCAGCTGCTGGTGATTTTCGGACTTGGCGGATTGCTTTGGGCACGGACCTTTCAAAATAAATTTTCAGATTTCACGGTTCAGCCTTCCAGACCGCTGCAGGTTCCTGCTGATATCAAAATACACCCTCAGTCATTTTCGTCATCAAACAGCACGGCGTGGAAAAAGAAAACGGTAATAGGAAGCACTATCCTGGTGATTCTAATTCTTTCCGTTTTTTTATCAAATCCGGGAAACTCCTTTTTCACAGGAAATAACTCAGCTGATTCTTTAAGACGGCCTCAGGAAAAACAGGTTGAAGCAACGTTCAATTCATCCAAGAAAGATGAAAAAAGTTCAAGCCTGATCTTAAAACCAAATACAGAAGATGAAAGTTTAAATGAAAAGGATTTGGCGGACGTTAAGCAAACAGATATTTTAAAAACCACACCTGTTACAGCACAAAAAGATATTGAATCCGGGAAGAACTCCGCAAAAACAATCCGGAAAGACTCTGTAAAAGAAACACCGGAAAAAGTAATTGTGGTAAAGAAAATCATTAAAAGAGATACGGTTTTTATAGAAAGATAAATGCCCCTGAACATGTTTTTAAGAAAAATAATCCTCTTTTTAGCTTTTGTCACCATAAGTTTATCCTACGCACAGAAAAGAAAGAAAGTGGACACGGTATATGTGTATGAAAATATTACCGTTTACGATACGGTTTACCTTATAAAACCTGTGCAATTTAAACATAAAGATGTCGTTTTTCCGGATATGGAGATCCGGGAGAAATTTTTCGTCCGGAATATCTATAAAGAAGAACTTGATAAACAGCGGGCTAAAAACAGGATCAGCAGACAGAAGCCTCCCCTTTTTGAATATGGCATAGAAGGCGGGATGGGTTTAAAAAGCAGCAGCTGGGTACAGGAACTTTCATCTGGCCGTCAGCAGTTTGGCGAGCATCTCGGGCTCTGGATTTCAAGGACTGTTTTTAACCCTCAATTATCCGTCATGTTTTCCGCTCATCTCTACCACTGGAATTCCACGTTTGATCTTGATGCCAACACGGAAGACACCTACCTGAACGGGTTTTATTTCACGAAGGATAATCAGTCACTGTTATTCCAGCGGTTCAATAATAAACATTTTGAATATGCCGTCCAGTTGAAACTGCTGTATGAATGGAAAAATATCCGTCCGTTTGCCGGGGTTACGGTCAACAGAAACAGCTATACCTTACAGTTTATGACCCCTGAAAATATGGAACTGGATAAACCGGAGGATTTCAAAAGCTACCGTGCCAATCTCGGGTTTTCTTTAGGTGCGCAATACAGGCTTTACAGGCGCATTCTTCTGTCGCTGGAATACCAGCAGCATACCTTAAAGAATCTTTTCTTAAAAAACAGCAGTTTTGATTTTGACATTTTTAAGACTAATAATACCTTTGCAGAAAGAAAAATCAGTGTCGGGATTTCTTATATAATTTCCAGGCGCTGATTTCTGTAAACCTCTTATTCTACATGATTTATTTCAAATTTCCATTCGATGAAAAACTGTATTCCACAGATGAAAGTTCACAGGAAAACCATATCAGTTTCTATTCTTTTGACGGCCTTCATCAGATCAAATGTCAAGGGAATATTATTGAAATAAGTCCTGAAGCTTTTGACAACATTACCATCAGCAATGAACTCCTGTCAACAGATGATAACGGTTACATGGCGGAAACAAAAGAACAATATATACAGAATATTCATCAGGTCATTGATATCATCAAAGAGCATAAATTACCCAAACTGGTGTATTCAAGAAGGAAAATCTTCACGGATTTTAATGGACTGGATATAAAAGAAAGCTTCAAAAACCTGTGCAAATCTTATCCCAATGCCTTCAAATACCTTTTAATCAACGGTGAAAACTCATGGATGGGCGCCTTTTCTGAAGTGTTGGGGAAATTTAATAAAAACAACTGTGATTTTGAAACCATGAGTCTTGCGGGAACGCTTCCGGTTTCAGAAAACTGGTCGGAAAAAGAAATTGAAGAGCAGAAACCGGTAACCAGCTATATCAGGGATATTTTAAATAAATATTCTGAAGGGATTGAAGAATCCGGTACCTATGACCATATTTCAGGGAATATAAAGCATCTGAGAACAGACTTCAGGGTAAAAATAAAAAAAGAAGACCTGGATACTATTATTCAGGAGTTACACCCTACGCCTGCGGTATGCGGGATCCCGAAAGAATTCTGTAAAAAACATATTCAGAGCCTGGAAAAATTTCCACGCGAATTGTACGCGGGATATATTAAAATCGAAGCCGGAGAAACCGTACAGTATTTTGTTAACCTGCGCTGTTCCAAACTCTATCAGGACTCCATTCACGTGTTTGTCGGTGGCGGTATCACAGCCCAGAGCAACCCGGAAAAAGAATGGACCGAAACAGAGCTCAAATCCGAAGCAGTTCTGAAAAATTTAGCTGTATCTAAATAAGATCACTAAATATCTTCAGTGTGTACAAACTGTCTGGGAACTTTTTACAGGCATAAAAAAACCTCTTTCGAATTGAAAGAGGCCTATATAATAAATTATAATTTTAAATTATTTCTTTTTGCCGATTTTACTCCATGTATTCATAACAAAAAGTAAAATAAGACCGATCACCGCACAGGCGATTGAAAATACAAACTTCAGGTTTTCTTCGTCTGCCAGAATATCACTTTGCCAGTTGATAGCATAAAGATTAATGGCGATAAACACGATAAACACTACTAAAAATACTTTATAAAACTTCTGCATCACGTTAAAAATTAATATAAGTCTGCACCAGCTGGGCAAAATTTGCGGTAAATAGCTTAATTGAAATCGCTAACAGGATAATCCCGAAAACTTTCTGAAGAATAGCCAGTGTTGCTTCCCCCATTTTTCGTTCCAGCCACTTCGCTGATTTCAGCACCAAATATACGAAAATTGTATTGAGAATGATCCCAAAAATGATATTTATATCATGAAATTCAGCCCTCAGCGACAGCGTTGTGGTCAGTGTACCTGCTCCTGCAACCAACGGGAATGCGATAGGTACAATAGAGGCTGCCTTAACTTCAGTGGTCTTATGGATTTCGATCCCCAGGATCATTTCAAGCGCGATGACGAAAATAACAAATGCCCCGGCTATGGCAAAGGAATTGACATCCACCCCAATCAGCTTCAGGATTTTATTTCCGACAAAAAGAAAAACGATCATGATCAGACCCGCCGTAATCGAAGCCCTGCCGGCCTCAATCTGTCCGAATTTCTGCTGTAAGGTTACCACAATAGGAACGGAGCCGATGATATCAATCACCGCAAAAAGCACCATAAAACAGGTAACAATTTCCTTTATAGAAAAATCATTAAATACTTCCATGTATTCTTAATTAATAATTTCGCAAAAATATGAAAATAAACTGGTTATTTGCTAATGCGTGAATACAAATTAACAATTGCCCGTAAAAGTTCTTCAATTCCTTCGGAAGATTTTACCGGTGTATATTTCTCTATCTGGATTTTTTGTGAAAGATCTGTATATTCTGCCGCCGTTGCAGCGCCCTGATGCATTTCCAGAAAATCCCTGAAGCCGCCTGCAGAACTTTGAGAAAACTGTTTCCTCACTTCTGTTTCCAACTCATCATAGGTTTTGAAAAATGTATCATAATCCTGATTGTCTTTCAGATTCTCCAAATAACTGAAATAATCGTGGATATCAGTTTTATGCTGTTCCCTTATTTCTTTTTCCGTTTCCGATACTGATCCTAAAGATTTTGAAGGTGCGGTATTTTTAATTAATGCACGCTTTTTTTGCCAGTTTTTAAATATCAGATAGGCTAAGAAAAGTCCGGCTAAGATGAAAAAATTGATTAACAGAATATTCCAGTGGAACTTGCTTTTTTCTTTCACTTTAAAAGAAGTGGTTTTAAGTACCGGTGTATTTACCGTTTCCAGCAATGTATTGGTATACTCGTTTACCTTTTCTACGGTAGTCTTGGCATCCATGATTTCTTCATGAGAAAATGCATTGACCGATAATATTTTCTCACCCAGGTCTATATATTCCTTGCTGGACGGATCGAAGAATGCGAAATGTTCTGTTCTGATGGCAATTTCCCCGGCTTTTTTAGGAATAATAATATAATTGGCGGCAATCTCCCCTTTCATTCCGGTCAGGCCTGCCGTAACCCGGGAAGTAATCTTTGGGGCAAAAACTTCATAATCCGGTGAGGCTGCAATTTTCGGCAGTTCAAGGTTTTTTAAGTTCCCTTCGCCGCTTACTTTTACCAGCACATTCATCGGCTTCTTAATTTCAGCTTTTTCTTTTGACGTGTTTACGAAGCTTACCTTGAAATTCCCGACAGCATTTTTAAAACATTCCGGTGCATCTTCCGGAAGTTTTTTAACGTTGATCTTGACTTTATTGGAAACAATTTTATTTTTACCGGAAAAAGAATTTACCGATGCGGAAACACCCGGCACGTCCACATAACCTGCTTCATTCGGGAACACCATAAATACCGCCAGAATCTGTGAGGCCATATTTCCGTAGTCTGATGACGGATCAATTTCAGATTTTGCAAAGCTTACCGGATAAACATCAAGGTTATCCTGCTGGGGAAGACGGATGTTTTTAACCCTTCTGAAATTGTCCATGTTTTTGGAGTACACTTTCAGAACTGCAATGGCAGGCTGGTCCTGATACACCTCACGGTCTTCAATCTCCATATTTAAATAGACGTCTTTTAAGTTGGCTGCTACAGCTTTCTTTTCAACATCTTTTATGAAGACTTCAAACGGCTCGGTTTTATAGATTTTATTATTAACAGTTACCAGGAATGAACCTACTTTTACTTTTCCTTTCTGCTTCGGCTCAAGAGCCAGCCTGGTAATGGATTGTGAGATAACGGTATTGGTTTCAGGATCTACATAGCCGTTGCTTACGGATCCGCTTCCGATGATGTTGAATCTTGACAGATCGGGTGAGCGCAGAGGAGTCTGCTGGGTATATTCCCCGCCGTTCATTTCAAGAACAATGGTGAGGTTGATGATCTCTTTCCCGCTGTAAGTTGTTTTATCAGGATTTACAGAAATATTTACCTGTCCGTAAGAAATTACGGATAAAAAAAGGAATAGTATGTAAAGGGTTCTTTTCTGCATCACCAGTCTTTCTCGTTGCTTTCGGGCATCGAATAAGAATTTTTGTTTAAAATTCTTTTGGCGGTTTCTTTCTCTTTGTCGCTTACTTTATTGAGTATTTGATTTTCAAGTCCTTTCGGGATTCTGGTCTCATTATCAGATTTTTGGTTAGGATCATTCCCCTGGCCTTTGCCCTGGTTCTGCTGCCCCTGTCCCTGCTCTTTCTGCTCTCCCTTCTGATCATCATTCTGCTGCTGATCTTTACCGCCTCCTCCTTTACCGGAGTTATTCTGCTTTTGTTGTTTCTGTTCGTTTTCTTTTTCTTTCAGTTTGGCAATTTCATAATTCTTCCTCGTTGCTTCACTGTAAGGATTCTGTTTCAGTGACTGCTTATAAAATTCGGCTGCCTTTTCGGGCTGTTTCGTCTGCATATAGGCATTCCCCAGGTTATGAAGTGCCGCAGATTTGTCTGAAAGAGTCTGTGAAAACCGCTGTGCCTTTTCAAACTCCGCCTTGGCTTCTTCGTATTTCTTGCTTTTATACAGTGCATTGCCCAGGTTATAATGGGCTGTAAAATCTTTGTCGTTGGCTTTTATTGCCTGCAGGTACTTAGCAGTGGCCCCATCATAATCTTTCCCGTTGAATTTTTCATTGCCCTCGTACACGAGTGTCCTGTAGTTTTTCTGGCCAAACAGAAAACCTGAACTCATGAAAGCAATAATAAACGATAAAAAAAAGATTTTAGTATTCATCCAATGCAAAATTATTCCTTTATATGTTAATAAACAGTGCCTTATTTGTTAAAGTTGGGTTAAAGTAATTGCCGGTTATCCGCGCCATACCACATGATTTTATACATTTAAATCCCTTTTAGGATTAAACAGATAAATCAGCGTAAAGAAGAATATAGAAACAATCAGAAAGTACTGATAGTAATGGTTGGCATTCTGCGACTTCACCAGTGTTTCAGAAGAACCGGACTTCTTTTGCAGGGCATCAATAATCCTGTCCGGGGCTTCATTGATATTATTCCCGTCAATATAGGATCCGCCTGTGGCTTCCGCCATTTTCCTCAGCGCTGCCGTCTGTCTTTTTGAAATAACGGTCTGCCCGGAAATATCCGTTTTGTAACCCATCAGCTGTCCGAACTGGTATTCCGGAATCGGTGCCCCTTCATCGGAACCTATCCCTACGGAAGTAATCATAATCCCTTCTTTTTCCGCCAGATTTATCGCTGCTTCGTCATTTCCCTCGTTATCTTCCCCATCGCTTAACAACACCACTTTCCGTGCGTTTTTACTTACGTTCTTAAATTTTGCCACCGCGCTTTTCATCCCGTTCAGGAAATCAGTTCCCTGGATCTGCATGGAGTTGGTCTCAATTGCGCCGATATAGGTTTCCGCTGAATTGTAATCTGTAGTCAAAGGCATAATCGAGCTTGCTTCTCCCGCAAAAATAACAATCCCCACCTTATCGTTTTTCATCTTCAGCATGGTCTGGATCATCAGGTTTTTGGCTTCGGCGAGACGGCTTGGATTGATTTCTTCCGCGTTCATTGAATTGGAAACATCCAGCATGAAAATAACGTTGTTTAATTTCTGATTGGTTTTGATTTCTTCTGAGCCGCTTAACAAGTCAATGATCGAAAAAATCAGAAACAGTGTTCCCAAGATATATAAAGTCGGGAAAAATCTCGTAAAGCCCGATCTTTTTTCAAACAGATGCTCATGAAACCGGGCATCCGCGAAAATATGCTTCCTTTTATTTTTCCATTTCAGGTAACGCACCAGAAAAACAGCCAACAGCGGTAAAAGCAACAGCAGCAATAAATACCAATAATTTCCCAAATACCAATCCATCAGCTTAAAATTTTATAAAATACCCACCTCAACAACGCGTCAATAAACAGAATACCCAAAGCAATCCAAAGGAAAATCTTGAAATATTCCTGATAATTGAACAGCCTTGAAACTTTCACATCTGATTTTTCCAGCTGGTTGATTTCATCATACACTTCTTCCAGACTGCTGTTGGAAGTAGCCCTGAAATATCTCCCGCCGGTCATCTGCGCGACTTCCTTTAACACCGGCTCATCAATTTTCACTTCTGCTTCTGTAAAAACCAGATCCCCGAAAATATCGGTCTGGGTAGGCATTAAGGCATATCCGTTGGTTCCGATCCCAATTGCATACACTTTAATACTGTTATTCTTTGCCAGTTCTGCCGCAATCGCAGGAGGCATTGCATTCTCAATGGTATTGACACCATCGGTCATCAAAATAATGATCTTGCTTTTTGCCTTGCTGTTTTTAAGGTGATTAATGGCTACTGAAAGTCCCTCACCGATGGCTGTTCCCGGCTGTAATTCCAGAGGGTTAAGATTCTGCAGTTCATCAACCACTACCTGGTGATCAGAAGTTACCGGGACTTTTGTAAATGCTTCTCCGGAATAGGTCACCAAACCGATCCTATCATTGGGCCGTTTTTCAACAAACTTTATCGCAATATCCTTCAGGGCCGTTAAACGGTCCGGGGTAAGGTCTTTTGCCAGCATACTTAAAGAAACGTCTACGGAAAGCATGATATCAATACCTTTTGTATCATCCCTGTCCTGGGAAACCGTAAAGGTCCTTGGCCTTGCCATGGCGATGATAAGTGCGGAGAGTATGATGTATTTGGAAATCCTCAGGAAAAACATTACCACGCGGATACCGCTGCTGTCAGCCATATTCTTAACTGTGGGCACTTTAATGCCGTTCCTTTTCTGTCTGCTGACATCCCTGAACAGCAATGGGATAAACAACAGGAAAAGCAGTAAAAACCACGGACTGTAAAACTCAAAATCAAACATCTTTCCTCAGGTTTTCAAATTCCAGATCTTTTGAAGATCTTTTTACAAAATTTCTGATGTCTGCAAAATCCTTTTCCATGGTCTGCTGATCCGGGAATGTTTTTGCAAACTTCACCAGGTCACCTCTTACAAATACATCTTCCACCACTTTTTCGTTCTCCTGCGAGATGGTATTATTTTTCTTCATCAGGTCAACCAGGTCATCCGTCAACAGGACATCGGCTGGTAACCGATATTGTTTAGCAATAAATTTCCTTGAAATATCGATAAGCTCTACGTAAAATGAACGGTAATCACCGGTTTCCACATATTTTTTCTTCTTAAGGGAATCCAGTTCTTTCAAAGTCTGGTTGGTTGCAACCACCGGCGAGTCTTTGGATTTCCTGCCGTACTTCACAAACATGACAATGGCAATGATCAGAGCAATCAAAGCAATGGCGGCCAGAATATAAAACTTATACAGCTGCCAGTAATCCGTTACTTCAAGTTTTACCTCTTTGTTATTCATGATGTCATTGATCTGGTCGGTCTTCTGGGCAGTATTGATTACCTCGATCTCATAAGGAATTGTTTTTAACACCTTTCCGCCGACCTTAAACTCAAGTTCGGGGATGGTAAACTTCCCTTCATCGAATACCGCAAAATCAATTCTCCGGTAATATACATCCTGAGTCTGCGCAATACTGTCTTTTACCTCTTCAAAATGGAAAGGCAGCAACTCATTTTCGGGAGCTGCGGAAACTTTTTCGCTGCCGATGTTATTGATCGTTACCACCATGTGGTTTACTTCACCCAGAGCAATGGTTTTCTTCTCGACACTGGAAGAAAGAATCTGTGAGAAGGCATTCGCACAGAGTAAAAAACAAAATATAAATAATAGTTTTCTCAATTGTATTGTTACATTTTTACCTTGCATCGGTCACTCTTTTCAAACAGCGGATGCATTTTTATTTTATTTTTTCTGAAAGTAATTGTACAGGAGCTTGGAATAATCTGCACCTGTATTAATGTTTATAAAACTTGCCGAACTGTTGGCAAAATCTTCTTCCAGAGTTTTTAATTTCTGTTTCTGTGCCTCCGCAAACGTATACCTCCAGCGCGCGCTTGATGTATTGGCCCAGACCTGTTTTCCGGTTTCAGCATCATACAGCAAAGTATATCCTACATCAGGAATTTCATTATCTTTTTCATCAAATACCCTCATGCCGAGCAGCTGGTGCTTTTTAGAGGCTACCCTCAGCATTTTAGAATCATAGTCATCCTCAAAATCAGAAAAAAGGAAAACCAGCGACTTTTTTTTGAAAATACCCATCATGTATTCAAGCGCCTTATCAACCTTTGATTCTGCCGGCACATAAGATGCGGTCAGAATATTACTGATAATGGAAAGAATATGCTTCCTTCCTTTTTGGGGCGGAACCACTTTATATACTTTATCGGCAAATAAGATAAGCCCTACTTTATCATTGTTTCCGGCTGCTGAGAAGCCCAGACTGGCTGCAATTTCAGCTACATATTCTCTTTTAAGCTGATTTTTTGTCCCATAATCCATTGAAGCGGAAATATCCACAACCAGCATCATTGTCAGCTCCCGCTCCTCTTCCATTACTTTCACAAACGGCTCGCGGAAACGGGCGGTCTTGTTCCAGTCGATCCTCCGGATTTCATCCCCGAACTGGTACGGGCGGACTTCTGAAAAGGTCATTCCCTGTCCTTTGAAAGCACTGTGATATTGTCCCATCAAAGAAGCTTCCGTCTTCTTTCGGGTACGGATTTCTATCTGCTTGACTTTTTTTACAATATCTTTTATCTGCATACTTTAAATGTAAAATGTAAGAATATAACCCTGCAACAATCGATTGTTACACTGCTAAACTGTTACATTATTATGGAGCCTGGATTTTCGCTAAGATCCTGCTGATGATTTCTTCTGTAGAAATATTTTCCGCTTCTGCCTCAAAGGTTAAACCGATCCTGTGTCTCAGCACATCATTGGCCAGCGATTTTACATCTTCAGGAATAACAAAAGCTCTTCCTTTCAGGAATGCATACGCTCTGGATGCAATGGCAAGATTGATGGAAGCCCTTGGTGAAGCCCCGAAACCGATATAATTTTTAAGCTCGGCAAGGCCGTAGTTTTCAGGATAACGGGTTGCAAAAACCATATCCAGGATATATTTTTCTATTTTCTCGTCAAGATAAATCTGGTTGATCAGTTCTTTGGCTTCTACAATATGCTGCAGCGATATCACCGGTTTCACAACAGGCTGATGCGAAGTGGAAACCATTCTCATTACCGTTCTTTCATCTTCAAATTTCGGATAATCAATGGTACATTTCAGCATGAAACGGTCGCTCTGGGCTTCCGGTAAAAGGTAAGTACCTTCCTGGTCAATCGGGTTCTGTGTGGCCAGTACCAGAAAAGGCTTCGGAAGCTTCATGGTTTCATCACCAATGGTTACCTGTTTTTCCTGCATAACTTCCAGCAGGGCCGACTGTACTTTTGCCGGGGCGCGGTTGATCTCATCCGCAAGCACAAAGTTTGCGAAAACCGGGCCTTTTTTTATCGAAAAATCATTGTCTTTAATACTGTAGATCATTGTTCCCACCACATCGGCAGGCAGCAGATCCGGCGTAAACTGAATCCTGGAAAACTCACCGTCAACAGCATCTGCCAGGGTTTTTATGGCCAGTGTCTTAGCCAGTCCGGGAACACCTTCCAACAGAACGTGCCCATTCCCCAGAAGCCCTACCAAAAGGCGGTCTATCATATATTCCTGCCCGATAATAACTTTGTTGATTTCCTGCCTGAGACGGGAAAAATAATAGTTCGCTTCCTTTATCTGTTCCGTCAGTTGACGGATATCTTCAGCCTGATTGATCTCTGACATAGCTTAATTTAAAATAATGGGTAAATTTCCAATAAATACCTGCAGTAATCAACACAATTAATGCCATATTTGAGTTAAAGTTTGTTAAATATTCCGGTATGGATGCAGGATTCCAAATCGGGCCTTCTCTTATAAATCAACGATCATCATCCGGTATTTTCATAAAAATACATAAATTTGATTTCATTACCAGATTAAAAATTGTCATATCCAGTTTATTAAACTATTTTTGGTGATTAAAATTTCGCAGAATGAATTATCATTTTCAGGCGCACAGACAGGTAAGAAGTAACCTTCTGGATATTTTACAGAATACTTCGCATGAAGACCTGCTCCTGATCCCGGACGGCTTTAATAATAATATGTACTGGAATATTGCGCATACGGTTGCCACCCAGCAGCTGCTGCATTATTACCTCAGCGGAAACCCTTTCAGAATTGACAAATACTGGATTGAAACCTACAAAAAAGGTACCCTGCCGAATCTGAACGTTCAGAAATCAGAAGTGGAAGACCTGGAGTTTTTACTGACGGAAACATCAAAGATCCTGATGAAAGATTATGACAGTGATTTCTTTGCAGATTATACGCCTTACACCACAAGCTTCGGGATGGACCTGAAAAGCATTCAGGATGCTATTATTTTTAACAACATGCATGAATGCCTGCATTACGGATACCTTCTGTCTCAGAAAAGAGCCATTTTAGGAGAAAAGTATTAACAACAAACAGAGAAGAAGCTTAGATACAAAGCCGCCATTCAGGGCAAAGCTTTATTTTGAGAAGAAAATATTTATTTACGGATCTTATTCCGGAAAACAATTTATAAAAGAATATTAATGGATAACAACGATAAAAAGGACGATTTTATTTTCGGGCTGCGCCCCGTAATTGAAGCTATTGAAGCGGGGAAAACAATTGATAAAGTATTTGTACAGAATGCGCTGCAGGGAGATATTTATGCTGAGCTTAAAACCATCCTTGCCAAGAATAAAATCCGCCCCAATTATGTTCCGGTTGAAAAGCTGAACCGGTTTACGAGAAAAAACCACCAGGGGGTAGTTGCTTTTATTTCGGACGTCCCTTTTCACAAAATAGAAGATATTGTGCCACAGCTTTTTGAAGAAGGGAAAACTCCTTTTTTACTGATCCTTGACCGCCTGACGGATGTCAGGAATTTCGGGGCCATCTGCAGAACGGCGGAATGTGTAGGCGTTGATGCGGTAATTATTCCGGAAAAAGGAGCTGCGCCGATTAATTCAGATGCCATAAAAACGTCTGCAGGAGGTATTTACAATATCAAAATCTGCAAAGAACCCAATCTTGCCCACGTGGTAGACTTTCTTCAGCAGAGCGGAATTTCCGTATTTGCCGCCAGCGAAAAAGCCCAGAAACTGATTTATGACGTAAACCTTACAGAGCCGTGCGCTATTGTAATGGGTAATGAGGAAACGGGAATTTCAAAAGAAGTCCTTCACCATGCGGATGAAAAGATAAAGTTGCCGATTGAAGGAAAAACCCAGTCCCTGAATGTTTCCGTAGCCTGTGGGGCTATTTTATATGAGGCAGTAAGACAGAAAATGACGGTTAATTCCGGTCTTTAATATTGATCCGAAATCCAGTTCATTCAGGTAAATTCACAGTTATACAATTTAAAAAAATCAAATGAAAAACATAGCAGCGTTAGCGCTTATCTCAACCATAGCTTTAGTTTCATGCAATAAAAAGGAAACGACAAAAATCACAAAAATAGATCCTAAAACAGGAAAAACGATTACGGTAGAAGTTCCGGCGGATTCCGTGGCAAAAGTAGAAGCCAATCCGGCTATTAAAGATTCTGCAGGCGTTTACACCCAGACTTTTAAACTGGAAAAAGGAAAAACCTATCCTCTGACCACTTATCAGAGAGATACCAAAACGATGACTGACCCTAAAGGCAAAACCCTGAACGGAACCAGCGAATCTACGGACGAAATGTCTTTCACCGTTAATGATATCAAAGGGAATGTGTATGACATGACTTTAAACCTGATTGCCAAAAGAAATTCCCAGTCAGCAGACGGAAAAACAATTGTCGTTGACACCAAATTACCGATTCCTAAGGAAGATGACCTGAAAATGATCTGGAATATCAATAAGGCCCTTACCGGAAATAAGCTGAATATGAAGATGGACACCAAAGGGAATGTGATCTCCATTACCGGATTTGATGCGGTGTACACAAAAGTGTCCAATGCAGTAGGTACCCTGATAAAAGATGCCAACCAGAAGGCCAGTGTCTTAGCAAGCCTGAAAGAAACCTTCAATGAAAAAGTACTGAAAGACCAGCTTAATAAAAACCTGACCATCATCCCTAAAAAAGGAGTAAAAGTAGGAGAAAAATGGAGCAGCAGCGAAAATGCCGATGCACAGGGGAAAATTAAGGTCACTTCAAATTATATCCTTAAAAGCGTAGGAAACGGAATTGCCGAAATTGCCGTAACCGGAGGGATTCCTAAAAAAGAAGAAAAGCAGAACCAGGGAGAAGTTACCCACAGCTTAAGCAGTGAACTTGCACAGAACGGAACCATTAAGTTTGACCAGAATACAGGTTGGATCAACAACCAGAATATTTCTGTAAAAACAACGCAGATTGAAACCATCTCCAACGGAAAAGAATCCCAGTCGATGAAAAGTGTTTCCAACTCTTCCGTAATGGTGAACCCTTCTTCAAAATAGAAGGCAGCGCGTTATTGGAGTTTGAGAAAGGAATGAACTGAAACCATGACCATGAACTTTAAGTTTCAAACCTGTAAACAATTTATTTATTATGAAGTATATTTTTGAGTTCGTACTCATTACTATCATTATTTATTTTGTATGGAATATTTTAAAGAGGATTTTCTTTAAATCCTTTCACAGCTATGTGTTTGGCAATAAAAATAACAGCGCCAAACAGCAGGACATACAAAACAAAGATCAGATCAATAAAAAACTCAACTGGGACGCTGAAACGGTGGACTATGAAGAGATCAAGGAAGATAAAAATAAATAGCCCGGCCCTTTCAGCGTTACCATGCTGAAAGGGTTCTCAAATTAAAATGCATTATGCTTAAAACAAATAAAAATCTGATTTTCATTCTGGCAAGTTTCGTGGTTTTCATTATTCTTGCTTTTGTTTATGCCAATCCTGTGATCAGCGGAAAGCAGCTTTTCCAGCATGACATTGTGCAGTACCGCGGCGGTGCCAAAGAACTGCTTGATTACAGGGCCAATACGGAAAATGAAACCTACTGGAGCGATTCAATGTTCGGGGGGATGCCTACGTATCAGATGGGAAGCCAGTTTAAAGGGGATATCATTAAAAAAATCGACTCTAAACTCAATATCTTACCACGGCCTGTTAATTACCTTTTCCTTCTTTTCGGCGGATTCTTCCTTTTAGGGATGGTCGTCGTCAGAAACTGGAAATACGCATTGCTGGGAGCCACCTTCTTCGGGCTTTCAACCTATTTTTATATTGCACTTGTTGCAGGGCACAACGGTAAAATCAACACCATAGAATATTTTGCACCGCTGTTAGCCGGGATTTTACTGGTGTACATCAGAAAACAGTACATCTGGGGCTTTATTGTCACTACCCTCTTCATGGGACTTCAGATAGCTGCCAACCACCCGCAGATGACCTATTACCTTTTCCTGGCTCTGGGTGTTCTCTTCCTCTCCGAACTTATCCGGACGATCCAGAAAAAGGTGACGGTAAAACATTTTTTAGTTTCATCGGGAATTGTTGCCGCTTCGTGTTTCATCGGGGTGGGTATGAATTCACAAAGGATCATGGCCAATTCCGAGTACATTAAGGAAACCGTCCGCGGGAAGCAGATCCTAACGAACGACAGCCATACCGGAGGAACTTCAGGAATGGATAAGGAAAGCATGCTGATGTGGAGCTACGGTAAGCTGGAAACCCTGAACCTTTTCATCCCGAGATTGATGGGCGGCGCAACCCAGGAGCCGGAAGGAAAGGAAATGATGGAGAAAGTACAGGCCATGGTTCAGGAAAATGTAAGCTCACAGGCTGAAATGGACCAGATCTCAAAAGGATTCGGAAGCTTAACTTACTGGGGAGACCAGCCGATAACTTCAGGACCTGCCTATCAGGGAGCCATTGTATGTTTCTTAGCTGTTTTAGGGTTCTTCTTTGCCTGGAAAAAATACCGTTACTGGATTCTGGGAGCTTCGATACTCACGATTTTCTTAGCATGGGGAAGCAACTTCATGCCTTTGTCAGATTTCTTTATTGATTTCGTTCCGTTCTACAATAAATTCAGGGCACCGTCTTCGATATTGGTTGTGGTGGAATTACTATTCCCTTTAATTGCCATCATCGGGCTGTACAGGTTCTTTACCGATGAAACGTTAACCGAAGAGTACAAAAAGAAGATTCTTCTATATGTAAGCGGCGGGACTTTAGGCCTGGTCCTGATTCTCCTTGTTTTCGGAAAATCTTTATTAGGTTTCCATACCGATAATGAAAAAACGTACCTGCCTCCTTTCCTGCTGGATTATCTGGTGGATGAAAGATTCAGGCTCTTTAAAACCGATGCAATTAAGGCCTTTATCTATGTGACTATTGCAGCGGCGGTTCTGTTCCTGAGCTTAAAGAAAAAACTCAGCCAGAACATCGCTTTGATCATCATCGGCGCGGTAAGCCTTTTTGATCTCTGGACAGTAAACAGACGTTATCTGAATGACGAAAATTATGTGGATAAGGTTTTTGCAGAGAACCCTTTCCAGACGGAAAGCTCAGATCTTTTAGCAGAAAAAGTACAGGGTAACCCCAACCTGGAATCAATCCTGGCTAATGTAAACGTTAACAAGACCCTTGAAACGATTGCTGAAAAAGACAAGACCCATTACAGGATCTTCAACAATATTTTAGGGACATTCAGCGAAACCAATACATCCTATTTCAAATCTTCCATCGGCGGATATCACGCGGTGAAACTGAGAAGGTATGACGATGTGATCAACGAATATTTCAAGGTGATGGATTCTGTAAAAGTTCCGAACATCCTGAACCTGCTGAATGCAAAATATTGGGTAGTGGGCGGACCTGAGCAGCCGCAGGCCGTACCGAATCCGAAAGCCAACGGAAACGCCTGGTTCGTAAGCGACCTGAAATTTGCAGATTCCCCCAATCAGGAAATTAAAGTAATTGGCATTATTGACAGTAAAAACACAGCGGTTATCGCTTCTTCTGATAAAAATTATTTTAACGGAAAAACGGTTCAGCCGGATGCTTCAGCATTTATCAACCTGACCCGTTATCAGCCGAATGAACTGGAATTCAAATCCCAGTCCAGGACGCCGCAGCTGGCTGTCTTCTCCGAGATCTATTATCCTCACGGCTGGAAAATGTTTATTGATGAAAAAGAGGTTCCTTACATCAAGGCAGATTATTTACTGCGTGCCGTACACGTTCCGGCCGGAAGCCATACGATCAGAATGGTTTTTGAACCTCAGGTTATTGAAACCGGAAAATGGATTTCTCTTCTGTGCTTCGGATTGTTTATCCTGCTGAGTGGTTTCGGACTTTATTTTATGTACGGTAAAAGAGACAAAAATAAAATTGAGAAGGTTTAGCAATTTAAAAGTTTGAACAAAGCTTATTTATGAACGCTCAAAAAAAAATATTGATCATCACCTATTACTGGCCTCCTGCGGGAGGCCCCGGTGTTCAACGGTGGCTGAAATTTGCGAAATATTTACCTGAATACGGATGGGAACCGGTTATTTATACGCCGGAAAATCCAAGCTATCCCTTAAAGGATGAAAGCTTAATGAAGGATGTTCCTGAAGGCATTGAAATCGTAAAGACAAAAATATGGGAGCCCTATCAGCTTGCTGAAAAACTTAACAAAAGCAATAAAAAATTCAAAGCCGGGCAGTTTGATGTCGGGAAAAACCAGAGCTGGAAATCCAGGCTTTCCATCTGGGTCAGGGGGAATTTTTTCATCCCTGATGCCCGGGTATTCTGGGTGAAGCCATCGGTTAAATTTTTAGAAAAATATCTGAAAGAAAATAAGATTGATATTGTGGTTACCTCCGGGCCTCCGCATTCGCTGCACCTCATCGGTTTAAACCTGAAAAAACAATTGCCGGATCTCAAATGGATTGCCGATTTCCGTGATCCGTGGACCAAAATTTCCTATTACAAACACCTGAAACTCACCGGGCGCTCTGATAAAAAACACCGGAAGCTGGAGAGTGAAGTTTTTAAAAATGCAGATATTACCTTGGCAACAAGCTATACCGATGCAGAAAATTTCCGGAAAAACGGAGCTAATGCGGTATGCATTACAAACGGTTTCGATGAAACGGATGCCCGGGCAAAATCCTCAGATGCTTCAGCGACGGAAGAAAAGTTTACCTTGAGCTACATCGGCGTACTGGAACAGCTGAGAAACCCGGAAAATCTCTGGCAGGCACTGAATGACCTGGTAGAAACAAATCCTGAATTTGCGACAAACTTTATGCTGAAATTTGCCGGAAGAATTGATGATAAGATTTTACATGCTCTTGAAAATTCCGCTTTAAAAAGCCATATTTCAAACTTAGGGTACCTTTCTCATGACAAAGCCGTGGAAGAAATGGAAAAATCTTCGCTGTTAATTATCACCAACTTCCCGAATGACACCTCAAAAGGGATCATTCCAGGGAAAATCTTCGAATACTTAGCTACGGGAAAACAGATCATCTCTTTCGGGCCCCGTGAAGCGGATGTGTCGACCATACTGAATGAAACGAAAGCCGGAAAACATTTCAGCTATCATGATGCTGAAACCGTTAAAGCTTTTATTTTAGAAGAATTTCAATTATGGAAAAATGGTGATCATATAAAAAACAGCCAGGATATCGCTCAGTTCTCAAGAAGAAACCTGACCAAACAGCTGGCTGCGGTTTTAGAATAAAATCATATTTAAATTGTCCACTGATCATTGATGATGCCCACGAGGTAATAATTACCCTGATATTTTTCAAAGACCAGGCGCAGGCAGTTCCAGTCCATTCCGGTATCCGGCCCTGAGCCTTTAATGAAGTTCTCAGTGAAATCTGCACCGGGATAGATTTTCTTTAAGTTATTCAGTGAGTTTCCGCTGCCCTGAAATTCATTGAATGAAACCTGTCCTGATGCAAAATCTTTTGAATATACCCATTTCGTAAGATAATCATTGAGGGTTGCCTGATATAGATCTCCTGATCCATCCATGGTGCCCCATGTAAAAATAGTCCTGGTGGGCTGGAATTTCAGAAAATCTGACTTTGAAAAAACCTTGTCTTCTTCGGGAACGATAAAAGCGTACATGGAAAACCTGACTCCTTTTTCAGGATGTATAAAACCGGCCAGTTTACTGTACTTTTTATCTTTCAGCAGCTGGACAATCTGTTCATTGCTGTGTTTTAAAGCGGCTTCTTTATCTTCAATATTATTTTTACTGACGTAGCCCGCCGTATCTTTTTGAGTGGAATCTGTATTGGTGTTGTTAACAAATTTGTCCGGATTTTTTTTGCATCCCGTTATGCCCAGAATGAGCATCGAAATAAAGATTTTTTTCATATTTAATGTTAATGGCCTAAATTAACCAAAACCGATGCCAGTTTCATACCACAATATTTTCTATGGTTTAAATGATCGAACAGCGAATATCGAATAAAACTTCTAACCCTTTATTTAGCATTAATCTTGCTTACAGTCTTTTTGACTAAATTTGTTTTATGGAAATTCTGGATATTCTTATTGTCGGAAGCGGGCCCATCGGGCTGAACTGTGCACTGGAAGCAAAGCATAACAATCTTAGCTACGTTATTATCGAAAAAGGAACAATTGTTAATTCACTGTACCATTATCCTCTGTACATGAGATTTTTTTCCACCGCAGATAAACTGGAAATCGCCGGAATCCCTTTTATTTCAGCGGCTCCCAAACCCGGGAGACAGGAAGCCCTGGAATATTACCAGGGTATTGCAAGGCAGAAGGAGATTAACATCAACTTGTATGAAAAGGTGCTGCATATCACTAAAAAAGACGGGATTTTTGAAATTGAAACTACAAAATCAAAATACCGGGCAAAAAATGTCGTTATCTCAACAGGATTTTATGACATCCCGAACCTGATGGACATTCCCGGCGAGCACTTACCTAAAGTGAAACATTATTACACGGAACCTTATCCTTACGCCAGACAGAAAGTGGTGGTTGTGGGATCCAGCAATTCTTCTGTGGATGCTGCTTTGGAAACATACCGTAAAGGAGCGGAGGTTACGATGATCATCCGCCATTCAGAAATTTCCGGAAATGTAAAATACTGGGTGAAGCCCGATATTGAGAACCGGATTGCCGAAGGAAGCATCAAGGCTCATTTTAATGCGCAGTTATTGGAGATCAGGGAACATTCCGTTATATTTAAAAACGAAAAAGGGGAAATCATTGAAATTGAGAATGATTTTGTACTGGCCATGACCGGCTACCTTCCTGATTTTGATTTCTTAAAAAACTCCGGCATCGAGCTGCAGGGCGACTGCTTAAATCCGCTGTATGATCCGGAAACCATGGAGACCAATGTAAAAAACCTGTATCTTGCGGGCGTAGTCTGCGGCGGAAAAGACACCCATCTCTGGTTTATAGAAAACTCAAGGATCCACGCGGAAATGATTGTTCAGCATATTGTTTCTTCAAAATGACATTGCATCATCTTTTTAATCAGGATCATCTGGAAGCCTTAACGGGTTCACTCAATAAAAGCTATCTTTACCATATAAATCTTCCCTATGAATACGTTTTTAACTGCACTTACTTTCACTGCCGTACTTCTTTCATCTCAGGCTTCGGCACAGAAAGACAGCATTCAGCGGTATGTTACTGATGCGCTGAGTATTATGCAGAGTAAATCAGTGAATAAATCCAAAGTAAACTGGGAGGAGCTATCCCGCGTCACACTGAACAATGCATCGGAAGCAAAAACTATCAAAGAGACCTATCCTGTTTTAGAAAAGGCACTGAACTCACTGGATGATGCGCATTCTAAATTCTACCCTAAAGAAGCCGTAAGAGCCTACACATTAGGCTATGAAGCAACCGGGCAGAAGTTTCCGGTGATTGAAAGCAAGCTGCTGGAAAACAGGTATGCATATATCAGCCTGCCCGACATCGGATCATTTAATAAGAATGACTGGAATTTATACATCAATACTTTTTATTCAAAAGTAAACGAGCTGCAGAAGCAGAACCCAAAAGGCTGGATTGTTGACCTGAGAAACAATTACGGCGGAATGCTTTATCCCATGTATGCTGCCGCTGCCCCATTCTTCGACCATAAAAATATTGTGGGAACCAAAGATGCTGAAGGAACGGTTGAATATTTCAACTACAAAGACGGGAAATTTTATGAAGGAGCTACGGCGACCCAGATTTTCCAGTTAAAAGAAAAACAGCCTAAACAGATAAAAATACCCGTTGCCGTACTGATCAATAAAATAACCGGCAGCTCGGCTGAGTTTATCACAGCGGCATTTGTCGGACAGAAAAATGTAAAGCTGATCGGTGTCAATACCCAGGGCCTGACTTCCGGAAATCAGGAATATAAATTATCAGACGGCTCTTTTCTTGTACTGACCATCGGAAATATTGTGGACCGCACAGGAAAGGAATATGCTGAAATTGGCAAAGGGATTTCACCGGATATCAGGATCGAAAAAACGGATGATAAAACAAAAACCAACGAGACTTATCTGGATAAAGCATTCAAATATATTGACAGCAGCCGGTAGATGAATCTATAATCCTGTCTGGCTTTGTTTTAAAAAATAATTTCCCGCAGATTATGGTAATTTATGTTTAAGCTTTTACCTTACTGTAAAGGGAAGATTCATATAAGATTTAATCTCATATCAAATACTCAGGAGTTTCAAATAAGCTTAATGTTTTCAATATTAAATATAAGGTTTCTAGAAATCAGCCTTTACGCCAAGAACAAAATTCCTTTTTGCCGCAGGATTGTAATACCGGTTCCCGAAAGCATTGATATCAAACCCTAAAACATAGTTTTCATTATACAGGTTCTGAATCTGTAATGATACCGTCAGTTTTGTTTTTTCAAGCGCTACCGGATACCTGAACTGGATATTCCCGACCAGGCTGGATTCCGACCAGACAGAATTTGCATCGTTCAGAGGAATCCTTGAAGTATAGAAGTGTGAATAATCCACCATCAGCTTCCTGAAAAAAGTAAAATTCAATAAGCTGTTGACAGTGGTTTCAGGAACTCCTGTCAGGTCGTTACCAGAAAAATCATTGGTGTTCTGCCGGTAGTTTTCAAAAGTGAAATCATAAAAGCTTCCTGAGAAACGGAATTTGAAATTACTGAAAATATTGTTTTTCAGATCAAAATTTTTAGATTCCAGAAGGACTTCCACCCCTTTCTGGACCGTCTCTCCGGCATTAACGAAATACTCCTGCCCTGCTTCATTCTGCCTTCTCACAATCGCGTCCTTCATCCTGAAATCAAAATAACTTCCTTCCACAAAAATTGAATTCCCGAACTGCTTTCTGATCCCGGCTTCTTTGTTCCAGCCATATTCAGGCTTAAGGCCGGCGCTAAACTCCTGATCAGAAGACCGGATTTCCTCATTGGTCGGGGCCGAATTTCCTTTTCCGATCTTGGCTCTTACAGAAAACCCTTTATCGAACAGATAGGTAACGCCAATATTCGGGAGCCACTGGTTTTTAAAACGGACATCCCCATTTTCCATTCTCGCGTACATCCTTTCCCATTCGTAAGAATTGGAATTTAAGCTTAAAGAAATATCGGTAAAAAGCTTTTCATTAATATTGAGTTTCTGCGAAAGGAAATAAAACCCGGAAATATTTTTAAGCTGATCAAAATTCTGCGGATTCCCTTCCGTTCCCCTGTTGTTGTCATAGTTTCTGATCAGGATATCATTGATCCCGCCTTCAAAACCGACCCGGTAGGCCAATGAAACCCGGTCCCACTTTTTTTCATAATTAAAATGGGTCCTGAGTGCGACATTTTTCTCAAAGCGGTTTTCAAAATTGGTAATGAAAGGATTTTCAAAATCCACATAAGAACCCTGAACCAGAATAAAATGGGAAAAATTAGGGTTGAAATTAAATTCATGGGAAAGCCCTGCAAGAATCATTTTGTTTCTTATCCCGGCGTCCTGTTCTTTTGCTCCCGGAACGGTTTTGGTTCCCGGCCTGGCCTGCTGGCTGTCGGCCTGCATCTGCTCAAGAGTCAGTCCGCCCGGTGTCTGGTAATCCAGGTCAGTATATAAAAGCATCGCCTTCAACAATCCTTTTGCTGAATACTGGAAATTGTCTTTTAGAAATATCTGCTTCCGGTTGACTCTTGCCTGCTCGCGGTAAGAATCCGTCTGGTAATAATTCTGGAACACCTCAACAAAATGTTTCCCCAGCTGCTTAGAAAGCCCGAAACTCTGGTTGAATGTCCCGTAGCTCCCAATGGATGCTGCTGCTGAAATATGCTCTGCATTCCGGGTCTGAAGAAGGATGGTCCCGCCCGTTACCGCTCCGTAATCGCCACTTTCCGGACCTTTATAAATTTCCATCCTGTTGATCAGTTCCGGAGAAATAACATTGAAATAGGTATTGCCTGAAGCATCGGACAAAATAAAATCATCCAGGTATACTTTCACATTCCGGACTCCGAAAGGTGACCTCAAAGTGCTCCCGCGCAGTGAAATCCTGTAGCTTCCGGGTGAACGTTCTTCCATTCTTGCGCCGGGAACCTGGTTAAAAGATTCCAGCATCCTTTCGGGGATATTCTGGGATAAAAGATTTTCAGAAATAACCGAAGCTGATTTTGTAGAGGCCATAAAAGGAACCGGCTTCTTATAGGCATCGATCCTGACTTCTGAAATCAATGCAACAGAATCTCTCTGCTGAGAAAATATAAGTGAACCGGAAAAAGCAGAAAGTAAAAAATATAGCTTTGTCATCGCTAAAGCTTAGCAAAAACCGTACTTTTCTTTATTGGTTTGCCTGTTATTTATCAACACTTTTCAATTTAAAATTACGTATCACATATAAACATGTTGAACGGAACCATGAACTTCTTTACGGAAACTTAATGCATTATTTCCGTACTGTTTTCTTTTTCCCTTATCATCCACGGGACAATAAAGTAAAACGCAGCGGCAATACCGACTGCCAGAATTCCGGTTCCGATCCACAGCACGGTAAAACCGAATTTTTCGGCGATTAAAGTTCCTACATACGGAGTAACGATAAAAGCAATGGAGAATGATATCCCGTTAAGCCCCATATAGGCTCCTTTATTGTTTTTCCCAGCCCGTAAAGCGGTAATGGTAGACATAAATGGCAGTGCCCAGATTTCACCTACACACAGGAAACTCATGGAAATGATCAGGGTTAGAATATGGTAGTCAAATCCCAGCATTGCATAAGAAAGCCCGCAGATCAGCGTTCCCAAAAACAGGGTTGTGGCTAAACTCAGATATTTTTCTGCGACCTGAACCAGCCCCATTTCAAGCAGAACCACTAAAAATCCGCTGTATCCCAAAATATAACCGATATTCTGCTGGCTCAGATGCGCGGTATCTTTATAAAATATAGTTAACGTGCTGAACAGCTGGAAAAAACAGATAGAAAACAGCATACAGAAGAAGCAGTAAATGAGGAATTTATGATCCCGGTACGGCGAATTTTCTTTTTTGATTTCGATAACTTCTTTTATTTTCTTCGCTTTTATTTTTGCCAGCGTATTGCGTTTCCTGAAAAAGATAATGTACACGGTCCCGGCCAGTAACGCAGCTACGGCATTGCTTAAAAATAGGAATTCATAAGAAATGGCCGACAAGATCCCGCCCAAAGCAGGCCCGATAGAAAAGCCGAGGTTCACGGCCATCCGATTCAGTGAAAAAGCTCTGGTAATATTTTCGGGCTTTGCATATTTTGTTATGGCTACCGAATTGGCAGGCCGGAATGCATCGCTGACGATACTCTGAAGCAGGATAATAGCCGCAACACCGGCTTCAGTTTTAAAGACAGGAATTAAACAGAACAGAGGTGCGCTCAGTAATAAGCTGAAATACTGAACTTTGTACTCCCCGATCTTATCCGTAATAAACCCGCCCAGCCAGGAACCGATTACTGAACCGATTCCGAAAAAGCTAAGCACAATGCCTGTATTTTCTATGCTGAAATGCAGGTGATTGGTCATATAAACGCCCAAAAACGGCAGAACCATGGAGCCTGACCGGTTGATGAGCATTACAAGTGCCAACATCCAGCTTTCCTGTGAAAGCCCTTTGAAGGAGTTGGTATATATCTGTATCAGTTTCACAACTTATTGATTTTTAGTTAATATTTTAATCTGATGATTTTTAATAATCATTTCTTTAATTTCATAAAAGCGTTTTACATACCGCTTATGCCTCACGGTGACACAAAAAAACAGGGCTTAAAAATTAAGCCCTGTTCATTTATATGGATATAAATAATTTTTACTCCGGCTTATAAGAGTCTTTTAATGTTACCGTTCTGTTGAATACCAATCTGACATCCGTGGAATCCTGATCTTTAGTAAAATACCCAATTCTCTGGAACTGAAGAGGCTCCCCTACAGCTACGTCTTTCAGTCCCGGCTCAGCAAATCCCTGAATGGTTGATACGGATTCCGGATTGATAAAATCCAGGAAATCCACGTCTTTCTCAGCATCAGGCTGCTCCACCGTGAATAACCTGTCATAATTTCTGACATCCACAGGAATTGCGTGTTTAGCAGAAACCCAGTGAATTGTTCCTTTCACTTTTCTCAGGCTTTCTTCCGTACCGCTTCCCGACTTACTTTTCTCATCATAAGTCGCATAAATGGTGGTAATTTCACCGTTCTCATCTTTTTCCACTCTTTCACCTTTGATGATATAAGCAGATTTCAGACGGACTTCACCGCCTAATTTCAGTCTGAAGAATTTACCATTGGCCTCTTCTTTAAAGTCTTCGCGCTCAATATACAGTTCTCTTGAAAAAGGGATTTCCCTGGTCCCTGCATTTTCCTGCTCAGGATTATTTTCGGTTTCCAGCCATTCTTCCTGGCCTTCAGGGTAATTTTCAATGACTAGTTTAATAGGGTCAACTACTGACATCACACGTTTTGCCACTTTATTTAAATCTTCACGGACACAGAATTCCAGCAGCTGGATCTCAATAAGGTTTTCCCTTTTTGCCACTCCGACTCTTTCAATAAAGTTCCTGATCGCGGTTGCCGTGTATCCTTTCCTTCTCATTCCGGAAATGGTAGGCATCCTCGGGTCATCCCAGCCGTCCACAACATTTTCGGCAATCAGCCTCTGCAGCTTTCTTTTAGAGGTAATCATATAGGAAACGTTCATCCTTGCAAATTCTCTCTGCTTGGGTGCTACTTTGGGTTCTTCATATACCTGCTCCAGATACCAGTTGTACAACGGCCTGTGATTCTCAAATTCCAGGGAGCATAAAGAGTGCGAAACCTGCTCAAGATAATCAGATTCGCCATGTGCCCAGTCATACATCGGATAAATTTTCCAGTCGGTGCCCGTTCTGTGGTGAGGCCTTTTCAGAATCCTGTACATTACAGGGTCACGCATATTCATATTGGGAGAGGCCATATCGATTTTTGCACGAAGCGACATGGTGCCTTCCTCAAATTCACCGTTCTTCATCCTTTCGAATAAGTCTAAGGACTCTTCAACAGGACGGTTTCTGTAAGGAGATTCCACTCCCGGTTCTACAGGGGTTTTTCTCTGTTCCGTAATGGCTTCAGAAGGCTGCTCATCTACATAAGCTTTTCCTTCTTTGATCAGCTGAACGGCCCAATCATAAAGCTGCTGGAAGTAATCTGAAGTATACAATATCTTATCCCATTTGAAACCCAGCCATTCAACGTCTTTGATGATAGAATCTACGAATTCCTGCTCTTCTTTTTCAGGATTCGTATCGTCGAAACGAAGGTTGACGGGAGCATTGTATTTTTCACCCAGACCGAAGTTGATGCAGATTGCCTTGGTATGGCCTACATGCAGATAACCGTTGGGCTCAGGCGGAAAACGGAAACGGATCTGGTCCTTATTTAACCCGTTTGCCAAATCATCTTCGATAATTTGCTCAATAAAATTGAGTGATTTTTTTTCTTCTTCCATTAATTTCGCTTTAGAATGCCGCATGACACGGCAATTTGCAAATTTAGGAAAATTTAAAGTTTTACGGAAATTATAAATTATTTCTCCGATTGCTGCTTATTCAGTATTTTTACATATCTTAGGGAAATAACTAAAAATCATCACTCTAATACCATGATTATGGCTTACATCCTTAGCAACCAGAGAATTAAATCTCATAAAGATCATCAGGATCTTATTTTCTCCGTTATAAAAGCTCCGTTTTTCATTTCAGACTGTAAAATATAGTTTGATCTCTTATAGAAAAGAACCGTCATTAATTATACTCATTCTATCAGTATTTGGAAAATATTGTGAACTGATAATAAAATTTATGTCAGAAGAAAATGAAATGGGAAATATTATACAAGCAGTTCTTAAACAGTCATTTAAATTTTATAGCAAGAAATATCACAGAGCAAAAATAACATAATACCCTATTGTGGCACAGAGATTGTAAAGGCATTAATCAAAGAAACACTAAATTTTACATCATGAAAAAGGTTAAAAGCAGGTTTTCTTCTTTGTTGGAATACATTAAGAAAGCGATTTTCGTAAAAGACGTTATTTAAAACGCAGTACTCATCCAATCATAAGCACACATTATATTATCCGACATACTACTACTTTCATAGTACTTTAGCTGAATAATACAGGGTTTACTGATAAGCTCCTGTTTTCCTGTGACCTATGATTTCATAATCTAAATAATTTAAGTTATGTTAATTAAGTTAAAACTATTGTATATCACAAAAAAGTGATTCATATTTACATAACCAAACCAAAAGTCATTATGAAAAATCTAAAGAATCTGAACAGAAGCGAATTGAAAACCATCCGTGGAGGTGCCGTTCCGCTAGGCTGTAACAGCTGGGACCCAAGAGCGCGCTGCTGCAGAGTATGGGATGAAGGATACCAGGATAATCCCACATGCCCTACTCCTTAGCATTTAATTTTTAAAGTACAGTAATTCTCCTCTCAGATCAAGGTCTGACTCGAAATTATTGGTAAATAAAGCTCCGGTGCCCAGACCTTGCGGCATCGGATTTTTTTTGGTGAATGTATACTGTGCAATTGCATTCAGTCCGATGTTACTTTCCAGCGCAGAGGTGATCCACCAGCCGATGTTCTGATTTTCCGCCAGGGATATCCATTCATCAGAACCTGAAAAACCACCAACCAATGACGGTTTTAAAATAATATACTGAGGCTTCAGGGTTTCCAGCAGTAGTTTCTTATCATTAAAATCTACAATTCCGATAAGCTCCTCATCCAGCGCAATCGGTATAGGTGTTTCAGCGCACAATACGGCCATTTCCTTATGGTTTCCGGCTTTTATCGGCTGTTCGATAGAATGGATCTGTAAATCTGCCAGCTGCTGCAGTACTGTTTTCGCTTCATCTGCCGTAAACCCGCCATTGGCATCAACGCGCAGCTCCAGAACATCTTTTGAAAATTTCTGTCTTAACTGCTGAAGCACTTCATATTCAGCCTTCCAGTTGACCCCGATTTTCAGTTTGATACAGTGAAAACCCTGATCCAGCTTATCCTGAATCTGTTCCTGCATATAATCAACATTTCCCATCCAGATCAGTCCGTTGATGGTAATGGGTGATTCTCCTGCTGTAAATTCACCTGGAAAATAAATTTTCCCGCCATGTCTTAAATTCAGGACAGCCTGCTCATATCCGAACCAGATAGAAGGAAATTCCTTTAATTCCTCATGTAAAAATCCGGCATCCATCTGAATGTTTTCACAAAGCCACTGCAGCTTTTCCTCATAATCCGGCCGGTCGTCAAAACTCAGCCCACGGAAAACCGCACACTCGCCTACTCCTTTTTTCCCGTCATCAGAGATTTCAACAATAAAGGTTTCTTTTTCAAGCAAAACGCCGCGAGATGTTCCACCCGGGCGTTTGAATTTTAATAGATGTTTAAAATATTCAGCTTTCATTTATTTTACGCTATCAATCCGCATAAATTCTTCTGCTTTTTCCACCATATCCACGCTTCCGCAGAAAATAGGAACTCTCTGGTGCAGTTCTGTCGGTTCAATTTCCAGGATTCTCCTGAAGCCGTCCGTTGCCTTTCCACCTGCCTGTTCAGCAAGGAAAGCCATCGGGTTACATTCGTACAGCAATCTCAGTTTTCCGTTAGGTGCCTGTGAATAAGACGGATAGATATAAATTCCGCCTTTCAGCATATTTCTATGAAAATCAGCAACCAGTGAACCGATATATCTTGACGTATAAGGCCTGTCACCTTCTTCCATCTGGCAGTATTTAAGATAATTTTTAACGCCCTGAGGGAATTTAATGTAGTTTCCTTCATTAATGGAGTAAATTTTACCTGTTTTCGGGAACTGCATATTCGGATGGGAAAGGTAATAAGTACCCAGAGAAGGATCCAGTGTAAAACCGTTTACCCCATTCCCGGTGGTATACACAATCATTGTTGAGGAACCGTAAATTACATATCCCGCAGCAATCTGGTTAACCCCTTTCTGTAAAAAATCCTCCAGCTTAACCGGTGTTCCCGGCTCTGTTACTCTTCTGTAAATGGAAAAAATAGTTCCTACAGAAACATTAACATCAATATTCGAAGAGCCGTCAAGCGGATCAATCAGTACGACATATTTACTTAAATGGCCGTTTTCGCCACATTTGATATCAATAAAATCATCATTTTCTTCTGAAGCAATACCACAGACTACTTCCCGCTGAGAAAGGGCTGTAATAAAAATATCATTGGCGATTACATCAAGTTTTTGCTGCGCTTCACCCTGAATATTTTCATTTCCGGCCTGCCCGATAATATCTGCAATACCGGCTTTGTTTACTTCTCTGTTTACAACTTTTGAAGCTAATCTTATGGCACTGAGCAGACGGGAAAATTCTCCTGTGGAATACTGGAAGTCGTCCTGCTTATCAATAAGAAATTCTCCTAAAGTCTGTAATGGCTGATCTGACATATTTTTATTTTTACGATTTCTCCAAATTTCGTAAAATTTATTACATTTAAAAAGAATTATCATTAAAAGAGTTTATTAACTGTCAGTCAATACCATACAGGGTTATTTAACGAAAAAGAGCATATCTTATCATAAAAAATAATACCCAAATTGTTGAACGGATCGTAATAATTATCCACTGCATTCTAATTTTAATGAAATCTTAAGGCTCTGTGGCAATTGTACTATTTCATATCTCGTTGTAAATTTATAATTTTGTACCCCGTAAAATATTCCCACAAATTTTATCTAACAATTTTATTACTAACAATTTAATGAAAATTTTCAAGTTTGGTGGAGCATCAGTAAAGGATGCTGACAGTGTAAAGAATGTATCTATGGTATTACAAAGCCAGGGTTTTGAAAAGTGCCTGCTGGTTATCTCAGCGATGGGAAAAACGACCAATGACCTGGAGGAAGTGGTAGCGCTTTATTTCAGAAAGGATAACTATCAGACTGAAATTGAGAAGATAAAACGGAAGCATATTGAAATTGCAGAAGGGCTTTTCCCTGAAAACCACGCTGTTTTTGCTGAAATTAATTTATTTTTTGATGATATTGATTCTTTTTTAAGAAGAAACAAATCGCCGAACTACAGCTTTGTGTATGACCAGGTGGTGAGCTGCGGGGAAATGATTTCTACTAAGATTGTGAGCGAATATTTAAATGAAATTCAGTTTACCAACCAGTGGCTGGATGCCCGGGATTATGTAAAGACCGATAATTCTTACCGGGAAGGTGCGGTAGACTGGACCAGAACAGAAGAGTTTATTTCAAGCCTGAATAAAGAAATCTGCTATGTTACCCAAGGATTTATCGGATCAGATGACAATAATTTTACGGTTACTTTAGGACGGGAAGGCTCTGACTACTCCGCTGCTATTTTTGCCTACTGTCTAAATGCGGATGCCATGACCATCTGGAAAGATGTTCCGGGTGTAATGACCGGCGATCCGAGGAAATTCAAAGACGTAAGCCTCCTTTCCGACATCTCCTATGAAGAAGCAATAGAAATGGCCTATTACGGAGCCAGTGTGATCCACCCGAAAACACTGCAGCCGCTTCAGCAGAAAAACATTCCTTTCTATGTAAAATCTTTTGTGGATCCTACAAAACCGGGAACCAAAGTAGGTGCTTCCGATAAGAATCAGAATGAAGAGGTTTACATCTTAAAGGAAAACCAGGCGCTGCTGAAAATTTCGACAAGAGATTTCTCATTTATTGCGGAAGATCACATGAGCTTAATTTTCGGGTACCTTTCAAAATATAAAATCAAAGTATCACTGATGCAGAATTCTGCCATTTCACTGGCTGTATGCCTTGAAGACAAATTCGGTATGATAGATGAGCTTAATGATGAACTGCAGAAAGTATTTAAAACTGAAGTGGTGAAAAATGTATCTTTATTCACTGTAAGAAATGCCAAGATCGGCAACATTGATCAATTTTACCAGGAAAAAAGTGTATTATTGGAGCAGATTTCGAAGAATACACTTCAAATGGTAACACAATAAAACTAATTGCGACTAAACACACATGAGTTTAATTTCGAAAAACGACTTAATTAAAGCTTCCGGTTTGAGCAAGATAGGATTTCTGAAGAATCCTGTAGCCTCAGCGATTATGAGCATTGCCAAAATAAATGAAGTAAATAAATTATACAACAAACTGAAGCATAAGGAAGGCAAAGACTTTTTCGACTCATTTGTGCGGGAACGCAACTTAAGCTATATCGCTTTTGAGGAAGATCTGGCTAAAATTCCTAAAACAGGGCCGTTTATTCTTGTATCCAACCATCCTCTCGGTGCCATCGACGGAATTTTAATGTGTAAAATACTGTCGGAAGTCCGTCCGGATTTCAAGGTGATGGGAAATTTTCTGCTGGAGAAAATAGAACCGATGGAGCCTTATGTTATTTCCGTTAACCCTTTTGAAAACAGAAAGGAGGTGCACAGCAGCTCATCCGGAATGCGTGAGACACTGAAGCATCTGCAGAACGGAGGCTGTGTAGGAATTTTTCCGGCTGGAGAAGTTTCCAACAAAAACAATCCTTACAATGAAATCCTGGATAAAGAATGGGAAAAGCCGGCTCTTAAGCTTATAAAAATGGCAAAGGTTCCGGTAGTACCCATGTATTTCCATGCCAAAAACAGCCGGATTTTTTATCAGGTAGCCAAGCTTCACCCGAATTTACAGACCCTGATGCTTCCGGCAGAAATGATGAATGAAAGAGAAAAGCCGATCAGGATCAGAATCGGGAGATCCATCGCCGTCAAAGCAATGGATGATATGGAAACGACGGATGAACTGGGCGAGTTCCTGAAACGTAAGGTCTACATGATGAAATCTTACTATGAAAAGAGAAAATCTCTTGCCCAAAGCATCAACCTTAAGAACCTGTCTTTAAAATTCCCTTTATTAAAGGAAGAAAATATCGTCCAGAACATCATTGATGAAACCCCGAAAGAGGACATCCTCAATGACATCAGGAAACTGAAAGGCACTGATAAAATGTTTTTCAGCAATGGAAATTATGAAGTTTATTTTACCTCTTATGAAGAAATTCCGTCTGTAATGAGGGAAATCGGTCGGCAGAGGGAACTTACTTTCCGTGCAGTGGGCGAAGGCAGCAATCTTCCTTTTGACCTGGATGAATATGATAAACATTACCATCATCTTTTTCTCTGGGACAGTGCAGAAGAAAAACTGGTAGGTGCCTACAGAATGGCCCTGGGTAAGGAAGTAATGAAAAAATCCGGGATCAAAGGCTTTTACACCAGTTCATTATTTGAATTTGAACAGGACATCCATCCTTTTTTCAAGAAAGTAATCGAGATGGGGCGTGCCTACATCCGCCAGGAATACCAACAGAAACCGCTTCCTCTTTTTCTTTTGTGGAGAGGGATTGTGCATGTATGCCTGAGAAATCCGGATCATAAGTTCTTAATGGGAGGCGTAAGCATTTCCAATAAATTCTCAGAATTCTCGAAATCCCTGATGATTGAGTTTATGCGGTCCAATTATTATGATTCTGCGGTGGCACAATACATTACCCCGAGAAATGAATACAAGATAAAACTTCGTGAAAGAGACAAAAACCTTTTCTTTGATGAAATGGAATCTGATCTAAATAAGCTGGATAAAATCATTGATGATCTTGAGCCGGAATTAAGATTGCCGGTGCTTATTAAAAAATACATCAAACAAAATGCAAAGGTAATTGCCTTTAATGTAGACCCGAATTTTAATGATGCGATTGACGGGCTGATGTATATCCGGATCAGTGATCTTCCTGAAAGTACGATAAAACCTGTATTGGAGGAAATGAGTGAACAAATCAGGAGAGAGCAGGAAAATAATTCGGCTGAAAATCAATAGGTTTTAATTTTTAATGAAAAAAGTACGGTTAATACTTGCTTCATATATCAAAACTTAGTACTTTTGCATCACTTTAAAACAATGAAGTAAAGAATGGTTTCTTAGCTCAGTTGGTAGAGCAATGGATTGAAAATCCATGTGTCCCTGGTTCGATTCCTGGAGAAACCACAAAAACCACCTGTCAAAAGGTGGTTTTCTTTTCAAACTGTTCTGAAGTAACAATTGCAAAGTTTAATAATTATTATTAGTTTTGCATCACTACCGCTTCTGAAAAGAAGTACTTAAGCGGTTTCTTAGCTCAGTTGGTAGAGCAATGGATTGAAAATCCATGTGTCCCTGGTTCGATTCCTGGAGAAACCACACAATCCCTCTTACATTGTAAGAGGGATTTTTGTTGTGGTATACTTTGGATTATTGTATAATATCGGATCAATCTCAAAACTTGGGGACTAGGCAAAAAGTTTAGACAACCTGAACAGGAAAAATGTTTTATCCCGCACGCCTCTTAATTGTAATCTGAAGTTTTTTATTTTAGCATTGAATGACTCGGCGGAAGCATT
>NZ_LMKA01000073.1 GCF_001421435.1 Chryseobacterium sp. Leaf201
GTCAAGTACTTGGTACATCATAGGCTTGCTTTATCTTTTTATGTCTCGCAACACAAAAATAAGCAAGCCTTTTTTTATAGAAAAGTTTAAATGACCTCTTTGATAAAGGGACCATATTTAAAGGATACTTTTGCGAACATAAAAGAAAGAAGCCCCGCTATCAGATAGGGGGGCTTCGCATTAAAATTAATTTCAATAATCACATCTTCAGCATGACATATGTATGATAGGATAACTTTAAAGTTTGATTACATCGCCGTCTTCAGGAATAATTAATTTATCCGGGCCGATTTTTAATCCGGCTGCTTTCTTTTTCAAAACTTCTCTTGTTGTAAAGCAATGATCCAAAGCATTCATATGAATTGCTATTACTTTTCCTTTTCCGCTAGCACGTATTAAATCCATGGTCTGTGTTTCGTTCATGATGATCGGGGTATTGCCGAAGCCTTTTACCTGCGCACCTCCTGAATTAACAATAATGTAATCCGGTTTGAACTTTTTTAGATCCTTTTTAATGTCTTCCGTCCAGATGGTATCTCCCACGATGTAAATCGTCGGCAGGTTTTTCGCCTGCAATACAAATCCGGATGTTTTTCCCATCATTTTTAATACTTCACCGCTTCCGTGCTGCCCTTCAACACGGTGAATTGTTATGCCGTTCCAGTCTTTCTGGTTTTCTAAAACAGATGCATTAAAAAAGCCTTCCTTTTTAAAGAAATCTTTATCTGCAGGCTGTATAATTATTTCTGTGGATTTATCAATGGTTTTACTTGCCGGCTGATCAAAATGGTCTTCATGGGTATGGGTTACCATCACCAGATCAACATCCTTCACAATATCTTCTAAAGGCATGGTAAGTTCAACGGTAGGGTTTTTTTGAATTCCTGCCCACGAATCGATAGCCCCCTTTTCAGAAAACATAGGATCTACCAGTATTTTTTTTCCGCCGTATTCAATGATTAAGGTTGCATTCCGGACTAATTGGACTGTTGGGTCTGTACCTGCACTGATCTGCCCATAGGATAAGATGTATGACAGCGTAAGCGCCATCGCTAACATTACTTTTTTCATAAATTTTTTATTTTACCTGATTCATCATATTATTTTCTGAATTTATCTGAATCAGTAATACGGGTACAAAGGTCGGGTTCGATGGATGTTTTTTAAATATCTAAAATATACTATATCATGCCATTTTGATAAATCAATTTATACTCTGATCTCATGATGATTTAACTTATATCTTACTGAGCTAATGAAAAAGAAAATTTGAGCTGTTAATTTTTTAATGCTTGAAAAATGTACAGGGCTCTCTTCCAGATTCAGAATTGCAGGACTGTTAGCGTCTGCTTTAAGTTTTGCTAATGGAAACCGATTTAAATTCATTTCCTTTTGATGTGAATCTCCACAGCGATTTTTTTAATCGTCCGGTACCATTTTGATATTGAAATTAATTCATTGTATATTTGATTCATAAGAAATGTCATGCGAACCATCAATTTTCATAAGACCGAGTGCGGTGTAGATTTTTTCATTAATGTTCTGAATCAGAACACAATCAGTTATCTGCAAAACGACGTGCATAATACAGACTATTTTGAGGTTGTATTTTTCACAAAAGCTGAGGGAAAATTATATATTAATGACAAGAAAATAGATATCCATGATAATTGTATTGTTTTCATTTCAGCATTTCAGCGGAGAGCCTGGAAAATAAAGCATCAAGGGCTTGAGTTCAGGACTTTAATATTTAAGGAAGATTTTCTGAACGAGTTCTTCGCAGATAAATTTTTCACGCATAAAATGCTGTTTTTTTATCAGCATAATCATGAATTACTGCTCAATGTAGGCCATTCGGAAATGAAAAGGTTTAATGAATTTCTCGCAGAAATTAAAACTGAGCTTACACAGACAAAAAAGGACAGCGTTCACATTATCAGATCTATTTTGTACTACCTTCTGCAGAGTATAAACAGGCGGTATGCTGCGGCCAATCATCTGGAGGTTGAGAAAGATGATAAAAATTACGCAGTACAGTATAAATCCCTTCTTGAAAAGCACATCTGCCAGAAAAGAAACATTGAAGATTATGCCGTTTTATTGAATATCAGCAGGATCACCCTTAATAAAGCAGTTAAGGATCAGTATAATATTACCGCTACAGAGCTTCTTAAGCAGCGTTTACTTGCAGAAATAAAAGATCAGCTTGTTTACTCAAACAAAACAGTTTCAGAAATATCCTATGGCCTGAACTATGCAGAGCCCGGGCATATGATGAGATTTTTTAAGATGCAGACAGGCATGACAACGTCTGAATATCTTAAAAGTCTAACTGCTCTCTAAGCAGATCTTCCGGTAAATATCTGGATACCCAAAGAAATTTTCAATAAAGGTTAAACTGCAGTTATACCAATTTCATTTGCCTGTCAAATTCTTTTTACTATTCAGTTTCTGGATCATTTTGTTGTACTGAATTTCAGGCAAAGGATTTTTAGGTTATGGTTGCTTTCAGTCAGGTATATTCAACGAATTAAAGTGCAACATAGAAAAGCGGAAGGCCATTTTCATTCTAATTTGATAACAGAAGAATATTACCTTACCTTTGCAGCTGTATCCTACGAATAATCAGGTACATACTAAAAGGTAAGAAATACTGTATATCAATGGATTTAAGCGAAATTAATATTTGTGATGAAAACTGCCCGGTCCGGAAATCTCTTCAGCTCCTGAGCGGTAAGTGGACCTTGCTGATTTTATATCAGATCAATGATCAGAAAGTAAGATACGGAGAACTGAAACGTAAAATCCCCGGAATAAGCGAAAAAATGCTTATCCAGGAATTGAATGAACTGGTGAAACATGAACTGGTTCACCAGTTCATTCAATTCCTCAGATTCCGCCGAGAGTAGAGTATACATTATCTGAAAAAGGCCTCAGTACGTTACCTATTATTGAGCAGCTGGCTGCATTTGGTTTTAACCACTTGATGTAATTATTATTCAGACAGATATTTTTTCATAATTATTATAAAAATAAAAGAGCATCCGTTAAGAATACTCTTTCAGCATAATACAAATTATTCGGCAAATTATTTCCAAAACCCGTCTTCACCTGCCTGATCTTGAGAAAAAGTCATCACACTGACAATTTTTTCATTTACTACTTCATAAATATCAATGCCATCCATATTAATGGTCTTATCACCATTTTCAGCAATAAAACGAACCGGGAATGCCACAATATTACCATTGGACATCATGGGTCCTTTTACCTGTATTTGTAATGTCCCTTTTGTAACTTCCATCATTTCTCCCAGAAATTGGACAATGGCTTCAATTCCTGTTTTAGTTCCTGAAAACCTGTTGCTGCCCGGCTGATGCCATTTTGCGTCAGGACTGAAATATGAGAATACGGCAGCCGTATCTCCTTTTGCCAGAGCATCCGAATAGGCTTCTATAACTTCAATTGATGTCATTTTTTAATATTTTTAGTGATTAATTATATATTATCCCTGAAAAAGAAGTCTTTATGGTCAGCTGCCCAGTCTCTCAGAGATGTCATTTTTACAGGAAGCTTTTCCAGGATTTCGTTCATATGGGCATTGAACTTAGGCGGATATTCAGCGGCATTCTGAAGGCTTTCGTAATAAGCTGCCACGCTCAGGGCTCCCGCTTCCCCTACAAACGGCTTCATGATATCACCAAACTCCTGTGGCTTCTGCGGATAATAAGCAATCTCTTCTCCTGCACCTTTGGAAAACTGTTCTGCCAAATCATTTCCTTTCAGATTTTCCAGGCCGCTGATTTTGAAAGCGTCTGCCTTTAGGTGCTTATTATAAATAGCTTCTACTACGAAGGCACTTACATCGCGGGACGCAATCCATCCTATTGGCATGGCTTCAGGTGTAGGATAGGCTATTTTTTTCATATTTGTAATGAACTGGGCACAGAACGCACCCATCATATTTTCCATGTAGATAGTAGGTTCTATAATAACATAATCCAGTCCGCTGTTGATTAAATACGCTCTGACATCTAATTTAACGTCATCCACCGGAGACCCGATTTTCTGTGACTCCAGCCAGCCGCTGGTATTCCATACGATTTTACCTACATTGTTGGCCTTGGCTGCATCAATTACATTTTTTGAATATGTTAATCCGTCAACAGGATTGGGTAACGATACAGGAATCATAAAAGCAATTGCATCAACTCCCTTTGTAATCTCCAGCATTTTATCTGCATCGCTCAGGTTTGCCAGTACCGGTGTTGCACCTGCCTGGGACAGCTTTTCAAAACTCTTTTCCGAGCTGGTAGCAGCAATTACTTCCGCACCTTTTTTGTTTGCTTCTCCTATTACATTAAATTGTTGTGAGCCCGTTGCTCCAAATACTAAAATTTTCATATTCTGTTAATTTTTATATGATTATATCCGGATAAAGCTAAGCAGGCACATACCTTTCTACAAGTACCTACTGATTAGTCATGTACTTACAAAAAGGTTAGAATACATGATTATCAGCGGATAAAATTTTCAATTATTTTTTACAACTGAGGAAATATCAGGATATACTATTAAAATAATTATTTCTTAGGATGAAACTAATGCGTTATTTGGATCAGTTAATTAAAAAATAGCATTTTTCAGCATTACTGTATGGATTAGATTTGCACCATATGAAAAGAGAAATTTTAATTAAATCATTCAATGATTTAGACATTACGGAATTATACAGCATTCTGAACTTGAGGAATGAAGTATTCATTGTAGAACAGAACTGTGCTTATCAGGACATTGACAACAAAGATCAGGAAAGTTACCATTTAATGTGTTATGTCAATGGTCAGCTAGCCGGCTATGCCAGACTGCTGCCTGCAGGATTATCTTATCATGAAATCTCTATCGGAAGAGTAATCACCGCTCCGGCATTCAGGGGTATGGGTATAGGAAAAGAGATTATTGAAAAATCTGTTGCATTCTGCAGGGCCGAATTTGGCGAACATGATATAAGAATAGGTGCGCAGGTGTATCTTCAGAAATTTTATAGTTCTTTAGGCTTTACAGAAGATGGAGAGGAATATGATGAAGATGGAATTCTGCATATTGAAATGGTAAAAAGAGCTGATTCTTAGATCAGTTCCAGAATATTGTTAACAATTGGATTCGGATCGTCTTTTCGCCAATTGATAAACAGGTCTGTTTGAAATGGCAGATCAATAAACTTTACTCCGGGATTTTCCTGGTGGGAATAAGAATGCGGCAGAATAGAAATGCCTGATTTATTCTTAACCAATGATATTATTGTAGAACCGAATTCACACATGATATAAGATTCTGCATTTATGTTATAAAATGCAAAGACTTCCTGAATAAGATGGTTGTAGCTGCTTTCATGATCATTTGCTGTGAGTATAAATTTTTCATTTTGCAGTGTTTCAGAATTTATGTCTTCCGGGAAACATAAAGGATGTTCTGAAGGAACTACGAGTGAAAGTTTCTCAGACTGTAGCTTACGGCTGTTGATAAGCTTTGATTTGTTCAGATCCCGTGTGAATGCAAGATCAATTTTATAATCATTCAGAAATTCATCCTGATGCTCATACCGGAGCTGTATCAGTTCAATTTTTAATTGAGGAAATCTGTTGACAAGGCGTGATATAAAATCCGGCAGAATTGAAGATGAAATTGAATCGGGATGCGCAATTTTGATTAGGCCATATTCTCCGAAATGAATTTTTTTGGCAAGTTCATGAATTGATTCCAGCTGGTTCAGTTCTTTTGCCCACTCCTCTTTTAAAAATTTTCCTGCAGCGGTCAATTTTACATTTCTTTTATTACGGTCAAACAACTGTATCCCCAGTTCGCTCTCAAGCGATTGTATATTACGGCTCAGGGCTGATTGGGTGATGTTCATTTTAGAAGCCGTGTTCCAAAAATGCAGCTCTTCAGCTAGAGCCAGAAAATATTTCAAACTGTGCAGGTCCATTAATGCAATTTAAGAAAAAATGAAAAAGAAAAACCTTTATTTACTACTATTATTGTTTGGAACATGTTTCTGGGGAATGTCATTTCCCATTACTAAACTTGCAGTGCAGGGTTCTTCAGTAGCCTTATTTTTACTGTATAGATTTATACTGGCAACATTTGTCCTGTCCGTTGTTTTCAGAAAGCAATTTAAATCAACCTCTTCAAAAGAGATTACAGCAGGATTTCTTCTGGCCTTCCCTTTGTTATCAAGCATTATCCTGCAGATCAATGGATTAAAATTAATCGATGCATCCCAATGTACCTTCATTGCCGGACTTAGTGTGATCATTGTTCCGGTATTAAAAAGAATAATTTTCAAAACAGTATTGCCGGTTAAAACCTGGACGGCATCTCTTATTGCTTTAACAGGTCTTTTTGTCATTGCGGTTTCAGGCGATTTTACCTTTAATCAGGGAACACTTTATGCGATTGCCGGTACGTTAGCATTTTCACTGTATTTACTGCAGGTCGAAAAATATACTGCTGAAATAAATATCCGCAATACGATAGTTCCGATGTTTGTATGCTGTGCACTGCTTTGCCTGTTGTATGTAAACTTTGACCATGTCAAAACAAGCTGGATTCCGGATAATAAAAGCTTTTGGTTAGCAATAGTATTTTGTTCCGTTTTTTCAACAGCGTACATGTACTCAGTATCTATGCTTTCCCAAATGTATCTGTCAGCAGAAAAAATAGCAGTTATCTTTTTGTTTGAACCCATATTCGGAACGGTTGCTTCATTTTTTATCCTTAATGAAAATATTACCGTAAGGTTATTATTAGGGGGAGGGTTGATCTTTTTTGCTATGATAATCTATGAAATACGCTTCAAAAAATCTGTTAAAGCAGCAGATTACAGCGAATTTAGCTAAATGTTTACAATAGTGTTTGAAGCATATTCTAACATTCTTACTCCGTATAATTTGATTTATTTGCATTAAATAGTGATTATCATACAGATATTTAAAGATCAAAAGGAAGTTATTTTGATTTTCCGGCGAAAATAGCTTTAACAAAAAATTTGTCAGCTTTATGATAAAAAAGTATTTTAGTCGTATGAAAATTTACACAAAAACAGGAGATAAAGGCCAGACTGCCCTGTACGGCGGAACGAGGGTTTCGAAAGCCAGTGCCAGGGTAGACAGTTACGGGAATATAGACGAACTGAATTCATTCATCGGAATCGCTAAAAGCCACATTAAAGACGAAGATGTCCTGAAACAGCTTAAGAAAATCCAGTTTGATTTATTTACCGTAGGATCCGAAGCTGCCACCCCGGTTGACAAACTGATGCTGGCCAACGGAAAATCCCGCCTCCCGTTAATTATTTCCGATACCGAAATTGAAGCGCTGGAAAACTGGATGGATGCTTTTGAAGCGCAGCTGGAACCTTTGCAGTATTTTATTCTGCCGGGCGGAGGTAAGCCGGCAACGTTTCTGCATGCCGCCAGAACCATCTGCAGAAGGGCAGAGCGCTCCCTGGTTTTCTTAAATGAATCGGAAGAAGTACGTCCTGAATTAATAAAATATTTAAACAGGCTTTCAGACTATCTGTTTGTGCTGGCAAGATATATTTCAAAAATCAACAGCGAACCGGAAGAATACTGGAACCCGAATGAAAGATAAAGTACTGTTGTTCATCAACGGAGATCCGCCGGCATCTTTTCCGGAAATTGAAGAATATGGTTTGATCGCGTGCACGGACGGTGCTTTTCATTATCTGAAAAATCTGAGGTTCCCACTGGATAAGCTTGATTTTATTTCCGGTGATTTTGATTCGCATTCGGGGAAAGACGAAAATATATATGACGAAAAGTTCATTTATACACCGGATCAGGACAAAACGGATTTTCAGAAAGCCCTGGAAATTATCGTGGAAAAAGGCTTTGTACAGGTTGATGTGTTGGGCGGAAGCGGAGGAGAGCAGGACCATTTTTTGGGAAATCTGACGGTAGCTTATTTATTTAAGGAACATTTAGACATCAAATTTTATGATGAATTTTCTGAATATTACTTTATTCCAAAAAAAATTACGGTTAAAAATACAAAAAGTAAGCTCGTTTCCTTGTACCCTTTTCCTGTTGCTGAGAACATAACCACAACAGGATTGAACTGGGGGTTGACCCATGGAAATCTGAGCATTACCTCAAGAATCGGGACCCGGAATTTTGCCGTGGAGGATGAGGTTTCCATTGAATATGAAAAAGGCGATCTCATGATATTTGTCGGCAGGAAATAACGCTGAAAATTCCATAGATGATACCAATCTGAGTAATTTGAAATCTGTGAAAACTTTAAGAAAATTTAAAACTAAAAAATCAAACTTTTTTAGCAATTTTGCATTCTTAATTCACTTGTTTAGAAATGAAAATAAAATACTCGGAACTTATTGATCAGACATTGTATTTTCCAACAGAAGAATTCAATGTTTCTGAAAACAATTTGTTGTTTCACGATATTCCCCTGATGGATGTTGTTGAAAAGTTTGGAACCCCTTTAAAGGTAAGTTACCTTCCGAAAATTTCTCAGAATATTCAAAAAGCAAAAAGCTGGTTTAAAGAGGCTTTTGAAAAGACCGAATATAAAAAGAACTACACATACTGCTACTGTACAAAATCCAGCCATTTCAATTTTGTTATTGAAGAAGCTTTGAAGAATGATATTTCCATGGAAACGTCTTCTGCATACGATATGGATATTGTAAAAGCGCTTTATAAGAAAGGGAAAGTAGACAAAAACATTGAAGTGATCTGCAACGGATTCAAGACCGATGATTATCTGGCGAAAATTTCAGATATGATCAACAGCGGTTTTGAAAATATTACGCCGATCCTGGATAACTACCGCGAGCTGGACAAGCTTACGGAAAGCATTGACACCACTTTCGATATCGGAATCCGGATTGCTTCGGAAGAAGAACCGAAATTCGAATTTTATACCTCAAGACTGGGGATCGGATACAAGGATATCATCCCGTATTACAGCCAGAAGATTGCGGAGCACCCGAATGCAAGACTGAAAATGCTCCATTTCTTCATCAATACCGGGATCAAAGACACGGCCTATTACTGGAATGAACTGTATAAATGCCTTCGCGTATATGCACGTCTGAAGAAAATTGCTCCTGAAGTGAATTCACTGAACATCGGCGGCGGTTTCCCGATCAAGACTTCATTGCAGTTTGATTACGATTACCAGTACATGGTAGAGGAAATTGTTTCCCAGATTAAGAAATTCTGTGAAGAAGAAGGAGTGGAAGAACCGAATATCTATACCGAATTCGGGAGTTTTACGGTAGGGGAGAGCGGTGCGAACATTTATAAGATTATCTCCCAGAAACGCCAGAACGACAGGGAAAAATGGAATATGATCGATTCTTCTTTCATGACCACGCTTCCGGATACCTGGGCGATTTCCAGGCACTTTATCATGCTTCCGCTGAACCGTTGGGAGGATACGTATGAAAGGGTATTCTTAGGCGGCCTGACGTGTGATTCAGATGATTATTATAACTCAGAACAGCATACCAATGCGATCTACCTGCCGGTATTTAGTGATACCAAGCCCCTGTATATCGGGTTTTTCCATACCGGAGCCTATCAGGAAACCATCGGCGGTTACGGCGGGGTCCATCACTGCCTGATGCCTCAGCCAAGGCATATCCTGATTCAGAAAGATGAGAACGGCGATCTGCAGTATGAAATTTTCCGGGAAAAACAGGAACCGGAAGACGTATTGAAGCTTCTCGGATATTAATAAATACGGGTTATTGCGAGATGCGGAAGCGACGAAACAATCATCAGTAACAAAAAATCAGATTAACTGGTTTTAACCAGGCTATACAAAACAAAAGCTCTCAGATTATTCCCTGAGAGCTTTTGCATTTAAAAATATTTTGAAATTTTATCGAGTTCAAGTTCAGGGTAATCTGAAACCACTGTATCTGCAAGTGTATAATCCTGGTTTTTAGAATGCGGGCTCCTGTAGGCTGCACAGAAGATCTTTGCCCGGTGCGCTGCCAGGATTCCGTTGGTAGAATCCTCAATCACCATACAGTTTTCAGCAGGCTGTCCGGCCATTTCAGCTGCCAGTAGGAAAACTTCAGGATGAGGTTTGGATTCCTTTAAATCGGCACCGCTTATTTTCCCGCTGAAATATTTTTCCAGTCCGAATTTTTCAAAAACCATATTGATGGTGGTCATGGTTGCTGAAGAAGCAAGGATCAGCGTAATCCCGTTTTCATGGTAATGTTCAATAAGATCCTTAACCCCGGGAATCAGATCAAATTCATCATCGTTATAAAAGTAATCCTTGAAATAATTCCTTTTGATGGTGGCGATATCTTCGTGCGTATGGGTAAGGTTGAACCTGGCAATCAGGGTTTCGCAGACTCTTTTTGTGGAGGCCCCGGTAAAAGAAGTATACATACCTTCGGAAACTGCAATTTCCAGTTCCTCGAATGTTTTAAAATAGGCTTTTCTGTGCAAAGGTTCTGTATCTACAATAACGCCATCCATATCGAACAGCACAGCTTTTAATGACATATTCTGATTTTTTTTACAAAGGTAGGGAAATTTGGCTGGAAGCCAGAAGCTGGATGAAGGATGGTTGTGAAATGCAATTCTCAAGTGATTATTTTAAAAGTTGCCGATACGTAATCTTCAAGATCAACGAGAGTTTTGGAAATCGAGACGAATTTATTTTTTCACTGCAAAAATTTCAAGCTTCCAACTACGGGCTTCCATCTTTTACTATCTTTGCAAAAATCATTTAACTTTAAAAACATTATGAAGACATACGCAGGAATTCCTGAAGAAAACGCATCATTGGAGAACTCAAAGGTAATGCTGGTAACCGTTCCTTATGACGGAACTTCAACTTGGGGAAAGGGAGCTGACAAAGGTCCGCAGCTGTTCCTGGATGCCTCTGAAAACATGGAGCTTTATGACATCGAAACCCAGACTGAGCCTTATCTTGAAGGGGTATATCTGGCTGGTGAAATTTCTGAAAATGAGACGCCTGAAGCTATGACGGAAGCGGTGTACCAGAAAACAAAAGAACTTTTAGACAATGACGGCAAGCTGTTTACCCTTTTCGGAGGTGAGCACTCAGTGTCTATAGGTTCCATCCGTGCAGTAGGGGAGAAGTATGATAACCTGACGGTTCTTCAGCTGGATGCGCATACTGATCTGCGTCCTGAGTTCCACGGCTCAACTTCCAACCATGCGTGTGCGGTTTTTGAAGCCAACCAGAAGCATAACCTGGTACAGGTGGGAATCCGTTCCATGGATGTTGAAGAAACCGAATATCTGCCTGAAGGAAGAGTGTTTTTCGCCCATGAAATTGCCAATAATGAAAACTGGGTAAACGATGTGCTGGAAAAAGTTTCAGGAAACGTGTATATTACCATTGACCTTGATGCTTTTGACCCTTCCATCGCACCGTCAACGGGAACTCCCGAGCCGGGCGGCTTACAGTGGTACCCGACACTGGAATTATTAAAAAAGGTATTTGAAAAATGTAATGTAGTCGCATTTGACATTGTAGAATTAATGGATTCACCGATGGCAAAGCCAAGCGCATTCCTGGCAGCGAAGCTGTATTACAAAATGCTTGCGTATTATCATATTTATAATAATAATTAAAATTCCGCAGGAACCGGATTTTTTCTGCCATAGATTCTTTGGAAATTTGTGAAATAAAAATGTATCCCATGTCTACACAGAGCCAGATAGATTATCACAGAATTGCCAGGGCAATAGCATATATACAGAGTAATTTTAAACTTCAGCCGGGACTGGATGAAGTGGCGGAGCAGATTAATCTGAGTCCGGCCCATTTTCAGAAGATGTTTTCAGACTGGGCAGGAACCAGTCCGAAGAAATTTCTGCAGTTCATCAGCCTGGAACATGCAAAAAGCCTGTTAAAAGAAGAAAAAGCAAGCTTGTTTGATGCCGCTTATGAAACGGGCCTTTCGAGTACAAGCAGGCTGCATGACCTGTTTGTAAAAATCGAAGGCATGTCTCCGGCAGAATATAAAAACGGGGGGAAGAACCTCAGTATTCAATACAGCTTTTCAGAAAGCCCTTTTGGGACGGTTATCACCGCTTCTACCGAAAAGGGGATCTGTTACATGGCATTTGAAAATAATAAAGAAACGGCATTGGGGAATTTAAAGCTTAAATTTCCCAATGCCTCTTTTTTTGAGGAGCATAATGATCTTCAGAAAAATGCATTGTCCATTTTCGATAAAGACTGGACAGAACTGAATACGGTAAAACTCCATTTAAAAGGGACTGATTTTCAGTTGAAGGTCTGGGAAAGCCTGCTCACCATTCCCATGGGAAAGCTCTCAACATATGGAAGTTTAGCCGGAAAAATCGGGCACTCCAAAGCCTCCCGGGCTGTAGGCACGGCTATCGGAAGCAATCCCGTCGCTTTTTTGATTCCGTGTCACCGGGTGATTCAGTCTTCGGGAAATCTTGGAGGTTACCGATGGGGAAGTGATCGGAAACAAATGATGATTGGCTGGGAAAGTTCAAGGATGTATTCTGAAAATCCTATTTTACCATAAAACTTTATTTAAACCATTAAGATTTATTTTAAGAAATGAAGCTCACTAAGATAAATTATTCTGATTTTTTAGTATACTTTCTTAAGCAGAGCAGCTTAACAATTCTTATCAACTTAATGAATCTTAATGTTTTATTTAAATACAAACCTTAATTTTATGTTGAACCTATTCGAAAATATATCAGATTACCCTTTAAATATTCTTCCCAAAGACGGAACCGCGCTTTATTACGGAAAAGTTTTTTCCAGAGAGAAGCTGGATTTTTATTTTGATTATTTATTAAATCAGATTCCGTGGGAACATGATGAAGCCGTGATTTTCGGGAAACTGATTTTAACCAAAAGGAAAGTGGCTTGGTTCGGGGAAAAACCGTTTGAATACACCTATTCAAAATGGACAAAACATGCTAAAATCTGGACGCCTGAATTATTGGGGCTAAAACAGAAATGCGAAGAGCTGACGGGTGAAACCTACAACTCCTGTCTCCTGAATTTATACCATGACGGCAGCGAGGGAATGGCCTACCACAGCGATGCTGAAAAGGACCTGAAAAAACATGGTGCCATTGCTTCCTTAAGTTTCGGAGCGGAAAGGAAGTTTTTATTCAAACATAAAACCACCAAAGAAAAAGCAGAAATATTCCTGGAAAACGGAAGCCTGCTTGTGATGAAGGGAGTTACCCAGGACCATTGGCTTCACCGGCTTCCACCCACAACAAAAATAAAAACGCCGAGGATCAACCTGACGTTCAGGACAATTCAGGAATAATTTCTTAACAAAATATTTTACAGCATTCCACAGGTAGTTAAGCCTGTCATTCCGCAGGAATTCAGGTAACGATTTTTACAGGTAATTCTCCTAAGTAAATTAGGTTTCTACACAATGACAAATAGAACATCTAAAGTCGTGCAAATAAAAAAGCTGTTCAGTTAATCTTGAACAGCTTTTTGTTTTATTTCAAAACCTCAACTTCAATCGCACTGTCGTCAAAAATCCTGATGAATGCTTTTGTGTAATCTTCCCTGGTGGCAAAATTAGGATTATCCATAAATTTCTGTGGATTGACTGCAAAAAGCGGAAACCAGGTTGAAGAAATCTGAATCTGGATTTTATGTCCTTTTTTAAACGTATGCACCACATCCTGTAACCTGAAATTCACCGCTGTTTTTTGGTTCGGTACCAATGCTTCAGCTTTTTCCCTGGAGTTTCTGAATCTCGCGGGCATAATTTCACTCCTGACCATCTGATGGTAATTTCCGTACACAACGCCTTCTTTTTTCTCGGCAGGTTTAAAATCTTCAGGATAAACATCAATTAATTTTACAGCAAAATCGGCGTCTGTGGAAGTGGAAGCGATATTTAATTTAGCCATGATTTCTCCTGCAAAAGTCATGTCTTCTGTCAGGACGTCGGTGGTAAACGTTAAAACGTCTGGCCTGCCTTCCGCAAATCTTTGGTCTTCAGACATATAATTCCGGGGTGTGAAACCGTTGAAATCTTTCAGATTATCAGAACTCAACACGGGATTGTTGGGGTCGCTGTAATATTCAGAAAAGCCCTGCCCGGAAGAGTTTTTCAATGTTCTGCCAGCTAAATAAAAGTTCATCTTTTTAGCTTCTTTCGGAGGGTAGGTGGCAAATTCACGCCATTGTTTTGCGCCGGTATCATACATCAAAGCTTCCGGTAAACCTGCATTCTGCTTAGCGTTTCCTTTCAGATAATGATTAAAGAATTTCGTCTCGATATTTTTCTGATAATAAGTTGCAATGCTGTCTCCGAAATAAATCTGGTTATGGAAATGTTTTCCCTGCTCATAGGCCCATGCTCCGTGTGAGAAAGGTCCCATCACAATGGTATTCTTCGCTTTCGGGCTTGTTTTTTCAATCGTTTTATAAATATTTAACGGTCCGGATAAATCTTCAGCATCAAACCATCCTCCGACTGTCATCACTGCATGGTTTATGTTCTTCAGGTGGGGCAGAAGGCTTCTCTGCTGCCAGAATTCATCATAGTTGGTATGGTTCATAATCTCGGTCATGAAAAAATTATCCCTGTAATATTTTTCATAGCCGTCTTTCAAAGTTCCCATATCTCTGTAAAATTTCAGTCCGTCTTCAGAAGTCGGCTTGATCATGGAATCTGTATACCACGCCTTATTTTCCGGCTTTGTCTTCTGAACTCCGAACACCGGGAACGTCCTGAAATAACCTAACATAAACCGTCCGTTATGAAGGAAGTCGTCATTCCAGAAATCTGAGATCGGTGCCTGCGGGGAAGAGGCTACCAAAGCGGGATGCTGTGACAGAACGCCGACAGCCGTATAAAATCCGGGATAAGAAGTGCCGTACTGCCCGACTTTTCCGTTGTTGTCTTTGATGTTTTTAAGAAGATATTCAATCGTGTCATACGTATCTGTACTTTCATCAACATCTTTTTTGGTCTTGTGGTCAACCTGTGGCGTCATATTGGTAAAAGTCCCTTCGCTCATGTATCTTCCGCGGACATCCTGGAATACGAAAATATATTTATCCTGCATCAGGTACGGATTAGGGCCCAGTTTCGTTCTGTATTCATTCTCACCGTAAGGAGCAATGCTGTAACATGTACGCTGCATCAGGAACGGATATTTCTGCTTTTTCGAAATATCTTTCGGAATATAAACGGAAGTAAACAGTTTTACACCGTCGCGCATCGGGATATAAAATTCCTTCTTGATGAAATTGTCTTTTACGAAGGTGTCGGGCTGAGGCTGTTTGCTCTGTGAATTTCCAAAAACAAAAAGGAAAATAAATAAAATTGAAAAATGAATCTTCATCAGGTAAAATTTGATGTTAATTTAGATAAAAAAATGTTGTTATATTTTACTAATAAATACACAATTCAGGATGATGTAATGAGAATTTGATGATCGAAATAAAAAAAACACTATTTTGGCGTATTATTTTAAATTTTTATGAGAAAAATTGTAATATTCTTTATCATATTTTTATCAGTGATTACCAATGCTCAGACCCGGGTCAATTATATTTTGCAAATTTCATATCCCGACAAAACTGAAAAGAAATTCAGTATGAATTTAGATATTCAGGATGATCTGGTTTCTTTTTACGAAGTGGAATTGTTAAAAGGAATGGTTAAAGCATCAAAATCAAATCAATTACTTTTTCATCATCCAAAAACAAAAAAGACCGGAACTTTCTTCCGGCCATTTTATGATATAGATTTACAATCCGTAAATCTGAGATAACATATCTCGTTTATTTGCATTATTTATTTTATTTCATTTTCTTCCCTGCAAATTTATTCAGTTTCATTGTCAGAGAAAACATTACATAACGTTTCAGGATAAGATCATCGCGATCTTCGAAATAAGCATTTGAAATTGTTCTTCTTACACTTTGATTTTGATTTAAAACATCATACACTTTCACCTTTGCCGTCAGTTGCTTATTAAAAAATGAATATCCGACACTTGTATTCCAGAAATAAAAATCTCTTTTAAAGCCGGGAGCAATATTGGAATTGGTATTATATTCAAAATCATTTCCTATTACTAATCTGCTCTGCAGAACATAATTAGTAAGCTCCATTTTTAAAGTCTGGTAGCTCGTGTTGACCTCGTCAATGCTGTAATTCTTATATTTTGATAAATTATATCCTAATGAATAAGAAGGTTTTATGGTGAACTTATCTTTTATTTCATAGGTGAAATTCAATCCCGGGTTTAAAGTGAAATAATTACTTGTATATTCCTGGCCGTTGATAAATCCTTTATTTAATGCATAAGTCATATTAAATCTGGGACTGATGGTAAATTTATTTTCTTTCCATTTAAAAGTTTTGCTGAAACTTCCCCCGAAATTGAAATTCTTATTTCCGCTGATATTCGCGTAGGTTACATGCTGTTTTCCATCTTCATCATAAAATGAATAATTTGTAATGTCATTATTGTGATAGGTAAACCCGATGTTTACATAATAATTAATGTTTTTTACGATATTAAAGTTGTTAAAATAAAGGTACGTCATATTGCTCCAGGCATTTTTAAGATCCGGATTTCCCTGGAAAGTAATTAAAGGATTGGAGAAATCCACGTAAGGTGTAAGCTGTTCCGCTGTAGGAATTGTGTAATTGGAAAAGTTATACAAATTCAGGCTCATGTTTTGCGAAAAATGGTACTGGGCTCCCAGGTTATATTTGGGGAGCACAAAGTTCTTCTGAAGATTATAATTCTGAGCATTGTAAACAGAATTTACATTCATATCAGAAAATTCCGCACCTACAGATCCCCAGGCATTGATTTTCTTTTTATTGATTTCAAAAGATAATTCCGGAGCAAACTGATTGATTTTCTGGTTCATTCCGTTGGATAAAAGTGTATTGTAATCCGAATAATCCCCTGAACTTTCATTAAAATCATTCACATCTCTCAGGTTGTTGAATAACTGTGAATTATATTCCAGTTCCAGGCTTATATTTATAGAATCCGAAATAGGTTCGGTATAGCCTACGCGGAAACGGTAATTGGAATTCTGCTCTTTTTTCTTCAACAGCTGATTCCTGTTGTCATTTAGGCCAATATTCTGATAGAAGGTTGTTTGTGATCTGTTCAGATTATTATTTTTAGATTCAGAAATAGTTCCGTTCATATTAGCATAGGCTACTCTTCCTTTTTTTCTGAATTTTTTAGATAAATAAATATTGGGGGTAAAAGCATTATTTTCAGAATCGGAGCTTGTATAGGAATTACTTTCATTAAGAAGTATACTATCCCTTAAAGTAGATGATTTCAGGTTGTTATAATTAAATCCTTCTGATCTGGAAAATGACGGTGAAAAATAAATACTCGTGAGAGAATCCAACCTGATCCTTGCGGCCATATCAAAATTATACTGTTTAGACTCATTTTCTCCATTATTCTCAGAATCAGTTTTCAACGTATAATCAGGCAGAAGAGTTGTACGCGATACTTTGGATTTTGTTTCAAGATTATTGTCGATATGGATTAAGCTTATATTTTCCAGATCTGCATCTTTCCCGAATTTATCACTGTAATTTAAGCCGATAGTAGTAGACCGCTGAATTCCTTTGTTGTTGCCTCCCTGTACATAATACGTTGAATTTCCACTTTTTACGACAGAAGACCCCTGCATCAGCCATGAGTTTCTTCCCCGTCCCATGCTGTCAAAAATTTCGTCATTTGAAAATCCCTGTGAATTGATATTGTTTGATGATGCCAGTATGCTGATTTTGGTGTCATTCTTAAAGTAGCTAAACAGCCCGCTCCCTTCATATCGCTTATCCGATCCGTAGCCTAAGGTAAGCCTTGAAATAAGACCTCTGTTTTTCTTTTCGTCAATATTAAAATTAATTGTGGCATTGTTTGATTTTGAAGTTTTTCCCGTCAATTCTTCCTCTTTGGTTTTTGTGGTTGTAAACTGGATGTTTTTTATAATGTCAGCCGGAAGATTTTGCAATGCAATTTTGCCGTCTTTGTCGAAGAACGGTTTTCCGTTGATCATGATCTGGTCAACTTCTTTTCCATTGACCGTAATTTTTCCTTCATTGCTGATTTCAACTCCCGGAATCTGCTTTAACAACTCTTCAATTTTACTGTCAGGACGAACTTTTATAGATGAAGCATTGAATTCAATGGTATCTTTTTTTATTTTCACGGGTGAAACCGTAATTTTTACTTCTTCAATATCGGTAATGGAATTTTTTTCAAGCTCAATTGTTCCCAATGAAAATGATTTATCAATTTTTTCAAAATTTTTAGAATAGGAAATTAATTTGTCAGCATCTACTTTCAGAATAGTAGGCTCATTTAATTCATCTGTCTTTAAAGAAAATTTACCATCTCTGTTTGTAGCAGTGTAATTGACGATGGATGAATCTTTTTGTTTGAGGAGATAAACCGTTGCATTTTCAAGTGGCTTTTTTTCAAAGCTGAAAACTTGGCCTTCAATATTTAATTTTTGAGCATTCAGAATTATGAAATTGAACGCGAATAGCAGCAATAATAGTTTTCTCATTACATTTAGGTTATTAGAGCCGCAAAATTATAAAAAAAAATATCCCTGCAAAAGGGGTGTGGACCGTTAAATAGCGTTAATGTTTGGCATTTAATTTTAAATAGTCTGTTAAATATATTCCTGAATACAAAAAAAAGCATCCCCAAAAGGATGCTGTATATAAATAATGTAATATTTGATCTGATTAAGCCCTCAGATACCTTGAATAGGCATATCCTTCCTGGCCTTTATCGGTTTTTACTTTCCACCAGTCGTCTGAAGTCTGTTCTACCAGCGTTACGGAAGAACCTTTTTCAACTTTACCCACAACAGCGGCATCTGTAGAAGGCTCCTGTCTGATGTTCAGATTGGATTCATCGGTAGCCACGGTAAGGGCTGCACCTGCGGCAAGACCTGAAACCTGTACGTCAATATTGATATCGGAAGCAGAATATGAAGAATCAATGGCTCCTAAGGCATTCCAGACTGCATCTTTGGCAGCTGTATTGGAAGCACTCCCTGAAACATAAAGAATCCCGTCCTGTTCCTGAACCTGAAGGTCAGAGATTCCTGCAGACTGTGCAGCAGAAACCACGCTTGAATATTTATCCTGTAATGTGCTCATGTCTGATTATTTTACGGTGTAGTTATAATTTACTTTTCCCACTTTTAAAGCATCTACCGATTCTTTTACTTTTCTTGCATCAGCAGAAGATACGTTTCCTGTAAGCGTAAGCTCACCGTTTACCGTTTCCACTTTTACTCCCGGGATATCTTTTACCGCGTCCTTCACTTTTTGCTGTACGGCAGGATCTACTGCAGACTGTGTTTCAACCGGTGCAGGCATGGCAGCAGCAGCTGGAGCAACAGTAGCCATATCATGAACGTCTTTAATCCCGCTGATGGCTTTCAGCTGTTTGATCATGGCGTCTTTTGCCTCCTGGGTTTCAAAGGTTCCGCTCAGGTGGGCTACCCCTTCTTTCACTTCTACGGAAGCACCCGGATTGGAAGTAACTACCGTAGTAGCCTGGGTCTGAAGATCAGAATCTGAAACTTTCTTTTTACAAGAAACAGAACCGAAGGATACGGCTACAGCAAGTGCAGCCATTGCGATCGTTTTTTTCATAATTGTATATTTTGTAAATGTTGTTAATACAGGTAAATGTAATAATAAAATACGTACCAAATAAATAAAAACAAAATTTATCTTTACAAAATTGATTATAAGAGTATAAAAATCAGTTCTTTAATTTTAAATTAGCTTTTTGATGAAAATGTGATTCATCAGCTTTAAACTAAACCCTGCGCCAATTGTAAAAATATTATATTTGCGAAACTTGAATTAACGATATGAAAGGACAGAATAAACTATTTATAGCCATTATCATCGCATTGATCCTGGGAGTAGGGATCGGCGGACTTGTACATGTGAAGTATCCGGAAAGTGCAGTGCCCTTTTCCAGCAACATAAAACTTTTAGGGACGGTTTTCATCCGCCTGGTGCAGATGATCATTGCTCCGCTTGTCTTTACCACTTTAGTTGTGGGGATTGCCAAAATGAGCGATATCAAGATGATCGGAAGGGTAGGAACGAAAGCCATGCTGTGGTTTATTTCTGCTTCCCTCATCTCTCTTTTTATCGGTTTGATCCTGGTGAACTGGCTTGAACCGGGACATGTAACCAAACTTCCGATTCAGGATGCGGCTACTGCGGAAGAACTGCTGAAAAGCAGCAAAGGGTTTTCCATGGAAGATTTCGTAAAACACATCATTCCTAAAAGTGTTTTTGAAGCGTTTGCCACCAATGAAGTGCTTCAGATTGTGGTTTTTTCCATTATGTTCGGGATTGCCCTGGCCAATCTGGGTGAAGAATATGCGCAGCCTGTGGTTAAGCTGTTCGAGATTATCGCACACGGAATCCTGAAAATGGTAGGCTATATCATGTGGTTTGCACCGCTGGGGGTTTTGGGAGCCATTGCTGCCGTCGTTGCAACCAACGGTTTTGAGATCTTTAAAGTCTATGCCATTTATCTCAGGGATTTTTTCTTCGCATTGGGGATCCTTTGGCTGGTGCTTTTACTGGTAGGATATCTTATTCTCGGAAACCGTCTTTTTGAATTATTAAGAAGGATTAAAGAACCTTTACTGATCGCATTTTCTACCACCAGTTCCGAAGCTGTATTCCCGAAACTTGTTGAAGAGCTGGAAAGATTCGGGTGTAATAACAGAGTGGTGTCTTTCATTCTGCCTTTAGGATATTCTTTTAATCTGGACGGAAGTATGATGTATATGACGTTTGCCTCTATATTCATTGCCCAGATTTACGGGATTGAAATGACCATCGGGCAGCAGATTACCATGCTTCTTGTGTTGATGCTTACCTCAAAAGGGATTGCCGGAGTGCCGAGAGCCTCTTTGGTGATTATTGTGGCTACCTGCTCCATGTTCGGGATTCCGCCGGAAGGGATTGCCTTAATTTTACCGATTGACCATTTCTGTGATATGGGAAGAAGCATGACCAATGTACTTGGGAATGCACTCGCCACGTCTGCCGTTTCCAAATGGGAAGGCCAGCTGGATAACCATGGCGGAAATCTGTAATCCGGAGTATCATATTACAACTGTCATAGTAATTAATGACTACGGAAAAATGAACTTAGAACAACATAAAGAAATAATTGCTGATAAAGGATATTCCGTTATCAGCAATGTTTTTTCAGGGGAAGAAATTGAAAAGATAAGTGAGGTGATCCGGAATACGGATCCGTCAAAAGAGACGTTTAGAAAGTCTGAAGATCTGTTTGCCATACGGCAGTTTTTAAAAGAAATCCCGGAGGTCAGGGATCTGGTTTTCAATGATAAAATCAAAGAAATCTGTAAGGGAATTTTCGGTGAAAAATATATTGCCGTAAAAGTATTTATTTTGACAAGCCTGAAATCTCCAACTGGTATGTTGCCTATCATCAGGACCTGACCATTTCTGTCGATAAGAAGCTTGAACTGCCGGGTTTCGGTCCCTGGACTACCAAACAGAACCAGTTTGCCGTTCAGCCGCCACTGGATATTCTTGAAAATATGTATACAATACGGATCCATCTGGATGATACGGATGAGCATAACGGCGCTTTGAAAGTAGTCCCCGCATCCTATGCCAAAGGAATCTACAGGCCCGAAACCATCGACTGGACCATTGAAACCGAAGAAATATGCAGTGTAGAAAAGGGCGGAATCATGATGATGAAACCTCTGTTACTTCACGGATCCAACAGAACCACCAACGGAAGCAGAAGAAGGGTGATCCACATTGAGTTTTCTGATAGAGAATTGCCGGAAGGGCTGAATTGGTCTGAGAGGATTCATTAAAAATAATAAAGTTAGTCTTCATTACTATCAAGCCGAAGTTAATCAGTTCTTAATGAAAATTGCTTAATTGATAATCTTTAAAATACTTTTAATAACAAAACCTCTTTCACATTGAAAGAGGTTTGTGGTTTTTCTGAATATTGATTTCTATTTCACAGAAATCTCATCCACAAAAATATATGCTTCACCGCCGGCTCCCTGGTGCCATTCCGGAAGTTTCCCGAAATGATAGGCTTTTACTTTGATGTAACGGGCCTGGGTAGGCAATACTTCTGCCGGGAACTCCTTTACCTGAACAGTTTCATTTTTAGGGTCAAGCGTATTGTCGATGGTTTTCAGCAGGATGAAGTCTTTTCCGTTATTGGAAGCATAATATTCCACTTTCTTCGGCATCAGGATCCATGCCCTGCTGTCCTGGAGATAGGTTGATGAAATATGGGTGATGTCCTGCGGCGATTTCATATCGATAACCGCTTCAAAGGTCTGCCCCTGATAGCCCAGCCATTCCCCTTTTCTCCAGTTGGCATCACCGTTGATCCCGTCAATCAGGGACAGTTTGCCGCTTGCCGTATATTGTGGAGTAGGCGTTGAATTGACTGTAATATCCCAATTGTTCGGCCTCCTGTTGAAATTTGCTGTTACCACTGAGCTTTTTTCCCCTTTTCTCTCTTCATAGGCAGAAACCTGTGTTGTTTTTGTGATGATGAATGGACCTTTGTAAGGCATGAACATTTTTCTCACATTGGCATCACCTTCATCCAGGGTCATGTAATAGATTTTGTCATCAGGATTCAGGGCGGTGATCTCAACCTGTGTATTCAGGTCGAAAATCCGTGCGGCGGCAATAACAGGAGAGGCTGTCAGTTCATCATATTTAAAATCTCTGAACGTTTTTACATTTTCAAATCCAAGCTTTTTAAGTTCTTCACGACCTGTATTTTTTGTGATGGTTCTTGTGGTCCCGTCTTCCAGATGAAGTTTTACCTCATCGAAATAAGGCGTTGTGGTCTGCCATTCCGGTAATCCCGGCGTTACGGAATAAATGCCCAGCGTGCTTAAGATATACCAGGCGCTCATCTGCCCGCAGTCTTCATTTCCAATCAGCCCGTCCGGTGCATTTTTATAGTAATTATCAAGGATGTACTTGATTTTTGCATCTGTTTTTTCCGGTTTGCCTACATAGTTGTACAGATAAGCAATGTGGTGGCTCGGTTCATTTCCCTGGGCATACTGCCCGATAAGCCCGGTGATGTCTACCTGTTCTCTTCCTGTGGTAGTGTCGGGAGCAGAGAAAATAGAATCGATAAACTGTTCAAATTTTTCTTTTCCGCCATGGGCAGCAATCAGGCCCGGGATATCCTGCTGTACAGAATACGAGTAATGCCAGGAATTTCCTTCCGTATAATTATTGTTTACCTCTCTCGGCTCGAAAGGCTCGTACCAGTTTCCGTTTTTCCTCGGCTGCATGAATCCGTTCTTCGGATTGTAGAGGTTTTTCCAGTTCTGGGAACGTTTCATGAAGTACTGGTAATCTTCCTTCTTGCCTAAAATTTTTGCCATCTGGGCGATACACCAGTCATCATACGCATATTCCACTGTTTTAGAAACACTTTCGTGCTCATCGTCAATGCTGATGAAGTTGTTCTGTTTGTATGCATTCAGCCCGAAAATATCCAGCATGGCGGAATTTTTGGAAGCTTCAAATGCTTTTTCGTAATCAAATCCTGTAATCCCTTTTGCCATGGCATCCGCAATAACAGATACCGAATGATAGCCGATCATACATTCCGTTTCATTGGAAGCCAGTTCCCAAACCGGGAGTTTCCCGCCCTGTTCATATTGTTTAATAAAGGTATTGATGAAACTAGCCGTTCTTTTCCTGTCAATCAGTGTCATCAGAGGGTGTGCTCCGCGGAAGGTATCCCAAAGTGAAAAAACCGAATAGTAATCAAAATCTTTGGCCATGTAAAATTTATTGTCGCGGCCCCTGTATTTCCCGTCAGCATCCATGTTGATGTTCGGCTGTGTAAATACATGGTACATCGCGGTATAGAAAACGGTCAGTTTATTTTTATCAGAAGATTTAACTTCAATTTTAGACAGTTCTCTGTCCCAGTCTGCAGCCGCCTGCTTCCGGATTGACTCAAAATCATTGGATTTACCTTCTGCAAGCATATTTTTCCCTGCTCCTTCATAGCCGGTTGGGGAAATGGCTACTTTCACACTGATTTTTTCGCCCTTTTTTACCTTGGCAGAAAAGGCCAGTGCTAATTTTGTACCTGTGAAAAGGTTGTTTTCCTGTTTTCCATTTGCTGCATTCCTGGATATTTTCACCGGTTTTGAAAACTCAATCCTGGCGTAGATATACTGATTGGTTGCCCAGGCTTCGCTTCTCCTGAAAACTTCAATGGTTTTGTCATCAATGATTCTTACTTCGCCTTCCAGAAGTTTATCCCGGTGGTTGAGGTCTAAAATAATGTTGGCATTCCCGGCATTATTAAATGTATATTCATGATAACCGACTCTTTTGGTAGTGGTCAGCCGGACATCAATATTGTTTTTATCCAATTTCACTGCATAGAATCCTGCCGCTGCTTTTTCATTTTTATGGGAAAATTTTGAAGAATATTCCTTGTTATCCAGGCTTGGGTTTCCCATGGTGGGCATCAGCATAATATCGCCGTAATCGGAAACCCCCGTTCCGTTGAGGTGGGTATGTGAAAAACCGTAGATTACCGAATCTGAATAGTGATATCCGCTGCATCCGTCCCAGCTTCCGTCAATTCTGGTATCCGGGGAAAGCTGTACCATCCCGAACGGAACAATGGCTCCCGGAAATGTGTGGCCGTGGCCGCCAGTCCCGATGAACGGATTAACATATTGCGAATAATTCTGGGCCTGTAAACAAAAGGAAGTTAAAAAGAAAAGCAGGATGAATTTTTTAGCACTCATGAATTTATTTAATGTGATTTTTACTTGATATAGATGCTGACAAATCTAACAAAATTCCATTAATTACAGCGATAAATCATTTTCACTGATTAAAACGGTGAAAAGTACCCTAAAGTGTAATGAAGATCAATATGAAAATGTGCTGGTTTAAAGCATCTTTAAAATATCCTGTACTGTATTTTTAAAAGTGCCGAGTAAATTCATTTTGTTACAACCATTAGTCATTACTATAATAATTTGCTTTTTTACCTCAGAATATTTCTATGTAAAAGAAAGTATCTATCAGTGCTTTTACTTATTCTAAATAGCTTAATTTTTCGTAAATTTGTAAACAATTTATTTAGTTTATGTTGACGAAAGAAAAGGTTCATAGTTTCCTTAAAGAAATAGAAGTTGATGATTTGGTGAACAACCTTCAGATCATGGGCAATGATGTGTATATTGATATGACGGCCCATTCACCGGCCATGCACGAGAAGAAGAAGCTGGAGGCTGCCATGAAACAGGCTTTTGCCAGTGAGTTCGGGGAAGAGGTTCATTTAAAATTAAAAATAGTTTCTCCTGAGCCTGCTGAAATCCAGCAGAGCCAGATCAAAGGAAAACAGATCGCAGGGATTCAGAATATTATTGCCGTTGCTTCCGGGAAAGGAGGTGTCGGTAAGTCTACGGTTGCGGCTAATCTAGCAGTAACATTAGCAAAAATGGGTTTTAAAGTAGGTTTGCTGGATGCCGATATTTACGGGCCTTCAGTGCCTACCATGTTTGATACGGAAGGTGAAAAGCCGATTTCTGTAGAAGTGAACGGCAAAAGCCTGATGAAGCCTGTTGAAAATTACGGAGTAAAAATGCTGTCTATAGGATATTTTTCAGGAGCCAACCAGGCAGTAGTCTGGAGAGGCCCGATGGCATCCAAAGCATTAAACCAGATGATCCGGGATGCAGCCTGGGGAGAACTGGACTTTTTATTAATAGATTTGCCGCCGGGAACGGGAGATATCCATCTTTCCATCATTCAGGAAGTTCCGGTAACGGGTGCCGTGATTGTCAGTACGCCTCAGCATGTAGCATTGGCAGACGTGCGAAAAGGTATTGCGATGTTCCAGATGGAAAGCATCAGCATTCCGGTTCTTGGGCTTATTGAGAATATGGCCTATTTTACTCCGGAAGAACTGCCCGGCAATAAATATTATATCTTTGGAAAGCAGGGAGCGCAGTATCTGGCAGAAGACTTAGGGATTCCGGTATTGGGAGAAATTCCTTTAATTCAGAGCATCAGGGAAGCAGGTGATGTCGGAAGGCCGGCTGCTTTGCAGGAAGGGTCTGAGATTGCGGGTATCTATACGGAAACTGCCCGTAGAATGGTAGAAAGCCTGGTAGAGCGGAATAAAAACCTTCCTCCTACCGAAGCGGTAAAAATTACCACTATGGCAGGATGCTCGCCGAAGGCAAAATAATTATTTTCAACATTTGAAAAAACCGAATCGAACAGAACAATATGGAAACAAATATAACGCACGAAGATACCGTAACAAGAGTAATGGAGGCCCTGGAAAGCATCCGACCGTTTTTAAACAAGGACGGGGGTGATATTGAATTGATCGATGTAAAGGACAACCTGGTCTATGTAAAGCTTTTGGGGAACTGTTCCGGATGCTCACTGAATTTCTCCACTTTAAAATTAGGAGTCGAGAATACCATTAAACAGCATGCACCGGAAATTGAAAAAGTTATAAGCGTAGAATAACAAGATTAAAAAAATATATTTTTTGAGACAGGTCTGTAAGGGCCTGTCTTTTTTTTATTAGAGCCTGTTTAAATTCAGTATTGAACTTTTAAACTTTTGAAGTGTCTGTGGAATAAATTCCCGCCTATTTAAATACAGATTTAAATTCACAGGAAATCTGTGTGATCATCGCGAACTGCAAGATTTTTTTTGAAATAAATCAGGTATATTCCACCATTCAATAATACCTGCCGGATCATCAAATTAAAATTAAATTAAAATGATTCATTATATTAGGTTTCTTCATGGAAATTGATGATATTGATGCCCTGTTTGCCGGATTAGGATTGCTTAATAAGGCAAGGATCACGCAATCAATATATTTAAGAAATTGTCGGTAATTTAATTTGAACTGAATTTCAGGGATTTATGATTTTTTTATAGTTATAATTCTACACGCCGGTAATTGTTATATGTATTATTTTTGTGTGATTATTTATAGAGCCATGTATGGCTGTCATATAAATTACATTCCGGGCAGTAACAGAAATCATTTATTCTGGATATCCACAGCCACGATGTTGTATCATATAATTCCGGAACTTCCCTTCAATAAAGGGAATTATGTTATGGCGGCTGATAATTTGGTCTGTAAGTTGTATTGAAGGTGTAAATAAAGTGAGAAAAGACCGTTCTTAATTTATTTGAAAGATTTTATGTAAACTAAATACTATGAAAAACATACTCATTGCAGATGGTCATTATGTTGTACGTACAGGTACGTCTATGGTGCTGGAATCAAAACTTCAATATCCGTGCAGTATAGATTTTGCCGAGACCTATATTGAGACGAAAAACAAAGTTTCTGAAAAAATATATGATCTCCTGATCATTGATATTGATATCCCGGACAGTATTTTTAAGGCAATGGTAAAAGAACTTAAGAAAAAACAGAAGCATCTTAAAATTCTGATTTTTGCGACTTACGATGAAAATGTCGGAATACAGTACATCGAAGAAGGTGCAGCAGGCTACCTGAATAAAGGCGCTTCGGAATCTGAAATTTTAACAGCCGTCATGGGAATATTTGAAGAAGGCTATTATTATACGGTAGATATGATGAAAAAACTGGTTTCACAATCTGCCGGAAGCCATTCCGTGGAAAGGCTTTCCAAAAGGGAATTCCAGATTTTTAAGCTTCTGGCAGAAGGAAACGGGAATATTGAAATCTCAAACAGCCTGAACCTGAAGATGTCTACCATCAGTACCTATAAAAAGAAAATTTTTGAGAAACTGCAGGTGAAAAATGTGGTGGATCTTGTAAGGATTTATGATGATATGCATTAATAAAAAACATAGACCTAGTGAATTTCACTGGGTCTATTTTATTTAGAGTAATCTCTATATTTTATTTTTTGAAATATGAATTATCCGGTCAGTATTTCCCATAAGAAAAGCCCCGGAAACATTCCGGGGCTCATTTTTGATCAACTAAATAATAATATATTCTATTTTACAATAACTCTTTTTACATGTCCTTCGGAAGTCTTCACAAGATAGACACCGGTAGAAAGTTTTGAAGTATCTATTGTCAAGGCTGCTTTCTCTTTTCCAAGCAGTTTTCCGGACATATCGTACAGCTCATAATCCTGTGCCCTGTTGAAATAAAGTGTACTGCCCTTCGTTACCGGATTAGGGAATACATTGAATGTCGCTTTTTCAGTCTTCACTTCGCCTGTGGCTAAAGTCGGGGATTGGGCTATTTCATACATCGATAAAGTACCGCTGATCTCATTGGCAATCACCACATATCCTTTCCCTGTAGTGGTATTTGATGCATCAATATAAGTAATTCCTTCCGGACCGTTGTCGCCACCATACGCTGAAGTGGTACGGGAATTTTTATAATCGGTGAATGTAGGATTATTCGGATCTGTTATATTGTATACCATCACCCCTCCGGTTCTTTCTATGGTTATAAAAGCATACGTCTGTCCGTTAACTGTTCCCAGGGTAACACCCTCCGGTTCAGGTCCTTTTGCGCGGCTTCTGTTTTTTACGGCGTTTGATTCATTGTCTGCATTAAAAATCAGCGGATAACTGGCGGCAATATACCTTTCAAAACGGTCACCGCTGTCATAGACGATCTGTTTCGTATCAGCATTAAAAATAGAGAACGAACGTGCGCCCAATGCTGCAATTTCTTCAAAATCTGCATCTCCGTCCGTATTTCCTGTAGCATTGGAAACCCTGAACCTTCCTAAATTATAAGAAGCTTTAAGAATAGAGGCATTCGGAAACAGGGCAGGGTCCAAAGTATAAGCTCCGGCTCCCACAGTGGTCCGCTCACTGAATCCTGACAGGTCTTTCTCATCCCCTTCGTTAGCCGTTACCAGATAATTGGTTCCTCCCATATTGAAAGCCTGGGTGCCATCCGGAAGAAAATAAGCTTTTACCGGCCAGTTGGCAATTAAAATTTCCCCGTTGTTATCTGAAGCATCAAAGCCGTTCCCGGGAATGCTCATGTCTTTTTTACCTAATCCCCAGATGCTGGTAACTGTTTTGGACGCAAGGTTGATTTCTGCCACAGCATTGTTTTCCTGAAGCGTTACCCATGCTTTCTGGCTGTCTGAACTGATGGCGATGTATTCAGGCTCCAGATCCTGGGACAGGGTATTATTGGTTCTTACCTTTCTTAAGCCCGTAGCAGCCAGTGCGGCAACCTGAGAATCAAAAGCATTAAAATTAAGTGTGGTTACACTACTTTGGGTAAGGTTATTAATGCCTCCGGAAATATCGATAATGCTCACCGTTCCTTCAGGATCTACAGTATAGGCATCATTAGGCTCGCCTTCGTTGGCGGTCATTACTTTCGTTCCGTCCGGAGAGAAAGTGATCATATCCGGTAATGCACCTACGGTTACCTGTTTTAGAAAGTTTCCGTTGATATCAAAGAAAACCACCGATCCGTTCTGCTGAGGATTGGTATTCGGGGAAGCTGTTGCAATGATTCCGTTCTTTACGGCGATGCTTGTAATTCCTCCGTACGGAGCCATATTGATGGTATTTATGACCGTCGGTGCATTCGGATTGCTGAAGTTGATGATATCAAACACATCCGTAAGTGAACTGATGGTAAATAATCTCTGGGTGGAAGGATCATGAACCACAATCTCCGTAGAGCTGTTGTTGTTCCCCGAAGGATCAAAGCTGCCGATGTAGTTTAACTGGATCTGATTGGATGGTACCGGGGCAGGAGTATCATTGTCAACAATATAAACAGTGGCATTGTTATCTCCTGATATAGTGGTTCCGGATGGATTCTCAAGGCTTACGACAAAATATTCTGCCTGCTGTTCCTGCACCGTATCATCATTGATCGGGATATTTACCGTATAACTTGTTGTTGACGGCGTAATATTTATCGTTTGGTTGGCTAATGTAAAATCATTGCTGTCTGCAGTGCTGAACGGTGCCGGTTTTACCACTAGATTTACGGATGAAGCGGAAGGGTTGCTGACATTGATCTTAAATGCCAGTGTTCCTGAGTTTTCATTCACTTTAATGAAACTTTTATCCAGGGAAACCGAAGTTCCTGCTGTGGTAAAGATGGTCGATGTTGAGGCGGTCACCGCATTATCACTTGCATCTTCCACCATATTCGGTTTTAAAGCCAGGTAATACGTCTGGCCGGGAACAAGGCCTGAAGTGGGGATTACCGTGATTTTATTGTTACTGAAAGTCGTTGTGAAGGGAATCTGTGTTCCTGCTGCATTTCCAAGACGGAAATCAACAAGCATTTGTGCATTAGAATCGTTGATCGGGGAATTGTCTGCCAGCCTTACATTTTCATTGAAAGAAAGGGTGGGATTTACTGTAGTGGAGGCATTGTTCGTACTGTTTGCAGGCAGATATGTTACGGTGGGAGGAGTCGTATCTGCACCGCCTGCTGCCGTGGCATCAACCGTAAAATTGTCGAAACGGTTATTTCCTACGCTTCCTCCTGAACCTGCGGCAAACTGTACCCTCAGTTTAAAGTTCGGGTTATTGGCAACACCGGCTATGGCAGAAAAGTCAAAGGTCACCAGCTGCGGATTGGCATCCTGCGGGGTAACCGTCTGATAAGTCTGGAAAGTGGTTCCGTCTGTAGAGTAGGACCAGGTCTGCGTTCCCGCTCCGGAACCTGATCTCCTCGTGGTAAATTTCACCACCACATTATTATAGCCGGTGGTAGGCAGATTGAACTGCAGATTCCCGTTGATCGGGAAATTATATCTTAAGTGGGTTCCGGAAGCATCTCCGTTTCTGGCATTCAGGTTATCGATGTTAAAGTTTTGTCCCGTTCCCCCTGCAAAATCAATTTCGGTGGTTCCGCTGGTTACCGCGGCCAGTGATCCGCCTGTTAAGGTTGAGGTGGGTGCCGTGATGGCTGCTGCCGAAGTATTGTTATTAAAATTCCAGTAATGGATAAGGGAGGTCTGTGCAGACAAAGCGCCCTGAAGGAAGAAGGCCGCAACAACAGACCCTTTTAACAAGTAGTTATTAATCATTTTTTACTTACATTAAGTTTATGCAAAAATGAACCTTCTGCTTTGTAAATATTTTAAGGTAATTTTAATAAATGATTAATAAATAGGTATTATTAACAATAGAAGATGCTACCGGCTGTAAAGCCGGCGACCAGAAGTCACGCTATGACAGATAAAATAACGGTCATTTTGATATCCGCCCCGAAAAATTCAGGTTTTTGCCTGTGGCTTTCATACTGTTCATGGGATGTTTCTGCAGATAAAAAAATCCTGAAACTGCCGTAAGCACCAGCAGGATAAAAGCAACCAGGAAAATTCTTTTTAACATTTCTTTCATATCGCCAGGTTTTTAATGTCATTAATTTCTAGTGTTGAGACAGGATACCCTTTCTGTACGGCATTGATCATTGCTTTACCCAACTGTTGTAAAGTTAATGATTTTGACGGTAATATCATGGGAACCAGCGTTGTAAAAGGCTTGAAAAACCATTTCACATTTTGCTGTCCCTCCACAGGCTTCATAAAGCCCGGCCGGAAATTATAGGCCGCCCGGAACCCCAGTTTTTTCAGTGCATTTTCTGTCCGGCCCTTTACCCTTGCCCACATTAGTTTTCCACTTTCAGTTTTATCAGTATACACCCCGGAAACATAGTTGAAAACCATATCCGGATTCTGGCTGAGGACCGCTTTGGCAAAATGCAGGGTGGTATCATAGGTGATTTTGGTGTAGTCTTCTTCGTTCATTCCTATACTGCTGGTTCCGGCACAGAAGAAAACGGCATCATAGCCTTTGAAATTTTCGTCATTCAGGTCAATATTCAGGAAATCAGAAACAATATATTCCTTAAGCTTGGCATGTTTTTTCCCGGAAGGTTTCCTGCTGACACTCAGCACCTGGAAAATATCCGGATTTTCGAGGCATTCCATCAGAACACCTTCTCCAACCATGCCTGTTGCTCCCGTAAGGATTATTTTAATTGAGTTCATTGTTTTAATTATATTCCTGTTGACGTTTAAGAGCTATTTTTACTTTACAGACAAGCAAAAATTATGCTCATTTTTTATATAGACTAATTCTTTCGGTAGTCAGGTTGTTAAGACTGTATCTTTTTATTCTGCTAATAAAACTTATATTATCAGTGTTTTATGATTTTTTTAGGAGCTGTTTCCGGCTTTACGCTGCAATCTTTTTTTCAAAAAGGATTTCCGCTGCAATCCGGGCTAAAATACCATCCTTCCATTCAAAAAAACAAAACCGATCACAAAGACCGGTTTCCATATAATGTATTAAAATTACTTTTTATCCTGCAGCTGATTGTAGATATTATGGATCAGCCCGTCTGCCACTGATATTTTCGGGACAAAGATCCGGTTGATCTCAGACCATGACATAATATTATTGAAAATCTTTAAGGCATGCACCAGAACATCTGCCCTGTCTTCACGAAGGTTGTAGTTGGTCATGCGTTCCTCAACCGTAAGCTCATCCAGTTCCCGGTGTACTTTTTTAAGATGGGTAATTGACATCGGCTTGCCGTCCTTGGTCTTGCTCATGGAAAAAACCTTATTGATATTCCCTCCCGAGCCAATGGCAACAATCGGTTTCTTGCTGTTAATGTTTTTCCGGATTTCCTCTTTCATATCCTTCCAGTTGTCCGGCGTTACCAGGTTATTCAGCAGGCGGATGGTCCCGATGTTGAATGACTTTTCGTAGATCATCGTATTGTTTTCATAGAAGGTCAGTTCGGTAGAACCGCCCCCAACGTCAATATATAAATAGGCAAATTCTTTGTCGAGGCCTTCTGCGATATGATTTTCAAAAACCAGCGTGGCTTCCTCATCACCTGAAATAATTTCAATATCGATGCCTGATGTTTTCTTTACCTCATTGATGATGTCCTGTCCGTTTTCCGCATCGCGCATCGCACTCGTGGCACAGGCCCTGTAATGTTCCACATGGTACATTTTCATCAGGTCACTGAAAATCCTCATCGAATCGATCACCATTTTTTCCCGTTCTTCCCCGATTTTCCCCAGGGTAAAAACATCCATCCCCAATCGCAAAGGGATCCTCAGAAGATTAAGTTTGATGAATTCCGGCTTATTGTTATTGATTTTTACTTCGTTGATTAAAAGTCTGGCGGCATTACTCCCTATGTCTATGGCTGCAATCTTCATTTTTTATTCGTTTTGGCTTTTAAATATCGGTATGTTTCAATCTGAGAACGGCATTCTTCTTTGTCATTGCTGATGTACTCGTTGCTCAATTTTTTATCTAAAATACGGGCTTTTACGTTATCTTTCAACTGTATGTCCAGAATATCTTTCAATTCTTTCTTCAGACCCTTGTCCGTAATCTTTACTGCGGCTTCAATCCTGTAATCCAGGTTTCTCGTCATCCAGTCTGCAGAAGAAATATAGAGGTCTTCCGAACCTTTGTGGTAGAAGTACATCACCCGGGCATGTTCCAGGTATTCATCTACAATACTGATGGCTTTTATCTTTTCTTTAAACTCCCTCTGGTTGATGGCGCAGTAAATACCCCTTACAATCATTCTTATGGTGACACCCGCTGTGGCAGCTTCATACAGCTTTTCGATCAGGGCCCTGTCGCTCATGGAATTGGCTTTGATGATCATTTCGGCACGTCTTCCTGCTTTTGCCTCTTCAATTTCCTTGTCAATATGGTAAACGATTTTTTCACGCATAAACTGCGGGCATACCAGAAGATGTTTACAGGTTCTTAAAACAGGCAGGAAATCTTCTTTCGGTTTTTTAAGGACATTGAATACTTTATTGATGTCTGCCATTACCCCGCGGTCTGCAGTCATGATCAGATGGTCGCCGTAAATCCGTGCCGTTTTTTCATTGAAGTTTCCGGTACTGATAAAGCCGTACTGGAAGGTTTTGTTATGGGCCCGTTTTTTAATGATGCACAGTTTGGCATGTACTTTCTTATTGGGAATCCCGATCAGCACGGTGATGCCTTCCGGCTCCAGCATTTCTTTCCATTCCAGATTGGATTCTTCATCGAACCTTGCCTGAAGCTCCAGCATAACGGTAACGTCTTTTCCGTTCCTGGCCGCATAAATCAAAGCATTGATGATCTTTGAGCTGCTTGCCAGACGGTACGCTGTAATCTGTATGGATTTTACATCCGGGTCCATTGCCGCCTCACGGAGCAGGTCAATAACCGGATTGTATTTATGGTACGGAAAGCTCAGCAAAACATCCTGTTTCAGGATAACATCCGTCACCCTTTCCCCATGTTCAAAAGCAGGATGGGTAAAAGATCTTCTTTCGGCAGGCCTTTCATACTTTTCGAAAACATCAGGAAAATCCATGAAATGCTTAAAATTATGAATCTTTCCTCCCGGGATGATGCTGTCTTTTTTAGTAAGATTTAGTTTGCGGATCAGCATTTCAAGCAGCGCTTTATCCATATCTTTATCAAAAACGAAACGGGTAGGTTTCCCTTTTCTTCGGTTTTTTAATCCTTTCTCAATCTTTTCCGCGAAGTTGGTCTTAATGTCATTGTCCAGATCAAGCTCGGCATCTTTGGTTACTTTAAAGGCATTGGCAGAAAATTCATCATATCCGAAATAAGAGAAAATATGCGGTAAATTAAAGGTAATCACATCTTCCAGAAGCATCACATTCTTCTCTTCAGGATCTTCTGCCGGGATCAGGACAAACCGACCCACAAACCGTGACGGAATTTCAATTATGGCATAATTGCTTGAATACAGCCATTCCTTTTTTCTCATAGACACGCCCAGGTACAGGCTTTTGTCCCGCATATACGGCATTGGCGTGTTTTCATGAAGAAGGATAGGGATCACATTGGATTCTACTACTTCATCAAAATACCTTCTCACGAAATCCTTCTGTTTTAAACTCAGGTTTTTAGAGGTTTTAATAAAAACTTTCTGTTCAGCCATCTCATCCTGGATCTTCTGCCAGGTATGGTCAAAATTCTGCTGATGGGTCATCACGATATCATTGATCTTCTGGAGAATTTTGGACGGCGGCTGATAAAATGATTCTGCAATTACTTTTTCCTTGAAATCCATTGCCCGTTTCAGTCCGGCAACCCGTACCCTGAAAAACTCATCTAAATTGTTGGAGAAAATTCCCAAAAAACGGATTCTCAGGTGCAAAGGTACTTTTTCGTCCATTGCTTCCTGTAAAACCCTTTCATTAAAGGCAAGCCATGTGATATCTCTCGGATTAAAGTGTAATGACATTCGTAAGTTTATAATTTTCTCAAAAATAATGATTCGGTACCTTTCCACCCCTATGTTCCAGGTTAAACTTTGATTAATTCTTCAATTCCTTCCTGATACATAAAGCTGTCTTAATGGTATCAGATAAGACGGTTTTTATCTGTAATACATGCCCTATATCAGGTATTGTGTCATTTTGTCATAAATTTTTAAATGGTACAAATATTGAGAAATTGAGAGTGTAATTAATTTTAAAACAGAAAAAATAAAAAATATTATGAGTAAAATAATTGGAATTGACTTAGGAACAACCAACTCTTGCGTTGCTGTAATGGAGGGAAAAGACCCTGTTGTAATCCCTAATGCAGAAGGTAAAAGAACAACACCTTCTATCGTAGCCTTTACAGAAGACGGAGAAAGAAAAGTGGGAGATCCTGCTAAAAGACAGGCCGTTACAAACCCTAAGAAAACCGTATATTCTATCAAGAGATTTATCGGGACGCACTTTAAAGAAGATGCAAAGGAAATCTCCAGAGTACCTTATGAAGTGGTATCCGGACCGAATGATACCGTAAAAGTAAAAATCGACGACAGAGAATATACGCCACAGGAAATTTCTGCCATGACGCTTCAGAAAATGAAGAAAACGGCTGAAGATTATCTTGGACAGGAAGTAACAAGAGCGGTAATTACGGTTCCGGCTTACTTTAATGATGCACAGAGACAGGCTACCAAAGAAGCGGGAGAAATTGCAGGTCTTAAAGTAGAAAGAATCATCAACGAACCAACAGCTGCAGCATTAGCTTACGGTTTGGATAAAGCTCATAAAGATCAGAAAATCGCAGTATATGACCTTGGTGGTGGTACTTTCGATATCTCTATCCTTGATTTGGGAGATGGTGTATTCGAAGTATTGTCTACAAACGGAGACACGCACTTAGGAGGTGATGACTTTGATGATGTGATCATCAACTGGATGGCTGACGAATTTAAAGCTGAAGAAGGAGTGGAACTTAAATCTGATGCCATTGCATTACAGAGATTGAAAGAAGCTGCTGAAAAAGCAAAAATCGAGTTATCTTCTTCTCCGCAGACTGAAATCAACCTTCCTTATATTACCGCTACAGCTACAGGTCCTAAACACTTGGTGAAAACCCTGACAAAAGCTAAATTCGAGCAGTTATCTGCAGAATTGGTAAAAAGATCCATGGATCCTGTTGCAAAAGCGCTGAAGGATGCAGGATTGTCAACTTCTGATATTGACGAAGTAATCTTGGTGGGAGGTTCTACAAGAATCCCGATCATTCAGGAAGAAGTAGAAAAATTCTTCGGTAAAAAGCCGTCTAAAGGAGTTAACCCGGATGAGGTTGTAGCCATTGGTGCAGCTATCCAGGGAGGTGTACTTACAGGTGATGTAAAAGATGTATTGCTTCTTGACGTTACGCCGCTTTCTTTAGGAATTGAAACCATGGGTTCTGTATTCACTAAATTAATTGAAGCGAACACAACGATCCCGACTAAAAAATCTGAGGTATTCTCTACCGCTTCTGACAACCAGCCTGCAGTAAGCATCAGGGTAGGACAGGGTGAAAGACCGATGTTCAATGACAATAAAGAGATCGGAAGATTTGACCTTGCTGATATTCCGCCGGCACCAAGAGGCGTTCCTCAGATCGAAGTAACTTTCGATATCGATGCCAACGGTATCCTGAACGTTTCTGCTAAAGATAAAGGAACCGGTAAAGAACAGACCATTAAAATTCAGGCATCTTCAGGTCTTTCTGACGAAGAAATCGAAAGAATGAAAAAAGAAGCTCAGGAAAACTCTGCTGCGGATAACAAGAGAAAAGAAGAAGTTGAGATCTTCAACAAAGCTGACGGATTGATCTTCCAGACTGAAAAGCAGCTGAAAGAATTCGGTGATAAACTGTCTGCAGACAAAAAAGCAGCCATTGAATCAGCTCATGCAGAACTGAAAACCGCTTTTGAAGCGAAGAACGGAGATGATGTAAAAGCCAAGACCGAAGCTCTGGATGCAGCATGGATGGCCGCTTCAGAAGAGTTGTATGCAGCAGGCCAACAGCCGGGTGCAGATGCAGCCGGTGCTCAGAATCCGGGAGGAAACAATGCAGGAGGTGCAGATGATGTACAGGATGCAGATTTTGAAGAAGTAAAATAATAAGCAGTTTTAAAACTGATCAATAGAAATCCCCGAGCGTAAGCAAGGGGATTTTTTTGTAATCAAAAATAGTAATATATTTGGCCTTTACTATGGAGAATCCAATTTTAGAAGAATTAAGGAGAGTAGCGATTCATTTCAAAATAGAACCTGCCGGAACGGTGGGGAATTCTGCTTCCGTAAGTGATGTGATCCGGGTTCTTTCAGGAATTCAGGAGTCGTTCAGGAGCTTTATAAAAATTGAAATAAAGAAATCACCTGAATTTAAAAATGAGATTGCCAAAAATAAAAACCTTATTAATCAGATCACAGCTGAAATGGATCTTTTGGTTGTTGATGCGAAATTCAGTTACCAATCTTCCATAGTGCCGGATATATCTCAGGATCTGAGCCTGTTTAAAAATGATACGTTATCTTGGAAGTCCAGGAAATTTCAGGAATACAAGGATAAGATCATCTATTCTGACATCAATGACATCAATAATCTGTACGCGCTCAGTAAAAGATACACCATTAGAGAAAGGGATTTGATATTCACGCCTTTATTTAATGCTTCAGGGAACGGAAAAGATTATAAAGTAAGGGTTTGGGAGCAGGACCGGGAAAAAATAAATCTTATAAAGCCCAAAAAGTTATACGAAACTTATTTTAAGCCCAGCAGGGCAAAACCTGTAAATAAAACGGAAAGAATTACACACATTATACAGAAACCCAATAAAGATAAGAATTAAGAGGATTCTATCGGATCAATCTCAAAACTTGGGGAGAAAAAGAAATATTGATAATTTTGAGGAATGTTAAACGATGCCGAACTCCTCAAATTATTTTTACCTGAACTCTTGA
>NZ_LMKA01000074.1 GCF_001421435.1 Chryseobacterium sp. Leaf201
TCAAGAGTTCAGGTAAAAATAATTTGAGGAGTTCGGCATCGTTTAACATTCCTCAAAATTATCAATATTTCTTTTTCTCCCCAAGTTTTGAGATTGATCCGTAATATCCAAACTAATCTGAATCCATTCTCGGTAAATAATTATATATTTATTCAATAACCATAAAACTTAAATAAGCCGTGGAGGAATTATACCAGAGAAACAGAATCTACTTAACAGAAGAAGAACAAAATACTATTAAAACATATCCTGTCTTAATTGCAGGCTGTGGAATCGGCAGTAATATCGCTGAATGTGCACTGAGATTCGGCTTTGAAAAACTGACGATTGTTGACGGCGACATTGTAGAACGATCAAATCTTAACAGACAAAATTATACTTTAAATGATATTTCATTTTTTAAAGCCGAAAGATTATTCAAAAGACTGAAAGAGATCAATCCTGATGCAGATATAAAATTTCATACAGAGTATATTGATCACAACAATATCAATACTTTAATAAAAGATCATAAAATCGCAATTAATGCCTTGGATTTCACTTCTGATATTCCTTTATATTTTGATCAGCTTTGTCAGGAAAAAGATATTGTTGTTCTGCATCCATATAACTTGGGCTGGGCCGGGTTAGTGGCTGTTATCACTCCTGATTCTGAGAATTTACATTCAGTCAGCAGCAATTTCAATGAACTGGAAATGGTGAAATTCATCATTAAGGATTTAAAGTCTAAAGACAAAAATTACAACTGGCTTGAAAGTACACTTGATGCTTACATTAATGAAGAGGAAAAACTTTCGCCTCCCCAGCTTTCCGTAGCCTCCTGGATACTAGGCGGGATTTGTACACAACTGCTCTACCTGATTACCACGCAACAAGAAATCAAAACATTTCCAGAGTATTATATAAAGTCTATTCTCTTATAAAAGCTTATTATTGGTTACATAGGATAAAGCCTCGGAGATATTATTTACCTGCATCTTTTCAAACAGTTTCCTTCTGTGGAATTTAATGGTATCGGGAGAAATAAAAATCTTTTCTGCAATTTCATTAATGGTATAGCCTTGTGCATAATATCTCAGAATATCAAGCTCGCGTTCATTGAGTTTTACCTTTTCCTCATTTCTCCAGATATCTTCCTTAACATCATAGCTCCAGAATTCATTATTGCCCTGTTTGAAAACAGTTATATTTCCGGAATCTGTATGGGTAGAAAGTGACACGAGGCACATTGCCTTCCAGATTTTTCCGGCTTCGGTAAGAAAAAGCGGCGTCAGTTTATGGTTGATTAAAACAGCTTTGTCCTTATTCAAAAGATGAAAATCATAAGAAATGGTATATAGCTTCCTTTCTGAAACAGGAATTCTTTCATAAAAATCAAAACCTGCCTGATTTATTTTAAGCAGAAGGTCAAGATCATCTTTTTTAACATATTTAAAATAAAAGTCATATCCCATTTTTCTTACCTCATCCGCGGAATGTCCGCACAGAAACAAAGGATTATCTGAAACGTATTCAAAATTCCTGTTTTGGTAATCAATAATATAAATACTCATATAACTTACCCTGGCAAAAGCTTCTGTTACCTGTAAATAATTTTTGAGCTGATCTTTTTCCTCAACGGAAATATTTCCAACGGTATTTTTTGGGAAAAAGAAATCATTCACATTTTCACTCATATCTTTAAGTTTGGTTATCGTTTTTTTATCAAATATTGAGTTTTCATGAAACTTCTACACTTAAGTGTAGCACAGGACAAAATCAATCCCTATAAATTTATAAAAAATAATTCCCATGGGCAAGATAAATATTCTGACATCCGATTTTGATTACAGGAAATTGGCAGAATTCATTATTAAAGAAAATTATTCCCATCACTACCAAACCAATGTATTTTCAGATCAGAAAACAAAAGCTGTTTATGAAGAAGAAATATATTACAGAAAAAATTCACTGGTCTTTGCCCTACAGGATTCACAGGATACTTTAATCGGAACGATCAGGGCCCTAAAATGGAATTATTGTGATCTGCTGCCTTTAGAAAAAATATTTTCAATACATCCTTTTCAGGTAATTGAAAAAAATTTCGAGGGTGAAATCTGGCATATCGGAAGATTTGCCATCAGAAAGAATGAAGGGCTGCTTCCTCTAAAAAAATTAATGGCTCTCGCCATAGGAATCGTATGCGAAAAAGAAAAAAACATAGCCTTTGCGGAATGTGATAGCAAACTATTAAAAACATTATATCTGATGGGAATAGAGCCCGTAATAATAGGCACACCCAAATATTATCTGGGCTCTGAAACCATCCCTGTTCTCTTAGTATATGATAATCTTATCAAGTTTTATCATAAACATGAATATCTGATTAATGATGTATGCGATATTCATACCCATCCGATTCTTAACCCTGCTCTCGAATCAAATACCTTAAGCTATTCTTTTACTTAAAAATAAAACAGATGGAGCTGAAAAATATTCAAAAAATTTAATTATTAAGAAAATCAATTGATCTGTTCAATCTCACTTGTAATTTCAGTGAAAATTAGAAAAATTCATACTGAAAGAGTAACCGAAACCAAGAAGAAATTGATTCGACTACAAAATATTTCTTGCAAGAAGAGACCAGCGAAGGAGCGAATGTCGATAAACTTTGATCCACAAACAAATCATTTTTAAATTTTATTATCATGAAAAAAGCAAAATTCAATGCAAAAGAGTTCTTAAAAGTAAAAACTCTTTCCCCACTTGAACAAAATCAATTAAGAGGAGGTTTCGGTGAAGCAGAAGCAGCCGATGGTGTTGTAGTACAACAAGTACGTCAGCAAGTAGTTCAGCAAGTTCAGCGTGTGATCGGCTTGTAAACAAACAGGTAATAGAGAAAATTTATTTCTCTATTACCTTTCTTTTCATCATCAAAATATTACAATATGAGCAATAAAGAGTTTAACAAAGATTTTTGGCAACAATTTATCGATACCAACAAGAATTTTACACAGACATGCGTTATTAAAAATGTAATTCCGGAAGATCTTGTTATGAAGCTGAAAAACGCAGTGGTTGAAGGTCTTACCAACAGATTCAAAACAAAAGATCTCGATGGTTTCAGATTGTATTTTCCGTCTCAGGGAAAAGGCAAAGAAAATTCTGAATTTATTGACGAATTATATAAAAATCCTCCTTTAGAAAATGAGGAAATAATTGACTACTGTAACAGGGCTTTCAAGGAAAAATTCGGTCTGATTGTCAACTTTTTAGAGAGACATTCAGGTTTTATTTCAAAGGAACTGAGAATGATTACGGAACCCCTTCTTGAGATTATCGGTATACCGGCAACAGGGGTAGACGTTACTGTTTTTATCGGAAATTATGGATGGACGCCATTGGGAATACATCAGGACCACAAAGGTGAAAATGTACTGCATTTCCACTTAGGACCCGGGGATAAAACAATGTATATCTGGGATCAGGAAAAATATAAAGACTTAACAGGTACAAAACATAATAATTTTGAGATCGAACCTTTACTGGAACATGCAGAAAAATATGATTTCGGAACAGGAGACCTATTTTTTATGCCATGGGATAAATTTCATATCGGGAAAAGTGATGACTTATCTATCGGGGTTACCTTCTGGTTTAATAATCCTTCAAAAGTTAAATTCTTTGACAGGATCCTGAATACATTCTACCGGGATTATATCCACGAAAATAAAGATATAATTGCTCCGCAACATAATTTTCTGGAAAACAACGATACATTTGAGGAGTTTCTTTCTATTTTGAAGCTTGATGAAGAGATTCTAAATGGCTCCACCCGAGATTTCTTCAAATATTTTTATAACGAATTTAAACATGGCTTATTGAGTAATGCCGGCTGGCAGGCTCCGCCTCAATCAAGAGAGAAAGAAGATAAATATAATGTAGATGATTATGAATTCCTGCTTGAAAAGGAAATCTATACTAACGAACCTTTTAAAATGATCTATAAGGTCGATGAAGAAAAAGAGCAGTTTTATCTTTATGTAAGAGGTACAAAAATAGATATGCGATATCATCCTGAGTTGATAAATATTGTTGACAACCTGAATACCCACAAAACCTGGAAAGTATCAGAATTGTTAAAAAATCTTGAGATTGAATGGCCTATAGAAGCCGGGCTTTACTTTCTCTCAATGATCTATGATAAAAAAGGAATCGAGATTTCAGGAGAATCCCGTACTGTAATACAAGAAGCTGAAAACATTTTATTAGAAGAAGAAAACTAATGAAATTTATTCCTCAACATGACAAAATGGACTGCGGGCCCTCATGCTTAGCCATGATTACTTCATATTATGGCAAAGCATACGGCCTGCAATATTTGCGTGACCATTGTTTTACTTCACGGGAAGGCGTTTCAGTACTTGCCATCAATAATGCTGCAGAAAAAATTGGATTTAAAACATTGGCCACCCAGATCTCCGTTGAGGATTTAAACAACGAATTCCTCCCGTGTATCTTACATTGGAACCAGAACCATTTCGTTGTGCTTACCAAGATATCAAACCCACTGTTCAACAGAAGAAAAATTTATACTATTGCCGATCCTGCCCACGGAATACTCAAACTAACAGAAGAAACGTTTAAAAAGTCCTGGCAGAAAAACACAGATAAAGGAGTAGCCCTCTTATTAGAACCTACCGATTTATTCTTTCAGAATAAAAATATTCCGGACCAAAAGGTATCACTCAGCTATATCTATAATTATCTGGGACCGCATAAAAAGCAGTTTTTATGGTTATCATTAATATTATTATTAGGAACAGTAACTACCCTAGCGTTCCCTATTCTTACACAAAAACTGATTGATGATGGAGTCAGCAAAAAAAATATGGGTATCATTACCTATATCCTTATGGCCCAGCTTGCATTTTTTGTAGGCAATATTGTTCTGGGTATTTTCAGAAACTGGATTATGCTGTATGTGGGAAGTCGCCTGAATATCAGTATCATTTCAGATTTCTTAAAAAAACTGATGAGCCTGCCAATTAAATTTTTCGAAACAAAATTTATGGGGGACTTCAATCAAAGAATACAGGATCACGAGAAAATAGAACTATTCCTTACTTCAAACAGTCTCATTACTATTTTTTCTGTGTTTACATTTTCCGTTTTTTTTATTGTTCTCTGGAGTTATGATTTTAGAATTTTAGCCACTTATTTCACGCTTACTGCGCTGTCTGTTATATGGTCTTTATACTGGCTTAAAAAATTAAAAATTTTAGATTATTACCGGTTTCAGGAGAAAAGTGAAAACCAGGAATCTATTTATGAAATTATCAACGGTATTTCTGAAATGAAACTTAATAAGTTTGAAGAATATAAACGTAAAGAATGGGAAAATATACAGCAGAAATTATTCAAAATCAACTTAAGAATTTTAAAAGTTGACCAGATTCAGCTCTCCGGCTTTGATTTCCTTAATCAATTAAAAAATATTGTAGTTATATTTCTTTCCGCCTCATTTGTTATTCAAGGCAGTATGACATTGGGAGCATTGTTAAGTGTCTCTTACATTATCGGGCAGATGAATAATCCGGTTAGCCAGCTCATTACCTTTTTCCGCTCCATGCAGGAAGCAAAATTGAGTCTGTCGCGTTTATATGAAGTGCAAACCCATCCGGAAGAAGAACAGAAAAATCTGCTTCCGCTGATGAATGAAAACTATATACGCCAGAATGGTATTGAGAAAGGAATCTATTTCAAAAATATATCGTTTCAGTATGAAGGGCCCCAATCTCCTTATGTACTTAAAGATATTAACCTTTTTGTTCCTGAAAGTAAAATAACAGCTATCGTAGGTGCAAGCGGAAGCGGAAAAACAACGCTGATCAAATTACTTTTGAAATTTTATGAACCTACACAGGGCGACATTTATTTTAACCACTCCAACCTTAAAGAAATATCTCCAAAAGACCTGAGAGGAAACTGTGGGGCTGTAATGCAGGACGGACATATTTTTTCTGACACTATTGAAAGAAATATAGCAACAGGCGATGAAATAATTGATTATAAAAAATTACAGCATTCTTTGCATATTGCTAATATACAATCATTTGTCGATGAATTACCTTTAGGACTTAACACTAAAATCGGAGCTTCCGGAAATGGTATATCGGGCGGACAGAAACAGAGAATATTGATTGCAAGAGCGGTTTATAAAGACCCTCATTTTATTCTATTTGATGAAGCAACCTCTGCTCTGGATGCAGAAAATGAAAAAGTGATCCATGATAATTTACAGGAATTTTTTAAAGGCAAAACTGTTATTATCATCGCTCACCGTCTTTCAACTGTAAAAAATGCTGATCAGATTATTGTTTTAAAACATGGAAAAATTGTAGAACAGGGAAACCATCATTCATTAGTCGAAAAAAAATCCGATTATTTCAATCTGGTTAAAAATCAATTGGAACTCGGAGCATAATTATACATTCTAAACTTTCTCAATCATTTTTTGCAATGTCGGATAATTTTTATCCGGCTTTTTTTACAGCAATAAGTAATAAAATTTCGTTAATATCATCATCTTGTATTGTAAAAAAGACCATCTGTTTCACGGAAATAAGTATCTTCGCTTTTTAAATTTTATCTGAAAAAATGAAGAAGTTTGTCTCCGGATTATTTTTATTTTCTACCCTTGCGGTATTTGGCCAGGAAGCGATTCAGTTTCAGGAACTGCCGTTTAAAGAACTTGTAGCCAAAGCAAAAAAAGATAACAAAATTGTATTTATCGATGCTTATGCTTCATGGTGCGGGCCCTGTAAAATGATGGAGCGTAATGTTTTTACGAAAAAATCCGTAGGAGACTATTACAATTCCAATTTTGTCAATGCCCGGTTTGATATGGAAAAAGGTGAAGGGAGGGAAATTGCCGCTAAATATGGCGTACGTTCCTACCCTACTTATTTATTTTTAAACGGAGACGGCGAGCTGGTTTCACAGAACTTCGGATACATGGAAGAGAGCATGTTCCTTACCATGGCTCAGGATATTAATTCTCCCAATAATAAAAAAGGATCTTTAAAAGAACGCTTTGCAAAAGGTGAAAAAGACCCGGAATTCCTGATCAATATTATGAAGCTTAATTCTTCATCAGATTTTGATTTTGCTAAAAAGGCTTCGGAAAGGTATTTTGAGAATAAGAAAAAAACTGAGGAATTTACCAAAGATGATGTCGGGCTTTTGTTTTTTTTCCTGAAATCTACAGAAGATAAAAATTATAAAGTTTTTACAGAAAGGAAAGCTGAAATCATCAAGTTTTTACCTGAAGAAACCTACAAAGAATTTGACAATCAGATGAAACTGGCTAAGGTGGTGGAACAGTCTGTTGATACACAGAATAAAATCATCAACAGCGAGTATTTCATGAAAACGGCAGAACCTCTGGTTGGAAAACATGATGCTGAAGTAAAACTTAACCAGACGAAATTAAGTTACTACGAACAGAATGCTAATTTTCCGGAATATGAAAAAGCAGCACTGGCCTATTATAGAAACACAGAAGCCTTCGAACCTAATGAGCTGTTAAAAGCAGCATGGATATTTTCGGAACATATCAAAACGCAGGCATCACTTAAGAAAGCCGCAGAATGGGCAGAAAAATCTGTTATGCGTGGCGAAACATCGGAAAACACCTATATCCTGGCTAAACTTTACTCGTTAACCGGGAAAAAAGATATGGCAAAAACATATGCTGAAATGTCCAGAAACCTGGCTGCCCAGAATCAGAAAGACTCTTCGTTAGCTGAGAAACTATTACAAGAAATACAATAAAAGATGTCGAAAATCAAGTTTATTACAGGCTTCCTGACCTTATTTTTACTGGGAACCCTGAATGCTCAGGAACAATCACAGGAACAGAATAGTGAAACAGGGGTTTATATTAAAGGAAATGCACTGTTAATTCCCATCGGAGTTATCAATGTAGCTTTAGAACATCAGTTAAGTAAAAAAATTACAGTGCAGGGCGATGTTCTGATCTCTCCCTGGAAATCTTTTTCAGGACATGAACTGCAGTATTACTCAGTTTCCGTGGAAGGCAGGTATTATTTTAATGAAGCATTTAAGCATTGGTATGTCGGAGCCAATATTGCAGGGTCCCGTTTCATCGCACAAAAATGGAATTACTGGAATGACGATGTTGTTATAGATGAACAAACAGGTATATCTTATATTAATTCAAACCTTTATCAGAAAGGATATTCTCTTATATTTGGTATTACGGGAGGATATCAGTTCAGGCTTGCCGACAAATGGAATATGGATATTTATGCAGGCATTGGAAGCTCCCAGGACTTTTACAAAGGGTATGACCGTACAACAGGACAGCGATATGATTCTCCTAAAGGCTACAACAAAAGCGGAGAAATTCTTCCGTACCGGGGAGGTGTTATGATTTCGTATAAATTAAAATAGAACGATGAAGTTATTCGGAAAAAACCACATTATTATCTGTGTCATTACTTTTGCCATTTTATTTTTAATGAATTATCTGGGGAATGACCAGCCGGACAAAATAGAAAGGGCATTAATGATTGCAGGTGCAGGCGTAATCGGCTTAACGATTGGCTTGGTTATTATGAACAGGGGGAAAAACGATAAAAATCCACCACCGGATTTTGACTGATCAATAATTCCTAAATATATACAAAATAATTCGCCTGTAAATTAATGATTTACAGGCGAATTTTATTAGCTTTTTAGTACATCAGTTTTCGTACATCACATATTTTTTTCTGGTCTTCTCAAACATTTCCAGACCCGGTTTCCAGGAGGCTTTAATCTCAGAAACGGACTTCCCTGCGATGATCTGTTTTCTCAGCTCATCAGTTCCGGATAAGGTATCAAACCATAAATTTTTCAGGAAGAAATCTGTCTGTGGGTTTTTATAGTTCTTATAAGCATTAATCACCCATTCCAAATTGAGTTCTCTTAAATTGGTTTTATAGGTTGAAAGATTTTCGCCGTAACAAAGTTTACCGTTTAAAAAAGGGTCTTTGGCTCCGAAATTAGGCTTTGGAGTAAACTGGTAAGGCAGGCCTGTAGTCCAGGGTGAACCGTAAATCTGGAACGGCAGATCCGTTCCTCTTCCTACTGAAACCTGAGTGCCCTCGAAGAAACACAGGCTCGGGTATAAATTAATCGATTGGTCATTCGGCAGGTTGGGCGAAGGCTTATCTGAAATCGGGTAACGCTGTTTCTTATGATAATTCTTCATCGGAATAACCGTATATTTTGCCTGTACTCCATTTTTCAGCCATTTTTCTCCGTTTACCATATTGCCATATTCTCCTATGGTCAGTCCATACACCACAGGTACTTCGTGCAGTCCCACAAAACTTGACCATTTTTTTTTCAGAACCGGGCCGTCCGTATAGCCGTCATGCGGATTGGGACGGTCCAACACCAGAACCTCAACCCTATTTTCCGCTCCGGCTTCCATCAGATAGCTCAATGTTGAGATATACGTATAAAACCTGACCCCGACATCCTGAATATCAAAAACAACAATATCAATCCCTTTTAACTGTTCGGGATTTGGCTTTTTGTTGTTTGCGTATAAAGAAACGATGGGGATTCCTGTTTTTACATCTACCCCGTTCTTTACCTTTTCACCGGCATCCGCATCACCGCGGAAACCATGTTCAGGGGCAAAAATAGACTGGATTTTTATTCCGTTCTTTACTAAAAAGTCAACAACATGGCTTCTGTCCTTCATCAGGCCGGTCTGGTTGGTAACCACCCCGATGGTTTTTCCCTTTAACAGCGGCAGATACAGTTCAGGCTGGTCTGCACCGGTTTTAAATTCCGTGTGATGATCAGACTGGGCATAATATTGATTGAATACTCCTAAAAAAATTAGGCAAATAAGAAGTAAATTTTTAATTTTGAAATCTAAATTCATAAGCTTGAAATTTCCTTTATATTTCTCTAGAAAAATAGCGTTTTCCAAAGATAACAAAAATAACCTCTCGCGGGTGATCATCTTCATCGGAAGGCTTTCTGTTGCTCTGGGGATTATCGTTTCGCTGATTACCGTTTCTACCGGATTCGGTTCTAAAAAAGCGATCAAAGAGAGACTGGCAGATTTCAGCGGGCATGTTACCGTAAAATCCACACGGTCAAACTCTTCCTACAACACTTCTGTGCTTGACAACCAGGGGCTTGACATAAAAAAAATCAAAGAAATGCCGGATGTGCAGTCTGTACAGACGTATGCAACAGTAACCGGGATTATGCGGAATGAACACAATTTCGCAGGCATTATTTTTAAAGGGGTTGGAAAAGATTTTGACAGCCTGAGATTTAAAAAATTCTTAGTGGCAGGAAATACACCGCAAATTACCGGAACCGGCTATAACAATGGCGTAACCATTTCCCAAAAGACGGCCAATGACCTTCACCTGAAACTGAAGGACAGCATTGTTACTGTATTTTCAAAAACCGACCAGCAGCCTATCTACAGGAAATTTGAAGTGGTAGGCATCTATAAAACCGATATTAAAATGATCGATGACCAGTTTGTCATCGGGGATATCAGCCATGTGCGGAAAATTCAGGATATGAAGCCTGATGAAGTGGGCGGAATTGACATTTTTTTTAAAAATATAAATGATGTTGACCGTGATTTTCCGGAAATTGAAAAGCTGATCGGTTATAAAAACTATGCGGAAAAAGCAACCGAAAAATTCCCTCAGATCACCGACTGGATCAGTATTTTTGACACGAATATTGCACTGATCATCATCATCATGCTGATTGTGGTGGTCATCAATATCATCATGGTACTCCTTATTCTGATCATTGAAAGGACAAATTCCATTGGCTTATTGAAAACTTTAGGAGCCAGCAATGGACAGATCAGGGCAACGTTCATCAATTATACACTGATCATCATGATTCCGGGGCTTTTATGCGGAAACCTGATCGGGCTAAGCCTGATTCTGATTCAGAAATTCTTCGGTGTGATCAAATTAAATCCTGAAAACTATTATGTGAGCACCGTGCCGGTTGATTTAAATCCCATTGCCATTATCTCTATTTCAGCAGGCATCCTTTTAGTTTCCGGGCTTGCCCTAATCATTCCGAGCTACCTGATCAGCAAGATTTCTCCGGTGAAGGCGATTAAGTATAATTAATTTGGGAATTTTGAAAGGTCAATAATGATTACGCTTTCTTTGATTATGACAATTCAACATCATCAGGTTTGTCATTCCGCATGAATCTAAGCGAAGCTTTTTACTATATTGAATTCCTACGGAATAACAGATTTAGTATTTTTTGTCTATAACTAATCTGTTTATTATAGATCGAGATTACTTCGTCCCAGGCTCCTGCTCCTCGCAATGACAAACAGCTAAACAACGGCAAAAGCCCTAGCCCCGATTACGGTGAAAATCCTTTTTTGAAGAAAAAGATTGCAACGGAAAGCGGGAAACAGCTTCAAAAAATTATACAATTATATTTTATCAACAATCAAATGAAAATTGTGAATGAATGGCTCTTTCTTTACAAATCAGATTCTGCCATTCATTGTTTATACTTTAACGGTCAATTCTTTAGGTGAACCTTAATTCTGATAATCATTTTAAAGCCGTATCTTTGCCATGCTTATAAAACATTTATGAAATACGCAGAAAATATTCTTGAAACGATCGGAAATACGCCACTGGTAAAGCTTAACAGGGTTTTAGGCGAAGATTTTCCGGCTTTGGTCCTGGCCAAGGTAGAAACGTTCAATCCGGGCAATTCTGTAAAAGACAGGATGGCCGTAAAAATGATTGAGGATGCTGAAAAGGACGGAAGATTAAAACCGGGAGGAACCATTATTGAAGGAACTTCCGGGAATACAGGGATGGGCCTTGCGCTTGCCGCAATCATCAAAGGGTACAAATGTATTTTTGTAACCAATTCTAAACAGTCAAAAGAAAAATGTGATATCCTTCGTGCCGTAGGCGCAGAAGTCATTGTATGCCCTACCGATGTAAAGCCTACAGACCCGCGTTCTTATTATTCGGTTTCCAAAAGACTGGCAAAAGAAACGGAAAACGGATGGTACGTCAACCAATATGACAATTTATCCAACAGAGCGGCTCACTATGAATCAACAGCTCCTGAAATCTGGGAACAGACGGACGGAAAACTGACCCATTTTGTAGTAGGAGCCGGAACGGGAGGTACCATTACGGGCTGCGGAACATTCTTCAAGGAGAAAAATCCGGACATTAAAGTAATCGGTGTAGATACATACGGTTCTATCTTAAAAGAATACCACGAAACCGGCGAGCTTCACTACGATCATGCTTACACCTACGTTACGGAAGGAATCGGGGAAGATATTATTCCTGAAAATTACGATATGGCTGTTATTGACCATTTTGAAAAAGTAACGGATAAGGACGGTGCTGTTTATGCAAGAAAATTAGCTAAAGAAGAAGGAATCTTCTGCGGTTATTCTGCGGGAAGCGCCATTGCTTCTCTGATCCAGATGAAAGATCAGTTCACGGAAAATGATGTAATTGTTGTCCTTCTCCATGATCACGGTTCCAGATATGTAGGAAAAATTTACAATGACGAGTGGATGAAAGAAATGGGCTGGCTGGATTAATCAGTCTTCCTATCTATAAATAAAAACTCAGAGCATTCATTGACTCTGAGTTTTTTGTTATTTAATATTTTTCTTCACTGCCTGTTTCAGTATTTCATAGTCTGCCGCACTCATTGATTTCTGCGGAAACATATAATTGTATTTTCCTTCCAGAGCAATAAATTTTTCACCGGCTTCCGCAGAAGTAAATTCTGTCCAGAGACAGGTTTCTTTCGCGTTATTTATATTTACCGTGAAAATTTTTTTATTGAATTTAATCTGGTAAATTTCTGCATTTTCCAAAGTCTTCAGGTAAGCAATAACTTCCTTTTTCCATCGCGAGACTTTATTAATGGCTACAGAAAGGAAAATTACACAGAGCAGGAATAAAAAGCTGACAAAATATAAAATCCCAAATTTTTCTTTGCTGAAATCATCTTTAAAGATGAACAGAATGGCCAGAATAAGACCAACAATCAGCGTGGTAACGGTTTTTCCTTTTGTAGCTGATGAAAAGAACAGGCTTCCTGAAGTACCGCTGAAGTAAACTTCTTCAAAATCTTTCCTGTTGATCTGTAAACTGATGATTTTATCGTCATTCATCTTGGGATTTTTTAATGGCTTTAACCGTTCTTTTGCAAAACTAAATTAAATATCCTCATATTTCTCACTAATTGCAGAAATTTTGTTCATCAGCTCGCGGTTTTTCTGTTTCAGATCATCCATTTTCCTGAGCATTTCGTGGATCACTTCCAGTCCGGGAAGATTAATCTCAAGGTCATAATGCCAGTTGGTAAACCTTTCAAAAGAAGGTAAATCTTCATACCTCAGATACCGGATTTCGTTTTCCGTATGGATATCCAGCAAGCCGGAATCTACCAGCTCATCAAAAAAAGTGATTTCTATATTGTATATTTTTACGAGCTCTTCCCTCGATATTCTTTCGTTCATAGCCTAGGAATTTTTAAGTTGTTCAAAAAGTTCTTTCTGCTTTTCGCTAAGATGGGTCGGCAGTTGTACTTCATACGTCACAAATAAATCTCCAAACTGTCCGTCTTTTTTATACACCGGAAAACCCTTCCCTTTAAGCCTTACGGTAATTCCGTTCTGCGTACCGGGCTTTACTTTGAGGTTAACGCTTCCGCTGAGGGTGTTTACCGTTACATCTCCGCCCAGTACGGCGGTATACAGGTCAATGGTTACCTTTGTTTTCAGGTCATTGCCTGACCTTTCAAAATCAGGGTCTGCAGGAATGTTGAAGGTGATGTATAAATCCCCGGCAGGTCCACCGTTGTAACCCGGGCTTCCGTGGCCTTTCAGCCTGATCTGCTGCCCGTCATATACTCCCGCCGGAATGGTAATCCTTACTTTTTTACCGTTAATATCAAAAGTCTGCGGATGCGTGATTGCTGCATCTTTTAAACTCAGCGTAAGTTCTGCCTCCACATCCTGTCCTTTGAATTTTCCTGAGGCACTTCCTCTTGAACTTCTGCCGAAACCCTCTCCCGTACCTCCGAACATGCTCTGGAAAAAATCTGAAAAGTCTTCGCCCTCCCCGAAATCCGCACCGGAAAACCCGCCGCTGAAATTTCCGCCTTCGTGCTGATACTGCCTTTGCTGTTGCTGCTGCGCTTTTTCATATTCTTCACCATGCTTCCAGTGTTCTCCGTATTTATCATACTTTGCCCGGTTTCCCGGATTGCTGAGCACTTCATTTGCTTCATTCAGTTCCTTAAACTGTCTTTCCGCTTCCTTGTCATTGGGATTAAGATCGGGATGCAGCTTTCTTGCCCGTTTACGGTATGCTTTTTTAATGTCGTCCTGGGTCGCGCTTTTGTCTACTCCTAAAATTTTATAGTAATCTATATAAGCCATAGAAACCTTTTTACCCAAATTTAAGAATTTTAAGACTGAAAAATATATAACTGAATGTTAAAAATAAACCTATCTTTGAGTAAAAGCGCTGTATGAAAGAGGTCATAAAAAACTACTCGGGCATTTTACTTTTACTGTTGGGCATCATTGCCGGAAGCATTCTCGGAATTGTAGCACCCGGTGTTGTTGATTATGTAAAACCTGTGGGAGATATTTTTCTCAATCTCCTTTTTGTGAGTGTGGTCCCGCTGGTGTTCTTCGCGGTTTCCAATTCTATTGCTTCACTGGAGCAGCAGTCGAAATTCGGGAAGATTATGGTGACCATGGCTTTTACCTTTCTTTTTTTCATTCTTACTGCCGCGGTTTTTACCATTGGTGCGGTCTATTTATTTCCGGTTTCAGGCGTTTCGGGAAGCAAAGCAGTGGTTGAAGAAGCGGTAAATAATGAAAGCTGGGGAAACAGGATTGTCAGTTTTTTTACCGTCGGGGAATTCACCCAGCTTTTCTCAAGGCAGAATATGCTGGCCCTTTTGATTTTTGCCTTCATGACAGGATTTGCTGCCAGAAAAGCAGGTGAAAAAGGCCACGCTTTCAGGATGTTTATTGCTTCAGGCTATGAAGTGATGAAAGAACTGCTTATGCTGATCATGAACATTGCGCCAATCGGTCTCGGTGCCTATTTTGCGTATCAGGTGGCTACTCTTGGGCCTCAGCTCTTCGGGTTCTATGCAAAGCCTCTGGGACTGTATTATGCAGCCGGCATCGTGTATTTCCTGGTATTCTTTTCCCTGTATGCTTTTATGGCCAAAGGCCGTTACGGTGTAAAAAGTTTCTGGACGAATGCTGTTTATCCTACTTTAACCGCTCTGAGCACCTGCAGCAGCTTTGCCACAATGCCCGCGAATCTGGTAGCGGCATCTAAAATCGGGGTTCAGAACCAGGTGGCCAATATCGTCATCCCTATCGGAACAACCTTGCATAAAAACGGTTCTTCAATGTCTTCAATCATTAAAATTTACGTTGCTTTTCTGATCATCGGAAGGGATTTTTTTGATCCGGTTAATCTTCTGCTGGCTTTGGGAATTACGGTTTTCGTAAGCATTGTGGCAGGCGGAATCCCGAACGGCGGGTATATCGGTGAAATGCTGATGATCTCTGTCTATAAATTACCCCAGGAGGCGATTCCTGCAGTGATGATCATCGGGACACTGGTAGATCCTTTGGCCACGGTTCTTAATGCTGTGGGACAACTCGTGGCTTCGATGTTTGTGAACCGGTTTGTGAAGGTTTAACTGTACAGACAGAACACATTAAATTGTATTGAAATTAACATGGATTCCTTTTATAAAATTATAGGCTTATATGACCATCTGAGTTTTAATATTAAGATGGAAAAATCTGATTTCTCTGAAAGTCTGAAAAAGATTACTTATAAGACTAATACCGCATTCATCACATTAATTCCTGATTACGGTATCCCTACAAGATTTGAATACAGGGGAACTGTTAATAAAAGCGATTTTATACTTAAAAGGAGAAGTCATTTTTTTGATTATAATATTTTTCATTGCATTATAAAAGGAAATATTTCAGAAAAAGATAATACAACATATATTCAGATGGAATTTTACTCCTTTCATTTTCCATTTTGTGACTGCCATCTTAGCACTTCTCCTTTTCCTAATTATTTCTACAGCAGAGATTGTAAATAATAACAATTATTTCATTATTGCTTTTCCATGCATCATCGTACTCAGCAAGTATTTTATTTTAAAAAGAAATATAAAAAGAGATAAATATGATTTTGAAAGAGAAGTGAATTTTATGCTTCAAAAAAATAAGCAATTCAAAAATTACAAATAATCCAATTATTCACTCCGTTTTACCGGTTCCAGGTTTTCATATTCTTCTTTGGTAAAAAGCTTATAATGCACTTTAAAGGTTTTCCCCAACGGCGTTTCCAGGGAAAAGCCGCCCGGCCCGAAACCGTCTGTGACATCCAGTGTAAAATGTGAATACTGCCAGTATTCAAAAAGATCCCGGTCGATCCAGAATTCATGGCCGTTGATGGTTCCGATCATGGCATCATTCATTCTCGGGAAGAACCCTCCTTTTTCAAAACATTGCGGCTGGGTACCTTCGCAGCAGCCTCCGGCCTGGTAGAACATGAGTTCGCCGTACTTCTTTTCGAGTTCCCAGATAACTTCAAGGGCTTTTTCCGTAACGGACACTCTGGATATTGTGGTCTGCATATTCTCTGATTTTTATTGGTTTGATACCTGCTTATGATAAAGACACTATTTTCTGATCATCCTTTGAAATAAAGCGACTCTTTTAGCCTGTCTTTAATTATAGGGTAGAAAGTTAAAAAAGTCCGGACCTTTAATTTCAGCCGGACCTTTAATTTATTATCGTTATTTACCTCAGCATTATACGTAAGTCTATTACAATTTCTGTTCCTTACAGCGGTCTTCTATTACCCTGTACTTTGCGTGAGGGATAGAAAGGGTCTTGCTGAAAGCAAGAGTGCGGAGCGAAGCGGAGCACCGAAACGAAGTGGAGCCCTGCATAGCCCGACCGTTTTTGCCCCGGCCAAATCAGCTGAGGCAAAAAAACGGGCACGCCCTAACTTTATTTAAAAGAACCCTAATTTGTTTTTATTATACGAAATCAGCATATTTTTAGTCTGACGGTAATGGTCCAGCATCATTTTATGGTTCTCCCTTCCTATTCCCGACTGCTTATATCCACCGAAAGGTGCTCCTGCAGGGTAAGAATGGTATTGGTTTACCCAAACCCTTCCCGCCTGGATCTTACGCGGAACATTATACAGCTGGTGTGCATCTCTTGTCCAGACCCCTGCTCCCAATCCGTAAATGGTATCGTTGGCAATTTTAATACCTTCTTCTTCATCCTTGAATGTAGTGAACGCCAGTACCGGCCCGAAAATTTCTTCCTGGAAAATCCTCATCCTGTTGTTCCCTTTGAAGATGGTAGGCTGGATGTAATATCCCTTTTCAAGGTCTTCACCCATATGGCTGACATCACCTCCTACGAGCACTTCCGCGCCTTCTTCTTTTCCTAACTGGATGTAGGAAAGGATTTTATCTTTCTGGATCTTGGAAGCCTGTGCCCCCATCATCACCGTTTTATCCAGCGGATTCCCTACTTTGATCGCTTTTACCCTTTCGATTACTTTTTCCATGAAAGCATCGGCGATATCTTCCTGAACCAGTAATCTGGACGGACAGGTACAGATTTCACCCTGATTCAGGGCAAAAAGGACCGCACCTTCAATAGCTTTATCCAAAAATTCGTCATCTGCATCCATTACCGAGCTGAAGAAAACATTTGGGGATTTACCTCCCAGTTCCAACGTTACCGGAATGATGTTTTCCGTAGCATACTGCATTACCAGACGGCCTGTAGCCGTAGATCCCGTGAATGCTGCCTTATTAACTTTAGGATTGGTCACCAGTGCCCTTCCAAGCTCTGCACCGAAGCCATTAACGATATTAACAACTCCCGGAGGAAGCAGGTCTCCGACAAGCTCCATTAGCACCAGGATGGAAATCGGCGTACTTTCTGCCGGCTTCAGAACCACACAGTTCCCTGCTGCCAGTGCCGGTGCCAGTTTCCATACGGCCATCAGGATCGGGAAATTCCATGGGATGATCTGGGCAATGACACCCAGCGGTTCATGAACGATCAGGGAAACGGTATCTTTATCCAGTTCATTATGAGAACCTTCGTCTGCCCTGATTACGGAAGCGAAATACCTGAAATGGTCAACTGCCAACGGTATATCTGCAGCCAGCGTTTCTCTTACCGCTTTACCGTTATCGATGGTTTCCACGGTAGCCAGATACTCAAGATTCTGCTCGATCCTGTCGGCAATTTTATTTAAGATAATACTTCTTTCGGTAGATGAAGTATCTTTCCAGGTCTGGAATGCTTTTTCCGCGGCATTAACAGCCAGTTCCAGATCTTCTTTGGACGAATGTGCTGCCTGGGTGAAATTTTTTCCGTTCACCGGAGAAACCACATCGAAATACTGCCCGTTTACCGGTGCCGTGTATTTTCCGTCAATATAATTATCATATCTGCTTTTAAATTCAGGCCACTGTAAAACGGTTCCTGATTCCTGTTCTGTAACTGTACTCATTTTAATAATTTTAATTTTTGCTGATCCTAAGGTACCGTTCCCTATATTAATTGTATAGCACAATCGTGCAAAAAAACTTCACAATCGTGCCTACCACGAATTTTATCATTTCATTAACAGTTGCTTAGCCTGATAATCTTTATATTTGGGTAAAACAGGCACCAAACCTATTCAGCAATGAACAATTCTAAATTTTTACTCCATACCCCTGAATTAAAGCGTCAGAACCAGCTGTTGCACCTGGTTGAAAACCAGACTGTATTCAATATGAGCAATTGTGAATTCAGCATTTATGAAACGCATCAGGCATCTTTTGACGTAAAACTGCATTTTGACACCATCGCTTTTACAGCCATGCTCCGCGGGAAAAAACACATGAAGCTGGAGAACAAGACCGGCTATTTTGATTACCTTCCGGGAGAAAGCATGCTGGTAGCACCGGGGGAAACGATGGTGATTGACTTTCCTGAAGCTGATGAAACGCCGTCACAGTGCATTTCTTTGAGGCTGAACCCTGAATTTATTGAAGATTCCCTGAACCATTTAAATTATTACAGCCCGAAAGCCGATGAAACATCGCAGTGGAATATTGAGCTGGATGAATATTTCCTTTTCAATAATCCGTCCCTGGCTTCTGCTACCAACAACATTATGCGGATTGCCATGGACGACAATTCACAAAAAGATATTATGGCAGATTTTGCACTGAAGGAACTGCTGATCCGCCTGATGCAGACACAGGCCAGGAGCATGGTGGAAAAAAACCGGGCCAAACACAAATCAAGGATCAGTTTTGTGGTTGATTACATTAGGAAAAACCTTCATCAGAAACTGTCGGTGGACAGCATTGCAAAGATGGCGTATGTGAGCAAATCCAATTTCTTTAAAATGTTTAAGGATGAGCTGGGCACTTCCCCCAACGAATTTATTCTGTACGAAAGAATAACCAGGGCCAAAGAGCTGCTCGCAAGCCGGAACAGCATCAAGGAAACCGCTTACCAGACCGGGTTTTCGGATACCAATTATTTTACAAGGGTATTTAAGCAGCTGGTAGGGACCACCCCTAAAAGTTATCAGGATCACATCATATTTATCAATAACAACTGATTATGATCCCACCCAAAGATATTATCGAATATGTATTAGGGGTTAAAATCAGCAGGAAAGCAAACCTGATTATTAATTTATCGATTTTAGCCTTTGTTATCTTAACGGTATTACTCATAAAAAATAAGCACTCCGGCTGAAGTGCTTACTTTTTTTATTGGTTTTACTTTTGATCCTCATAATATCTTGCTCCTTTCAGAACCGGATTTTGCGATTCGATATATTTTAATCCGAAGCCTTTATAATCTTCATTGACGGATTTTTCCAACTGTTTCCGGTGCAGTTTTTCATACGTTTCAAAATCAATGGCGGTTCTGTTCTTTAAGCTTTCAAACAGGTTCCATTTCCCGGCCACTGTTTTCCAGTTTTCCGAAATTCTCCCGGCAAAGACTTTTGATTTGGAGCCGCTTCCGTAACCCAGAAACCCGATTTCTTTTCCGGCCAGCTCTTCATTTTCATCAAAAGAAACCTGTAGGGCCGAAAGCAGAGCCATAAAAATAGAAGCCGTATACATGTTGCCGATTTCTGATGAAGCCCTCTGAGACTTTTCGATTTTATCACTGATGAACTGAATATACTCCGGTGATTTTGCCACGGCTTTCTGTTCTTCCGGATTTGAATAGGGAAGTCCGTTTTCCAGGCTGTAAATTTCCGTGAACACCCTTTTGCCGTGAAAAGCATACGGAAGATGGAAAATCAGGTATTTCCAGTTTTCATAAGGCTTTGTTTTTCCGGTAACCTGCTTGTAATGGTCATACGCTTCCCGGATTCTATCCTGGTAGCACTGATTGGAATACTGCCCGTCAAAAACCGGCTCGTCGGTAAAAATTTCTATTTTATCCGGGAAATTTTCCGGCGCATTGATGAGGTCCTCTTTACTGAAACTCCGCCTCGGCTTGAAAAAATCAAAAACACTTTCTGTGGCAATGCCCCAGTTGTTTTCAATTTCCAGTAAATCCGGTTTTGCAGAAACCAAAACAGCAACAGCACCTCCGCCCTGCGTGTATTCCCCGGAAGAATCCAGTTCGTATTTGGCATAATCGCTGGCAATGACCACTGCTTTTTTATCAGGGTTGGCTCTTACGAAATCCAATGAATTGTGAAGCGCATCCACCGCTCCGATGCAGGCGAAAGTCATATCAACAACGTCACAGTTTTTAAAGCACCTTTCCCCGAATTCCTGCTCCAGTACTTTTTCAACCATCTGCATGGCATAAGAAGCTGTAGGTTTCGCAGCATCCAAAGCACTTTCCGTTCCCAGGTAAATTCTGGATAGGTCTTTGGGATTAAGACGGTAATCTTTTATTAATTTAAGTAAAGCTTCCGCAGCAAAAGTAGCTGCGTCTTCATGCACATCAGGAAGTGCCATTTTATGCAGGCCCAATCCTTTTTCCAGCTTTGCAGGTTCGATCCCTCTTTTCTCCGCCAAGTCTTTAATTTCCAAATATAATGAAGGTATATAAAAGCTGGCTGCTTCAATTCCGAAAGTCATAGTGTTAAATTTTATACGAATTTAAAAAATGTAAACGTTTAACCTGTTATGATATCTGACCGATTTTCAAGAAAGAGTGTTAAATTGTAACATTAAACCAAAAAAGCACCTCTTTTCAGAAGTGCTTTTGAATTTGAGAGGCTATTCGATTATTTAAAATCTTCTATGGCCTTATTAATGGCATCAATCTGTTTGTTGATGCTTGCTGCATTCTGAGGATTCTGTCTCAGCAGCTCTACTTTTTTATTCAGTCCGTCTTTCAGCATCTGGGAAATCATCATTTTTACCTGAGGATTGTCTCCCATCTGGCCTTTTGCCTGCATTACTATTTTTGTAATGCTTTCTGTTGCTTTAAGATTATCAGAACTCATAATCCAGTTATACCCTTCTTCTGCAGATTTTCCCAATTCCGGATTCTGGAATTTAATGAAGGGATAAAATGCCACCAGCTGAGCAATATTGGACATCTGGGAAGTCACTTTATTTTTCACGACAATCGGCAGCATCTGGCTCATTAAAGTTTCGGATGCTCCGTCAAGGTCTATCTTTTCTGCCAGAGCACTTGCTCTCGACGGGTCAACAGCCACCACGGCACTTACGGAATTGCCTTTCACGGCATTTGAAACGGCATTAACTCCTTTTTCAAAAACCGGAAGGTACTTTTTGTCTTTTGTTTTTGCCAATGCTGAAATTGCCGCAGCCTGCACTAATGTTTTCGGGTCATTTGAAGCCAGTTTTTCAACATCGGAACCCAGTGCTTTAAACTGTTCAGGATTTGAAAGGTCCATTAACTGTAAAGCCTTAATCCTTGTTCTGAAAAAAGGGTCTTTTAATGCTGCTGCCAGTAATTTCGTTGCTGCCGGATTTTTTCCTGCCTGGTCTTTAATCCCGTTCAAAGCATTGTACCTGCTTTTGAATTCTTTGGAACCGGTAAACTGCATCAGGTACTGTTCAGGTGTTTTGGTATCGGTAATTTCTGCCAGTAAAACACCGTCTGCATTGATATTCACCAGGTCTGCATTTTTGGAAACATCGAAACTGAACGTATTTTTTGCGGCTGCATTCACCCAGACATTGTATCGTTTAGGTTTTCCGTTATCGTAAACATCGATAGCGATTGGAAATTCAAACGGCTGTTCCTGAGTCTGGTCAAGGGTAACGGTAATCTGTTTCTTAACCGGTTCAAATGTGTAGGAATAACTGATTTTCGGGTTTCCGCTTCCGAAATACCACTGGTTAAAGAACCAGTTCAGGTCTTTTCCTGAAACTTTTTCAAATGATAACCTCAACTGATGGGCTTCTGCATTCTGGTATTCATAGGTTTTCAGGTAATCCTGAATTCCTGCAAAGAAGGCATCGTCACCCAGGTAATTTCTCAGCATATGGAGGATTCCGCCGCCTTTCTGATAGGTAACCAGATCAAATACGTCTTCACGGGAATCATAATCAAATCTTACCAGATCTTTTTTGAAATCGGAAGGATTGTGGATGTAATTATTCACATCTTTCATCTGATGATAGTCTGCCTGGTCTTTTCCGTACTTGTATTCATTCCACAGGTATTCGGAATAGTTGGCAAAAGACTCATTCACAGTAAGGTTGCTCCAGCTTTCTGCCGTTACCAGATCCCCGAACCAATGGTGGAACAGTTCATGGGCAATGGTATCTTCCCAGGTATTTTCGTCGATTAACTGTCCCGGTTTCTGTAAAATGTCGCTTCCGTGTAAAGTTGCTGTTGTATTTTCCATCGCACCGCTTACATAATCCCTTCCGGAAATCTGCGCATATTTCGCCCACGGATAGTCATAACCAAGCTTTTTAGAGAAAAACTCCATCATTTCCGGTGTATTTCCGTAAATCTGTTTAGCGTATGGCTCATATTCTTTTTCGATATAATAATCAACCGAAATATTTCTCCATTTGTCTTTCACCACCGCATATTCGCCTACGCCCATGAAGAACAGATAGGTAGAATGTCTTTTATCCATTACCCAATGATCGGTTCTCAGGCCGTTTGCTTCTTTCTGTGACTCTTTTAATACCCCATTGGAAAGCGTTACATATTTGTCAGGAACCGTCATGTAGATTTCCTGGGTGGTCTTCTGGTTGGATTTGTCTATGGTCGGGAACCATGCAGAAGAAGATTCCGTTTCGCCCTGCGTCCAGATCTGGGTAGGCTTGTCCGCATCTTTTCCCTGTGCATTGATGAAATACAATCCTTTGGCATCATTGATAGCCGCACTTCCCTGTTGTTTTACTTCATTCGGACGGGCCGTATATTTGATATAAACCGTATAATCCTGATTTTTCTGATAGGTCTTATCCAATGTGATTTTTAAGACATCATCTTTATAATCATATTTTAAGGGTGATTTTTTGCCTTTATTATCCAATGCAACTTCCTGGATCAGCATTCCTTTTGCATCAAGTACCAGTTCATTGGCAGGATAAAAGTACGGTGCAGCGGTAAGCCATTCTTCCCCGTTCATCTGTTCTTTCTGATAATCGAAATTTACCTTCAGCTTGGTATGCTTCAGTTCTGTTACTTTGGTATGGGTAGCCCTGTAGACTTTTTGCCTTCCTGAAGTTTCGGTTTGCGCTGCTACATTTCCGGAAAAGAAAATCCCTCCCAGGATAGCAATCGTTAAAACGGCTTTTTTCATTTATGTATTACTTGTTTTAGAATTATTTTTAGTTAAAATGTCGAAAATATCATTCACCACAGTCTCATAATCTCCTTTCTTAAACTGCTCTTTGGTTTTGTGGAATGCTTTTTTCAGTTCGCTTTCCGGATTTTCGTCATCGATGACTTCTACAGTATCCACGCCTTTCATCTGAAGGATGGCATTTTTCAACGCTTCAAGATCGGCAGCCTGTTCGGTATTGATTTTTAAATATTTCATTTTTTATTCTTTTGTAAAAGTTGTTTTTACGCCTCCCTGAATGATATCAAACTGTTTTTTCTCAGGACGAAAATTGATCACGATTCCTGAAATATCAAATTTAAAACTGGTTTCAGAAGTAGCATCCAGTGGAAACGCGCTCTGCCCGGTAGCCTGTCCCATTAACTTTTTATCCTGAATAAAGATATTGATCTTCAAAGGCATGTCTCTGCTTGAATAGGTTCCGGTAAATTTCTGAAGTTTGCTTTCGGCAATCTGGACAGTCTTAAAGCCCGGCATTTTAAAATCTTTGCCTTTTGCCGTGAGCATCATTTTTTCAAAAATTTCATCCGTATCCATATCAGCCTGGTTTATGGTATAACTAACAGCCAGTTTCTCATCGGGAAAATAAAATACTGCTGATATGAAGCCATCGATTACCCCATTGTGGCCGAATCCTGAACTTGTATCATCAGGTAGTTTCACCAGTCCGTATCCGTAACCGTCAATAAAATTCTTCATTTTATCAACATTCGATTTTTTAATAAGTTTCCCCTGTTCCAGTCCGGTAATGAATGTTATAAGTTCAGTAGGCGTTGAGATGATATTTCCTGCACCGGCCGGGACACTCATATGCGTTTCGGGTAACCTGTGATAGTTTTCGTTGGCATACAGATAAGATTCCGCCTGATTTTTTGAAGTGTCAATTTTCTCTCCGACTCCGGTTAAAGTCAGTTTTAAAGGCTTCGCAATTTTATCTTTAATTAATTCTGCATACGGCTTTTTATATACTTTTTCAAGAATAAAACCCAGCAGAATATAGTTGGAGTTGCTGTATTCATACTTTGATCCGGGCTCAAAGTCACTTGCATATTTTTTAATGGTATTGATTAAATCTGCCTCCGTCTGTGGTTTCATGTAATACTCCGCAAATTCAGCCTTATTCGTCAGATTCTGAATGCCCGTTCTGTGCTGTAATAACTGTTCAATGGTAATTTTACCTGCATTTGGAATCTCCGGGTAGAAATCTGATAATTTCCGGTCTAAGGAAATCTTTTTATCTTCCACTGCTTTCATAATCAGAACGGCAGTAAAAGTCTTGCTGACTGAACCCACGCGGTACCGGGTATTCATATTGGCCTTCTGCTGTTTCTCAACATCGGAAAATCCAACTACTTTCAGAAAATTTGTCTGATTTTTATCGGTAAAGGCAAAACTTCCCATCACCTTATGATGCACGAACAGGGAATCAAAATAATTCCCCAGTTTTTCCTTAATGTTATTCTGAGAAAAAGCAATGCCCGAAATGCTTATCGCCGAAAGAAAAAGTAACTTTTTTAACATGCACTGAGATTTAATCAATAGGTTGAAAAAATCCGGTGAATGTTACAAAAAAAGTGAAGTTTTGCGCTTCACCTTTTTTATATTCTATTTATTAAACAGTCTCTCAATATTCTCCGGATTGCCTTTGGAAGGAAGAAATAATAAAAGCTCTACATCATCTGTTTTAACATCGAAATATACTTTAACCTGTTTTTTTCCCAACAGTGCAAACCGCAATTCGCTATCTGAATCTATGGTAGGATACGAGACTATTCTGTCTTGAAATGACTCAATTAAATTATCTATCCCTTTTAAATAATTTAATTTCCTTTTTAGTCCAGTGCTCACTTAAAAAATCAGTGATTTCCCTAAGACTCTCAATCGCAATGTCAGAAAATATTATTTTCATCATTTCTTAAAAATGGAATCCATTAATTCTTTGGAATATTCCTGATATTCTCCATTTTTAATTTGACTGCAACTTCTTTTAATTATTTTTTTAAACTCATCAGAATTTTCAGTTTCCTCCCATGAATCAACTTTATCATTTTCAGAAACCTCAATACTGTTAACCCCTTTTATCTGGGATAAAAGTTTTTTGATGAAAGGAACATCTGCGTATTCGTCTAGACTGATTTTAATTTCCATACTTTCTGAATTTGAATTAAAGTTAATGAAATTATTACTAAAAATTAAATCGCAACAGGTGCTTTGATCCCCGGATGCGGATCGTAATTTTCAAGCGTAAAATCTTCAAAATCAAAACTGAAAATATCTTTAATTTCAGGATTTAATTTCATGGTCGGGAGCGGCCTTGTTTCTCTTGACAACTGTCTGTTCACCTGCTCAAAATGATTATTGTAAATGTGCACGTCCCCGAAACTGTGGACATAATCCCCCACTTCCAGATCGCACACCTGCGCCACCATCATCAACAGCAATGCGTAGCTGGCAATATTGAAAGGCACTCCCAGGAAAACATCAGCACTTCTCTGGTAAAGTTGAAGGGATAATTTTCCGTCTGCTACATAAAACTGAAACAGCGCATGGCAGGGAGCCAAGGCCATATTGGGAATTTCGGCAACATTCCATGCGGAAACGATCAGCCTTCTGGAATCCGGATTTTTTTTGATCTGATCAATTACCTCTGTAATCTGGTCGACCACTTTTCCGTCTGCACCGTTCCAGCTTCTCCACTGTGCACCGTAAACAGGACCCAGGTCTCCGTTTTCATCTGCCCATTCGTCCCAGATTGAAATGCCGTTGTCTTTTAAATATTTAATATTGGTCTCGCCTTTTAAAAACCAGAGCAGTTCATAAATAATCGATTTCAAATGCACTTTCTTGGTCGTCACCAATGGAAAACCTTTGGAAAGATCATACCTAAGCTGGTATCCGAAAACACTTCTGGTTCCGGTTCCCGTCCTGTCGGTTTTGTCTGTTCCATGGTCTACAATATGCTGTAAAAGGTCTAAATAATTCTGCATTCTGAAAAGCTGTTTTATGGCTCAAATTTAAAGAATCTAAATCAAAAGACCGAATAAAAACCATTCATTTTGCCAATACCCTCTACTGCTGTATTCTAACTGCTGAACTTAATTTAAGTGTAATAGTAAATCGATTTTGATTAAATTATTCAGAATGATTTGAACTTCAACTGCTATTCTGATACAGGTTTACCAGATTTCCTCAATGGTCTGGCTGATTGTATTGATAAAGAAACTCTGTCCTTTGCCCAAGCCTGTCATAGCTTTTACCAAAGGAGATTCTGCGGACACCGTCATTATTTTCTGATTGTCCAGAACGATTTCCCCAACCGAAGCGGCAATATAAAAAAGTCCCTTATCGGTTTTTACCAAAGCGCCGTTCTGTACTTTTGATGAGGGTTCGGCTGATATTTTCTGAATCAACAGCTGCTGGTTCAGCGTTTCATTCAGCTGCCTCTGAAGATTATTGATCTCCTGCTGAAGCATCTCGCGGCCCGTCTCATATTTATCACCCATTGAGCTTTTGGTATCATTGCTTGAGGCTCTGGTTTCTGTAATCAGATTTTCGAAGTTCTGAATTTTCCCGGTGATTTTATTTCTGACGATTTCTGCTATTTTAGATTTATCCATACGGCTTACGGCTCTGTTCATTTGGCAAACATTCAAATGTATTAAATAATTTTAATATTGAAGATAATATGATACAAAAGCAGGCTGCCATTCATTCCGGCAGCCTGTTGCTTGTTTATTTAAAAATTCAGTTTTTATTTTTCAAAAACAGCAAAATCCGAAACTTTGAAATTAAAGGCCTTCCCTGCATCAAAGTTCTTTTTCGTTTTATCAAAAACATTTTTGAAGGTTCCGGATACCTGTCCGTCTTCAATGATGAAGTTGACGGGTTCTTTTGACATATTTAAAACCACCAGCACTTCATCTTTCCCGTTTTTCCTCAGGTAAGCTAAAATCTTATCGTTGGCTGTGGTGTTCAGAAAATATGTAGTTACCTCCAGATCTCCTCCTCTTAAGGCCGGGTTTGAAGATTTAAGATTGAATAACATCTTGTAGAAATCTGCAGATGCATAAGTGCCGTTCCATGCGATAGGGTCTTTTTCAAAAAATTCCAGCCTTTTCATATTGGGAAGCTCCTGACCGGAATAGAGCAAAGGAATCCCATTCCAGGTAGCCGAAAATACAGCCATCGGTTTGGTAATATCCCCGTATTTTTCATACTCTGTCCCGTTCCAGGAATTTTCATCATGATTGGTAGTAAACCATGCCCTCATAGAGCCGTCCCCGATTTTTGAATATTGCGTTAACAAATCTTTAAGTTCCTGAAGCGGCTGGTTTTTCTTATAATAATCTTCGGATTTATGCATCCACTTCCAGGAATAACTGGCGTCAAAAACTTTTCCATAATCCGGATTTTCAAGTTCATCATATTCCCCTATCCAGAAAAGAGGCTTTATTTTTTCAACTTCGGGACGGGCCTGCTGCCAGAAATCCACTTCTACCCATGAGGCAAGGTCACACCTGAAGCCGTCAATACCCGTTTCCCTGATCCAGAATTTCATGGCATCAATCATGGCGAGGCGCATTTCCTGATTTTTATAATCCAGTTCAATAATATCATCCATTCCTGAAGCAACATGGAATTTCCCGTCCGGATCTTTCAGATAAAATTCAGGATGCGTTTTGGTCCAGACATGGTCCCATCCGGTATGGTTGGCCACCCAGTCGATGATTACCTTGAATCCTAAGCGGTGTGCTTCATTCACCATGCGTTTAAAATCTTCCATGGTCCCGAATTCCGGATTAATGGAGGTATAATCTGCTGCGGCATACTGGCTTCCAAGGCTGCCTTTTTTGTTTTGCTGTGCAATGGGTGTAACCGGCATGAACCAGAGGGTCTTTACGCCCATAGATTTCAGTCTCGGCATTTCTTTCGCAAAAGCATTGAAGGTTCCTTCTTTGGTATATTGTCTTACATTGACTTCGTAAATATTGGTTGTATGTTTCCAGTCTTTAGGCAAATCTGTCATATCGTTTTTTATATTTTGAGTAGTGCACGAAGCCATTCCCAGGCTTATGGCTGCAATTAAAATTAGCTTTCTCATTCAGTCCCTTTTAACAAAAATAACAATTGTGACTGAAAAAAGGCCATGATAAGGCGTGAATTTTATGTGAAAGAACAATTAAAGCAGGCAAAATGACTGCTTAAAAGCGGAAGATAAATTTAAATGCAGTTCCATCATCAATGGCGGCATTTCAACTTACTGAAAGTGGCAAACGATAAATGTTTACTTGTTATCTTTAAAAAGAAACCCCGAATTTTCATCCGGGGCTGTCTATTATTTTTGTATTTGTTTATCTTTCGTCTTCGTTGTCTTCTTCATCAAAAACGTCATCGTTGTAATCGTCTTCTTCCTCGTCATCAAAATTATCGTCATCCTCATCTGCAAAGTTTCCGCCTGCTACCAGATCATCATCAAAACCGAAATCATCATCCAGTAACGGCATGGCCGATTTCTTTTTGGATCCTCCCGCAGCACTTTTAATCGGTGCTTTCATAGGAACATTCCCGAATCTGTATACGGTGATCGGATAATTAACACCTTTGGTTTCATCAATAATTTCCACCAGTTCGCAGAAGAATTCCCAAAGGTCAAGAAGACCGTACTGGAACTGCGCCTTGTTTCCTGTATTTTCGAAAGCTTCGTCAATGTACACATCCGACATAATTTCGCCGTCGCCATCGTCACTCATATCTTCCAACGGGACACTTTTTATGATTGTACCGTCTTCTTCCAGCAGATTAAATGTAGAAAGCTCCTCTCCCTGCAGGCTGAACGCGCTTTTAATACCTAAATGTAAGTTCCATAGCGTCTGTTTCCCTTTAACTTCGATATCCCGGAAAATATCTTCTTTTGCATCTAATATTACGCGGATTTTGTAAACCATCAGTTTTAAATTACTTTTTGCCTTTATTATTATGATAAATCTCTATTGCAAATATAAAATAAATGAGATGGGACAAAAAAATATTTATTGATTTTTTAAAACATTTTTTTTGCTTACATTTTGCCGGAGCTATTTGCTTTTTTCAAGCATAAAGCTGAATTTCGTCCCTTCAAGATAGACACTTTCTGCCGTTATGTTTTCGTTATGGGCTTCAAGAATATGCTTTACGATGGCAAGACCTAGTCCTGAACCGCCTTCTCTCCTGCTGCGGCTGGTTTCTACACGGTAAAACCTTTCAAAAATCCTCGGCAGGCTTTCTGATTTGATTCCCATTCCGTTGTCTATCACCTCTATTAAAACCTTATTTTTAAGAATGCTTGTTTTTACGACTACTTTTGCTTCCTGGCGGTTGGCATAATGTATTGCATTGGAGATCAGGTTGATAAAAACCTGTGATATTTTCTGCTTGTCTGCCTCCACAAAAATCTGCGGGTGCAGGGTCTGGATCTGTAACGTGGCATTGTGCTTTTCCGCTTCCAGGTCCAGAAGGTCAAAAATTTCCTTGATCAGTACATTAACATCAAATTTTGAAACGGTCAGGTTGATTTCTCCTGCTTCCAGACGGTTGATCATGTCAAGATCGGTAACAATGGCAATAAGGCGTTCAACGGATTTATCAATCCGCTCCAGGTATTTATCCCGGATTACCAGATTATCGACACCACCGTCGCGCAAGGTTTCCACATAACCCTGAATGGAAAACAAAGGGGTTTTAAGCTCGTGGGAAACATTGCCGATGTACTCTTTACGGTAGCTTTCCATTTCCTTCATCATATCAAGCTCGGTGATCTTCTTCTGATTGAGGTCTGAAAACCGCTCGCCTAATTCTTTGATGGTGATATTTTCATTATCATTGGTAACAATTTCCTGCGGCAGGATCCGTGAAAGACCGCGCACCTGTTTTTTGCCGTAATAATTAAAGAGCAGCTCCAGTACGATGTAATTGATGATAAAAATAAATACAAGGCAGATGAACAGCCCGATTTTGAAGAAAGGGGTACTGTAATAGATATCCTTCAGCGAATCAAAAATGATTACTAACAGGAACATCACCAGTGTCAGGAGACAGGAGGCGACAAGGGTAAGTCTGTAAAATTTCAATTTTACACTGTTTTAGGGTTGATACGTAAAGGTAAGAATTGAAACTGAGTATTAAACAATAAGTTTATACCCAATTCCTTTTAATGTCTGAATCGTATTGATTCCCAGTTTTTCTCTTAATCTTCTGATGTGTACATCAATGGTTCTTTCTCCAACAATAACATCATTGCCCCAGACTTTTTCCAGAATTTCTTCTCTTTTGAAAACTTTTTCGGTGTTTGATGCCAGTAGGTAAAGAAGGTCAAATTCTTTTTTCGGAAGAAGGAACTGCTGCCCGCTTTTAGAAACCCTGAAGTTGTCCTTATCTATAATAAGATCACCGATTTCAATAAGCTTGGCATTATCTGATACCTGAGAGGTCAGCTGCAGCAAAGCATTGACTTTGGAAATAAGGATTTTCGGTTTAATCAGCTTAACGATATAATCATTGGCACCTGCCTGGAATCCCGCCAGCTGCGAAAACTCTTCGCTTCTTGCTGAAAGAAATACAATTAATGTTTTCTGAAGCTCCTTGATCCTGCGAAGTTCCTGACAGGTTTCTATCCCGTCTTTCTCCGGCATCATTACATCCAACAGGATCAGATCAGGAACAATTTCTTTTGCCTTGTCAATACCTTCGTTACCGTTGGTGGCTGTATAGATATCATAGCCTTCCTTTTCCAGATTGTAAGACAGGATTTCTAAAATATCCAGTTCATCGTCAATCAGGAGGATTTTCTTTTGGTTCATTTTTGATTTTTACGAGTCAAAGTTAATAATATTTTAATCACAGTTTAACAAAACGGGCATCGTTCACATAAAGTTAACAATAATAATCTTTTCTTAATGTTCAGTTAAGAAAAAATTAAATTTCGCTAAACCATTTACTCGGCTATTCTTTCATTCCTTTGCAGCGAAAGAATATAGTAAGAAGAAAAGAAATGAATTTTAGAAAACTGAGTATCGCTGTTTTGTTTTTAACAACATCCGGAACTGTACTTTACGCTCAAGAAACCAAAAGCGACACCATCAAGAAAGAAAAGAGAATTGAAGGTGTAGTGATTCAGGGAAGCAGTAACAGGAAAACGGAAACCGCAGTTCTGGTAGAACAGAAGAAAGCAATCATTCAAAAGCAGGCTGTAAGTGCTGAAGAAATTTCCAGAAAAGGGATTTCCAACGTTGAGCAGGGTCTTACGAAAGTAACCGGGATTACCACTGTAGAAGGAAGAGGGCTTTTTGTAAGAGGTCTGGAAGAAAGATACAATTATCTTTTAATTAACGGCCTCGGATCTCCCTCCAACAACCCGTTCCAGAAAATCATTGCTCTAAAGCAGTTCCCGACAGACGTTGTGGGCAAGCTTAATATCTATAAAACATTCAACTCCAATTTATACGGCGACTTTGCCGGAGCGACTTTCGATATCGAAACACTGACCATTGATAAGGCTTTTTCCAAGATAGAATTTGGCGTAGGTGTAAATACATTGAGTAATTTCAGAAAAGGATTTAAGGTTTCCGAAAATGCTGATGGATTCAAAGGCTATTCAGGATTGAATTCTGATGACAAGCAATTACCATCTTCCATTGAAAATTCAAGACCAAGCAATTATAGATTTTCCGCAAATGAATCTTTATCACAGTTTAAAGATACTTGGAATGTAGATGAAGTAAGGTCTTTGCCTAATACCAGTATAGGATTCACTACTGTTCAGAAAATTAAAGCTGGTGAAACCGGAACCTTGGGTATCTTATTTTCATTAAATCAGAGTTCAGAATACTCTTATAAGGAAGGAGCTAAAAATCAGTTCAAAGATTTTGGAGGTGTTATTAATCTTAACAATGATCTTCAGAGAAAACAATATAATTACGAACTTGAATCTTCTGCTTTATTAGGTTTTGGTTATAAAAATAAAGGGACAGCCATTAATTTAAATGCTATGTTCCTGCAAAACGCAAATAATATCATTGAAGATTACTACGGGTACAAGAACAATCAGGTACAAAACAGAGATATTGGATTCTTCCGTACTAACCAGCAGGATTTGTCAAGATTTCTTAATATTCAGTTGACAGGTTCCCAGAAATTAGGAGAAAGACAGCAATTGAAAGCAGGGGGAAGTTATGTAATTAATAACTACAGCCAGCCGGACAGAAAAATATTAGAAGGGAGCAGACAAGACCTGAATGGGAATGTTCTACCTGATAATCAATTGCTCTTAGCTTATGGAGGTAATAATATTATCCGTCAATATCTCGATGTAAATTCAAGATTTTACGGATCAGCATATGGTGAATATTCTGTTTTCTTAGGAGAGAAAGGTGATAAAAGAGAATACCCTATGCAATTATCAGTAGGTTACAACGGATTTGCCGATCTTAGGAAAACATCTTACCGTTTCCTTTTCGGAAAACCTAATGGAACCGCAGGACAAAGTTTCTTAATTGACAAGAATTCTCCTCAAGAAAAATTCAACCAGGATTTAGCAAATAACTTATTCTTTTTTCAGGAAGAAACAGATCCATCCCTTTTCTTCACCAGTATGTATCAGTTCGTAAATGCAGGGTATATCAACTTCAACTATAAACCTTCTGAAAGTTGGGACATTTTACTTGGAGGCAGATATGAAAATGATATGACACTAATCCGCTTTTCTGAGCAGGGTGCAGCCCAGAAAACGAATTTAGATAAAGAAAGAAATTTATTTTTACCGTCAATTTCCATTAAGAATGCGCTTAATAATAAGAATAACTTAAGGTTCTCTTTCAGCAAGACCGTTACACGTCCTGTCCTAATTGAAACGATGGAAATTACTTATATCAATCCGGATAACGAAAGTATTAAAGGTAACCCGAATATTCAGATCAGTGACAACTACAATTTAGATTTAAAATGGGAATACTTTCCTACCAGTAAAGAAATGTTTGCTGTGAATTTATTCGCCAAAAGAATTAACAATGCTATAGAAAGGTCATTTGTTTCTTCAGGAGATGCTAACGGTGTTACAGTTACTTACTATAATGCTAAAAAAGCAGACTTAGCGGGTGTTGAATTAGAAGGTATCATCAGTTTAGGACGTCTTTCCGAATCACTTGATAAATTTACTCTTGGAGCCAATGCTACCTTCATGTATACAGATGTCGAAAGAAGTGACGAGCAGCTGCAACTGGAAAAACCTAATCCTGAATATTATAAAGGAGATTTACATAAGAGAGGTCTTCAGGGAGCATCTCCATATACCATTAATGCAGATTTGAAATATGAGATGAAAACAAAGAATAATCTAAGCAGAACTTTGTCTTTGGTTTACAATGTTTCGGGATCAAAAATATATGCTGTAGGTACTTCGGGATCTGACAATTATTATGAAAAGCCTTTTAGTCAGTTAGATTTTATTTATCAGGAACAAATTACTAAAAACTGGAATGTAAAGGCAGGTGTTCAGAATATTCTAAACAACAGATACAAGATCTTACTGGGTGACAACAGCTATTATGACGTTCAGTCAAACGGAAATAATATATACACAGACTACTTCAGAGGAATAAATTTCAATCTTACAGTAGGATACACTTTCTAATTCTAATCAATTCTTATAAAATAAATAAATATCCATAAAATGAAAAGAAGATTTTTACCATTAGTATCGTTAACTTTTGCGTTAACACTAGCCTTAAACTCATGTACTGTAGAAGTTAATGACGGTTTAGGAGAAGGTACAGTAACAACACCAGGTACTACGGAAAGCGTGTTAAGCGGAAGCGGAACATTATCAGGAACTATTTCAAAAGACCTTTTGATTAAAAAAGGAAATTATATATTAAAAGGTATTGTAAAAATTACAGGTAATGCTACGCTTACTATTGAAGCTGGTGCCAATTTTACTGTTGATACTTCTACAAACAGCAGTTTAGTAATTTTGCAGGATGGAAAAATCAATGCGGTAGGTACAGCTTCAGAACCTATTGTATTTACTACAACCACTAAAACGCCTGGAGACTGGGGTGGAATAACACTTTACGGATCAGCTCCGATTAAAGCCATTAACGGTACTTCGACAGCTCTTTCTGAAGACGGCAACAATGTATATTATGGTGGTAATGATGCAAATTCTAACTCTGGTACCATGAAATTTGTACGTGTAGAATATGCAGGTAAAAAAATCGGTGACGGTACTTCTGAAACCAACTCTATGACTTTCTATGCTGTAGGAGCAGGTACTACACTTGAAAACTTGGTTTCTTATAAAGGTACAGATGACGGATATGAATTCTTCGGTGGTACTGTAAGTGCTAAAAATATTATTTCCTATGGAAATTATGATGATTCCTTTGACTGGCAGGATGCATGGAGCGGGCAGAACAACACCAACTGGTATGCATTCCAGACAGGTGTGGGTAACTTCGGGATGGAAATTGAATCCTCAAGTAATATTGATAATGTAGCTCCAAAAATTTCAAACATTACATTAATCAGAAATGCCAATACAAACCCTGAAACAGCAAACTCTCCTGAGATTTCAGCAATTCAGTTCAAAAAGCAGGGAACCGGTATTTTCTCAAATGTTTATATCAGCGGTTATAAAAATATCGGAACTCAAAAGGCATATTCTGTTCTTATCCAGGATGCAGCTACTGAAACAAGTCAGGTAAATACCAATAAAGTAAAAGTTGAGCCTCTTACTTATCTGAATTCTGATAATGCAGGAGTATGGGGATATGCTTATACCCCGAACGGTGCAAAGACTTTCACAAATACGGCTACCGTTACCAAAGTAATTTTAACGCCAGGAGCATGGGCTACCGTAGACGGAGTTAACCTTTTAGCAGGATTACAATAGTCAGTAATTAGTTTCTTCATATTAAATTCAAACAGCATCGGAAATTATTTTCCGGTGCTGTTTGATTATAGGTAGAAAACATATATTTGGATTGGGCAATATAAAGAAAAGATGTAATTTCGCTTTTTAAATACAGGCGTTCAGATCATTCCGCAAAAAAATAAAATTAAACTTGTTATGAAGAAAAACTATATCCCCTTAATACTGTCATTCATGATGATCAGTGCATCACTTGCTGTTAACTCCTGCAGTAAAGAGGAAGATGACACGGCAAAAATCGATGTTGTAGGAATCGCACAGGATCCGGGCAATTTTAAAGGCGATGTAACTAACGGGCAGATCGTAACGCTTGATGCTACCAAAGTATATGTGCTCAACGGAGCGGTCAGGGTAAAAGACGGAGGCAAGCTTATTATTCCTGCAGGAACAAGAATTGTTGCTACAGCAGGACCGACTTCTTATCTACTGATAGAACAGGGCGGACAGATTTATGCCAATGGGACCACTTTATCCCCCATATCGTTTTCATCTTCTGCAGCTACGCCGGGAAGCTGGGGTGGCCTTGTAATCTGCGGAAGAGCTCCGGTGAATACAGGAACAACCAATTCTTCTGAAATTGGGAATTCATTATACGGAGGGGCTTTAACGGCTGATAATTCGGGGTCATTAAGCTATGTAAGGATTGAAAATGCAGGTGCTGATTTTGCAGCCGGTAAAAAATTCAACGGTTTTTCTCTGTTTGGGGTAGGAAGTGATACAAAAGTAGATAATATTGCGGTAATAAACGGTGCGGAAGACGGGATTGAGCTTTACGGAGGAACGGTAAATATTTCCAATATCATTTCTGTAGGAAATGAAGATGATGCATTCAGTTGGAAAGACGGCTGGACCGGAACAGCCTCCAATATATATACAAAAAGAAAAACAGACGGTACGGAAAATACCGGAATAAAAGGAATAAATAACACTTCCAATGCAGATGCGTCACCCAGATCAAATCCAACCATCAAAAATGTGACGCTGCTGGGCGGAACTGCCGGAGAATCCAATGCGATAAGGCTCTATTCAGGAACGTATGCCACACTGGACAATATCGTGGTTTCTAACTGGACAACAGGAATTGCTGTAGAAAGTGATCCAACAGTGACCCGTTTCAACGGCAAAAAGAAAATTACAAATTCTTTCTTTGATACGAATGTGACGACAAAAGTTTCCTTCAAATCAACAGCAGGAACTAATGTAGCTGTTATTGACACTACATTTACGGTGAAAAATGATGCTACAGGTGCCGGAAACGGAATGGGAAGCCCAGCCTGGGCCACAGGATGGTCTGGTTTGCAGTAATAGTAATCTGTTATAAATAAAGAATCTGTTTCAGGTGAAACAGATTCTTTATTTTGATATGTGTGATTATGATATTTTATGATTTCTAATTCTGAGTATACAATCTCATATCACTAATGATGGTATTACATTTGTTAATAAAGCATAACATCCTGATCTTACTCTCACGTATATCATACTATCTATTAGTCCCAATCAACATCAAGATGTTGATTCTTGATTTCTTTTAATATTTTATAATTATTTTTTAGTATTAAATTATACCAATCATTAGGTAAAATAACATCGTAATCTAATACGTATTCAGATAAATTTTCTGGCCATATCCAAAACCCATCAGTAAGTAATAGAAATTCTCCAGATTGTTCAATATGATTTTTAAATAAATGTGGGAAAACTATTTTACTAGATGCAGCTACAGTTCCCCCGGAGCGTAAGTACTGAATTAATTTATCTTTATCATATAATTTATTGATCTCTTTATTTCTATAAAGATTTACAGAAGGATAATCTTTGTATTGGTTTCCATGTTCTTTCCAAAACCCAAATTCTTTATACATTTTTATTTCATTTTGGACTAAATTTAATCATTTTTCCAGTATTTACTGAAGAAGTAGCACCTACGCTTAGTCTTTCGCTTGGATGGGCCTACAATATATTATTTGGTGCAGGAACTAAATATTGCAGATACAGGGAGAATTGCCTTTAAGATTAAGCATAGCTATGATACTGTGCTATGCTATTGGTACTTATGTTTATCTAATACTTATTTGGTGCGTATTGCCTATAATTCAGGCTAATGAAAGATTAAGTTCTATTTATACGGTATGTCTATAACGCAAAAACTCCTTCATCGGAAGATGAAGGAGTTTTAAAATAAAGACTGGCGGCGACCTACTCTCCGCTTTCGCAGTACCATCGGCGCTGGTGGGCTTAACTTCTGTGTTCGGAATGGGAACAGGTGAGCCCCACCGCTAAAACCACCCTAAAGGTTGTATATAAGAGGTGAGAGGTTAGTAATTAGAGATTAGTAAATACTAATTTCTAATATCTAGCTTCTAGCTTCTTTTTTATCGGTAAATATCATCACAAAGGCAAAACCATTGTTGCACTTATAAGGCTTGTTGGTTGTAACCAATAGGCTATAAATCTACGGGTAATTAGTA
>NZ_LMKA01000075.1 GCF_001421435.1 Chryseobacterium sp. Leaf201
ATCAAATATGTATAAATTATAAATGCTTGTAAATTATTATATGATTTAGTTAGAAATTTTTTGTTAAGTTAATAGGGTATCGTTCACACATGAATAGTGTACTTCAAACTTTTAATTACTAATTTATATTCAAAAGCAATTTCCCTCCAGATATTAATTAATTTTCTTGTACAACAATATCATCCTATACACCTGCAATATGTTCTTCACATTTCATTCAGGTTGGCTTTTTGTGTAGGAGAAAACTTAAACTTAAATTTTGCACTTAACCACCATTGCATCGAACCACATTAGCTGTAGTATTGTTAATAATCAAGATTTACATTTAATTTTTTTGCCAATTTGTGTATTAAAGCTCCATTATTGTAATATTCAAGAACTCCAACGACAGTTTTGCACCATTGACATCTTACAAACATTAATTTGAAAGAAGAATCTTTTGGGGTTTCAATTACTGTTTCGAATCCAGGTTTTTGGCAATGAGGACATTTAGATATTGAAAAATTCATAATTTATATTTTTATAGTTAAACCTGAATTAATTTCGGGGAATAGTTGTGGAGAGATTCCTATTGAGTTTCTTAAATCTTCTAGTAAGTCAGTTGCATTTAAACTAGTTCCAATCAGCACTTCAGATTCAGGACGTGTCCAACTTGACTCTCTACCACGATATATTTTTACTTCGTCTTGATTTTGGTTCATAGCTCGTAAGCAGATTGCCCGAATATAATATCTATTAAATTCACTCTGACATAATAGACTTGCAGCATTACTTGGAACTTTCTTTGATTTTCCTTGTACTATCTCTGTATCGTTAAAATTACTGCTTTGAATTAATAGGTTGGTAAACGTTTCTTCATCTCCATTTTCTACAGATTCCAATAGATAATTTTGATAATTGTCTTTACCATTTTGATTTAATCTATTGCTTAAGTATAATTTACCATTACTAATATCTGAATTAATTTCATCAAGCATTAACTTTCTTGTTTCTTCATCAAGATTTAAAAATGTAAAATTTGCCATAATTTATTTTGTTGAGTTTATTTTGGTATTATTAAGTATAACCGTGTAGGTCAAGTACTAATTTGAATTCAAATAATAAAGGAATTTGTTCAATAAATTGTCGACATTACTTTAAAAGACAATTATAAATTCTGAAGATGGTATAAAAATAAAATAAGAAGTTAATTGATGTTGTTGCATGGTTTATTTAGTTTGATCAAATATAATTAAAAAAATAATACAAAATAAAAACCGCTCTACTTTTGTGGAGCGGTTAGTATATTAAATGGTCTCAGCGACACGCTGTTACATCATTCCCGGCATTCCACCACCCATTGGCATGGCTGGTTCGTCTTTTTTCACTTCAGTGATTACACATTCAGTGGTAAGAAGCATTCCGGAAACAGAAGCTGCATTTTCAAGGGCAACTCTGGTTACTTTCGTAGGATCAATTATTCCTGCTTCAAGCATGTTTACATACTCGTCGGTTTTTGCGTTGTATCCGAAATCAGCAGTTCCTTCCGCTACTTTCGCTACAATTACAGAACCTTCTCCGCCTGCGTTGGCAACGATTTGTCTTAACGGCTCCTCAATCGCTCTTTTCACGATTTTGATCCCTGTTGTTTCATCTGCGTTGATCCCTTCAAGATTAGCTAAAGCATCGATGGCTCTTACCAAAGCAACACCACCACCGGCAACAATACCTTCTTCAACGGCTGCTCTTGTTGCGTTTAATGCATCATCCACTCTGTCTTTTTTCTCTTTCATTTCCACTTCAGAAGCAGCACCTACGTAAAGTACGGCAACACCTCCGGCTAATTTAGCCAGTCTTTCCTGAAGTTTCTCTCTGTCGTAATCAGAAGTAGTGGTTTCCATCTGCGCTTTAATCTGGCTTACTCTGCCTTTGATTTTGCTTTCTTCACCGCCACCGTTTACAATGGTTGTGTTGTCTTTATCAATGGTTACTTTTTCAGCCGTTCCCAGCATATCCATGGTAATGTTTTCCATGGTGAAACCCTGCTCTTCAGAAACTACGGTACCGCCTGTTAAGATCGCGATATCTTCCAACATTGCTTTTCTTCTGTCTCCGAATCCAGGAGCTTTTACAGCAGCAATTTTAAGAGATCCTCTTAATTTGTTCACCACTAAAGTAGCCAAAGCTTCGCCTTCCACTTCTTCAGAGATGATTAATAAAGATTTTCCTCCCTGTGCAATAGGCTCAAGAACCGGAAGCAATTCTTTCATGGAAGAGATTTTTTTCTCTACCAAAAGGATGTACGGGTTTTCTACCTCAGCAACCATTTTCTCTGGGTTGGTAACGAAATAAGGCGACTGGTAACCTCTGTCAAACTGCATCCCTTCTACAACGTCTACTGTTGTATCGATTCCTTTTGCTTCTTCTACCGTAATTACCCCTTCTTTACCTACTTTCCCGAACGCCTCAGCGATCAAAGATCCGATGGTTTCATCATTATTTGCAGAAACGGAAGCTACCTGCTTCACCATTTCTGTAGAATCTCCAACTTCTTTAGACTGTTCTTTAAGGTTAGCCACCACTGCAGTTACAGCTTTGTCGATCCCTCTTTTTAAGTCCATTGGGTTTGCCCCTGCTGCAACGTTTTTAAGGCCTTCTCTTACGATAGCCTGTGCCAGAACGGTAGCGGTAGTAGTACCGTCTCCTGCGATATCATTGGTTTTGGAAGCTACTTCTTTCACCATCTGCGCTCCCATGTTTTCCACACGGTCTTCAAGTTCGATTTCTTTTGCTACGGAAACCCCGTCTTTGGTTACGTGGGGAGCCCCGAAAGATTTTTCAATAACTACGTTTCTCCCTTTTGGTCCCAACGTAACTTTTACTGCATTAGCCAATGCGTCAACCCCTCTTTTTAAAGCGTCTCTAGACTCGATATCGAATTTTATTTCTTTTGCCATTGTTTTAAAGCTTTTGGCTTTAGGCTTTAAGCGGTAAGCTTTCCCTAAAGCGATTAAATTTTTATTTTAGTAAAGGCTTTACACCTGAAAATTATTTGATTAGTTTTAATCTTAACTGATATATTCTTCTTTTAACTGTAGTCAATTCTTCATTAATTCTTTCAAAATCTTCTGTTTTCAGATATTTCAAATCTTTAGCAAGAAGCAGTAAATATTCTGATTCGCTAAGTGAACCGATTGCGATATTTAAAAACTGAGCAAATTCTTTATCTGAATTTCTGCCGCAGCCTTCTGCAATATTGTTCGGGATTGAAACAAATGAACGTCTGATCTGTGATATTAAGCTAAATAATTCTTCTTTCGGAAAAGTTGAAGTTATCTGATAAATGTCTAAAACAATTTTATGACTTGATTGCCAAACATCGTATTTTTTGAAGTCTCTCATGAAGCTTACTGCTTACAGCTAAATGCTTATGGCTACCCAATAATTCCTAAAAGATCTCCTTCTTTTACAATTAAATAATCTTTTCCATCCAGTTTTAATTCAGAACCTGAATATTTACCGTAAAGAACTTTGTCACCTACTTGTACCGTGGTAGGCTCATCTTTTTTTCCTGGGCCTGCTGCTACCACTGTTCCTTCCTGTGGTTTTTCTTTTGCCGTGTCCGGGATAATAATACCTGAAGCTGTTTTAGTTTCTGCAGCGATCGGCTCGATCAAAACTCTGTCTGCTAATGGTTTAAAGTTTACTGACATAATATATTTAATTTTTTAATTATTCTGTCTTGTAATTGGCTAAATGTATGCCATCACCGGTCTTTGTCTGAAATGGCAGAATTTTTTTAGGCTGATGTGAAATTTTGGCAGAAAAAAACCTCCGGAATTCTGAAGGTTAAATATTGAATTTATCTGCTGCATTTTTTATTGTAATCGTCTACCAGTTTTAAATAGGGATCTATTCCGTATTCTGCATCAATTTTCATTTGGAGAAAATCTTCTTCTCCTTTATCTTTTGTGTTTTTGCGGATCTGCTTCTTTTTTTCTTCCTTGTCATAGTACATTTGTTTCTGGTCTTTCGTTAAACGCTTTTCAAAAACCTTCATGGTTTCATCAATATTCGACTGAAATTCCGGACAGTCTTTTGTGGATTCCTCCAACGTTTTTTTAAACTTGGCTTCCAGTTTCCCTAAATTAAAAATATTCATTCTGTTTATATCGAATGGCAGGTAAGCGTACTCATTGTTTGAACTTTTAAGGTAGGGAATGAATAAAGTAGTCAGGTATTTTGTAGCGGCACCTGTGGAGTATAGGCTGGGCTGACCATATGCAACCAGCGTGATTCCGTAAAGATTCAGTTTTCCTTCCTGTTCCAAAGGTAAAATGACTGTTTTATTGAGATCTACCACTTCATTTTTAGAATTGATGGTCTTAAGTTTCATTTTATCATAAACCAACCGTTCAGATCCATCTGTATTCAGTAGTATAATTCTCTTTACATCAGCAATGTTAATGATCTGAATAGCGGAACCCGCTTCTTCTTTGAATTTAAATTCCTTAGTGTCATATTTTAGATATTTTTCAATGCTGCTAAAAGATTGCATGTCAGTATTATAAAATCTCTGAGAATGGAAATCCTGAAGAAACCCTGTTTTGATCGTTCCGTTTTCTAAAATAATTTCAGCACCCATTAATTTCTTCTTGCCGAAGTACACATCCGATTGAGAGAATATGAAGATTGAAAATAAGATACAGAATAAAGCAGTAATTTTTTTCATGGTTTTAAATTCTAATAAGTCGCAAAGCTAAAAAAAAAGTACCCAGATGTTGGGTACTTTTTATCAATTATTTTCAGTTTTTCTTTCCTGCGGCCTGCATGGGGTTGACCCTGCCGCTGGAAGCGCCTCTTGTGCTTCCGGCTTCTTTCTGTTTAAACAGATCGAATTTGGAAACCTGGGTGTTGCCACCGTCATTGCTCCAGAAATTGTTTGAGGTATCAATGTCAGCAGTTTCCCTCATCGGATCCAGCTGGATAGATTTTAGTTTCTTGTCAAAATAATAGGTTTTGGATACCTTCTGTTCATTCAGCCTCCATATCTGGGCAGAAGATTTATCGGTTACTTTGGTTCCGTCTTCAAAGGTAAACTCAAGGATTAATGGCATTACCAGTCCGCCCTTATTGGTGAAATCAATCTGATAGGCGGTAAGGTTTTTAAATTTATCTTTTTCCTTTTGTGTTAAAGGTTCGGTACCTTCAAGCTTGAAGCTGTATTCCTTGGTATTGTCTACTTTTTCCTGTCCTCTGTCATACCGGTAATAGAAATCCTGGGCTTCTTTGTCCTGGTCTACGTAGAAGGTAGTATTCTTATCGGCTCTGTTCCTGATTTTAGAGATGTCTTCAAAATCATTCTGGGCAGGCTTCTCTACTTTATATTTTATTTCTTTGGTTTCCCTCGGAGCAGTATTTAAATCAGGGGCTGCAACAGTTACTTTGTCAATGGCAATGTCTACAGGATCTGTCCCATAGAACCAGCCTCTCCAGAACCAGTCCAGGTCTTCGCCACTGGCATCTTCCATCGTTCTGAAGAAATCAGCAGGTTCAGGATGCCTGAATGCCCATCTTTTGGCATATGTTTTAAACGCTTTATCGAAAAGTTCCCTTCCCATAATGGTTTCACGGAGAATGTTCAATCCTGTGGCCGGCTTTGAATAGGCATTCGGACCGAATTGAATAATATTTTCAGAATTACTCATGATCGGCTCCAGCTGGTCTTTCGGCAGCTTCATGTAATCCACAATTGTCCAGGCCGGACCGCGTTTTGAAGGGAATTTATTGTCCCAGCGCTCTTCCGTAAGGTATTCCACAAACGTATTCAGCCCTTCATCCATCCATGACCATTGTCTTTCGTCTGAGTTGATGATCATCGGAAAGAAATTGTGTCCTACTTCATGGATTACCACGCCCAGCATCCCGTTCTTAATCCCTTCGGAATAGGTACCGTCTTTTTCCGTTCTTCCGTAGTTAAAGCAGATCATCGGGTATTCCATTCCATTGGCAGCTTCCACCGACTGTGCTACCGGATATGGATACGGAATCGTAAACTCCGAATACGTTTTAATCGTATGCGCAACAGCCTTTGTTGAATATTTTCTGTATAAGTTGTAAGCTTCTTTCGGATAGAAACTCATCGCCATTACTTTATTGTTGTTTTCAGGAATGGTAACGCCCATTCCGTCCCAGACAAATTTTCTGGAGGAAGTCCAGGCAAAATCCCTTACGTCATTCGCTTCGAAGTTCCAGGTTTTTCTTTGTTTTGAATGATTCTTCTCCGCTTTTTTAGCTTCATCCAGCGTAACAATCTCAACCGGCTCTGCTGCTGTTTTGGATTTGTTGTATCTCGCCAGTTGATCAGACGTTAATACCTGATCGTAGTTTTTACATTCTCCGGTTCCGCCTACCACATGGTCTGCAGGAACGTTCATGGAAACTTTAAAGTTCCCGAAAACCAGGGCAAATTCTCCACGTCCTGTAAACTGGTGGTTCTGCCAGCCGTGGAAATCGCTGTATACACACATTCTCGGATACCACTGGGTCATGGTATAAAGGTCGTTTCCGTCTTCGGCAAAATTTTCATAACCGCCGCGGCCGCCCATTTTTATCCTGTTCGGGATATTGTAGTTCCAGTCTATTTTAAAAACCAGCTTATCTCCTTTTTTCAGGACTTTAGGCAGGTCAATACGCATCATGGTTTTATTGACGGTATATTTCAGGGGCGTTCCGGAAGCATCGGTCACTTTTTCAAGGTTTACGCCGTATCCGTTATCCGAAAGGGGGAGTTCTGTCGGGCGCAGCTGCTGGTCATTGGATGCCTTCGGAAGGGTAGAAGAGGAAGGGAAATCTGCTTTTTTTACCGTCGACTGCTGGTTTTCGTCCAGTTGCAGCCAGATATAATCCAGGTCGTCCGGGGAATTATTGTAATAGGTAATGGTTTCAGAACCTTTAAGGTTTCTTTTATCTTCATCAAGATATGCCGTGATATTGTAGTCGGCCCTGTTTTGCCAGTAGCCGTGCCCGGGTGCTCCCGAAGCCGTTCTGTAAATATTGGGTGTAGGAAGAATGGTTCCCAGCTGTTCAAATCTGTTTCCGTGGTTACTCCCCGGATTGTTCTGAATATTTTGTGCGGTGAAACCTGTATACGTAAATACAGAAAGGGAAAGTATGGCAACTTTTAGTTTCATAACCGAAATTGTTTAAGGATTTTCAAATATAATAATAAGTAGTTGAAAAGTCGGAAATGTTTCAGCCTTAAAAAGGAATTCTTTCCAGCGTCATTTTTAATGATAACGCAAAGACTCCTGAAGAGACAAAAAGCACCCAGTCTTTCTGATTGACTTTAAAAACTTTAAGCAGGATAAACAGCAGGATTAAAATACCGAAAACAATGGCAATCTGTCCTAATTCCAAACCGATATTAAAACCCAAAAGCGGAACGGCAATACTCTGGCTCTTGGCAATCATTACCCTTGCGGTATTGGCGAAACCCATCCCGTGAATCAGTCCGAAAATCAGTGCCAGGTAATAATTGGCAGTCATCAGCGTCTGTTTTTTATTTTTCATCAGGATGTTATCCAGTGAGGTGATGACAATCGTCAGCGGAATCAGGAATTCTACCCAGGCGGAATTGATCCTTACAATGTCAAAAATGCTCAGCGCCAGCGTCACGGAATGCCCGATGGTAAAAGCCGTAACCAGAATTAAGATTTTCTTCAGGTCATTAAAAGAATATACGGCAATTAAAGCCAGTACAAAAAGCTGATGGTCCAGTGCATCCAGCGAAATAATATGCTCCCAGCCCAGGTTGAGGTAAAATAAAAAGTCCTGCATTGTTAAATTATTTTTCGAAATGCGATGATACAAAATTTATTTTAACTTTGTTGAAAATTCATCGTCATGATCGTAAATATAGAACTTGAAAATGCAGAAGATTTTGTTTTCATCAAACAGCTTTTAGAAAGAATAAAAGGCGTGAAATCTGTTTCTGTAAAGGAAGAAGAAGAATTTTATGAGGACGGAATGCCAAAACACGTTATTGATAAGCTGGCAGATTATGCAGACCGCCTGGAAGAAAAAGATATGGTTTCTGAAGAAGAGTTTTTTAAATATATAGATGATGAAATATGCAGATTGAACTCTCAAAAGTAGCGAAACAGACTTTGCGCCACCAGATTGAGTTTCTTGAAAAAACATGGAGTAATAAAGAAGTTATCACTTTTCTTCAGGATGTCAAACGTGTTTCAGCTGATTTAAAAGAGGACAGATTTAAACATTATCAAAAATATACTAAAGACATTTATTCAGCATTAATCGGTAAAAAGCATATACGCATGTTCTTCAGGAAAGAAAATAACCGGACGGTAAAAGTCCTGCTTTTCTTTGACATGAGACAGGATCCACAAAAAATAATTGATTTATTGCCATGAAAAAAATACTTTTTCTGTTATTTCCCTTACTGCTGCTTTTTTCTTTTACCAAAGCGAAACATCCTTATCATGTAGGATCAGTGGAAATTAACTATAATCCGAAGTCTAAAACTTTTGAAGTAACAGGACGTTTTTTTCTTGATGACCTTGAAAACGGGCTGAATGAAAAATACGGAAAATCACTGCATTTCAATGATCCGAAATTTAAGGCACCGCTTCAGGAAGCACTTAAAAATTATTCAGCAGAATACTTTAAGCTTAAAGCCAACAATACATTTCTCAAAGTAAACTTCATTGGTTATGAAGAAGACCATGAATCGGTAAATATTTATCTGGAATCTGAAAAAATTGACAATCCCAAAAAGGTAGAAGCAGCCGTAAGCTTTCTTTATAACCTGTTTGACGATCAGATGAATATTGTCCACATCATTGTCAACGGAGAAAGGAAAAGTGAGAGACTGACATATCCAAACCGTTATTTATTTCAACAATTTTAGTTTTCCAGCTGTAAAAGCGCGTTGATTCCTTTGGCATGTTCAAGCAGATCAGGAAAAAAATCGTCATAGCATTTTTGAAGCACATCTTTATGGTCAAGGAAAGCTTCAAATACAGGAATGTCTTTATCTAAATACTTTGCTTTATTCAATACATTCCGCATGCTGAATTTGATATTCTGGTCCTGGCGGTAATGGTAGAGCCAGTCGTCCTGTTCCATTTTTTCAAGCATCCTTCTGAAATTTTCAGGCAGAAATTCATAATGCTCATTCAAAACCCGGTATACTTTCCGTGAATGATCTTTCCAGCCTTTTAATGTTTTTAACTGTAAATCATTGGCCACAAAGTAATCCATCGCCACATCTACAAAAGCCCCGGCATATAACCTTACCAGAGGGGCAAATACTTTTTTGGCTTCATGGATGGCCGGATGAGAATCTGTGAAGGTATCAATGGCACGGTGCAGGGTAATCCCGTCCTGAATATCTTTCGGGAAAGAATACCGGTCTTTATTCCGGATAAAATCTTCCAGGAACTGCCCGACGATCTGCCCGTCGGTAAAAGTGAGAAAGGAATGTGCCAGATAATTCATAAACGAATATAGAAATTTTTAAATAAAATCTCGTTATTGCTTAATGTTTCTACCCAGACCCCTTTTTCAGTTTCAGACGCTTTGAAACCGATTGTATGCAAAATAATTTCGTTAGGTGATATCAGGCTAAGCGAAAGATGTTCATCATTCAGGGAACATCTCAGCTGAACGGGAAACGGGAACGGATTCTCGATCTGCAGATCTTTATATCCATAAACTACGGTACAGTCTGAACCTAGGGGTGTAAAACGTTCATGCTCCTTATAAATATCCATTGAATGTGGAAATCGTTCAATAATTTTTAAGCCGGATTTTAAAGCCAGAAAATAGATAATTGAAGAAAACTGACAAATGCCGCCGCCGAAATCACTTGAAATATGGTTTTTAATTAAATTTCTTCCCAGCCTGAAATGATTCTTTTCATCAGGCTTGCCTATTAATTTCCAGAAAGAAAAAACTTCGTTGGGCTTAATGATTAAATTGTTGATCTTATTGCTGACAATTTGTAAATTATGAATCTTATTCTGATGGTATTCACCTTTGTTAATGACCTGCCGGAGTTCAGTCTTATGTTCTCCGATATCTTCCGGGCTGTAGCTTTTTGAATAGACATATTGAGTCTTCTTCTCACTAATATACCTCTGCAAGAGCTTTATCTGGACTTTCCAGCGGTAGGGCAGCCATTTTTTCAGTTGTCGTTTCATATTTTTTCCAGGACTGCAATATGATAGGAAGCCCATCTTTTCAGGAATGTTTTACACAGTAAAATATCCGGCAGAAGAAAATATTTCCGTATGCTTTTTGGCAGCCTATGAATCGGGAACAATAAAATTCCCTTTGTATTTTTTAATTTCCATTGACCTTCTGAGAATTGTAAAATTTCTGCAGTGTTAAAACGGTTACCGGCGTGCCAATCTTCCTGTGGAGAAATGGCTTTTCGTCTGCTTTTGGTAGGATAATCAAAGAGTAAAATCCCGCTCTTGTTTAATTTCTGATGGCATTCATTTAAAAATAATTTTGTTTCAATTTTAGTCTGATGCATAATGACATGGAAACAAAAAATACAGTCAAATTCATCATCAAAAGGAATTTTTGAGATTTCTCCTTTCAATAAAACTTTTCCGGGATATTTTTCCTTAGCAATATTCAGCATCTTTATACTGAAATCTGTTCCGTGAGTTGCAAAGTCCAGCAACCGGCCGGTACCGCATCCCAAATCAAGAATTCTTGAATATTTTTTATTTCTAAAAAAAGCAGTTAAGAAATTTTTTTCCTGTTGATCAATATATTGTCCATAGGAGTTTCCGAAACGGTTCTCATCATAGGTTTTCGCAAGGCTGTTGTAATAATCAAGAATACCGTTTTTCATCATTAAATATTTGCGTTCTTGGGTTAGAATAACCTTTCATGGAAATCCTCAATTTTACTCACTTCTTCAATCTTGATCCCGAATTTCTTCTTGGGAAGTTTATTTAGATTAGAGACGAAAATCTTTTCATAGCCTAATTTCTCTGCTTCGGTAATTCTCTGCTCGGCCTGTGCAATCGGCCTGATTTCTCCGCTCAGCCCGATTTCCCCTGCAAAACAGTAATGCTCAGAGATGGCGATGTCTTCATTGGAAGAAAGGATAGAAGCTACCACGGCCAGATCCAGTGCCGGGTCATCGGTTTTAATTCCCCCGGTGATATTTAAAAAAACGTCTTTTGCACCCAACTGGAAACCTGCTCTTTTTTCCAGGACTGCTAGAAGCATATTCAGCCTCTTGGCATCAAATCCGGTAGAACTTCTTTGCGGCGTACCATAAACGGCTGTACTTACCAGTGCCTGGATTTCCAAGAGCATCGGGCGGTTGCCCTCTAATGTGACAGCAACGGAGTTTCCGGAAAGCTCTTCAAATTTTTTGGTAATTAAGATTTCAGAAGGGTTTTTAATTTCTTTCAGTCCCTGGGAAACCATTTCATAGATCCCGATTTCGGCAGTAGACCCGAAACGGTTCTTATTCGCTCTTAATAAACGGAAAAGATGGTTTCTGTCGCCATCAAAGTTCAGTACCACATCTACCATGTGTTCCAGTACTTTCGGGCCTGCAATCTGTCCGTCTTTGGTAATGTGGCCTACCAGAAAAACAGGGACATTGTTTTCTTTGGCGTATTTGATGATTTCATTTGAGCATTCCCTGATCTGGGAAACGGTTCCCGGTGAGCTTTCAATCAGCTGGGACTGTAAAGTCTGAATAGAATCGATGATAACGAAATCCGGCTCCAGCTTTTTCGCTTCATGAAGGATTTTTTCCAGAGAGGTTTCCGTGAAAAGAAAGCAGTTCGGATTCTGGATATCCGTTAACCGGTCGGCCCTCATCTTGATTTGTGAGGCACTTTCTTCCCCGGAAACATAAAAGATTTTTTTCTTCATTTTCAGGGCTAACTGAAGAAGCAGGGTTGATTTGCCAATTCCCGGCTCACCACCGATTAAAGTGACAGAACCTAATACAATACCGCCTCCGAGTACCCGGTTCAGTTCTTCGGAAGGGGTTTTGATTCTCGGTTCTTCACTGGTTTCAACCTCAATGATATTGATTACGTTTTGTTTTAATTTTGAAAACGGCGGTGTTTTGGATGAGGTTTTTTCAACGACTTCCTCCACCAGGGTGTTCCATTCTCCGCAGTTCTTGCATTGTCCCATCCATTGGGAGTACTGGGTTCCGCAGTTCTGACAGAAATATGCTGTTCTTAATTTTGCCATACTGTAAAATTATGAAAAAACTCAGCATCAAAAAATTTAAATAAACAGTAAAAACTACCATAGGTCAATGTCCGGTTATTATAATCAGCATACATTTGTCTAAGATTAATCTAAAAATATATACAATGAAAAAAGTATTCTTAACTTTTGTATTTGCACTTTTAAGTGTTGTGGGTTTTGCACAGACCGTTTGGCAGACCGACCCGATGCATTCTTCGGTAAATTTCAATATCAAACACATGGGGATCAGCTTTGTGCAGGGAAGATTTGATAAATTTGAAGGAAAAGCCATAACGAAAGCCAGTAATCTGGACAATGCACAGCTTTCTTTCGTAGTGGAGGTAAACTCCATCAATACAGCAGTTGAAATGAGGGATAAGCATTTGAAAAGTGCCGATTTCTTTGACAGTGAAAAGTTTCCGGCAATGACGTTTGAATCAAGCTCTTTAGCCAAGGATAAAAACAATGTGTATACTTTAAAAGGAAAACTGACGATTAAAGATGTTTCTAAAGAGATCAGTGTTCCGGTAACGTTTGGCGGGATAACGAAGAACCAGCAGGGAAAAGAGGTAATGGGCTTCCAGACCACATTTAAAGTAAACCGTCTGGATTATAACATTAAATATGACCCAACGGGAGCGGGCGTAGCTAAAGATGTTGATGTTAACCTATATTTTGAGTTAATTAAGCAATAGGACTTTTATATATAATTTTGGTGTAGTAGAAAGGTTTTCAACATATTGAAAACCTTTTTCTTGTATAAAGATAAACTACGGGACTACTGTTTTACTGAATTTTTTGTGGATTACTTTTCTGATGGTAATAACCGGTAATAATGGTTACCAATGCAGGCAATAAAAGGATGAATCCCTCAGCTCCGATGTATTTACTGAGCAGTAAAGCCGCTGAAATGAGGATCCATCCTGATAGGAAATAATAATTTGCCACCCGGAAATTCCGGTATTCAGGATCATGTTTGCGATAAGGAATGATGATAAAAGTAATGTGTGCAAGAATGGCTCCGGTTAAAATATCAATCAGATGATGCTGATAAGTGGTAAGTGTCGAAACTCCCAGAAGGATCAGCCAGACCATTAAGAAAATCCGCCATTTTGTAAGCCCTTTGAATACTGACCAGAATATAAATGCAAAAGCAATATGAAGCGATGGGGACTGGTTGAAGGGTGAATCAAAAGCTTCTAAAAACGAAAAAGGCAGTCCCAGAATAACATGCGGAACTTCAGGTTTTGCAAATGAAAACCGTAAAGGAACCGTAATGAAAAATATTCCTGCCGTAACAGTTGCAAAAATCATTCTCCATGTTAATATTTTTAATTGATTTTTATTTTTACAAGAAAAAAATACAACGCAGAAAAAAAGTCCGCTTGCCATGTACGGAATGATCGACAAAGGCATGAACGGAATAGATTTTTCAAAATCGAAAGTGAATGACGGCACATCATCTAAAGAAGAAGCATACCACGTGCAAAAATTGTAAACAGCGATGAATACAATGGTACATAAGGTTAATGCAAAGGCCTGCTGCCGGATTTTCAGTTGCTTTTCATTCAGTCGCATTTCTTAATGTCATGATATTTAAAAATAAAGAGAGAAGGCCTGATCGTGAATTCACCATCCATTTATTTTGAAAAGTAAAATAATTAATTTTTTGTTTTTTAACCGTCTTGGAGATAATTTTTAGGTAAGCTAAAAAAGGTTTTTGCTTAAACCATAACGATTGCAGTCAGGAAAATTCAAAAAGGTTTCAGGATTCTGCAGATAGCAGAATAAGGCAGGCTGTAATCGGATCAGCCGTAAATTTATTTTTACGTGTAAAAGAATGGTATAGGACTGAGCGGCTGTTGCAACTTTGGCTTGAGTGATATACAGAAATCATTATTTTAATGGCTTTTTTGCGTGTTGATAAGATTAAATACAGATAAAAAGTTTCGTTAAATTTAAGAAAATAATTGCTATTTCTCAAATTGATAAATCTAAAAAATTGCTTTGTCTTTCTTTTTCCCATAACTTTGCACAAACCTAATCTAATGAGTAAAAAGAATACAAAGTACATCTTTGTGACAGGAGGTGTAACTTCATCTTTGGGGAAAGGAATCGTTTCTGCTTCTCTGGGACTTCTGCTAAAATCACGCGGCTTTAATGTAACGATCCAGAAATTAGATCCTTATATTAATATCGACCCGGGAACACTGAATCCTTATGAACACGGAGAATGCTATGTAACCGAAGATGGTGCGGAAACGGATCTGGATTTAGGTCATTATGAGCGTTACCTTGATGCTCCCACTTCCCAAAACAACAACGTTACCACAGGGAAAATTTATCAGACGGTTATTGAAAAAGAAAGAAAAGGAGACTTCCTTGGGAAAACCGTTCAGGTTATTCCTCATATTACCAATGAAATTAAAAGGAGAATTAAAATCTTATCCAAACAGAACTACGATATCATTATTACTGAAATCGGGGGAACGGTTGGCGATATTGAATCTCTGCCTTACATAGAAACAGTCCGTCAGCTGAAATGGGAACTGGGTGAGAAAAATTCCATGGTGATTCACCTTACCTTACTGCCTTATCTGGCTTCAAGCGGGGAATTAAAGACAAAACCTTCACAACACTCTGTCCGTCAGTTGATGGAAAGCGGAATTATGGCAGACGTCCTGGTATGCAGAACGGAACATAAAATCCCAAAAGACCAGAGAGCGAAACTTGCCCAGTTCTGCAATGTTCCTTTGGATAATGTGATTGAATGTAAAGATCTTGAAACGATCTATGAAGTACCGATGTATCTTCAGAAGCAGAATTTTGATGATGTGGTTTTAAAAGAGCTGGATCTGAAAAGTGATAAGGAAGCTGATCTTAAGGACTGGAAAACATTCCTTAAAAAATTCCAGAACCCGAAAAGAACCGTAGAAATTGCATTGGTAGGAAAATATATTTCCCTTCAGGATTCCTATATTTCTATTGCGGAAGCTTTCAAGCATGCCGGTGCCGACTTGGAAACTGAAGTAAAGATCAGATGGGTGTACAGCGGTGACTTAACCAGTGAAAATATCAAAGAAACTTTAGCAGGCGTAAACGGAATTTTAGTAGCTCCGGGCTTTGGCGACAGAGGGATTGAAGGAAAAATTCTGACAGCGCAATATGCAAGGGAAAATAAAGTGCCGATGTTGGGGATCTGCCTGGGAATGCAGATTATGACGATTGAATTTGCCAGAAATGTGTTGGGATATTCAAAAGCCAACTCTATGGAATTTGATACATCTACGGAACATCCGGTGATTTCATTAATGGAAGAACAGAAAAATGTAGTAGACAAAGGAGGTACCATGCGTCTCGGAGCTTGGAAATGTTCCCTGAAAAACGGGTCTGCAATGAATGATATCTACGGAAGCAAAAATATTACGGAAAGACACCGTCACCGGTATGAATTCAACAGTGATTATATCGGGGAGTTTGAAATGAATGGTTTCCTGGCAACAGGAACTAATCCGGAAACAGGTTTGGTGGAAGCATTGGAAATGCCGAACCACCCATTCTATGTTGGGGTTCAGTATCACCCGGAATACAAGAGTACGGTAGCAACACCGCATCCGCTGTTCAGGGCTTTTATCAAAGCGTGCGGTAAAGAAGTAAAGTAATTGTAAGATTACAGGCGTCATAAATAAACTCAGGTTGATTATTATCAGCTTGAGTTTATTATATAGTAATATATTATAAGGTAGAGTTTTGATAAAAAAACAGTATTTTTGTCGACTCAAAATGTATAACCACATGTTATACATTATTTAATAGGTAAAATTTTAATTAAGATAAAATGCAACAGAACAACGGACTCGATAAAAGTCAAATGATTAGTTTTGCGGTTTTATGTTTGGTTCTTTTTGGTTTCATGTTTTATTTTCAGAACAAACAATCAAAGGAAGAAGAGGTAAAAGCTCAGCAACAGAAAACTGAACAGGCTAGAAATCCTGTAAAACCAACTCAGGCAAGCAATATCAATCCAAATGTAACTCCCAGTGCGATTCAGACCGCCCATCTTTCCAATAAAGAACTGAATATTGAGTTCGCCGGTTTAGGAGGTCAGGTTTCCAAAGTGGAACTTGCAGAATACAAAGCATACGATCATAAGACAGATAAAGCAGATCTTCCGCTTTTACTGATCACAAAAAACAATTCCGACTACGGGTTCCAGTTTAAAGATAAAACAGGAAAAGTAATCAATACCAAAGATTTGGTTTTTGCTCCGGCCGTTAACGGTAATGCGGTAACCATGACTGCTGATTATAACGGAGCTGTTATTCAGTTTGTCTATACATTGCTGGATAAATACAGACTGGATTTCAAAGTAAGAACGCAGGGGCTTGCAAAAGTAACGGCTGATACCAAAGCTGATTTTATCTGGAACTATAATGTAAGAAACCTGGAAAAGGGTAGGGCTCAGGAACAGTCTCACTCAGAATTTTCTTATGCTTTCAATAATTATAAAGACTATGATTATGACGGAAGAACAACCATGGAAGAAGAAAAGGAAACGTTGAACTGGATTGGTGTAAAGCAACAGTTTTTTACTTCTGTCATCGAAGCTAAGAGTGGGTTTACCCAGAGTAAGGGAAATCAGGAAAATATTGAAGAAGGAGAATATCTGAAAAAACTGAATTATGAAGGTTTCGTTCAGATGACCGGAAATGAACTGAACCAGGATTTCACCTGGTATTTCATGCCGCTGGATTTACCGTTATTAAAATCTTACGATAAAAACTTTGACGAAATTTTGCCGTTGGGTTGGTCTTTCATCGGATGGATGAACAGAGGGTTCTTTATTCCTATTTATAATTTCATTGCTTCATGGGGTGTAACAGCCGGTTGGGCAATCTTTTTACTGACGATCCTTGTTAAACTGATCTTGTCACCAATTATGTATAAGCAGCATAAACTAAGTGCAATGATGAGGGTAATCCGTCCAGAAATTGATGAGGTAAATGCCAAACTGAAAGATGCAGATCCGATGAAAAAGCAGCAGGCAACCATGGAAGTGTACAGGAAAGCAGGAGTCAACCAGATGGCAGGATGTTTACCAGCGTTGGTGCAGATCCCGATTTTCTATGCTTTATTCCGTTTCTTCCCGAACTTTATTGATTTGAGAGGACAGGGATTCTGGTTTGCGAAAGATCTTACGGCTTATGACGACCTTATTAAATTACCGTTTAAAATTCCGTTCTTAGGCGATCACTTAAGTGTATTTGCCATTGCGTGTACCATTGTCATTTTAATTTACACCATTATGACTTCAGGAAATATGCAGCAGCCACAGCAGGAAGGTATGCCGAACATGAAGGTATTGATGTATATTTTCCCGATTACATTCCTGTTCTTCTTAAACACGTCCGCATCCGGATTGTCATGGTATTATTTTGTATCCAATGCAATTAACATTTTGATTATTCTGGTCATTAAATATATAATTCTGGATGAGAAGAAAATTCATGCCCAGATTCAGGCCAACAAAGAAAAGCCGAAGGCTGAAGGTAAGTTTCAGAAGCGCATGAGAGAGATGATGGAGAAAGCTCAGGAACAGCAGAAATATCAGGAGCAGAAAAAGAAGAAATAATAATTAATTTGATCATACAACAGAAAGAGAAGCCATTATAGCTTCTCTTTTTATTTGTACATATAATAAGGCATAATTAACCTTGTTAACAATTTCGTTTCTTTTTGTTAATCATATTTTAACCTGAAAGACTGCCGGTGGTATTTTGTAGGCCCGAATTTTATGAGTGCTTCCTGATGTTTTTTGGTTGCATAGCCAAAATTGGTATCCCAGCCGTACTCAGGATGCTCGTCGTGGAGTTCAATCATTAACCGGTCCCTGTAGTTTTTTGCCAATATAGAAGCGGCTGCAATCGAAAGCACTTTTGAATCCCCTTTAATAATACATTCATGCGGGATATAATTATAAGGATGGAATTTGTTACCGTCTACCAAAATCAGTTCAGGCCGTATGGTTAATTTATCCAGCGCATGATGCATAGCATGAATGCTGGCATTGAGAATATTATGCTGATCAATGAAACCGGCAGGCAGTTCAGCGATGGCATAATCTTTAGCATGGTCTTTAATATATTGGTCAAGACCCAATCTGGTTTTAAAATTCAGTTTTTTTGAATCGTTAACTAAATTTTGGTTAAAATTTTCATCCAGGATCACGGCAGCAGCTACCACAGGCCCGCATAAGCAACCCCTACCTACTTCATCACACCCTGCTTCAACGTAAAAAACCGACCATTTTTTTAACAAATCCATAATTATGTTACACCCTAAAATATAAAAACATGTAAAATTAAATATTTTTAACAAAATATTTGGTTACTTTAAGAAAGTTTTACATATTTGCAGATAATAAAAAAATAATCAATTTAAATATGAAGAAATTAACAGCAAGTGTTCTTTTAGTTGTTGTGTCTTCCTCTTTTGTATTAATGAATGCACAAAATACAAAGAATGACACAGTTATAAGGGAGCAAAGTATTGGTGAAGTTGTTATCACTGGTGCTCTTGGTTTAAAGAAAAAGTTAGATGCTCAAACATCTTCTGTTTCTGTTGTAAACTCTGATGCTTTGACACAGGCAAATAATCAAAATGCAGTACAATCATTAAGCGGCAAGGTAACAGGCTTACAAATTAACCAGTCAAACTCAAGTGTAAACGGATCATTTGATATAAAATTAAGAGGTTCAAGAACAATTTCTGGGTCCACAACTCCACTAATTGTTATTGATGGGGTAATTTCAACTGTGTCAATCTATTCTCAGTTGCCATCTGATGTAATTGAGTCTGTTTCAGTTTTAAAAGGGTTACAGGGAGCAGCTTTGTATGGATCTCAAGGTGTTAATGGAGCTATTATTGTTACTACAAAAAAAGGAACAAGTAATAGAAAAGTTAAGGTAACATTAAATAATGGTATAGATTTTGAAAATATAGCTTTTTTGCCGGCAAGACAAAATAGATATGGACAAGGGTGGTATGGTGAAAGGATTCACGTAGAAAATGGCGCATGGGGTCCTTCGTATACAGATCCTACATATGCTGGTCAATCATTACCTTATGGTATTCCTTTATATGATGTTAATGGTGATGGAGTTATTTCCATTAATGGGAATGATGGAAATACTCCTCAACAAGATATATCTTCATCAATTTATTTACCATTTAATGCTCCTTCAAGTGCTAATAGTAATCTTAGGAAATTTTTTCAAACTGGTACTACATATACCAATGGTGTAACTATTGGAGCCGGTGATGCAAATGGTTATGCATCCTTGTCCTTACTTAGACAAGATAAAGAATTTATCATAATGAATGATAAAAGCAAAAGGACTTCTGCTATATTTAAAGGTGGAATGAAAAAAGATAAATGGACTATTGATGGAACATTTTCATTCTTGAATCAATCAAACAATACTACTCCTGCAGATATATATAGTAATATACTTCAATCTGCTCCTGAAATTGATATTACTAAATGGAGAGGTGCATTGAATGATGACAGAGCATATACATGGACTATGTTTTACCAGAACCCTTACTGGAATATAAAACATCATAGAAGTGCTGTTAAGACTAATAACATTAGTGGTACGGTAAGCTTATCATATAAAGTTAATGATCATATCACAATTATTGATAACGGAACTGGTCAGTTTTCAACAAGTGATGGAAGACAGTGGAGAGACCTTTATTCTGGTTCAACACCAGGGGTAGCAACCATTGCCGGCGTAACTGCTATTAATTCACTTTATAATCAATATAATACAAACTCTACTTATTTTTATAATGATATTATGGCTCAGTTTGATTACAATCTGACAGATGATATTAATTCTAAATTAATAGTAGGATGGAATGTTCAGGATACCTATGGTAAGGGTACCGGTGCAGGAGGGACTAATTTAAATAATGCTGGACTTTATACTGTTTGGAATGTCCTTAATCCTTCACAGCCATATGGTTTTAATGGAACTAACAGCTTAACAAAAGTTAGAAAATATGCAGGTTTTGCAAATTTAGATTTAAATTATAAAGATTATTTATATTTAAATGCTACAGTAAGATCTGAATCCAGTTCTGTTTTTATTTCAAGTGATGCAAATTTTGAAAGTAAATTTAATTATACTTATCCTTCAGTAGGTTTATCATTTATACCTAAAAATGCATTTGAAATTTTCAAAAACAGTACTGTCTTAAGTAGATTTGTTGTTAAAGGTTCATATACAATGGTAGGTAATGATCCTGTTTCTGCTTACGCTATTGAAAATACAGCTGTAGTAGCACCAGGTTTTCCTTTTGGAACAAATCCGTTAAGTTTTATAGTTAATCCGAATCCTACAAGTCCTGAGATTAAGCCGGAATTTGTAACTTCTACTGAATTAAATTTGGGATTAGGATTTTTCAAGGATCGCATCACGTTAGATGCTAACATCTTTAATAATGATACCAAAGATTTGATTACACAAAGAACAACATCAAGCGCTTCTGGTATTTCTTCTCAAAGATTTAATATTGGTAAAATCAGAACGAGAGGTATTGAACTTGATTTAGGGTTTACGCCTATTAAGACGACTGATTTCAGATGGGATGGAAGACTTTCTTATTATGCTGACCAACAGGAAGTATTAGACTTACCAGCAGGAGTTGATGAAGTAGCTCTTTATTCTTCTGGCAATGTTGGAGTTTATGCGGTTAGAGGTGCAAAATATCCAGTGATCAAAGGAACTGGTTACTTAAGAGATGATCAAGGTAGAATTATTGTTGATGAGGCTACTGGTGATCCTAAGGCCACTAATAGTTTTATCAATTTAGGAAATGCAAATCCTAAATATACTTTGACATTTAATACAAATTTCAGATATAAAAATTGGGAGTTATCGGCTACCATGGATTATAGAACAGGCCATCAGTTCTATGCTGATCAAATGTTAAATTTAGCATTTGGAGGATATTTAGAACAGTCTGCTGAATTTGATAGAACCCAAGGAGGTTATGTTATTCCTAATTCAGTTTATCAAAATTCTGCGGGACAATATGTGGCGAATACTTCAATTAAATCAGGAGGAACAGATTACTCTACTTTACCAACGTATTATGGAGGTGTTTACTCTTCAATCGCAGAGAATTTTGTAATCGATGCTACAGCATTTAAAGTTAGAGAATTAGCCTTAAGCTATTCATTGGGTAGAGATATGGTTAGAAGTATTGGTCTCGATGGGTTAACAATTGGTGTATACGCCAGAAACCCTTTCAGAGTATTTTCTAAAGAAAACAGAAACTATGCTGATCCTGAATCAAATGTTTCAAGTGGTAATAATATAATGGGTATTGCAGCGCGAAGTCAATATCCTACAACAAGAATTATTGGATTTAATACTACCATTAATTTTTAACAAAACAATTTAATAAAATGAAAAAACTTTTTATATCATTAATAGCTGCCGGTTCTTTTTTAGTAATGAATTCATGCAGTGAAGATTATTTGGATGTTAATAAAAACCCAAATGAAGCTTACAACAACCAATTGACTCCTAAAGAGAGATTGGCTGCTGCTCAAACAAATATCTTTGCAACACAATATGTTACTCTAAATAGATTTGGTAACCTTATGATGAACGCATGGGTAGGTAATATTTTTCAATATACAGCACCTTTTGATGATGAAATGAAAATGAATGTTACCAGTACTTTTTACAATAATATCTGGGATAACTATTATTTAGGGATTAATAACTTTCAGACAATTATAAATAGTGATAATTCTTCAAAAAGATATTCTGGACATATTGCTGCCGCTAAAGTATTGAAGGCTTATTATATGCAGACCATTGTAGATTTGTATAATGATGCTCCATATAGTGAAGCTTTTCAAGGACAGTCTAATCTGGCTCCAAGATATGATAAAGGTAAAGACATTTATAAAGCTCTTATTAAGGAAGTAGATGAAGCAATAGCACTACTTAATACATTCCCTACAACGGCAACATACTTTAATGCTACAGGTACTGCTGCAGGTACAGAAGGTGTAGAAGATGTAATTTTCAAAACCAATATTGCAAGTTGGAAACAATTAGCTAATACAGTTAAGTTAAAATTAGTTGTAAGGTTATCTAACTGTACTGACCCTGAGGTTATTGCTTATCGTGATGCCGCTTTAGCGACTTTACCTTCTACGGCATCTAGCTATATTTCTTCAGATGTATTGCTTAATCCAGGCTATAGTGCTGCTAATACTGCACAGCAAAATCCTTTGTTTAGAAGCCATGGTGCAGTTACTTTAAATGGCGAAATTAATTCTGGTTACAGGCTTGTACTAGGTTCTGCTCATATTATAGATAATATGTTAGGTAGAGCATCTAGAACAAGTGGCTTAGTTGATACTAGAGTTCAAAGAATGTTTTATGCTAATGTTTGGAATGCATTAGAAGATGCTGAGATCACTCCTGGATTTCAGGGCTATTATGGTTTAGAACAGGGAACGACAAATAATGATAATACAGTAGGAGATTATGTAGGATTAGGACCTAAACAGTTTTTAATTACTAATGCAACAACAGGATCCAGTCAGCCAGGTGTTTTTATGCTAAATGCAGAGTCTCAGTTTCTATTAGCTGAAGCTGCAATACTGTATCCATCGAAATTTACTGGTGCGCAAACGTTCTTTAACAATGGGATCACTGCATCATTTACATATTTAGGATTAACTGCAGCAAACGCAGCAACTTACATTAATAATTCCAATTCAAGACCAAATATAGGTTGGACTGCAAGTACTAATAAGATTGCGGCTATTCAATATCAAAGATGGATTGCACTAACCAATATTAATCCAACAGAGACATTTATTAGTTATAATAAAACAGGTTTCCCTGTTACTCCACTACCCATTAATACTCCGGTGAATTCAAGGCCGACTAGACTTATTTATCCACAGTCTGAATATGTTGCCAACAGTGCAAACGTTCCAAATTTGGTTAAATCTGATGCATTTGGTATTAATCAATACTCACCATTTTGGTTAAAATAATAAACAAAATTTATTATATCAAACCGCCTTCGGGCGGTTTTTTTATTTCCGTATATTTGTATTTCAAAATTTTAAACAAGAAGATCATTACGCGCTTATAAAATAACAGATAATGAATATTAAAAATATAATAGAGGAAAAACTTTCGGAGGTTATTATCAATGTCTATCAGCTGAAAGGCATTCATTTGGAAGTTCAGGAAAATAAAACTGAATTTGAAGGGGATTTTACCGTTGTAACTTTCCCATTGGTGAAGCAGCTGAAGAAGAATCCGGAGACGATCGGAATGGAATTAGGGCAGGCTTTGACTGAGCAGACCGAATTGCTGGAAAGCTTCAATGTGGTAAAAGGCTTTTTGAATGTTAAGGTAAAGAATCAGTTTTTTATAGATAATTTTACATCTGTAGCCGATCAGTTTGATACCATAGAAAAGAAAAATGCTACGGTGATGATTGAATATTCTTCACCGAATACCAATAAGCCACTCCACCTGGGACATATCAGAAATAATTTATTAGGTTTTTCTGTAGCTCAGATTTTGAAGGAAGCCGGGTATGATGTGATTAAGACACAGATCATCAATGACCGGGGGATTCATATCTGTAAATCTATGCTCGCGTGGGAGAAATTCGGAAAGGGAGAAACGCCGGATGTAACAGGAACGAAAGGCGATAAATTCGTTGGAAATTACTACGTAAAATTTGATCAGGAATATAAAAAGGAAATTGCTGAATTAATCAGTCAGGGAATTGCTGAAGAACAGGCAAAAAAAGAAGCTCCTCTGATTAAAGAAGCCCAAAAGATGTTGCTGGATTGGGAGAATGGTAATGAGAAAGTAAGGAATCTGTGGAATGAAATGAATGCCTGGGTCTACGATGGTTTTAATGAAACCTATAAAAGATTAGGTGTCAATTTCGATCAGGTTCAGTATGAAAGCAATACCTATATTCTAGGAAAAGACCTGATTCAGGAAGGCTTGGACAAGGGAGTATTATACCAGAAAGAAGACGGTTCGGTATGGTGTGACCTTACCGATGAAGGACTGGATCAGAAATTATTGCTGCGTTCAGACGGAACTTCTGTGTATATGACTCAGGATTTAGGGACTGCCGTACAACGTTTCAAAGAAAATGATATTAAAAAGCTGATTTATACTGTCGGCAATGAACAGGATTATCATTTCCAGGTCCTGTTTAAAATTCTAGGAAAGCTTGGATATGAATGGGCAGACCATTTGTACCATCTGTCTTACGGAATGGTAGAATTGCCGAACGGAAAAATGAAATCCCGTGAAGGTACCGTGGTGGATGCCGATGACCTGATGCAGGAAATGTATGATATGGCAAAATCCAAATCTGAAGAACTGGGAAAACTAGAAAGCTTTACAGAAGAGGAGAAAGATAACAACTACGAAAATGTAGGAATGGGAGCTTTAAAATATTTTATGCTCAAAGTTGATCCCAAGAAGAAAATGCTTTTTAACCCTGAAGAAAGTATTGATTTTAACGGAAATACAGGACCTTTTATCCAGTATACGTATGCACGAATCCAGTCGCTGTTGGCGAAGGGAAATTTTGAACAGAAAGAAATTACAGCGGTTGAACTAAGCCAGTCTGAAAAAGAACTGATTATGCATATTGCGAACTTCAAGGCAGTAGTTGAAAAAGCTGCAGAAGCTTTAAGTCCGGCTTTGGTAGCCAATTATGTATATGACCTGGTAAAGTCTTATAATTTCTTTTATCAGAGCAATCCGATCCTGAAGCTTGAAGATGAAAACTTAAAGCAGGCAAGGCTGAACCTGTCAGACCTGACTGCTAAAACAATAAAAAAGTCACTGCATCTTTTAGGAATAAATACCGTAAACAGAATGTAAAACAAAAGCCTTCAGAAATTCTGAAGGCTTTTATCTTTTATCAGGTATTGAGAATTATGAATTTTCCTGTTTTACCATTTCATTATTTTCCGTTTTCAGGCTGTCTTCGTACATCTTGGCTTCACTCCATTTGGCGTATTTTGAAGGGATAATTCTATATCCTTTTCTCAGGGCGTAAACCTTCGTATATTCTGCCCCGAAGAACACCAGCATACACGAATAATTAATCCACATCATAATCAAAATCACGGTTCCGGCAGCCCCGAAAGTAGAAGTAGGCTGTGCTGTTCCGAAATAAAGCCCTAACAAAAATTTCCCCAGGGTAAACAGAATGGCTGTCAGGAAAGCACCGCTCCAGACAGGTTTCCATTTAATCTCTACATCCGGCAGTACTTTAAACATTAAAGCAAACAGGAGCATGACGATTCCAAAGCCAATGGCATAATTAATCAGTTCTATAACAAGATAAGTTTCAAACCCAAAATAGGAGGTGATCCAGTTGTTGAAAAAACTGATAACATTAGAGAGAATCATTGTAACCATCAGTAAAAATCCTAAAATAAGGATCATTCCCAATGAATTGGCTCTGTCCATTAAAAATTTAGTCAGTGCTTTCTTAGGCGCTGCCTGTACATCCCAAAGGCTGTTTAAAGAACGCTGAAGCTGGAAGAAAAGCGTAGTGGAACCGAATACCAGAGAACCGATACCAATCACCTTCATGATAATATTCTCCTTATCAATTAAAGCGCCGGCAATCATAGATTCGACACTTTTTGATGCCTCTGCACCCATAACCCCTCTGATCTGCTTGCTGATTTCCCCACTGATGGCTTCCTCACCGAAGAAATAGCCGGCGATCCAGATGATGATGATCAGCAGTCCGGGAATTGAGAAGATGGCATAGTAGGCCAAGCTTGCCGAGTCATTGGATGCCGAAGATTTATTCCATTGTGTAAAAGTTTCCTTTAATGTTTCCCAGAAAAATTTTGCTCTTTTTACCATGTATTGATTTTTAGAAAGGATAACCGATTGCAATATTCAGAATAAGATTATCTCTCCTCCAGTTGGAATCCCCGAAATTGATTTTATCAAAAGCCCATCGATCACCTCTCTGATAATAAGGCACCCGAAGAGGCATTGCCAGGTCAAGCCTTAAAATCAGGATAGAGAAGTCAAGCCTGAGACCAACACCGGCTCCTACGGCCACTTCGCTCAAAAATTCCTTTGAAAACTTCGCACCCGGCCTTTCAATATCTTCATTCACAAGCCATACGTTCCCGGCATCAGCAAAGACAGCGACATTTAGAAACTTATAAAGATTGGCACGGTATTCAGCATTTAATTCCAGTTTGATGTCTCCCGACTGGTCAAAATAATACCCTTCCTGGATCGTCCGCGGATCAAAGCTTCCCGGTCCCAGTGTTCTTGCCCTGAAAGCCCTTACACTGTTGCTTCCTCCCGAAAAAAACTGTCTTGAAAAAGGAATGTGCTCTGAATTTCCGTACGGATATGCCACACCGGCAATAAGACGGGATGCCAGGGATGTTTTCTCATTGAATTTATGATACAGCCTCACATCATTTTCTATTTTGGCATACTGGCTGAACGGAACCCCGAAAATACTTTTCTCTTTGTCTTTTTTTACGTTGGCTCCGGTAATCAGTCCGGTAAGATTTCCCGCAAGGTCTAAAGTTCCCTTATAATACATGGTCGTAGGTTTAGACAGCATGGTATTGGTATACGTATAAGAATAGGTAGGACCGAAGATCAGCTGGCGTTCAACCACCCTCCGCATCGCATCGCTTTTTTGGGAGAGGGAATCATACAACGGTGTGATATTGGCCGGAGACACATAGGTAATATCAAGAATCTTAAGGTCATGTTCCTTACGTACATTTTCTTTCCATACATACCCGAATGAACCGCTGAATGTATTCAGGGTATAATATTCTGTACGGTTCTGAAATTCATAGCCTAAGGTAATATTGGTTCTCGGTACAAAAGCACTTGAAGAATTAAATTTGAAAGGCGCGACAATTCTCGGAATGGAAAGCTGCACATTGGTTCCGGCCCTGAAGATATTTTTGGCATTTTCCGGCCCTCCGATCTGGACATCAAAAGCGCCGTATACAGAAGCTTTAAACTGTTCCGCTCCTTTGAAAAAGTTTCTGTGGGTCCAGTTAAGGTTCAGCTCACTTCCGGCATAGTTGGCGGAGTTGGTCCTTCCTAAAGCTTCCAGGCGGAGAGACTGAAGCTCCCGCGGTGTCAGCAGGTAATAAGCATCAAATTTGTGCAGCAGGGAATCTGAAACCACAAATTCATTTTTCACGAATTTAAAAACACCTAAACTGATCAGCCGGTTCAGCGTAAGGTTATGGTTCGTCCGGTTGTAAATGTCTCCTCTTTTAAAGTACAGTGCCCTGTCGAAAATTTTCGGCTTAAATTTATGTTGAGGATCAATTACATAAATATCATTATGCGCATATTTCTGAAGCGAATCCGGATCCATCGGGACGCTGTATTTCCCCTGTCTTACATCCTGAATATTGTAATTCGGGAACACCACTACCTTATCAATACTGAACTGCTGGGTAGAAAGATCAGGTGTGTTGTCTTTTAACTTTACATTAAGTTCAACCTTATGATTTTTGCTCACCGTACTGTCAGCCTGAACGATAATGTTATCGGGATGGAAATAGTAAAACCCTTTTTCCTTTAAGCTGTTGTCAATCCGCTGCCTTTCAGATTTAATCACATCAAGATCAAAAGGATTTCCTCTTTTCAGAAAGGTTTTATCCGTAATATTCTGGATTTCCTGGTTTACCAATGAAGAATCTTTCTGGAATTTTACATCACTGATCAGGTATCTTGCGCCCGGCCTTACCGTATAAATAACCTGGGCTTTCTTATTCTTTGAAACGGTATCATACGTAGCCGCTGCATTGAAATACCCTTTGTTCTCGGAATAATTTTCAATAATCTCACGGTTGAACTCCCGGTCTACATCCCCTAAAAGAACAGGCTTTTCACCTATTTTATATTTGAGCCAGTAATTGAAGCCTTTTTCTTTTTTCAGTTCTTTGGCAATATTGTAAAAGAAAAGTTTCGGTCTTAATCCTAAAAAAGATGAATTGGGCTTAGGGGTAAGATTGGCTTCCAGGGCAGCCTGCAGATCTTTTTTTTCGTTTTTGGAAATGGTGTCATTTTCAATGTTGATTTTTGCCCCGGTATACAGCATCTGTCCCTCCTGCAGGTATTTCGTGTTGCTGCATGAAAGCGTCACCGAAGCCATTCCGAATGTAAGTATATATCTGAAATATGTCTGATAATTTTTTCTCATTATTTAAATTCTACAACTTGGTTTTGCTTGTTCTTTTTAGATTCTTTCTGATTTTTATTTCTGGATTTCCGGAAGATATCACGGAACTTATCATAATCCAGTGTAATGATAAACCCAAGACCTGTTTCTACGATCTGGCCCTGAAGTGCCACCTGGTATTCGTTCTTACGGTAGGCACGGAGCATATACCTTTCATCTTTGGAAAGGCTGTAATCTACGGTTACGTCGCCCGCAATATTGGTTGTGCTCTCATTCTGGCGGGATTCACCTTCCAGGCCGAAATTACTTCCCACCGAAACTTTAAGTCGGTCATTCAGCAGCCTTTTGCTGATATCTACATTAAGATCGGTTCTTGTATTTTGTGTTCCTGTAGAATAATCTTCAGAAGATTCAAGGTCAAAATTAAGGTCAACCCCTTTAATCAGGTCAGAAGCCAGGTTATTCAGCTGCTGGGAGAGAATCTTACTCACACTCTGCCTTGCCATCATCTCCCCGGAAAGCCCGGCTCCGGACTGGAACGGATTTTCCCCGATGAACCTGTTCAGTAACAATAAAGCAAATACCTGTTTGTTCATTTCAGACTCCTGGGTTCTCAGCTGAGACAGTTTCTGGTCTACGATATCCGTAACGGTGGAAGAAACGGCATTGTTTTTTTCATCCGTGGTAATATCAAAAGTAATCACCGGTTTCAGCAGTTCGCCGTTCATCTTCAGTAATGTATTGAAAGGGATTCTCTGCTTAAACTGATTGAGAATTGCTGAACTTTCCCCGCTTATCTGCTGCTCCACCAGATCAAGCGGCGCTGTTTCAGTTTTATAGACCGCGGTAATATCAAGGTTGGCGGTAGTCGGTTCCCCGGTCCAGGTAATGGTGCTTCCTTTCTCAATATCGAATTTACGTTTCAGTACGCTTACGGTCATTTCATAACTTCCTGATTCCACTTCATAAACGCCTACCAGTGTAGTTTTTCCTGAAGGGTCAATTCCGCCTGTCAGTTCCGCTTCACCCTGAAGTTTTACGAAATCGCCGTTGGCTTTGTCAATAAGTAAAGAAAGCTTGGCTTCTTTGCTCAGTTCAATATTTACGCTTACGTCCATTCCTTTAATCTGGGTCTGGCTGTTTAAAGAATCTGCTTTTACCGTTTTGTTCAGGGCAATCTGGTCCTGATCGATAAACTCCACAATCCCTTCTCTTTCCTGCAGAGTGGGAGAAGATTGGGGAAGTACAAATGTAAAATCTGTATTGTCGGCAACAGAAAGCCTTCCGTCTACTTTCGGTAAATCAAGATTTCCTCTGATACGCAATCCGGCATCAATCGCAAGGATTCCGTACATGATGGCATCATTGGATTTTTCAGAATTTACCACTTTGAAATCTTTGGCGTTAAGATCAAGATTAAATGCAAAATCCCTGTACGTCTGTGTCAGTACCTGTCCGTCAATTACCATCGAATTTCCGTCTTTATCATTGATTTTGAAATCATCAAACTCAATTCCGCGGCTGGTAAAATCAATATCGTCATTCAGTTTCCTGAAATCGCTTCCGGTTTTGGCTATTTCCAGCCCTACATCATTGAATTTCAATGTACCTAAAATATTAGGCTGTGTTGTACTGCCGGTAATTTTCATGTTTCCGGAAATATAGCCTTCCGTATTGGTAATGGCGTTCATGGAGAAACCCTGTACAGATTTCATCTGCAACTGGTTGATGGCCATATTCAGGTCAAAAGTGCTTGATGAAGTATTGTAATCGCCCAGAATCTTAACGTCATTGTTGTTTCCGGATAAGGTAATATCCGCATTTAAAAGATTGGACGGTGTATTGTTTACTTTTACAGCAAGGTTTCCAACCGGGCTTCCGTAGACAATCAGGTCTGAAACATTCAGGTCAGACGTAAAGGTCATTTTTTTCGTTAAGTCACGCAGCTGTGCTGTCCCGTTGATGGTACCTCTTGCCAGAACGGTATCTTTCTTAATCAGCTCGGTAATGGTTTCTATCTTGAAATTTTTCAGTGAAACGTTAAGAGGTGCGTTCGGCGACTGCGTTTCAGACTGCAGAAGGATTTCACTTCCGGCATTTGAGAGCCTGAAATTATCTGCCAGGATTCCGTTGCTGCTGATCTGTATTTTATTGCCTTCTCCCACGGTCCAGTCTGTATAGTTCAATCTCAGTCCATCAGGATTTAATGAAATTTCCGTGATGTCGTTCAGTGATTTTGCATTACCGGCAATCAGGAACTGCGTTTCATCTTTTTCATCTTTGGTCGTAATGTTGTAATTAATAATATTATTCGCGACATCCCCGCCGATATTCACTTTATTTAAAGCGAAGCTTGAGCTTTTTAGTGCTGCGACATTCAGATTATACTGTAAAGCCTGGTTTTCATTGGTTACACGGATCGCAGCATTTTCAATCGAATTTTCGCCATACAGCAACCGCGGGATCTGCCCGTCGATTTCTATTTTCTGCGAATCAGCATCATAATTTCCGGTAAGATTAATGGTCTCGAAGCTTTTCAGTTCCGGTACGAATTTCCGGATCAGATCATCATTCTTAATTTTGGCATTAAAGGTAAAAAACTGCCCTGCCTGGATGGTCTGGCTTTTTGCAGGCTTCTGGAACTGGTAGTACTGATTAACCGTCTGTGACAGTGCTCCGAAAATCTGGGTCAGCTTATATTTACCCCTTAATTCCACATCTGCAATCTGAGAATTGAAAATGATATTGGTGGAATCACTGGTGGAAGACGCTTTCAGGTTGACTTCTTGTATCGGGTATACTTCTTTGGCATCTGAAAAAGCAAAGTCTTTCAGGTTAAGGTATCCGTTCAAGTTATCAGGATCCAGGCTGGTAAAATTACCGTCTATTTTTCCGGCGAGGATCATCGGGTCTTTATAGAATCCGAGCCTGTTAAGGTCTAATTTATTTATATTACCGTTGACTTTCACGGTAGGATTTTTTTCATTGTAGATTCCGGAAGCCGTTAACTGTAAATTGGCATTCGGATCTTTGGAGTTCAGAATAACATGATAGTTGCCGCGTCTTATTTTCCCGGTTAAATTCATGTTCTGGTACCGGTATCCTTTATAAACCGCAGAAGCTACATGGCCTCTCAGGTCGGCATTCGCATTTTTAAAATCAAAGCTTTCCCCTTTCGCATAAATCTGCGCCGAAACGGTTCCGATATCTTTATTCTGAATAATTTTTCCGATCTGAAGTCCCTGAAGGTTCGCTTTCACATCATACAGCTCGCGGTTTTTTCTCCGCATATCCAGCTTGGCGATAACAGCCGCGTTGCCAAGAGTAGAGTAGAGGTTCAGATTGGCATTCACTACTTTCGTGGTTCCTTTTGCCGCTCCTTTAATACTCATGTTGGAAGGAAGGGAAATATTGGAAGGGATGGTATTCTTCGGTACCAGATTGAAGATCGTTCTGGCGGATGAAGATAATTCTGCAATTTTCAGGTCATAGTAGAGGTTATCCGGGTTCATGGCATTCCTTATTCTTCCTGAGGCAGCCACCCTCAACTGGTCTAAACCGGAAACCTTAAGATTGTTGATCAGAAGGTCATTAACGTTCCCTTTTACATTGGCATTCACATTAAGAATGGCATTAGGGTATTTGTTGAAAGGAGCCGTATTGCGTAAAGTAGGAACCAGGTTCAAAATATCGGAAAACCCTATTTTTGAATCTCTGATATCTGCTGAAATCCTTACTGCACCCAGGTTTGAGCTGAGCTGTTCAATAGAATTATAATTCAGGATCACTTCATCACGAAGAACTGTTTTCGGGGTCTGAAGATAAAGGTCTTTCAGATAAGCTTCCTTTTCATTATACACAAAATCAGTATTGAATTTCTGGATATCCAGGCCTCTTGCTTCCTGGATCTCTGCTGAATTTACTGTTCCTGCAAATGTGTTGTTCTGCATTTTAAAGCCTTTCACCTCAATATTCATTTTAGAAAAATTCAGGTGGTTGAAATCCATTCCCTGACGGGTCGGAGCAATAGCTGTATTGTTGTACGCTACTTTTACGTCATTTAAAACCAGCTTTCCGAGCAATAAGCTCAAGGCTTTCTGCTGATCTGAATTTTTTGAAACTTCAGGTTGTTTGCTTTCTTCAGGGTTGGCATTCTGAGCCGGAAGATAAAGGTTGGCATTGATATCAGCGCCTGAAAGAACCACAGTTTCTACACTGTAGGCATTGTTTTCAAGATCAAGCTTGTTTACTTTCGTGCTGAGTTCTTTAAACAGGACTTTGGCAAAAGTCTTGGTATTGTCATCTCCGTAGTCGATATTGAAGTTGGTGAGTTTAATCCCTCTTAAACCCAGCTGCATCGGCTTTTTGTTATTCAGGGAATCTACTTTTTTCTCTACGTTTTTTGAAACTTCCTCTATCAGGTCCTGTTTCAGCTTTAATTTCAGCCCGTCGAGATTGATGTTACCCACTGCATAGGCGTTTTTCTGAAGATCAAATGTTTTTACCCTTGTATCAAAAGATTTGAAGTAAAGATTAATGTCATTTCTGGACTGCTGATCATTAAAAGTAATACCAATGTCTTTCAGTTTGATTTTATCCAGGGAAATAATGAAAGGTTTTGAAGGGCTTTCTTCTTTATCGCTCGTTGCAAAAGCATCCAGGATATAATCAAAATTGAATGTTCCGTCAGGTTTTCTTACAACATTTGCCCGCGCGCCTTCAAGGTCTACTGAGGTGATGTCTGCCGTTGAGCTGATCAGTTTCATCATGTTCAGCCCTACATCCAGCTTTTTAACGGCTAAGAGCGTATCGATATTCTGACCTTTTAAATACAGGTCTTCCATAACAAGGCTGTTAGGGAATCCTATGTAAACCCTTTCCAGGCTTACTTTTGTTTTGATTTTTTTCTCCAGATACACCACCAGCCTGTCTTTGACAAAATTCTGGACGACCGGAAGTCTTAAACTAAGGATAAGCAGCGTAAGAAAAACCAGAATGGATACAATGGTTATTGCAAAACGCTTAAAGAATTTTCTTTTGTTAAATTTCAGTTTCAAGAGTGATTGGGTTTAGAACAAATATAATAATACTAATTTTACTAATTATCTGTTGTGGTACCCTTTGTGAGTGCAAAAATCCTGCCTTGACTGCCTGTTATGGAATTTAGTTGAATAACTATGTAGTGAATGAGTTGATGAAGACAGCCAAAGACCGGATTTGAGTTGTTAAAAACCCCCTTTTATCATTTTTATCTATGTTGAAAAGGTTTTAGCAAAAATGAAAATTCAATATAAGTTCAGTTGTTTAAAAGGGGGTATAGCATGGTTTAAATATGCTGAGATAATAATTTAATAGCTTGTGTTTTCCCACTGCACGGGCTTTCCCTGCGGAACGGCACCACCTTCGGCAGGCGTAACAGGTTTTGTTTCCTGGTTGATGTGATAGATGTATGCGGCTATTTTTTCTGCATCCCTTCCTGTAATGGTTCCTTCTTTGATCATGGGACGCATGGCAGGATTATTCGGTGAACCGTTTTCCAGCATCCAGAAGACATTTTTGAATAAGCTTTTTTCCTTGATATTGACCCAGTGCGTATCCGTCAGGTTCGGCCCGATTCCGCCTTTCGCCCCTTCTCCATGGCAGGTTACACAATTGGTTTTAAAAAGTTCCTGGCCTTCGGATACATAGTCTGCATTGTATTTTGCAGATTCCAGTGTGATCTGAGGCGCGGTTTTTTCAAATGCTTCAATGGAAGCCAGCATGACTTTGGTTTCATCGTTCAGTTCAGCTTCGGGGTGGGCATAATCGGTGAATGCAAATGCCGCCATATACACCGCGCAGAAAATAAATCCGAAGTAGAACAGTCCGAGCCACCATTTCGGAAGGGAGTTGTCAAGTTCCGTAATCCCGTCAAAACCGTGGTCAATCAGGATGTCTTTTTCTTCCGTAGCCGGCTGTTTCTTGAAAGCCGAGTTCCAGAGTTTCTGAAAATACGGTGTGCTCTTTTCCTTGAGGTACCGTGCTTTTTCTTCATCACATAGCCGGGTAAAATTCTGGTTTTCAATCAGGTCACCGATAGAATTTACAATAAGAAGCAGGATTACGGCAATGGCCATCATTCCCCAGAAAAAAGGAGAAGTAAAGTATCCTGAACCGGGCGCGAACATTTCGAACGCCATAATGGTTAAACCAATGGTGACAAGGATATATACGGAAACGGGAGTTCTTGTTTTCATGTGAATGGATTTAAATTATTCTGCACTTGCCGTCTGGATCTGTGTGGTCTTAATATCGGTTCCCAGTCTTTGCAGATAAGCAATCATGGCGATAATTTCTCTCTGCTCAAGCGGTATGAATGCACTGCCTTTTGTTGCTTTATCGGTCTCCACCTGCTGTTTCACATCCGTAGCTTCGGCATAAATTCTTTTTACAATCCCTTCTGCCTGGTGGTCTGCCCACTGGTTGGCGGAATCAATCTGGGATTTTGTATACGGAACATCAAAATAATTTTTCATGAGCTTCATTTTATCTATCATCTGCTTTTTATCCAGTTTATTCGTGATCAGCCATGGGAAACGCGGCATAATAGATCCGGCAGAGGTAATCCTTGGATTATACATGTGCTTGAAGTGCCATGAATCCGGGTTTCTTCCGCCTTCCCTCTGAAGATCCGGCCCCGTCCTTTTTGATCCCCAAAGGAATGGCCGGTCATAAATGAATTCTCCTGCTTTGGAATACTGTCCGTTCTTCCCTTCAAACCTTACAATTTCGTCACGGAACGGCCTGATCATCTGTGAATGGCAGGCGTTACAGCCTTCCCTGATGTATAAATCCCGGCCTTCCAGTTCCAATGGAGAATAAGGTTTTACGGCGGTAATGGTCGGGACACTCTGTTTTAACGTTAAAGTCGGGATGATTTCTACCAGGCCTCCGATGGCAATGGTAATAAAGGCCAGTATTGCCATAAGTCTTGGCGTTCTTTCCAGCCAGAGATGGAGTCCTTCGCCTTCTTTTCTTCCGTTTCCTATATTTGCTAGAGCAGGTGCTTCTGCGGGAACATCTTTCTGGAAAGAGCCGGCTTTGATGGTTTTGATGACATTCACCACCATTAAGACGGCTCCAGACAGATAAAATAAACCGCCTAAAAATCTCATTTTATAGTAAGGGATAATAGCCGTAATCGTATCCAGCCAGTTTTTCCAAACCAGGGTTCCGTCCGGGTTGAACTGCTTCCACATCAATCCCTGGGTGAATCCTGAGATATACATCGGAACCGCATAGAAAATAATCCCTAACGTTCCCAGCCAGAAATGCCAGTTGGACAGTTTTTTAGACCAGATCGGTGTTCTCCACATCACAGGAATCAGGTAATAAACAATACCGAATGCCATAAATCCGTTCCAGCCTAATGCTCCGATGTGTACGTGCCCGATTACCCAGTCGGTGTAATGCCCGATTTTATTTAAAGATTTGGTGGCGAGCAGCGGCCCTTCAAAAGTGGCCATTCCGTAACAGGTAACCGCTACAACAAAGAACTTAAGGATCGGGTTTTCCCGAACTTTATCCCAGGCTCCTCTTAAGGTCAACAATCCGTTCAGCATTCCTCCCCATGACGGAGCAATCAGCATAATGGAGAAACCTGTGCCTACTGCCTGTGCCCATGCCGGAAGCGAAGTATACTGAAGGTGGTGCGGACCAGCCCACAGGTAGACGAAGATCAGTGACCAGAAGTGAATAATGGATAATTTATAAGAAAAAACGGGCCTGTCGGCGGCTTTCGGTAAGAAATAATACATCATGCCAAGAACCGGTGTGGTCAGTACGAATGCTACTGCATTGTGTCCGTACCACCACTGTACCAAAGCATCTTTTGTCCCCGCATAAATGGAGTAGGATTTCCAGGTGGTAAATGATAAAGGAACCTCTAAATTATTAAAGATATGAAGCATGGCCACAGCGATCCAGGTTCCGATATAGAACCAGATCGCTACATATAAATGCCGTACCCTTCTTTTGGCAATGGTCCCGAACATATTGATCCCGAAGATCACCCATGAAACAGTAATTAGAATATCAATCGGCCATTCGTGCTCGGCGTATTCTTTCGAGGTATTGATTCCCATCAGGAAAGTAATCACAACACTGATGATCATGATCTGCCAGGTCCAGAAATGGATCCATGATAGAGTATCACTGTACATCCTGGTTTTCAGCAGCCGCTGCATGCTGTAATAGGCTCCGCAGAAAAAGGAATTGCAGACAAACGCAAAAATAACGGCACTGGTATGCAGCATCCTGATCCTTCCGAATCCCAATGCGCCCTGGGTATTAATAAGCCCTTGAATGTTTCCTGATGAAAGGCTTTTGATTGTGGTGTCATCCGTTCCGAACAGAAATTCCGGAAGCTCCGGATAGAAAAGCATCAGGGCAGCCGTAAGTCCGAGTAAGAACCCTACAAGACCGAATGCGATTGTCGCATAGAGGAATGCCCTGACAATGCTGTTGTCATAACTAAATTGTTGCGTCTCCATAATTCCAATGTATTGCACTGAAGTGATATTTGCTCTGAAACAGAAGTTTTTAGGTGCATAATCAGCCTGAAATCCTGTTGAAAATAAATATCATGTAGCGTGGTAATGTTTTGACAAAGGTATTCACTAACTTTGTGGAACTCTAATAGGTATACTTCTAAAATATACCGAAAACTACTAAAGGAAAGAGATGAAAATTTGTGGTCAGAATATCAGGAAAATCAGGAGGAGTAAGGATCTTACCCAGGAATACATGGCTTTTGAAATGGGTATTTCCCAGAAAGCCTATTCTGATATTGAAAATTCCAAGGTAAAAATCAACCTCGATATCCTAACAAAAATCTCCGCAATCTTGGAGATTAGGCCTTCCGATATCTGCAGCATTTCGGATCAGTGTGCGGGCGGTGATCATGTGTATGAAGATAAATACCACGGCCTGGTAGAGTATATGAAAAAAAACGGATTGGATGTTCCGAAGGAGTTGTTGTAATTATAATCTTTATACTGTACTGTAAATAAATTGTTTACAGTTTTCTTATTTTTTTTTCCGAAAATTTTTAAAATAAACTTTAAACACGTCAAGTTTTGACGCTGTGCCCTGATACATTTGTGTTATAATAAAAATACGAATATTATGATAACACTATTTCAAACGCTTAATTGCTTTGTTAAAAAGAAGCAATCTCAATCCTTAAAGTTTATTAACAAATTAATTATCAAACTATTAAAATAGTATTAAATTTTACTTCTGCGTGATCTTATTCACTTTTGGATGAAGTAATTTAATATATTTGATTTAATCAAA
>NZ_LMKA01000076.1 GCF_001421435.1 Chryseobacterium sp. Leaf201
TTAACCACAACACAGGTAAGCGCCCTGGTATCTCCTCAGGAAGGAATGATGGTGTATGACACCACGGCCAAGTGCCTGAAAGTTTACACCGGTACGATATGGAGCTGTTTCAGCATACCGAGCTGCCCATAATTACAGGACAGATTTCTGAACATTTTAACTGATCCGTTTACTCTTTATTTAAAATAAAATACAATGAAAAACATAATCACAATTACTACCCTTCTTTTTACAGGATTAACAGGCGTGTTAAATGCACAGGTTGCCATAGGTGATGCCACYGGTACGGCCTCTGTAAAAACYTCTGTCTTACTGGATTTTGCAGCCGGACAGAACAAAGGGATTATCCTGCCTTATGTACGTACACTGCCTGYAGCTCCYGCAGAAGGAACGCTGGTCCTGGATGCAAGTGATGCCACCAAGGCRCGTATAAAATAYTACAACGGAAGCTGGATTGACCTCAGCGGACAGGATGCCGATATTTCAGCGGTTATGGCTACCCAGCCTACGGCTGCCCAGGCACCTGAACCTGCCAATGCAAAAACCGTAATCGGGGCTGCCTCAAGTACTGCCAACGGCGTGCTGGTACTGGAATCAACCACCAAATCAATGATCCTGCCGATTGTACAGGATGTACAGAATATCCCAAGCCCGTCTCCGGGAATGATGGTGTACATCAATAAAAGCGGAGCCAAAAGGCTGGCCGTATACAACGGAAGCAAATGGTCTTACTGGAGACAATAAAAAAAGAAGCCCGTCTCCGGGAATGATGGTGTACATCAATAAAAGCGGAGCCAAAAGGCTGGCCGTATACAACGGAAGCAAATGGTCTTACTGGAGACAATAAAAAAAAGATTTTAAAATCAAAACAAAATAATCGTCTAATTTTTAGTTTTAGGTGTTAGTGCAATCTCAGTTAGCTCCCTGGTTTAGGGGGCTTTTTGCTTTTTTACCCTCAATACAATTATATTTGGAAAAAAACAAAGACCATTATCCAACTCATTTAAACCATCTTCGCTATGATATATCCGATGACCAGTGCAATAATGGCGGCCATAATAATTTTGGTATAATCCGTTTTCTGTTCCTGGATTTTTTTATCCAGCCGGGCATTTTCCAGTTTTGCCGCTTCCAGGCCTGCCTGTAATGCCGCTGTTTTTTCATTGATGGCAGACCGGATATTTTTCTCGTATAAAGCAGCAATCTCCTTTTTATAGTTTTCCATTTCTTCCTGACGCTGCTTCTGCTGTCCGGCAAAACTGGTATTGAGTTCCTTGATCTGCTTTGCCGCATTTTCCTGCAGTTTCTGAAATTCTTCATTCTTTTTAACCAGCTGCTCTGTTAACGTACCTACCTGTTTTCCGTAGGTTTCCGTAATTTCCTTTTTAAGTTTTTCAACTTCTTCATTACGGGTTTTAAGCTGTTCACTGAATGCTTTGGACTGTTGCTCTACCTGTTCCTTAAATGTTTTCTGGGCTTCTGTAAATTCGTCATTTTTCTTTTTCAGCTGTCCGGATAAGGTGTTGACCTGCTCAACAAACTGTTTGGAGACATCTTTTTTAACCTCTTCAATGAGCAATGCCCTGGAATTTGATTTCTCTTCAGTCAGTTTACTGAGAACAGAATGCAGCCCGGCACCGTAATCATGCGGAAGGTGGAATCTCCGGTCAGCCAGTTTATCAAGCAATGTTTCATCCGCCGTATGCCCCAGCGCAGTAATTGTAATGGCAGGAAGGCTGATGAATTTCTCTGCCAGCGACAGATTATTGAACACTTCAAAACTCTGCTTATCCCCTCCCCCACGAACCAGTGCAATGACATCGTAATGTGCAGCAGATACCGTGTTCAGCAGATCTGAAATTGAAGTGGCTGAGGTAATGTTGCAGGTATATTCATCAATTTCAAAATCTTTGGAGGAAATATCCAGTCCTTCATAAAAATCTTTCTGTACAATCGCACTGTGCCCGTAAATGTTGGCAATCCTTACGGTTTCAGACTGTAAAATTTTATCCCTGATAAATGTTTCAAGGTCCTTTGATCCTTTCTCCAGTTTTTTCTGTATCAGGTCATACCGTTTCAGGTCATCCTCAGAAACCGATTTTTCTTCCTGTGAAATAATTTCGTCAACCACAAAAACAAGTTCAATGCTTGAATTCTTAATCCTCTTCTCTATAAATCCACGCAGCGTATACACTTCATTGTTCACAATCTTGCTTCTCAGCAGCCCCGGCATTTTCACCCCGATAGAAGTGCTGTCACTCTCGGAATAGAGAAAATCATAATAATAGTTGACGTAGGCTTTTCCTCCTCCATAAGAATACCGGCCCTTTAAATAAATCAGATTTACGGTAGCATTAAGTTTCAAGGCATTATTGAACAGACCTATAACGGCTGCCGGAGAATAAACGGGATAGGTAGGTTCGTTGCCCTGCATATGGAAATATAAATAGATGAAACAATGGTAAGTTGTGGCAAAGATAACACCGTTATGGATATATACTCCTTAATAAGGTACCTGAAATGATCGGTTTTAAAAGTTTCTGGCTAATATCAGATTGTTTTTCAAACAGATACATTTATATGTGATAATTAAATGAATATAAGAATTACGTAATACTTTCATGCAGATTATGAGGATCTTACAGGTTTTAAATTTACTGAATCTAAAATCAGTGGAATAGAAATTACAAACAAACTCTGATGAGTGCAAATATTCAATGCCTACTTCGCATCTGACCGGATCAGTAACATTTAACGCCCCTTAAGTAGGGTTAAGAAAAACGTGGTGTATATACATCAAAAACAAATCTTTCCCTATCTTTAAACTTTCAATGGGATTGTAATGAGTAAACAGGTTGACCATACGGCGGAACTGATGAAGCGGCTGCAGGATATGCAGAAAGAACAGTCGGTTATTTCTTCTTTAAACAAAGCGTTTTCATTGGTTCTGGATAAAGACCGGTTTAAAATAACCTTAAACCAGAGTTTCAAATCCGAATTCCGTTTCGACAGTTTTGCGATCATAAAAAACGGTAAAAACGGATCTCAGACTTTTCTTGCTTCTTCGGACTCTCAAAATAATCCCATCGGAACTACTCCGGACATCTATTTTGAACAATGCTTGCATTCAGCGGAGCCTTTGATTTTTGACCTTAAGGCTTTGCCGGTGCATAAATCATCCACGCCCACTTATTTTCTTGATGCCAAAAATGCAGGGATGAGAATGGCGGCCGGTTTTGGCCTGCCTGCAATTCAGGATGAACAGTGTTTTATATTTCTTTTCTACAAAAATTATATTTCTGCTGAGGATATTCCGGAAAGAATCCTGACAGGGATTTCCACACAGCTGTCAGTTACCGTCCGCAATATTATGCTGGGCGAACAATTGAATACAACCCGGCACGTCATTGAAGAAACTGAACAGGAAAGTATTCCGGAACAAGGTGAAGTCCCCGGTTTTCACGGAATCATCGGAGAAAGTGCACCGATGCAGCAGATTTATGAACAGATTTCTCAGGTTGCGCCGTCACAATCGAACGTTCTTATCTATGGTGAAACGGGTACGGGAAAGGAATTGGCAGCGCAGGCAATTCATGATCTGTCTTCTTCGGCACATCAGGAAATGATCCGGATCAACTGTGCGGCCATTCCTGCCAATCTTATTGAATCCGAGCTTTTCGGCCATGAAAAAGGAAGTTTTACCGGAGCAACAGAACAGCGACTGGGAAAATTTGAACAGGCCCGCAACAGCACTATTTTTCTGGATGAGATCGGCGAGCTTCCTCTTGAACTTCAAGGAAGACTTTTAAGAGTTTTACAGGAAAAAGAAATTGAGCGGATTGGAGGAAACAGGCGTATTAAAGTAGAGGTGAGAATCATTGCGGCGACCAACAGGAACCTCGAAAAAGAAGTAGCAGAAGGAAATTTCAGGAGTGACCTTTTTTACCGACTGAATGTCTTCCCGATCCATCTTCCGGCTTTGCGCCACAGAAAAGAGGATATTCCGCAGCTTGCCCATTATTTTTTAGAAAAACATACGGTGAAAACCGGTAAAAAAATCAATGGCTTTTCTCAGAAAGTAATCAATGCAATGTGCGAATATTCGTGGCCTGGGAATATCCGTGAACTGGAAAATATGGTTGAAAGGGGCATCCTGACCTCAAAAGATACGATCATCAAAGAAATGGAATTTCCGAAAAGTATTGCTCCACAAAATAAAGATCAGGAATTTGAGATTAAAACCCTGCAACAGGTAGAAAAAGAACATATTCTAAAAGTAGTGGAGAAATGCAATGGCAGAATTTCCGGTAAACAGGGGGCTGCTGTTTTGTTGGGATTACCTTCCACCACACTGATTTCAAAAATGCAGAAACTCGGAATACAAAAAGGACATTATATTAAAGAAAGTGAAATATAAACACTTTAGTTTTAAAATATTGATTTTATTCTTTTAACTTATTTGATTGTGTCATATTCATTTCAATTTTCCCGGACGACAGAGCCCAGAAGATCCAGAGTCCTAAAATAATCATCAGCGAAACGGCAGGAATCCAGAACGAAAAAAGCAACGCAACAAGATAAATCGGAAGTCCGTACAAATAGTTATTATGGATCTTTTTAATCGCTTCATCAGTAATTCCCGGCCGGAGAAGTTTTTTATTCCTGCTGGCTAAGAACCACAGTAAATTAAACGCCAGATTAATCAGAACGAAAGTCCCGGTATAAATTGCAACAACTATTGATGATGCTTCTCCGTTGAAATACCTTGCCAATAAAGCTGTAGGATAAGACACAGCCGAAACCAGAAAAAGAATCAGTCCGTTGGCAAACATAATGGCAGAATTACGGCTGTAAATCTGCTTAAAAATCTTGTGATGGTTCACCCACATGATGAAAATACTGAAAAAGGAAAGAATAAAAGCCAAAAACGTCGGCCACTGATTCTTCATAAAAACCCACAGGTCGTTTCCGTTGGTAATGGCATTTTCTTCCGGTAAATGGAGATCCAGTACCAAAAGCGTAATGGCAATCGCAAAAACACCGTCACTGAATCCTTCTATCCTGCCGGTTTCTTTTTTCATAATTTTATTGTTTGAGTTGATGTCTATGCGTTCCCGTCAATTCGGGTGAAATTCTGAAAGAATTTTGTATCGAGAATCTGTTTAAAACAAACTTTAAGGATATTTATTTTATGTACATCACCGGAACAATTTTCCTGCATTTTATTTCGAAGAACCAGCAGAATTGACGGGCTTCGTTTTCAAAACATTTTGTCATTCTGAATGACAATTCAGTGTAATACTTATTTTATTTATACCCTTTATCAATGCCCAGTTTTTTCATTTTAGAATACAGCGTCTGTGGCTGCATTTTCAGGAGTTCTGCGGCTCCTCCCGTTCCGGAAACCTTTCCGCTGGCACTCTGCAATGCATTGAGAATATGATCCCGCTCCATTTCTTCCATTGATTTCATCTGGCCTTGAGATTCTGTAGATGTTTTTTCTGTTGTTTTCGGGAGCTCAAAATGTTCAATTTCTGTTGTTTTGGCTAAAAGAACACTTCTTTCGATCAGATGTTCCAGTTCACGGATGTTTCCCGGCCAGTGGTAATGTAAAAGCTGTTCTAAAGCATTTTGACTGATCGATGAAATATTCCTTTTTGCGGCAGCTGCATATTTAGTAAGGAAAAAATTAGCGAGCAGACCGATGTCTTCTTTTCTTTCTCTTAACGGAGGCAGTTCGATCGGGAAAACATTTAACCTGTAATATAAATCTAACCGGAACCTGCCTTCTGCCACTTCTTTTTCCAGGGAACGGTTGGTGGCGGCTACAATTCTTACATTCACTTTGATGGTTTTATTTCCGCCTAATCTTTCGATCTCCTTTTCCTGTAAAACACGCAGTAATTTCACCTGGGAATCCAACGGTAATTCACCGATTTCATCTAAAAAAACGGTGCCTCCGTTGGCCTGTTCAAATTTGCCGGTTCTCATCGCATTGGCTCCGGTAAAGCTTCCTTTTTCATGACCGAACAGCTCAGATTCAATTAAAGAATGAGGCAAAGCAGCGCAGTTCACAATCACAATCGGACTTCCATTTCTATCAGAAAGATCATGGACAGAATGCGCCACTTTCTCTTTTCCCGTCCCGCTTTCTCCGACTACCAAAACCGAAGTATCCGTTGGTGCCACCACTCGTATTTTCTCAATCACCTCCTGCAGAAGCGGGCTTTTTCCGATAATTCCTTCAATAGCTTCGCGGCTCTGAGATTCCTGAACATCCGCATTTTTCTCAAGATCAAAACGGTATTTTGCAATATCGAGCATGACCATAAGATCGCGCTCACGGAAAGGTTTTACCATAAATCCGTACGGCTGAGTTTCTTTCACAGATTCCAGCGTAGACTGGTTGGTATTGGCAGAAATATAGAGAAAAGGGATGTTTATTTTGCGCAGTTCCCAAGCCAGGTCAATCCCGGTAAGGTCGCCTTTCAGCATGATATCCAACAGTACCCAATCCGGTTTCTTTTCGGCAATGGATTTTCTTGCCTGCACAACGGAAGACGCAATGCCCGTCACCTGATAACCTGCTTTTTTGAGCATGATTTTCAGATCATTGGCTACGATAAACTCATCTTCTACAATTAGTATTTTTTCTTTCATTTTATCTGAAATATCATTAACCTTATCCGTGATTTTCAATCGCTGTATTTTTGGCAAATGTTATGATTATTTTTAGCCCGTTATTATTTTCCAGGGAAAAAGTTCCGTCGAGCTGGTCTGTAAGTCCTCTCATGAGGTTCATACCGAGAGATTCTGTTTCATCAAGATCAAAATTTTCGGGCAACCCTACTCCATTATCCGAAATAATAAGCTGGTAATTATTTCCTTCTGTATTTTTAAATGAAACCAGCACTTCACCGCTTTTGTCTCCGGGGAATGCATATTTTACGGTATTATTAACTGCTTCATTCACGATTAATCCCATCGGCACCGCCTGTGCCACATCCAGGAATACTTTTTCGGTATCCAAAACAAATCTGATGTTCTTTTCTGACAAATAACATTCTTTGATATAGCTGATCAGCTCATAAATATACCAAGACATATCAATTGTTGAAAGGTTGTCTGACTGATATAATTTCTGATGAATCAGAGACATCGCATGCATTCTGTGCTGGCTGTTCTGGATGGCCATCAATGCATCTTCATTGTCAAGATAGGCAGACTGCGTGTTTAATAAGCTGATGACAATCTGGAGGTTATTTTTTACCCTGTGATGGATTTCCTTCAGCAGCCATTCTTTTTCAGACAGCAATTTTTTAAGCTGTTCGTTCTGCTCATCGATCTGTTTTCTTTTTAATTCCAGTTTTTTATTGGCGCTTGTTTTTAACCGGGAACGGTTGTACAGCAAAGCGGCAAAAAGAATCAGTACCAGGATGCTTCCGGTAAAAACATATTTCATCACAGTATCATTGGTGATCTGTATTTCCTGAAGCTTTCCTTTCTGGGTAAGCAGCTGGATATTTTTGTCTTTCTGATCGGTTTCAAACTGAATTTTCAGGCTGTTGATCTGCCTGCTTTTTTCCCCGTTAAAAACAGTATCAGAAAACTTTTTATACAATTGATAATGCTTAATGGCATCTGCATATTTTCCCTGCGCAGAATCTGCCTTAAACCAGATTAAATGATTTTCCGAACGCAGCATATCGTTTCCGTTTTTTTTTGCCAGGGAATCAAAAAGTTTGGCTTTGCGGTACATGGCAGGATAATTTTTGGTCTGGTAATGATAAAAAACAAAGCTCCTCAAAAGGGAAACCTGGTTGTTGTTCCTTTCTCCGTTTTCTCCGTAATACGCAACCAGTTTTTTATAATAGGGTTCGGCATGATCAAACTGCTTCAAAATGGTGTACGTACTGAAGAGAATATAATCTTCGGTCATTTCAAACTGCTTATCATCAATAGGATACTTCCTTTTATATTCTTTTATCATCGCGATTGCCCGGCTGAATTCCCTCTGCCTGATCAGCATCGTAGACATATTGTTGGCGACAGTTCTTATATAGCCGTTATCGTTATGTTTTTTTGCCACATCCAGGGCTTTTTCCCAATATTTCATGGCATCATCATTCTGACGCAAGTAATAATACACCATCCCGATGTTGCTGTAAATGGCACTCAGCTGCAAAGAATTGTCATTAACCGTTAACGCCGTTTTTTCTGCAGAAATACCGTATCTCAATGCCTGTTCGTAATCTGCTTTCTGAATTTCAGCCTGCGAAAGCAGATTATAAATGCCCTGAATTCCCCTGAACTTTGCCGACTGATAAATGGCTAATGATTCCTTAAGGAGCTGAATAGCCTGATCCGGTTCCCCTTTCATCGTATAAAGCTCCCCCAGGTCTTTCAGTATTGAAGCCTGCTTCAGTTTTGCCCCTGATTTTTTAAAAAGAGCCAGTGCTTTTTCCTTCAGTTTTATTTTAGGCTCAAAATTTTCAGGCGCATTATCATACAGAAAAGAAAGCTCTTCATAGCCTATACCAGACTGTTCGGTCATATTATTTTTTTCAAAATAGCTGATCACCTGCTTCATTTTTGGAAATGCACTGTTTTTATTTCCTCTTTCTTTATCAATTTTAGCGTCCAGCAACATGGCTTTTCCTTTGTTAAGCTTGTTATTGGTTTTAGTACTCAAAAGCATGGCTTCCTTGTTGAGAAATGCCGCGCTGTCCAGATCTTTTTTTAATTCTCCTTTTTTATTCAGATAATATTCGCTCAGCTGTAACAGTAAACCTGCTTTCTTAACCTCATCTTTTGAAGAAGAGATCTGTTTTTTTAACTGTTCCGGATTTATGTTTTCCTGCGCTTTTACTGAACCGCCCAACAACATAAGGATCAGCATAAAACAAAATATTCCCAACCGTTTTTTACTCATTGCATCACGCGTGAAATTCATTCTTTAAAGATAATTCATTATCTGATTATGTATTTTGTTTTTGCCGTCAGATTTTACGGTGGTAAAGATAGCAGATGATCATCGCAAACCCGGGTAAAACCAGTGTGACAAGTCCCAGCTGCTTTCCTGCAAATGCACCTAAAAAACATCCCACCAAAAAGCCGATAATTAAAATAAGCTGTTTCTTTAAACTTAATAAAGCATCAGCATCTTTAAAACTGCTTTTAAGTAAATTCCCGAAATCCAGGGAAGCCTGTGTCACATTTCCCGTCATCATCGTTGTCGGGCCATGCGTTTCTTTGGCATACAATTTCCCGAAAGCATTCTGAAGCCCCATCGCAAAAACGGCAATCATGGTAACGGTGTACATGATAACTTCAGTGAACATTCCGTTATAAGTAAAAATTGCCACTAAAATCCCTGCTGAAAGAAGTAAAAATCCTTCCCAGAACAGAATCGTATAATGATTGAGAACTTTTCCGGCAATTCTTCCCCCAGCCATTACCGCTAAGATAAATACGGGAAAAGTAAGCAGTTTGATCCATGCATGCACATCTGAACCTTTTACAAACTGATAGGCAAATACAATAAAGTTCCCCGTAACGTGCGCCGAAAAAATAGAATCTGCCGCAACGAAAGTCACCGTGTCACAATAACCTGCAATCATGGTTAACAGTAGGGTAACAAATCCTATATTATGTTTTATTTCCATGATTTTTATTTTAAATGTGAACGAAGCATCCAGGCCATTTTCTCATGGGTTTCCAATAACCCGGTGATGTAATCGCTGGTCCCGGCATCACGGAATTCTACGGCAAAATTTTCTATATTTTCACGGAGATGTATGATGATACTTTCATGATCGGACAGGAGTTCTCTCATATAAGTAAGGCTGTCATTTGCTTCCAGGTGACTTTCCGAAAGATGCGTTAAAGCAAGATATTCCCTCAACGTAGCCGGAGCATAATGTCCCAGCATCCTGATTCTTTCAGCCATCTGATCAATCATTTCATCCAATTGCTGATACTGCGCTTCAAAAAACAGATGTTTGTTGTAAAAATCCTGTCCTTCCACGTTCCAGTGGGCTTTTCTGGTTTTTGTATACAGAATGAATTCATCTGCTAACGTTTTAACCAATATTTCAGCAACTTTTGCCCGGTTTTCTGTTTTAGTTCCGATGGATGTTTTCATTTTAAAGTAAGTTTAATAAATAATAATCGAGTGAATATTTTCCTGCGCCAAGCGCAAGAATTAATAATAATGACAAAGTGTACATATAAGGAACATCGCGTACTTCCAGGGAATCTTTTCGGTGAACTACGAAATACCCAATGGCCGTTACCCCAATTGTCGGCAATACGGCAAGCCTGGTTCCCAATCCTAAAATGATTAAAAAAGGAACCACCAAATCAGCGAAAGAAGCCACCAGAGCATTCATTTTATCAGGAAGCCCGAGCGGATTCGGGATCGTTTCTTTCTTTCCGTTTTCTACCCTGAATTTTTTCAGTCCGTGAACCCGGAACAGTTCAACAGCTAAAAGCACTCTGAACACCAGAAAAGCCATGTCATTAAATTCCGAACCTAAATCCGAGGATAGAATGTGTTTTAAAATTTCCATAATTTTTTAAGTTTAAAAGGCAAAACAGGAGCATCCGAGCGCACCCCAGAATGAATGATAATTATTCACCGGAAGATTGCTCATTCTCGCATGGTCGTGGTTGTGGTTGTGCACATCGCAACTCCCTGCACAGCTGTGAATCTGAGCAGTCAGCGGCGCTTTGAGATCTGCCTTTGCATTCTTTTCAATAGCTGTCTGCGTATGCCCGCCAACCGGATAATAACCGTTGTACAGATTCGTCGGAGACCAATCCGGAAGAATGGGAACCGATGGCGGCGCAAAGGATGAAAACTCCCCTTTTGCATAGACAATTTTACCGTCTACCACCGTCATTTCGGCTTCGATATTTTTGATTTCTTCATCTTCCACCGTGAAATAATCTTGATCTAAAACCGCCAGATCAGCAAACATCCCAACCTGAATATCTCCTTTTTTCTGCTGTTCCTGGGAAAACCAGGCACTTCCTTTCGTGTATAATTCCAGCGCGGTGTTTCTGTCTAACCGGGTATCGGTGTACAATTGCAGTCCGCCAACCGTTTTCCCCACTGTCAGCCAATACATGGAAACCCATGGATTGTAACTGCTTACCCTCGTGGCATCAGAACCGCCGCCGACAGGAACTTCCATTTCCAGCATTTTTTTAATCGGAGGCGTATTTTCAGCGGCATTGGCTCCGTACTGATCGGTAAAATATTCTCCCTGGTACGCCATTCTGCTCTGGATGGCAATTCCTCCGCCTAAACTTCTTACCCTTTCGATATTTTTTTCATCGATGGTTTCCGCATGATCAAAAATCCACGGAAGTCCGTTGAAAGGAATGTCCCGGTTTACTTTTTCAAAAACATTTAAAAACCGGGTAATACTTTCATTATAGGTTGCATGAAGCCGGAACGGCCAGCGGTTTTCAACCAACAGACGGACAACTTTTTCGAGGTCGGCTTCCATGTTTTCCGGTAAATCGGGTCTTGGCTGTAAAAAATCTTCAAAATCTGCTGCCGAGAAAACCAGCATCTCTCCTGCCCCGTTGTGGCGGTACATATCATCACCCTGATATAACTTTACGGTATCAATCCATTCGCTGAAATCTTCAAACTCATTTTTCGGCTTTTGGGTGAATAAATTATAGGCAATTCTTACGGTCAGCTGTTTTTTCTCATTCAGTTCATTAACGACCTGGTAATCATCCGGAAAATTCTGGAAACCACCGCCTGCATCAATCACACTTGTAATTCCGAACCGGTTCAATTCTTTCATAAAATGCCTTGTGGAATTCACCTGATGTTCGTAGGAAAGCTTCGGGCCTTTTGCTAAGGTTGAATATAAAATCATCGCATTTGGAGTGGCGATAATCAATCCTGTCGGTTCGCCGTTGGCATCTCTCTCGATCTGTCCGCCCGGAGGAGCCGGTGTGTTTTTTGTGTATCCTACGGCTTTTAAAGCGGCTCTGTTCATCAATGCCCTGTCGTACAGATGCAGGATAAAAACAGGCGTTTCGGGAGCAATTTTATTGATTTCTTCCAGCATCGGCATTCTTCTTTCTGCAAACTGGAATTCCGACCAGCCGCCGACTACACGAACCCACTGCGGAGACGGCGTACGGTCCACCTGTTCTTTCAGCATTCTCAACGCATCCGCTAATGACGGAACACCATCCCATCGAAGTTCAAGGTTAAAATTCAATCCACCCCGAATCAAATGGATATGTGAATCGTTGATCCCCGGAACCACTCTTTTCTTTTTTAAATCAATGATTTTTGTAGATTCTTCTGCGAACTGATCTACCAAACCGTTGTTTCCAACAGCTATAATTTTACCGTCTTTAATGGCAACTGCAGAAATATCCGGCGTTTCTTTGTTGAAACTGTGAATTTTTCCGTTGTGTAAAATAAGATCTGCTTTCATGGTTATTTGGTGTTAAGTTTTGTAATGGCATCCTGAATTCCGCTTCCGGCAACGGTGAAAAATGAAGGTCCGGCCAGTAAAATCAGCTTCTGTAATTTTATTTTATCAGAAAAATGTTTTTCATTTAAATAAGACTGTATGCGATACGCATCAAAAGCGCCCAACACCACATTTCCTGCCACCAAGGCGGTCGGCGAATCGATGCCTGCATCTTTTAAGTCACTTGCGAAAGAGGCGGTTTTCACCTGTAATTTCAAAGCTTCTCTCACGGCTACGCTTCCTACTTCTTTCATTAATTCAGCATTGAAAGAATTCCGGTCTCCCAATCCGATCAATAATAGTTTTTTTGAAGATAAACTTCCTTTTGGCGGAGTAATTAATAAGGTTTCCAAAGCGTGGCCTTTGAATTTTCCGGTTTTTCTGACATCGGTAATAATCCCCTTTAAGGCTTCATCCAAATGAACCATTCCATTCAGATCTTTCGGAAGTGCCGGCGGATTGAAAATATCACCGTCTGTATATTCGAAAACACAGGCAATCTGGAGATCTGCCACCGCAGCGGAAGGTCCCTGCACCAAACCAACGATGGAAACGCCGTCTACGGTTCCCCAGTTTTTTGTGGTTCCGACTGCTGTTTTTGTTTCAGCTGTTGCTGTCTGTGCTGAAACGGAACCGGTTACTGAACTTGCAAGAATAAATGCAGTAAAGACGGCTTTAGACCAGTTAACATATTTTAAAATTGAATTTTGCATAATAAATGAATTAATAAGGGTTAAAATTTGAATCCTAAACGGATGTTATAAAAAACGCCACTTTTCGCATTGGGAATTATATCATCGATGAATTCGCCTTTCCGGAAATACTGAAGCCCGCTCACCAAAGAAATATATTTACTGAAAGTGTACGTAAAATTGGTTAAGTATGCTGTTCCAATATACCTTTTATCTGAACTGCTTCCCGGACGATTTAAGGTTCCACTTGGCCGGTAAACACCGTCATCCAGGGAATACCGCCAGTTGAAAACAACGTCCAACTGCATTTTAAGTTTACATGTTAAATCCAGGGTTGCATAGGGATGAATATCAATGAGATTGACGGGGCCGACCTGCGGACTGAAGCCAAAATAACCACCTTTCGGATAAAGCGGATTAAACGTATTGAGTTTTCCGTCGTCTTTCGATTGGTCTCCCGAAATATAATCGTTGCGAAGATTAATGCTTGGTTTAAACTTAACGTTTTCAAACAGATAGCCCACATCAACAGAACCTGTCCATGCACTGATGTTCCCCTCTCCGAAAGTTCCGAACTGATAAGCCGCTTCCAGATTGTAAATGAATCCGCCGCCATATTTCCAGAACCTTCCGCCGATGGTATGTCGTTTTTCTTTAGCTGTTCCGGCTTCAAAAACAGATTCGTCCCTTCGGATGCCGATGTAGTAGAAATCGATATTTCCGGCTTGCGGAACAATGATTTTTGAATACAATCCCCAAAGGTTGAGCTGTTTCGAAATTCTGTTATCAAAAACTCCGGCATTGATACTGTCTGCCATCATGGCAAAGGCATCAACTGAAATATTTTTCCCGGAATACATTAATTTGGCTCCGGTGAAGGAAAGCCTTGCATTCGGGCCTTCCCGTACGGAAATCAATCTTCCCGACCCGTAATCCAGTTCCTGCCGTCCGATTCTGGAAACCAGTTTTTGATCCTGATCTTTAAAAATTCTGACATCAACAAAGAGATTCTGGATGCTCAGCTGGTCTTCATCAATTCCTCTCGAACCGTTTTTTCTTCCGTTTTGCAATGCGCTCCGGACCTGTGTAAAAATTCTTACATTTTCACCCAAATGCAGATCTGCATGCACATCATAACGCTGCAGAAAAAAGTTGTTGTGGCCGATATTCAGTCTTCCCCAGTCTTCGTTGTTGAAATCCACATATTCGTACCGTGCCTCGCCCCCAAAAGAGAGATAGCTGTTTTTCTTTTCATTTAAAGGGAGGTATTTAACCTTATTATAAAAAGTATCCGCAGAATCTTTTAAATATTCATAGTTTTCATCGTAGCGCAAAAGTTTGAAATTTTGTGCCGATAAATTTTCAGAACATATAAAAATTAAGAGAATGATAATTTTTAAAAACGATACGGAAGATGCAGATTTCAACATGAAAATTTTAAATTAATGTTTGATCATATTGTGGGCGTAATGAATTCCCAATCCGTAAGAACTGCCGTACTTTTTCATCAGATCTGTTACGGCAACATACGTTTCCTGGCGCGCCCAGTCTCGCTGCAATTCTAAAATATACTGAATGGAAGTCACAGGTTTTACTCCGGCGTGGATCATTCTCTGAACGGCTCTTTCGTGCGCTTCATCGCTCACATCGCCGCAGGCATCGGTGATGACGTACACATCATAATTTTCTTCCAATGCAGACAATGCAGGCCCTACGATGCAAACGCCCGTCCACAATCCTGCAAAAACCAACTTTTGCTTCTGGGTTCCCACGATCGCTTTATAAGCCGCTTCATCTTCCCAGGTGTTCATTGTTGTTCGGTCGATATAGCCCGAAGTGGCCATCGGATACGCTTCTTCAATTTCGGGGAAAACGGGCCCTGAAAAACTTTCTTCCGCAACGGTGGTTACGATTGTCGGAACGTTAAATATTTTTGATGCTCCGCAGATAACCGCAACATTGTTACGCAGTTCATTCATGGAAATGCTTTTGGTTGCAAATGCCATCTGGCCTTCAAAATCGATTAATACAAGGGCATGGTTATCCGGAGATAACAGTTTGGATGATGGTTTCATAAAGTTTATTTATAATGGAATTAATTGAGTATTTGTTTTGAGAACAGCCATTAAACGCCTAAGTCAACGTGTAGAAAGCTGGCTGTATATTGGTATGGAATCTGATTTTTACTGAGTGATAAAAGCTAAGATATCTTTATTGATGGTATCCGCTTCTGTGGTCGGCATTCCGTGAGGGAAACCGGGATACGTAATTAATTTACCGTTTTTCAACAATTCAGCAGATTTTACGCCTGCATTCTGGTAAGGAACAATCTGGTCATCTTCTCCGTGAAGAACCAGAACGGGAATATCAACCGCTTTCAGATCTTCCCTGAAATCAGTTTCGGAAAATGCTTTGATGCCTTCGTAATGCGCCACGATTCCGCCCATCATACCCTGTCTCCACCAGTTTCTCTGTATACCTTCTTTTACTTTTGCGCCTTCTCTGTTGTAGCCGTAGAAAGGGAATGTCAAATCAATATAAAACTGTTGTCTGTTGTTTAAAGTCTGGTCTCTGATGTTGTCGAAAACTTCCATCGGTACCCCATCCGGATTGCTGTCGCTGGCTACCATAATCGGCGGAACGGCACTGATTAATACTGCTTTTTTAGCTCTGCCGTTGGCATATTTGTTTACATAACGGATTACTTCACCACCACCTGTTGAGTGTCCGATATGAACTACGTTTTTCAGATCTAAAAATTCTACCAGCTCAGCCGCGTCAGCAGCATACTGTTCAATGGTATGACCATAGATGTCCTGGCTTGATCTTCCGTGACCTCTTCTGTCATGCGTGATCACTCTGTAACCTTTCTGTAAAAAGAAAATTACCTGTGCATCCCAATCGTCTGAAGATAAAGGCCATCCGTGGTGAAACATTAAGACCTGTCCTTTTCCCTGGTCTTTGTAAAAAATTTCTGTTCCGTCTTTTAGTTGTAGTGTACTCATTGCTGTGGATTTTTTTTAATTAATATTTAAATTCATAACATTAATTTCAAAAAGCCACCCAAAAACACAACTGTTTAATTTTCAAATATTTATAAAACAAACCCTCTGATTTTAATTACGATATTTCGTAATTTTATGAAAGCCCTGTGATAAATTATATAGATTTTAATAAATCGCGAGAAACTTTAAGACCGATAACTGTTTAAAATAAATCATTTATTAAGACAGGGTCATCGGAACTTCCATCAGAAGAATCTCTGTATGGTCAGCGGTTGTCCTGATTTCCAGATCAGCAATATCCCAGACTCCGAATCCGTCTCTTGCTCCCAAGACCTGGCCTCCGATTTCCGCACTTCCCTGTAAGATAAAAACATAGACACCGTTCCCTTTTTTCCTGATCGGGTACTGTATTTCGGTTTGGTTATCAAAATCTCCCAGGTGGAACCATGCATCCTGGTGAATCCAGATGCCTTCGTCATCAGCATCCGGGGAAAGTATCTGCTGAAACCTGTTTTTGCTTTGTGTTTTGTCTAAGGTAATCTGGTCATACCTTGGCACTACATTTCTTTTATTGGGATAAACCCAGATCTGAAGGAATTTCGCCGGGCAGTCCCTGTTTTTATTGAATTCGCTGTGCATGATCCCGGTGCCTGCACTCATCACCTGAATATCCCCGCTTCGGATAACCGCCGAATTCCCCATACTGTCTTTATGTTCCAGGTCGCCTTCGAGAGGAATGCTGATGATTTCCATATTATCATGGGGATGTGTCCCGAAACCTTTCCCGGCTTCCACGGTATCATCATTCAACACTCTTAAAACACCAAAATGCATTCTTTCGGGGTTATGGTAATTGGCAAAACTGAACGTCTGGCTGCTTACCAGCCATCCGTGATCCGCTTTCCCTCTGGAATCTGCCCTGTGAATTACAAAATTATCTTTAATCCTGGACTCAGGATCCGGCAGATGATTATATCCGATGGGTTCCAACGGTTCTATTTCATCAATGTCATTTTTCATGGTATTTTCTGATGATGCCGGTGCTACAAACATTCCGGTTCCCAATAATCCTTTCTTTAAAAAATCTTTTCTGTCCATATCTGTTCAGTTGTTTATCTGTTATTAACAGGACAAATGTACCGTGATAGAAACTGCTGTGCATTTAACTGGTTTAATAAATGGCTTCCGGACAAAAAAATTACCGGATATTTTTCATATCCGGTTTAATTTTAAAACTACCCGTCAAAAATTCTTTGAATTTTCGTCCCCTTCGGAAGAAGGGAATTTTTATTTTCCTTCGTAAATTATTTTTCTTTAGTGGCCAGGCGTTTTCTGATGGTGCTCACAAATTCTTTTGAAACTCCCAGATAGGAAGCAATATAATACTGCGCCACACGCTGCGGAATTGTAGGGTAAACCTTTATAAATTCCAGATACCGGTCTGATGCGCTTTTTGAAATGGTATTGACCAGGCGGTTCTGTAAAGTGAACAGATTTCTCTGCACCAGCATCCTGAACACCCTTTCAAATTTCGGGATTTCCTTCAGCAGCTGCTCTTTGGTAACGGGATTCAGCATGAATATTTCTGAATCTTCAATGGTTTCTATGTAGAGATTGGAAGGTTTCTGATCCTGAAATGAAGCAATATCACTGATCCACCAGTCTTCAATGGCAAACAGGATGGTCACTTCAAAACCATTATCATCCAGATAATACACCCGTATGCAGCCTTTATGGATATAGCCTTCAAAATGGCAGATTTCGCCTTCCCGCAATAGAATGGTTTTCTTAGGCACTGATTCACAAACCAGGAGATCCGTGAAAAATTTTTCCTCTTCCTGGGTAAGGCTGATAAATCGGGTTACATTTCTGATGATATTTTCAAACATAAAATTGGTTTACGGCTGCAAATTAGGAAAAAGACTGTAGACTTCGTTCTTCAGCAATCCGCTTCCGCCGCCGTAATGATCAATTACCTTCACTTCTTTATCCAGATTTCCGCAAAAGGCTGTGATCTCTTTTTCAAACCGGTCTTCCAGACCGGAACTCAGAAGAACAATATCCACCTGGTTTTCTTCTATATAGGTGTAGCAGGAGTTTTCATCAGTCCGGATTTCCGCTTTCCAGCCTTCATTATTTTCGATGATCCTTTTCAAAACATCAAGGATTTCCTGATTTTTCCCGATCACCAGAAAGTTTAGGGTTTTCATAAATATTTGATATGTTTGGGTTCTACATTAACGCTGCTTATCACACATTTCATTTAAATATGAATAAACAGGGAGGTCCGCTCTTTCCTTTCAAGGTTTTTTGTTTTATGGCCTTTTCCTGAAGTGTCTTCCACCAAAAGAATTTCGCCCGTCCGGAATTTCCGGATTTCGCCGGACGACGTTTCTATTTCAACGCCGCCATCCAGAAGTACAATATATTGTTTTTGCGGAGCACAATGAAAGTTATAATCATAGTCTGCAGAAACGGTTCTGAACTGTAATCTTTTCACCTGGATATCTTCTGACAGGAAACCAATCTCACCCTGATCTATCAATGGAATTTCGAGATCTTCAAAATGAGATTCTCCGTTTTCGTCGCTGAAGATTTTTGTAATTTTCATCCGGTTCTTATTTGAAGATCAGAGTATTCGCCAGTTCCATTTCTTCCTGATTGATGGAATGTCCGAAGTTTTCATATACTTTCTCCGTAACCTCAGCATTCATTTCTCTGAAAATATTGGCTGTGGCATACACCCTTTCTACCGGAACATGGAAATCCGGATTACTGGTGGCCAGTAAAACCGGCGTCTGTGCAAAATCCCCGCTGTAATGGTCACGGTTGATCTTATCTCCGATAACACCACCGATAACAGCCACCGCCCCTCCGAATCTCTGAGCATTTCTTGCCAAAAACTCCACGGTAAGACAGGCGCCCTGAGAAAATCCGAAAAAATAAATATCCTCAGTTTTAATGCCTGCATCCAAAGCGGTTTCTACGGTTTTCCCAACCGTTTCAATGGCTGAAGACAGCCAGGGTTCGTTCTGCGCAGCAGGAGCAATGAAAGACAATGGGTACCAGCTTCCGTTTGTTGCCTGGGGTGCCAGCAAAGCATAATCTTCTACATTCAAATGTTTGGACAGGCTCAGAATATCCTCTGCACTTCCGCCTCTTCCATGGATCATGATCAATGCTTTTTGGGCTTTGTCAATTGGGGTTCCTGATGTTTTTATATCTAAAGTATGGCTCATTTTATCTGAATTTTTCTGTTGGATAGTCAATTTTCGGAAGAACTTCGGTCAGATGTTCCCTGTTTTCTTCATACTGTTCTGGAAGCATTAAGTCTTCCCCGAGCGATGCCAGTTCTTCATCCACATCAAAGCCCGGACCTGAGGTGGCAATCTCAAACAGGACGCCGCCCGGCTCTTTGAAATAAATGGACGTAAAATATTTCCGGTCCTTCACTTCAGTATGCGGTAACCCGAAAGCGTTTAACCTGTCGATCATTTCCAGCTGCGACTGTGCATCAGGGGTTGCAAAGGCCACATGGTGAACGGTTCCTCTTCCCGCCAGGCCTTTCAGCGCATTGGGCATGCATACGAGATCCACATATTTTCCCGGCTTATTTTCTGTCCCGAACCTGAACCGGTCCGAACTTTCGGCAATGAGCTGGTGATCCATCTGCGTGGTGAGCAAAGCCGCTGTCCTTTCATAGGCATCCAGCCAGATTTCCACATGATGAAACCCTTTGATGGTATATTCTTTCGGGATCAGTCCGTTGTCGTACCCTTTTCTGCCATCTTTATCATTGAAGACCAGCTCAAGGCCAAGCCCGTCAAAATCTTCAAGATAAATAAAAACCTCGCCTGACAACCTTTGCTGCGGCTGTTTGTAAGGGATATTAAACTGTGACAGGCGTTCCAGCCAGTAATCCAGTGCTTCCATAGAAACTGAAAAAGCAGTGGTGTTCAGCATTCCTTTTCCGTGACGCCCGTTGGCGAGTCCTTTTCCATACGGGAAAGTGGTCATGATGGTTCCCGGCGTTCCGGTTTCGTCCCCGAAATAAAAATGATAGACCTCGGAATAATCAAAATTGACGGTTTTTTTAATAAGCCGGAGCCCTAAAACACCTGTATAAAAGTCTATATTTCCCTGTGCATCGCCTGTCATGGCGGTAACGTGATGAAGTCCTGTGATGAGTGCCATAATGTATTGGTTTGAAGTTATCGGACGTTATTTCCTGATGATTTAAAATTAAAATATTCTTTACCTAAAATGAATGAGCACCTACGATAATTTCGGCAGTGCCTGCTCTATCTGGCTGCGCATGGCTTCATACTGTTTCGGAAGCTTCAGGTTTTGCCCCAGTTCGTTCAAAGGCTCACCCACTGTGAACCCCGGGTTATCGGTGGCAATTTCAAATAAAACGCCGCCCGGTTCCCGGAAATACAGGGAGTAAAAATAATCCCTGTCAATTTTAGGGGTAATGCTTAATCCGGCTGACATCACTTTTTCACGGTATTCCATTAAGACAGCCTCATTTTCTACGCGGAAAGCGATATGGTGGTTTGTTCCTGCCGCATTCCTTCCTGCGGGGTTCTTATCATTTTCGATGATATCAATCAGGTTGGCCGTATCAATGGCATCTGTTGCAAAACGGTAACGGTTTTCTTCCTGTTTCTGAAGACCGTATCCTAAAATATCTGTCAGAACCTTAATTGTCGGCTCCGCTTTTTTAAGCGTTAAGGTTACGTTATGGAACCCTTTCAAAGCATTTTCATCTTTAATATCATCGGTAGTCCAGACTTTACGATTATCAGAAGCTGATGATTCTATAAACTGTAACTGAAGGCCGTCCGGATCTTTAAAAGAAATCATTTTCTCCCCGAATATTTCGCCTTCCTCCACAGCAATACCGGACTGCTGCAAACGGAGTTTCCAGAATTCAAGGCTTCCTTGCGGTACCGAATATCCGATGTGTGTAGCCAGCCCTGTTCCGTTGGTTCCCTTTCCGATTCCTTCCCATGGAAAGAAAGTCAGAATGGTTCCCGGTGTTCCGGTTTCGTTCCCGAAATAAAAATGATACGTTCCCGGATCATCAAAATTCACGGTTTTCTTTACCAGCCTTACGCCTAACACCTGAGTATAAAAATCCAGGTTTCTTTTTGCGCTGTCTGCGATTGCGGTAATGTGGTGCAATCCTAAAATTCTGTTCTGCATGTTGTTTTATTTTGATGCTAAATTACAGCGGTCTGAAGTGCTGCACATTTAACTAGTTTAATAAATGCAAAAAGCGTTTTCTCTTTTTACTGAGGAAGACATGCTGAACGGTTGATGATGAACAACTTTTTTCTCATAGATGATAAGGCCGCCCGCCATAATATGCTACATTACAGTGTGACCACTATTTTCCCGACGGTCCTTCCGGTTTCCTGCTGCAGATGTGCTTCCCGAATCTGTTCAAAGGGAAATATTTTTGAAATATGCGGTTTCAGTGCTCCGGTTTCCAGAAGACGTGCAATCTGTTTCATATCATTGCCGTCCGACTGTACCATAATGGGATATCCTTTCACCCCTTTTGCTGCTGCTTTTGCTGTTACCTCTTCATTCAGGCCTGTGGGAAGACTGATGATTGTTCCGCCGGCTTTGGTTACTTCCAGGGAATCATCAATGGTACCGCCGCCGATGGTATCCAGTACAAAATCAAATTCCTTCGGAGCCGATTCCCAGTCAAAACTTTGGTAATCAATATGCTTATCTGCACCAAGGCCCAGCACAAAATCTTTATTTTTCAGGGATGAAGTCCCGGTTACCGTTGCCCCTGAATGTTTTGCTATCTGAACAGCCATATGCCCTACACCGCCAGCCGCTGCATGAATCAGGACATGCTGGCCTTTCTGAATGTCTGCATTTTTAACCAGCGCCTGCCATGCCGTTAATGCTGCCAAAGTGCTTGCAGCTGCCTTTTCAAAAGATATATTTTCAGGTTTTAACGCCAGCTGGCCTGCCGGAGCGGCAACATATTCTGCATATGCCTTTCCATGGCCCGGGAAATTTACCATCCCGAACACCTCATCGCCTGTTGTAAAGGCTTCACTTTTACTTTCTTCTACAATCCCTGAAACATCCCAGCCCAGAATCAGCGGATTTTCTTCTTTCAGCTTTCCGTACATCCCTTTTCCGTTGCGGCTTTTAACATCTACCGGATTGATGCTTATGGCCCTGACTTTTATTAAGACTTCATCATTCTGAATCTCCGGTTTCTCCGTTTCAATGTATTCCAGCTGTTCCGTACTGCCTGCTGTTTTTAATGCGATTGCTTTCATATTGATTTTAATTATTGATTGGTTGATTAAAAAAAATTAATGTTCTTATAACAAATTTAGAAAGATTTATGCAGTATGGATTGCTCATTGTAACAGAAAAAAGTTAGGTAATCATAATCCGAAATTATTAAAGCAGTATTATCCTGCAGGTCCTTGAGCCGTACAGACCATATTTTTGAGCCGTAGAAGAAACCTGTATCTTTTCTGAACCTGTACTTTTGTAATATGAAAAACAGTACAAAAATTCAGTTAGGTGTTAACGGGCCGTTGGTGTCCGGACTTGGTTTAGGCTGCATGCGCATGTCTTCCATCTGGGGAGGCCCTACTCCGGACGAGACAGAAAGCATCGCTACCATCCGGGAGGCACTGGACCGGGGCATTAATTTTTTGAATACCGGAGACTTTTACGGTGCGGGCCATAATGAGATGCTTATCGGCAAAGCCATTAAAGGCAGGCGTGATGATGCTTTTATCAGTGTAAAGTTCGGGGCTGTCTTTCACAATGGCCAGTGGCTGGGGATGGACCTGCGCCCTTCATCAATCAAGAATTTCATCAATTACTCTCTGACACGTCTGGGTATAGAAACCATTGATCTCTACCAGCCGAGCCGTATGGATGGCAGCGTACCGCTGGAAGATATTATCGGAACGGTTGCCGATCTGGTTAAAGAAGGCAAAGTACGCCACATCGGTGTCTCTGAGATTTCAGCTGAACAGCTCCGCGAAGCCGGCAGCATTCATCCGATTAGTGCGCTTGAGATCGGCTATTCACTGGCCGACCGCCAGATAGAAAATGAACTTCTGCCTGCGGCAAGGGAATTAGGCATTGCGGTAGTGGCTTTTGCCAATACTGCAGAAGGTTTACTCACCGGCGAAATGAAAGCACCGCTTCCTGAAAACGATTACCGCAATCATTTTTCACGTTTCCAGGGTGAAAACCTGATCAAGAACCTGGAAAAAGTGGAAGTGTTAAAGAATATGGCCCGCCATAAAGCCTGCACACCGACACAGCTTGCGATTGCCTGGGTGAAGGAACAGGGCAATTATATCATGCCTCTGGTAAGCATGAGCCGAAGGACGCGCCTGCCGGAAAATATCGAGGCCATGGAAATTGTATTTACTCCGGAAGAAATGAGCCTGTTAAACACTACCTTTGCCACAGGTGCCATATATGGCAGCACTTACCTAGAGCGTTAAATGAATACTACCAGTCCAGCAGAAATCCTTCCGGGAGTTATTTTTTATTCTTACCTCTCTGCCGAGCAGAAAGAGAAAATCTGTCTGTGGAACCATCATACCCTGATATTACAGGTTTCAGGGCAGCTTGTCCTGGAAACCTCCAGGCAGACCATTTCAATGGACGGAGGGGAACTGCTGCTCATCGGAAGAAACCAGCTGGGTACGCTCACCAAAACCCCGGCGTCAGGTGGATATTACGAAACCATAGTAATCTCGCTTCAGGAAGACCTGCTCCGTAAAATTGCATTAGAAGAAAAACTGGAAGCAGACGGAAAGTATACCGGTCTTACAAATATTCTGATCCCGTCCAATGAATTCCTGCAGGGATATTTTCAGTCTGTAATTCCGTATGCCCGCCGCTCGGGAACGGCCGTTACGGATGAAATGGGCATCCTCAAGGTAAAAGAAGGCGTTAAACTTTTGCTGCTGGCCCTGCCGGAGCTCAGGAACTTTCTATTCGACTTTTCGGAACCTTATAAAATCGACCTGGAAAAATTCATGCTGAATAATTTCCATTTCAACATCCCCGTAGAAAAATTTGCACAGCTTACCGGCCGCAGCCTGGCCGGTTTCAAGCGGGATTTCCAAAAAACATTCGCATCACCGCCACGCCACTGGCTGCAGGACAAGCGGCTGAGCACAGCAAAATACCTTATAGAAACAAAGCACCAGAAGCCTTCAGCAATATATCTGGATCTGGGCTTTCAGAGCCTGTCGCATTTCTCCTCTTCCTTTAAAAAGAAATTCGGCATGGCTCCTACCGAATGCCTCAGCAATTCTATTTATTAAAGACAATAAAAATACTGTTCCTTAAAAGCTATCATTCAGATCAATAGATTCCTTATTTCAGTCAGGTATTTTTATGTTATCTTTAACTACTTTTACAGATAGACAGCAAAGTTTATGAACATTAATTTTAATCTCTCCATATCCGTTTTTTGTGCATTAGTTCTTTCTTTAAGATGTACAGCACAGCAGGCACCGCAGAAAAACTATTCTTTATTCCACCCTGTTCCGAAAAGCCTGATGCGGGAAATGGAAACGGACCGTCCTGATGTAACGGAATCTCCTTTTACAGTGGATGCAGGGCATTTTCAGATTGAAACAGACCTTGTGAATCTGATCAGAGAAAAATCGGACACCAAGGAAACCCATACTTTGCTGATCAATCAGGCAAATCTTAAAATCGGGATTACCGGTTCTACGGCGATACAGATCGGGTTCCAGACCTATGGCAGGCAAAAAGAAAAAAACGGGCCTTCGGAAGCTGCTGAAATCCATGAGGGCCATGGTGACCTGACGTTTAGAATCAAACAGAACCTGCTCGGGAACGATCACGGGAACTTTGTCCTGGCCATTTTACCGTATGTAAAGTTTCCCACATCAAAATATGATGAAAACAGCCGCCTTGAGGGCGGGCTTATTGTCCCGATGCTGTACAAACTGCCGGGGGAATGGAAACTCGGATTCCAGGTGGAGGCAGACCGGCTCAAAGACAAAGATCAGCAGGCCATGCATACTGAATTTTTACAATCGCTGACCGTCAGCCATCCGCTGCTGAAAGGGATTGAAGGAATTGCAGAAACCTATTATACGTATGATTTTAAAGAGCATGAGTTTTCAAATTTTATCAATGCGGCCGTTCAGATGGAAGTAGCAAAAGACTTTAAACTTGATGCGGGGCTAAATTACGGGATACAGCATACGGCGGAAAAGCATTACTTTATCGGGGCTTCTTACCGCCTTTAAGAAAATATTATTCCAGTAGTTTGAAATTCTTAACTTTACCGCATGAAAGAAAAGGTTACACGGGTCATTTCGGAATTTAACAGTGAGCTGAAGCTTCAGGGATTCAAGGCATTTCAGATTGAAAATGACAGCAATGACACCCGCACCTACAGCCGGAAAGATTTTTATAAAATATGCCTCACCACGGGTAAAAGCAAAATCCATTATTCTGATAAAACCTTTGAACAGGAAGGCACGATCCTTTTTTTTGGTAACCCGCATATACCTTATTCCTGGGAAACCATTTCTACCGCCTATGCCGGATATACCATTCTTTTTTCTGAAGAATTCTTCAAAAATTCTGAACGTTCCGAAAGCCTGCAGCAGTCTTCTTTCTTTAAAATCGGAGGCACGCCTGTTTTAAAAATCACGGAAGAACAGCGGGTTTTTCTCAATACCATTTTTCAGAAAATGATTGCCGAGCAGGAAAGCGATTATGTATTTAAGGATGAACTGATCCGCAATTACATCAGCCTTATCATTCATGAATCTCTAAAGATGGAACCTTCTGAACAGTATGACCAGAACAGGAATGCAGCTTCCAGGTTATCATCCGTTTTCCTTGAATTGCTGGAAAGGCAGTTCCCGATAGAAACCTCCGGCAACCCGCTTACCTTAAAAACAGCACAGCATTACGCGCAACATCTAAACGTGCATACCAATTACCTGAACCGTGCCGTGAAAGAAGTAACGGGGAAATCTACCACCGCCCATATTTCCGAGCGCATTATTACGGAAGCCAAAGCACTGCTTCAGCATACGGACTGGAGTATTTCGGAAATCGCGTATGCGCTGGGGTATGAATATCCTACCTACTTCAACAACTTTTTTAAAAAAGTAACAGGAACCAATCCTAAATCATTCCGGGCCGCCGAAGTTTGAATTTCTTAATTTTTGGTTTGATAATCATTACCGCTTCCCCTTCAGGCGGTTATACCTTTGTACCAGATGATTAAACCCAATTAAGATGAAGGATCCACAACATAATACCGCTGCCAGTTTACCTGAAAAAGACATTTTTGAAAGACTGAAATCAGGTGAGGCGGTGTACACTACCGACCCCGGTTATGATAAAATCAATGAAACCGTTGCCAGGACATTACGGCTTTCGCAACAGTTAAATTCTTCTGACAATGTTAAGGACGTCAGGCATTATCTGTCTGAAATAACAGGAAATACGATTGATGACAGCACGACGGTCTTCCCGCCGTTTTACACCAATTTCGGAAAGTTTACCGCCATCGGGAAAAATGTATTTATCAACCATGCCTGTTCATTTCTGGATATGGGCGGAATTACCGTTGAAGATAATGTCCTGATCGGCCCGAAGGTGAATCTCATTACAGAAAACCATCCGGTGAATCCTGATGAGAGGCGGGCATTGGTTACAAAACCCATTACCATCAGGAAAGGAGCATGGATCGGTGCCGGGGCAACCGTTCTTCCCGGTGTCACCGTTGGTGAAAATGCAATTGTAGCTGCCGGTGCCGTGGTTTCAAAAGATGTCCCCGCTGATACCGTGGTGGGCGGAATCCCTGCAAAAACCATCAGAAAGATCAATCATGAAACCATTTAAGCTAACACTGAAAGGCATTTTCTCAGCCTCCGTTTTATCAGTAGCCCTTCTATCGTGTAACAATAAAAATTCAGAAATAATGGACAAAGAACATACAACTTCTCTTTTTCCGAAAGGAGAAAAATTATCGAATGACTGGTTTACCGGCAATGCTTTTTTATCGCCTTTGGTAGCGCAAGATAAAAATAACGGATTCTCTGCCGGAGCCGTCACCTTTGAAAAAGGGGCAAGAACCCACTGGCATACACATCCGAAAGGCCAGGTTCTGGTGGTAACAGAGGGATCAGGACTTTATCAGGAAAAAGGAAAACCTGCGCAGGCAATCAGGAGAGGCGATGTGGTCAATATTCCGGAAAATACGGAACACTGGCACGGCGCCACGGCAGATACCCCGATGACCCATATTGCGATTACCAATTTTAAAGATGAGGTACAGGTAACATGGCTGAAACCGGTAACAGACGTAGAATTTCACGATGCCAATAATCAAAGTAAATGAAGAAAAGACTCACACTGATCATGGCTGCCGCTTTATTATTTTCAGGACAGCTATCGGCACAGACCGGACGTAAACCATTAAAAAATTCAAAGAAAATGAATTCAACAGAACAGACAGAACATTATACATTCAAACTCAGTGATCAGGTAAGCCGCCGGAAAGTAAGCTTTAAAAACCGCTACGGAATTACATTATCGGGAGATTTATATCTTCCCAAAAATGCTAAAACCGAAGCATTACCGGCATTGGCCATCAGCGGGCCCTTCGGAGCTGTGAAAGAACAGTCTTCAGGATTATATGCCAGCCAGATGGCAGAACGCGGCTTTGCAGCCATTGCATTTGATCCTTCTTATACCGGTGAAAGCAGCGGCAACCCGAGAAATGTTTCTTCACCGGAAATCAATACCGAAGATTTCAGTGCGGCCGTTGACTTTTTAGGGCTTCAGAAAAATATAGACCGCAACAAAATCGGGATTATCGGGATCTGCGGCTTCGGAGGTTTTGCCTTAAATGCCACGGCTGCTGATAAACGTGTAAAAGCTGTTGCCACAACCAGCCTGTATGATATGACCAGGCTTATGTCTAAAGGATACCATGATGCGGTTACTCCGGAACAGCGTACAAAAACACTGAAAGACCTCAGCCTGCAGCGTTGGAAAGATGCCGAAAACGGAGAACCTGCCGGCGGTCCCCGTAATTTGCCTGAAAAACTGAACGGTGACGAGCCTCAGTTTGTTAAAGAATATTTTGATTATTACCGGACACCCCGCGGTTTTCACCCGAACTCGGTAAACTCAAACGGAGCCTGGCTGATCACCAATCCACTATCCTTTATGAACATGCCCATCCTTACTTATGTAAAAGAAATTTCACCAAGGCCGATGCTTCTGATTGCCGGTGAACGCGCGCACTCGCGTTATTTCAGTGAAGATATTTATAAAAATGCATCAGAACCGAAAGAATTAATGATTATCCCTGATGCCGTTCATGTAGACCTGTATGACAGAACGGATGTGATTCCGTTTGACCGGCTGGAAAGCTTTTTCAGGACCCATCTTAAATAAGGATACCTCCAGCAGCTCTTTTATGATCCCGGCCGGCCTTTTGGTTTTGGCCGGGATTATTTATTGATGCTATTTACTAAAGCTGAATATTGCATTCATTACCTAATTTTAATTTACGGATTTTTAAAGCACCAGTATTTATGTTTTTACAGGATGGCGATTAAATATTGATGTGACGGGAACGCGCGGTATGGTTCCAGCGGGAAACAATCTGTCTCTGTTCAACAACCGCGCAGCCTTCGTACAAATTGCAGGTACGTCCTATATGATAAGGAAGTCCGTACACTGCATCGCCTACCTGAAGCTTTGGCGTACCGGAAACTAAAAGATGTTCTTCACTTTGTGAAATGACCATGGCCTCTGGAAGCTCAGGCATCCATATCCGTTCATCCGGTTTTCCTTCTGAGGAAACTGATTTGTAACCTAAATCCAGGCAGGCAGTTTCTGTATGGGGTTTTGAAATGACCCGGGTGACAACAGCGGCGGCAGCTTCAAAACCGAGCTCAGGAAAAGAATCCTGATAATGACGGTCCCAATAAACACATGTTCCCGGACTGCATTCTACGTCAGGATGCTTTGCATAAAACCGGATGGTAGGCGTACTTCCTGCCACAATGCGCGGGGTATCAAATCCTGAATATTCAAGTTCGGATACCAAATTCCTGACTGTATTGAAACCTGCTTCTGCTCTTGCCAGTCGTACCTTTTCATTGGGTTCCGTCAAATGACCGTCATAGGCATGCAAGCCCAAGATCTTAATATTATTTAAACTGCTGCACCTATGAAACAGCTTTATCACCTCATCTCCCGGAACAATACCGGTCCGGTCCATTCCTACATTCAGATCGATCCATACTTCTGCCATCACACCGGAATCAGAAGCAGCATCTGAAATTTGGGTAGCAGAGGTTATATGATCAACCAGACAGGAAAACCGGCTGGCCGGATATTGAAGCATTAAATTAATAAAGCGGTCTATTTTAGGCCCGACGGGCTGATAGGCTATTAAAATATCCTCAGCACCGTTTATAGCAAGCATTTCTGCTTCTGCAACAGTAGCACATTTAAATTTGGTAATCCCTGCCACTATGAAAAGCCTGACCACTTCAGGACATTTGTGTGTCTTTACGTGCGGCCGGACCTGGTTTTTACTTCCGAACATACTGATTAACAAATCAATATTTCTTCTGATTTTATCCGGATACACTGCCAGGAACGGGGTATCATACGTATCCAGGTTTTCTATTGTATAATTTGTTGCCATACCTTCTTGATGATCAATCGGGATGCCGGAATTCCCGGAAAAAATTTTTAATGACAAGATGTGATTGAAAACTTATGGGGCAGGCAGGAGAATATGGTCCTTTCACGTAAGGATACATCAGAATTTATTAAAAAACAGGAGATAATTTTAAAATTAATAAAGTTCAGCCAACGCAATAGTAAAACCCAATTAATTAAACGATTTCCTGAATTCCAACGGGGAAAGGTTGGTTTTTGTTTTGAAAAGGCGGCTGAACGACTGCGGATGCTCAAATCCAAGCTGATAGGCAATTTCGGCAACGGAAGAATTGGACGTTGACAGTATTTCCTTTGCTTTTTCAATCATCTTACCGTGAATCAGCTGCTGGGCATTTTGCCCGGTATAAGAACGCAGCATGTCACTCAGGTAACCCGGCGAAACATTCAGCTGCTCAGAAAGGTTCTGAACACTCAGCGTACCTTCCGCCATCGGGGTTCCGGCACTGAAATACCCATCAATAATATCCTCCAGTTTCTGCAGCAGATCGCTGTTGGCCGCTTTTCTTGTGATAAACTGGCGCTTGTAGAAACGGTTGCTGTAATTCAGCAGCAGCTCGACCTGGGAAACGATGACGTCCTGACTGAAATCGTCAATCCGGCCGTTTAATTCGTCATCGATAATCCCGAAAATTGAAAAAACAGTCGATTTTTCCTTTTCGGACAGGTGCAGGGCTTCATTGGCAGTATATGAAAAGAACCCGAATTCCCGGATCTTCTTTGCCAGCGGATAAGAGAGCAGAAAATCCGGATGGATCAGCAGCAGATGGCCGGAACCCGCCTGACCTGAAGGCGATTCAAACAGTTGGTTGGGCGCTGTAAACACCAGTCCGCCTTCACCGAAATCATAATGGTTCTGTCCGTACTTTGCTTTTCCGCAAAGAAGTGGCTTGTACGCGATCTTATAAAAAGGCAGGACAATGGATGGCGGCAGCTTCCCTTCTTCTACCGTCATGTCTTTGATATCGATATAACTGACCAGCGGGTGCAGTGGCTTGGGTAGGCCGAAAACACGGTGAAAATCAGTTAAGGACTCAAATTTATAGAATGCAGTTTCTTCCTTTTTCATAAAGTAAATGTAAACAATTCAGAGATAAATGGGAAGCTTCTCAGAAAGAGAAGCTTCCATATAATTCAGCTTAAGTTTCTACCACGGACAATCTCCTGTTTCCGGATTATGTTCTTCACTGATGAATTTTCCTGTAGGCCCGTCATTGCCTATCATAGCATATCTGGCAATACGTTCCCCACCTTGCTCAGCAGTTCCGGTACCGCCATAATTATTGAAATCAGTAGCAACGAAGCCGGGACAGACTGCATTTACTTTAAACGGCGTATCCCGTAATTCGTATGCCAGATCTATCGTATACATATTCATGGCAGCTTTGGATGCAGGATAAACCGCAGCCTTGTGGGTATAATATTTCCAGTTGGGGTCGCTGTTTAACGTTAATGAGCATCCGCTGGACGATACATTGACAATCCTCGGCTGTCCAGCATTTCTCAGCAGGTCGATAAAGGCCTGGGTTACCCGTACCACACCGTACACATTGGTATCAAAGACCGATTTAAACTGATCAATGGAGGCATCAAACGGAGACTGCGGCCATCCGCCGTTGATCCCCGCATTGTTGATCAGGGCATCAAGCACCCCGGTCTTTTTCCCTATGGCTTCACGGGCTGATTGTACAGACTCGGTATCCGTAACATCCAGCTGAACGGCTTCGGCATTTTCAAAACCTTCTCTCTTAAGCTGTTCCACAGCTGCATTCCCGTTTTCTATCGTACGGGATCCGATAAAAACATAATATCCGTGACGGAGCATCTGACGGGCTGTTTCTAAACCGATGCCTTTATTCGCTCCGGTAATCAATACTTTTTTCATATCTTATTAATTTAATGATTGATAAATGAGTGCAAATTCTTTGGCGAAATCCGTCAGTTTGGTTTTTCCTAAAACCGGACGGTTGCGGTAGTAATCTTCATATAAACTTCCGCTTCGCTGGGCAGCCTGCATTTCCACAAAGCCTTTGGCAATCCATGCGTTCATTCCCGCGGCAAGCATTTCGCTGAACATTTCTTCATCCGGGACTATCTTCCATTTTAAATCCGGTCTGCCTATGGCTTCACCGATAATGGCAGCAATTTCGTTGGGTGAAACCTCATCACTGGCAAGATAACGCACCGTTCTGCCTTCAAACGGTTTCTCCATTTCTCCGGCGATTGCCGCTGCAATGTCAACCGGTGAAACCCAGGGTTCTTTCTGATCGCCTCCATAACCCTGGATAATCGCTCCCTGTGTCCTGATCATCTGTACATATCTGAAGATATTGGTATAGAACCCGACAGGCCGCATAAATTTAATCGATACGTTATCCGAAAGCTGCCCCAGGATGTTCTCCACCTTGTGGTGAAGGTAGAGGCTGCCGGTTCCTTGATCCGTATGTGCCCCGATGCTGCTGAGGTGAACAATTTTTTTAACGCCTGACCCTTCTATGGCCAGTTTGTAGTTATGACCGATATCTTCAAACCCTGCCACAAAATCAACACTGTTATCGAAGATGCTGCCTATGCCTTCCCATGCTTCCATCAGGTATACGATATCCGCTCCTTTGAAAGTCTCGGTTAAAAAGTCCGGATCCTGCATCGTCCCGATGGCTGCTTCAGCACCCATTGCTTCAATGTCTGCCCTCCTTTCCGGTGTACTGCTTATGACTTTTACATGATGTCCTTTCTGTAATAGCTCTGCGGCTAACGGCTTTCCGATGTTGCCTAATGATCCTGTAAGTACAATATTCATATGTCTGTATATTTTATAGTACAAAGGTGTGAAAGAACGTAAGGAATAAAATAACGGAATCGCGGGAGTTTGTAACCTGAATGCCTCCGGGGTTAAATTTGAATGTAATTATTCTGACGATGACCGTAAATAAAAACACCGTTTCTGTAAATAAAAGGAAACCTTTACCTTTAGCGTTATTATTAAACGTTGAGAATCTGCTTCGGGCTTATTTAAAACACTTAAGTTATTTCTCAAGTCAACTTATATGAAATATCAAGAGTTACCGTATTAATTTAAGTAATATATTTACTTTTGATTCAGTTGGATCTTCAATTGCAGTTAAATAAAAATTACTTAAAACATACTTTAAAAATATCCTGAAATCATCCGTGGAGAAATTTGTAACATTTATTAAAAAAATGATCGGCATCGATGAAACCGAGCTGAATATGGTGCTTTCAAAATGCAGAAAAAAAACGGTACCGAAAGGAAAACTGGTCCTGAAAAAAGGCCAGATTGCCGGTCAGTATTTTTTTATTCTCTCGGGAGGCCTACGGTTTTTTTATGAAGGACAGACCGCGGAAAATACAACCTGGGTGGTTTTTGAGAATGAATTCTTCACGGAAATATCCAGCCTGAACCCACAGAAACCCACGCGCTTCAATATCATTGCCATAGAAGATACGGAACTTATCGTCATTGATAAGAAAGACATGGATTTCCTGTATGGCTATATCCCGGTATGGCAGGAATTCGGACGGAAAATCTGGGAAGAAACGTGTGTGAGGATGATTGATCAGATCTTAAAGTTTCAGACCCTCACAGCTGAAGAAAGATATCTGGAATTTGTCAGCACGCCTGAGATCCTTCAGAAAATTCCGGTAAAGCAGCTGGCAAGCGTGCTGGGCATTACCCCCAATGCACTGAGCAGGATCAGAAAAAATATCCGGTAAAATGTATTTTCTACCAGATGGTAGTTTTGCTGCCTTAAAGACCATTTAACTTTGCAGTATAAAAATAAAACGGCATGAACGAAAATACAGACGTTACATTACATGATTACTCCGATGAGGAACTGATCAAAAAATTTCCGGGATTTGAAAATAAATACATCCGTGTAAACGGTGTAGGGATCCACTATGTTGAAGGCGGCAGCGGCGAACCGCTGATATGCCTGCCCGGCTGGCCCCAGACCTGGTATTCTTTACGGCCTGTCGCCATGCAGCTAGCCGAAAAATACCGGGTAATTATAGCAGACCTCAGGGGAATGGGGACTTCCGAAAAGCCGGAATCGGGATATGATAAAAAAACAATGGCTGCTGATATTTATGAGCTTGCCATTCAGCTCGGACTGGAAAAAATTAATATTATGGGTCATGATATCGGTGGCATGGTGGCGATGAGCTTCGCTTTCAACTATCCTGAAATGACCGGAAAACTTATTGTCCTGGACGGTTCACATCCGGGTGCAGAGATGCTCCAGATGCCGTTGATTCCCGCACCCGGAACTTTTAACGAGAAGATGGATGCTGAAATGCCTTATGCGTGGTGGATGGGCTTCAATCAGGTAAAAGGACTGCCCGAACAGCTATTGGAAGGGCGTTTCCACCTGTTGCAGGAATGGCTTTTTAAATATGTGATGATTGACGAAAGCAAAATGACCGGCCTCGAAAGAGGTGTATATGCAGCCGCTTATAACGACAGGGAAAGCATCAGGGCATCAAATGCATGGTATCAGGCTTTCAATCAGGATATTGAAGATGCAAAACATTATCCGAAATTGACAATGCCGATGCTGGGAATCGGCAGTTACATCAGTTACCATTACATGAATATGGGGCTTCCGTATGTTGCTTCCGATGTTCAGGTGGTCGGGATTACAGACAGCGGACATTATCTGTTTGAAGAACAGCCGCAACAGGTACTGGATATCATATTGCCCTTTTTAGCCTCTTAAAAAAATCAGAATGAAAAAAACAATTTTAGTTGCCGGTGCAACCGGAAACCTGGGATACAGGATCTGCAGGGAGTTAATACAACGCGGTGCCGAAGTGCGGGCCATTGTGCGCACTTCCTCTGACCCAGATAAAACAGAAGCCCTTGAAAAAATGGGAGTTGAGATTAAATGCATTGATTTTAACAATCCGGAAGCCATTGCAGAAGCTTGCAGAGAGGTCAGTTGCGTAGTATCCGTACTGGCAGGCTTAGGGGATGTTATTATCGATCTTCAGAAAAGAATTGCAGATGCCGCAATAGCAGCAGGCGTACCCAGATTTATCCCTTCCGATTTCTGTACAGACTATACACTTCTTAAAGAAGGCGAAAACAGGAATTTTGATCTGAGAAGAGTCTTCAGAACGTACATTGACAGTCTGCCGATACAGGTTTCTTCCGTTTTCAATGGCTGCTTTGCAGATATTTTAAAATACAATACCCCAATCCTTAATTTAAAGGATAAAAGCATCGGTTACTGGGGAGAGAGAGCCGATTGGAAACTGGATTTTACAACCATGGATAATACGGCATCTTTCACAGCGGAAGCAGCACTGGATGATCAGGCACCGAGAAATCTTCAGATTGCCAGTTTTCAGGTGAGCCCGAATATGCTGTCGGAAGAGGTAAAGGAAGTAAGCGGACAGGAATTTAAAATCCATCAGCTATCAAGCCTGGAACATTTTGCCGAAGCTATAAAAAAGCAGAGAGCCGAAGATCCGGCCGGTGAAAACGAGCTGTATGCTAAATTCCAGCAGGGACAATATATGTATTCAATGTTCACGGCACAGCATCATGAATTGGCCAATGGCCGTTATGAAGGTATTTCATGGACTTCATGTACAGATTATTTAAAGACTTTCCTGCAATAGGAATATATAATGATCTGGATTTCCTGATTGTTTTTAAACTACACCAGCATGTCCATAAAAGAAGATTTCGGGGATAACCAGATCTTCAGATAAAAAAATAAGGTGCTGCATCTGCAGCACCTTATTTTATATTAATCAGCTTAGTATACTGTTATTTAAACATCAGATTCCACCGTGTAACCGATAGGCTTGAAAGAATAGTTATTGGACATCTCCGCGGAACATGCGGTCATGCCTACAATCAGGTCCATTTTAGCCTCAATGATAATGTGGTCGCCGGCCCTGCTTTTTGGCGGCAGTACACTGATTTTCCCGGTTTCACCGTCTACCGCTACATGCATAAATACATTAAAGCAGATGGGTATTTCATCCGGTGTAATTCCGTACGGCTCCAGTGCTTCACAGAGGTTTCCGAAACATCCGCGGTGCGGGTTGGTATCGCCATAAATGATCCTGAAGGTATCGGCACTGCAGGGTGTCAGCAAAAAATCATGACGGCCTACGGTATCTTCTACAATATCAAACATAATATTGCTGCGGTTGGAGTAAAACGGGTTTCCTTTGGTAAGGAAAATGGTTTCCGCATAATCTATGGTTCTGCCTGAGGATAAATATTCTTTGGTATCATGAAGATTAAAACAGATAAAATCGGAGACCTGCTCTCCCTGGATATCGGTAATCATCAGTCGCTCCCCTTTCTTCAGGGTAAACGCAGCCCCGCTGCGTGGTGGTATGGTATTCATATATTTTTAGGTATAAAAGGGCACTTCCAGCTGTTGTCATACTGCATGCCGCTGTACTGGTATACTTCCGAGGCAGCACCGAAATCCTGAAGCATCGGGTTAATGGAGCCACTTAAGGCAACATCTTTTTTACGGACTATATTTTTCATTTTATCGTAACGTTTCAGCTCCCTCAGTTCCTCAAACTGGGCATGGGGATTGAATACGATGGCAGGATATTTAAAACGGCGTGCCGGCCGGCTGCTGTTCGGGTTAAGGCCGATGATAAAAAAAGCCTCTTCCTTTAAGCTGAAACTGAAAAGATCAGATTGGGGATCTGCACTTACCCTGCGGTCATAAGGGTAATCTTTAGCATCCAGGTCAGATAATGCCTGAAGGCGCATCCACATGAACTGCTCAAATAAAGCTTCATTAAGGCCTTCTGCTTCCGGGAAAATAATACATACGGTATGGAAATGATTGTCTGCGCTGCGGTATCCGTCTACAAATTCGTAAATGAAATCCAGAATCTGCCGGTCGTCTTTCGGGCAGGCAATATGACCTGCTACAAACAGTTTCATCTGGTCTTTGCTGAGTGCAGCTTTGGCGGCTACACAGGGAAATGATGCGTCATCAACAAATGCTTTAAAAGCATCCTCCGCAATCATTGCCTGATCTGAATTCTGTGTTATTGTGATTGGTGTCATATACTCTTCAATTCGCAAAGTTTATGCCACGGATCATGTTGTGGTACACATACCACAAGAAATAAATTTTAATAAATAATTGAAAATCAGATATTTATTT
>NZ_LMKA01000077.1 GCF_001421435.1 Chryseobacterium sp. Leaf201
AATAGATTTTTTTTCACATATTAATGAGTATTTATTTAAAAATTAATATCGTTAAACTCTGATAATATGCATGTTACAAATAAAATAAAATCACTTAATTTTGATTTTATTTTTGTGGTATCAAATAAAATATTAAATTTGAACCTGATTATAAAATCTTATCAATTCATTAAAATGTACAGAATATTCTTCTATTGTTTGTTTATTTCATTATTATCAAATGCACAAAATAAACGTTTTGTATATGAGTATAGCTTTGCAGAAGATTCTACTCACATTGAAATTCAAGCAAAAGAATTTTTGAATTTAGATATTGGAAAACAAGGCTCTCAATTCTACTCCTCTGATATTATAGAACAAGATTCTTTAGTGAAAATTAAAGAAAGACCAATTGGAAAATATCCTTATCAAGGAATAAAATATTTAGATGTTATTATAAAAAATTATCCAAGTTTTGATATAAATTTTTACACAGCTAGTGGTATTTATTATAATGTTAATATAATAAAGAAACTAGATTGGAAAATTTTGCCTGAAAAAGATACAATTTTGGGATATTCTGTTCAGAAAGCAACAACAATATTATATAAAAGAAAATGGACAGTATGGTTTACTCCTGATATTCCAATTCAAGACGGGCCTTACTTTTTTCATGGTTTACCGGGCTTAATAATAAAAGCAGAAGATCAGAATAATAGTATTTCATTCAATTTAGTAGGAATAAAATCATTTAATCATTTTGATATCAGTGAAACTCCATATTACTTCAAGCTTGATACCGTTAAAATAACTGAAAACGATTTAAAAAAACTTCTAAGAAATTATTTGGATAAGCCCTCTCCAAAACTTAATAATGAATATGGAGATGTTAAACAAGTTTTTTATGATGGTAATGGAAAAGAGGTGTCAAGTGCTGAATTTTATAGAATTACTGAACAAAATAATAAAAAACGCTTTAAAGAAAAGAAATAACCTATTAAGATGGGATATTACAAAATAGGAGAAGCCCGAAAATCCTTTTTCAGAGTAGAAATAATTATTTGTTTCAGTATAATGCTAGTGATACTGAAACATAGATTTATAATGGAAGTAAGCGCACTAATGTTTTCTCAATTTTAACAAAATATAATTACCAATTTATTTAACTATAACATTCTTACGTTTCCTGAACTTCCGCCATGCTTTCCGGCCGAAAAAAATAACTGCGATAATGATCGCAATCGCAAAAACAGCGGCGATAACCGGGGCAGCGATAGCGAGGAAAGCCATAATTCCTGCGCCTGCCGTTTCCGTAGTTCCGACGACGGAATTTCCCAGTCCGCCCGTTGTTGCGGTAGATGCAGCCCTGAGGCCCGCAAATCCTGAGCTGATGGTTGCTGCCGTCCCGCCACCGGCAATCAGGCCCAAAGCCCATTGCGGAAATGTTCCGAGGTCTGCGAACTGGCTGGCAAATAAGATGGAGCCTGCAACCGTAGCCATAGGAACCGAAATGGTATCCAGCAAATGATCGACAAAAGGAATATAATAAGCTAAAATTTCCACCACCGTGGCAATTCCGGTAATAATTAATGTGGGAAGCCCTGCAAGCCATTCAAAATGTTCATTCATGGGAATCCACTGAAGATAGGATGAAAGGCTTACGGCAAACATCGGAAGGAACACTCGGAATCCTGAAGCTGCAGCCAGGCCGATCCCGATAAATGCGCTCAGTAAATACGGTAAAAAAGGAACATTGTCTAACATGTTAATTTTCAGATTAATTGTTTTGCTTAAAGATACAAAAATGTAATCTTTCAGTTGACAATTTTCCGGTTTTAACATGAACGGTTATCCTTTATCTGCGAAAGAAAACCTCTTCATCCGAAAATGAAAATGTATGATATTCGATTATGTGTTCAAGAGCACGTATTGATTAGCAGCAGATTAATACATCCTAAGCTTTTTTCTGGGCCTGGCAGAGTTTAATAAACTGATCTTCGATATCCTGAAATTTCTGCGGGATTTCCTGGGATACCCAGAAAAGCATCGCGATGGACTTATCTCCGAAAGCCTCTTTAAACAGTTCCTTGTTCAGGCGGTAGCATTCGCGCAGAAGCCTTTTGATCCGGTTTCTGTGCACTGCTTTTTTAAAATATCTCTTGGAAACCGATACTGCAAATTTTGGATCATCAACAGGTGTTGCAGGTTTGTTCTTCAGAACAATAATTCTGAGGTTCCCATGCGTTTTCCATTTACCTTTTTCAAAAAGTAAAGTAATCTCAGTGTTTTTCTTGAGTTTTTCGGCTCTGGGATATTTGAAGTCTGTCATTTACGGGCCGTAAATATAAGTTTTTTATTTTGCTTACTCATTTTCAGGCTTGCATTAATGTGATCCGATTTGATTAACCTACTCTTTGTTCAGCAGGTAATTAATTACTTCCGAAGCCGTATACAGGCCGAAAATCGCAGGCATATAACTTATCGTCCCATAAAAAGAACGCTTGTAGTTGCTTCCGTCAGTCATTTTAAGGCTCTCTTCATCCTGGATGTCATTGGCGAAAACACAACGTACGCCTTTGTCAATTTTCTCTTTTTTAAGCCTTTTTCTCACCTGTCTGGCCAGATGGCAGTGTTCCGTTTTGCTGATGTCCCTTACCATTACTTTACTGGGGTCTGTTTTTCCGCCTGCACCCATTGAGCTTACGATCTTTATTCTTCTTCTTTTGGCGGCGATAATCAGGCAGAGTTTAGGCGTAACACTGTCGATACAGTCCAGTACATAATCGAACTTGTCAGAATCCAGGACTTCATCCATTCTCTCAGGGTTCAGGAATTCGTTGATTTTGGTTAAATGAAGGCCGGGGTTAATATCCATAAGCCTTTCAGCAACTACCTCCACTTTATATTTTCCTACCGTTGAATGCAAAGCGGGCAGCTGCCTGTTGATATTCGTGATGTCTACCGTATCGCCGTCTACAATAGTCATGTTTCCTACTCCGGCTCTTGCCAGGAATTCGGCCGCAAAGGAACCGACACCACCTAAGCCGACAACCAGTACCGTTGCCTGATTCAACTTTTTTAAACCGTCTTCCTTAATAAGAAGCTCCGTTCTCTCCAGCCATTTCTTATCCATTTTTTATCGTCTCTAAATTTTCTAAAATCTGTTCATTCATTTTTTCCGTGGAAATCCCTCTGAGTTCCGAGGCTTTCCCGTAAAGTTCCCCGATGTTGAAATCTTCATTGTCAGTTTCCAGAAAGATTCTGTCTGCCGGGGTCGTTTTAAAAGTATTCTGCAAAGATAAATTATACAGAAGCGCTTTTCCAAAACTCAGGTAAAAATTATGGCGAAGCAGATCATCCGCAATACTCTGTTTTTTATTAAAACCATGAATAATCATAGGCTGTTCAGCCTGTTTTTTAAAGGAAATTACTTCATAGAACTTTCTTACACAATGTATAATAACGGGTTTTTTTATTTCGTTGGCAAATCTGATCTGCCGTAAAAAAACATCCTCCTGGATTTTCAGGTCGGTTTCTGCAAAAGAATCCAGCCCGCATTCGCCTACAGCAAAACAGTCTGCCGTAATATTAGATTCCAGCCATCTGAACTGGTCTTCAATAGCCGATGGATCAATATCTTTAGGATGAATTCCAACAGAATACGGAAAATTCACCGGATCTGCACCTAAACCCAGATTATAGATGCCGTTTGGCATTATTTTTTTATGATGATGAAAATCAAAAAACTCCATTTTCAAAAATAATATTAATTATAACCAAATCCTATTTCTTAAACGAACGTTTATAAGTTTGTTAAAAAAATCTTAACTTTACTAAAAGTGCACTGTATGAAGAAAAAATTTACCGAAAAACAAATTCATATATTAGATATTGCAGAAGAGCTGATTGCCAAAAAAGGCTATGAAGGAACATCAGTGAGGGATATCTGCTCAAAAGCCAATATTAACGTGGCGATGATCTCCTATTACTTTGGCTCTAAAGAAAAAATGATGTCCTATCTCTATCAGTACAGGGTATTGAAAACCAGGGAGAATTTTTCTGAATTTGCAGACACGATCAAAGATGGAAAGCCGGAAATGCAGATGAAGGAGATCATTAAATATATTGTTTCACAGTTATTCAAATACAATTATTTCCATGGGTTTGTTACCCAGGAGCTCCGCCATACCGATACCGTGAAAGGCGAGCTGCTGGATTTCTATCAGATCTTCGTAAAAAAGCTGGATGAAGTGATTAAAAAAGGAGTGTCTTCCGGGGTTTTTACGTTTACTCCCAAACCTGAAGATATCCTGACGACCATTATCGGGTCTACCTTGTTCGTTATCCGGAACAGAAATTTCTACGAGCTTTATGTTCCCAATAAAAGCGAAGAAACCTATGCCAAAGAAGCGGAGAAGAAAGTGAAAATGAATCTTTTAATGAGTGTTTTTGCCATTCTGGGCTATGCAGCAGACTAAAATTACGTTAAATAATCATAAAAAAAAATCTATTGACAAAAAAGTTATATTTTTGCAAATTAGTAAATCGGCTGTATCATCCGAAAACTGTTGAATTTTTTATATGAAAAAATATATTTTAGGTGTTTTTGCTGTAGCGGTATTGTCATCTTGTGTGAGCCGGCAGGAAAAAGCAATGAAAAGTGCTGATAAAGACTTTATTCTGAAGGCAGCCAATGATAATTTTACCAAAAAGAAATGGAAAAATGCATTAGCGCTTTATGACAGATTGGCCAACCTTGTAGCCGGTACAGATGATTTCCCTAATGTAGGCTTTAACACGGCGTATGCCAACTACTATGATAAAAACTATAAACTGGCAGGGCATCAGTTTAAAAACTTCGCGGTAAGTTTCCCGAAAGACCCGAGAGCGGAAGAAGCGGCTTATATGTCTGCCCTATGCTACTATGAAGGGTCTATGGATTATAACCTGGATCAGTCTACGACCCAGTCGGCTATTAATGAGCTTCAGGATTTCCTGAATAACTATCCTAATTCCGAAAGGTCTAAAAATATCAATACCCTTATTGACGAACTTTCTTATAAGCTGGAGCTTAAGGCGTATGAAAATGCAAAGCAGTACTTCAAAATGGGCGAGTACAAGGCGGCAAACGTAGCATTGGAAAACGTACTGGAAGACTTTCCGAGTACAAAGCTCCGTCCTCAGATCTATGATTTTATCGTAAGGTCACGTTACGAGCTGGCGACCAAATCCGTTTATGACCTGAAAGACGAGCGTATTGAAAGTGCTCTGGCATTTACAAGACAGATTGAAAAAGAAATGCCGGGTACTGAAGTTGCTAAAATAGCGGTGGATATCAGACAGAAGCTTGAAAAGGAGAAAAAGGATTTTGTTGTTGTAAAAAAACAGACTGAAGCAAGAATTGCTGTTTTAACGGAAAGACAGAAAAAGCTGGAAGCACAGAACGCTGAAAAGTCTAAAACCGAGCAGCAGATGAAAGATCAGATGGATGCAGAGAAGAAAGCAATGCAGATCCAGAGGGACAGTGCAGCGATTAATACCCCTCCGCCGGCTGCCACTTTCAAGATTCAAAGATAATTCGTAAATTTGCGGACTTAATATAAAATTAATATTCTCAAAATGAGTGTAAAAGATACAAAAGCAGAAGTAAATACCATTACTTACGATAAAGATAAGATTGAAGACAAGTTAGGCTCAATCTATGAAGCGATTGTTATCATGGGAAAAAGAGCAGAGCAGATCAATGCTGAAATTCGTACGGAATTGCATAACAAGCTTGATGAGTTCGCCGTTCACAATTCTACATTGGAAGAAGTGTTCGAAAACAGAGAGCAGATCGAAATTTCAAAACATTACGAAAAACTTCCGAAACCGACTTCTATCGCTATCGAAGAATGGCTGAATGAAGACATCTACTTCAGAAAAACTGAAGAAAGAAAATAGAAATCAGTATGTTTTTATAAATAAAGGTCATAAAGGAAATCTTTTCTTTATGACCTTTGCTGTTTCAAAGGTTTATCATAAAAATTAAGTAATTTAGTATTCTTAAAATTAATCCTAATGAGTCTTTCCGGGAAAAAAATTCTCATCGCAGTTTCTGGAGGAATTGCCGCTTACAAAATTCACTTTCTGATCAGGGATTTTATCAGAAAAGGAGCTGAGGTTCAGGTAATCATGACGGCTGATGCAGAACATTTTGTAACCAAGCTCAGCCTGTCCACATTATCTAAAAAACCGGTGTATACAGACTTTTACAGCGACAACGGAACCTGGAACAGCCATGTGGAAATGGCTTTGTGGGCAGATGTAATGCTGATGGCACCGTGTACGGCAAATACCCTGTCTAAAATGGTCCATGGGATGTGTGACAGCCTGCTTATTGCGACCTATATGTCTGCAAAATGCCCCGTTTTTATTGCTCCTGCAATGGATCTGGACATGTATGTGCACCCTTCCACAAAGAAAAATTTAGAGCTGGCAGAAAGTTACGGCCATCATATTATTCCCGCTGAACATGGCGAGCTGGCGAGCGGACTGGTCGGGCAGGGGAGAATGGCTGAACCCGGAACCATTGCAAAGGCTGTTGAAGATTTTTTCAATTCAGATACAGTAAAATCACTAGAAGGCAAAACCGTTTTAATTACAGCCGGACCCACCTATGAGGCTATTGATCCCGTGCGTTTCATCGGGAACCATTCTTCCGGGAAAATGGGCTTTTCCATAGCTGAGGAAGCTTCAAAAAGAGGTGCTAAGGTTATTTTGGTTTCCGGACCGAGTTCTGAGAAAGCCAAAGGGAAAAATATTGATCTTCACAGGGTAACTTCAGCAAAAGAAATGCTGGAGAAAGTCCTGGAGTTTTATGAAACCACAGATATCGGAATTGCAAGCGCAGCCGTTGCAGATTATGCCCCGAAAGAAGTTGCCCGGGAAAAAATAAAAAAAGACAGTGACAGCCTGATGATTGAGCTGGTGAAAAACCCGGATATCCTCAAAACAATGGGTGAGAGGAAAACCCATCAGTTTCTGGCAGGCTTTGCGCTGGAAACCCAGAATGAAGAAGAAAATGCAAAAGGGAAACTGGAAAAGAAAAACCTGGATATGATTGTCCTGAATTCCCTTCGGGATGAAGGTGCAGGATTTAAAAACGACACCAATAAAATAAAAATATTTACCAGAACGGAAAAAAGGGAATTCAGCCTGAAATCTAAAGAAGAAGTGGCCGGGGATATCCTGGATTTTATTGAGGCTCAACTTTTAAAATAATTTTAATAAATTTCCGTTCTTAATTTTTAACAGAAAATGAAAAAATTTTTAAGCATATTTTTACTCCTGTTTATAACCAACCTTGTTTTTTCCCAGGAATTACTGGCCACCGTTCAGGTAAACTCGCAGCAGCTGGGGGGAAGCAACCAGTCAGCGTACAAAGCTCTGGAGAAAAGCCTCAGGGATTTCATCAACAATACAAGCTGGACGGGAAAAAGACTTCAGAATTTTGAAAAGATCAAATCCAATTTTGCGATTGTAATTACAGAAAGAGAGGGGAACCGTTTCAGAGGAACTATCGTCGTACAGGCAGTGCGCCCTGTTTTCAATACCACTTATGAATCTCCGCTGATCAACCTTCAGGACCAGAGATTTTCTTTTGACTATGTGGAAAATGAAAACCTGATCTTCAATGAAAGGCAGTTTTCAGGGAAAAACTTAATTGATGTCATCAGCTTTTACATATACCTCATCTTAGGCTATGATGCCGACAGTTTTCAGTCTATGGCCGGGACCCAATGGTTCCAGAAAGCCCAGCAGATTGCCCAGAACGGAGAATCTCAGAATACCTATGACGGCTGGAAACAGATCAATGAACCGAGGAGCCGTTCTATACTGATCAAAGAAATTTTAAGCCCGAACTGGAACCAGCTGCGTGCAACGATGTACTCATACCACAGAGCCGGTCTGGATAATCTGTTTAACCAGGATCAGACGGCTGCGAAAAAAGTGATTTTTGATGCATTAATGCAGTTGAAGCAATATGAAAATTCTTTCCAGCAGGCCTATTTCTTTAATCTTTTTATGGATGCCAAGGCGGATGAAATCTTCAATATCTTCAATTCCGGAAATAACGGCGGAATTGTCCTGAGTGACTTAAAGAACGAAATGATCATTCTTTCGCCAAAAAATACAGAAGCCAGATGGAGCAAGTGGAAACAGTAATCTTATCTTGAATCCTGAAATCTAAAGTTCTATATTTGCAATAGCTAAAGTAACCGCTATTATCAATGCTTTCGAGAATTTACATTAAAAACTTTGCCCTGATTGATACCCTTGAAGTATCACTTAACAACGGCCTGCAGGTAATCACCGGGGAAACCGGTGCGGGGAAATCTATTATTCTGGGAGCTTTGCGGCTGATCCTCGGGGAAAGAGCGGATGTAAAATCCATTTCAAACGCACAGCAGAAAAGCATTGTAGAAACAGAATTCGCCTTACATAATCAGTTCAAGAAATTCTTTATTGAAAATGATCTTGATTACGAGCATCAGACCATCATCCGAAGGGAAATCCTGCCTTCCGGAAAGTCAAGGGCCTTTATTAATGATGTGCCGGTGACCCTGGATGTGCTGAAAGAACTGTCTTCACAGCTGATCGATATCCATTCCCAGTTTGAAACGTCCAACCTTTTCACAGCTGAATACCAGTTTAAAATTATCGACGGGCTTTCTGAAAACAAAAGATTGATTGGAGAATATCAAAACGTATTTTCAGATTTTCAGAGCTTAAAAATCCAGCTTAAGAAATTTCAGGTCCAGCTTTCCGAAAACAGGAAAGAAAGTGACTACAAAGAATTTTTATTAAACGAACTGGAAGAGCTTCATCTTGATGATGTAGCCTATGAAGACCTTCAGAACCAGCTTTCCATACAGGAAAATGCTGAAATGATCTCTGAAAACCTGGCTAAAGTCCTGTCGCGTTTCCATCAGGAAGAAGTCGGGATCCTGTCATTCTTTAATGAAGCAAAAAACAAGCTTTCAAAAATTGCGGAAGTTTCAAATGCTTTTTCGGAGCTCGATGAAAGGCTGGAAACATCTTTTGTTGAATTAAAAGACATCATTTCCGAGCTTGAGGACGAAGCTGAAAAGATAGAAATCAATCCCGAAAATCTGGCTAAGCTTGCCGAACTGAACAACCGGATCAATGCGCTTCTGGTAAAGCATAACGTTTCCGGTATCGAGGAACTGAAAGACATCAGGGACCAGCTGGCCGGTGACCAGAAAGGCGCTTCTGAACTGGAAGCCCATATTGCTGACATTGAAGAAAATATTGCCAAAAAAGAAAAAACACTTCAGTCTCTTTCTGAAAAACTTTCTAAAAACAGGAAAAAAAGCATTTCGGTATTTATAAAAAAAGCGGAAAGCCTGCTAAAAAAATTAGGCCTTGAAAAAGCTAGAGTGGATATTGAGCTGCAGGCTGCCCGGGATTTTAATGCCTTTGGAAAAGAAAATATCCAGCTGCTGTTCCAGGCAAACTCCGGGTTCCCATTGAAGCCTATCCAGACGGCCATTTCAGGAGGTGAAAGGTCCAGGGTTATGCTGGCCGTAAAAAAAATAATCGCAGAAAGCGATGAGCTCCCGACTTTGATCTTAGATGAGATCGACACCGGGGTTTCAGGAAAAGTAGCCGAGGAAATCGGTAACCTAATGCGTGAAATGTCTGCCGATATGCAGCTGATCGTTATTTCTCATCTGGCACAGGTGGCTGCAAAAGGAAATAACAATTATAAAGTCGTAAAACAGGATGTTGCCGGGAAAACACAGTCAACAATTATCCCTTTAAACGATAAGGAAAAACTTAACGAAATTGCCCAGCTGCTTTCAGGAAGTAAAATTACAGAAGCTGCGCTGGCACAGGCGAAGGAATTAATGAATTAAATTTAAATAGTATAGATATATTGAGGCTTCTGAACAATCGGAAGCCTTTTTTATTTGGTATCAGTTTGTTATAATGAATATTCCATGATATAAAGATGCCATTTATCCGTGTACACTGTTGAAAATAAATAGAGTGTTTTGTAAATTCAAACAGATTAAGTGAAAATCTGTAACATTTTTGCCCTTACCCTTACTAATGTAAAAAAGATAACTATGTTTTTTAAATTCCTCAGATTAGAAATCAAAAGTTTTTTCAGGGGTTCTTCCTTAGGGATTAACCTGGCCATGAAAATCTTCCGCTTCATCGGGATTCTCTATTTTATGCTGTGTTTGGCAGGCGGGGCATTTTTTGCGTTTTTCTTTGTTAAGGGAGAATTGCATCAGGATCCTTTAAAAGTGGTTTCCCGGTTTCTGATAGCAGGCTGGGCCATAGATCTGATCGCCAAATATATCTGGCAGGAAATGCCGACACAGAATATCAAGCCGTTTCTTACCTTGAATATCCGGAAAAAAACGCTGGTTAACTATCTGCTGAGCAAGACCTTTCTTTCCGTTTTCAGCTGGCTGAATTCTATATTCTTTATTACCTTCTGCGGAATCGCCTTGTTTAACGGATACAGTGTAACCGGGGTTTTAGGCTGGTTCGTAGGGGTTTCCTTGTTGTTTTATCTTAATAATTTCATCAATATCCTCTTTAACGATAAAGAAACAATAGCCGTTGTTATCGGATGTATATTACTGGCTGTTGCAGGCCTTGCTTACTACCAGATTGTTCCTGTGCTTGAATATTCGGAGCAGCTTTTTTATAACTTTTACCAAAGGCCCTATTTTGCAGTGATTTCACTCATGCTGTTTTTAGGGGTATGGAAAATCTGTTTTCAGCATATCCGCAAAGTATTCTATCTGGATCAGGGCCTCGAAGCTAAAAAAGAAGTGGGGAAAACGGAAAATATCGCGTTTTTAAATAAATACGGGGCCATCGGTACTTTTATCAACAATGATATTAAAATGCTGAAACGGAACAAGGTAACCAAAGGGATTTTATGGGGAAGCTTTATGTTCCTTTTTTACGGCATGCTGATGTTTACCTCTCCGATATATAAAACATCTACCATGACAATTTTTATGGGTCTGTTTGTAACGGGCGGGTTCCAGTTTCTGTTCGGGCAGCGGGTTCCGGCTTTTGACAGTTCCTATTATCCGCTGATGATGACGCTGAACGTTCCCTATAAAGAATACCTGAAAGCAAAATGGTGGCTGATGAATATTGTAACGGCCGCTTCAATGGTTCTGGCACTTTGCTATGCTTATTTCGGCTGGGAAATGTACCTGACTTTCTTTGCGGCTGGGATTTATAACATCGGGGTCAATTCCCAGTTTACCCTGTGGTCCGGGGCTTTCAACAAATCACAGATTGACCTTAATTCCAAAGAAAAAAGATTCGGGCAGAAGAACAGCTTTAATATGAAGGCTTTACTGCTGCTGATCCCGAAGATGATCCTGCCAATGGCTGTTTTCGGACTGGTTCAGCACTTCTCCGGAATTGCGGCAGGCGTTATAAGTGTAGCCGTGATGGGCGTGATTGGATTCCTGTTCAGAGAAAAAATCTTCGATATTATCGTGAGGCATTATAAAGTGGAAAAATACAGTACATTAGAAGCATTTAAAAACAAAGATTAATCAAAACCATATGATCACCATAGAGAATTTATCAAAAACATACGGAAAAGCAACCGTTTTACATATCGAACACCTGGAAATTCCAAAAGGTGAAACTTTCGGGCTGGTAGGAAATAACGGAGCGGGAAAAACAACGCTTTTCAGTGTGATGCTGGACCTGATTCAGGCAACTACAGGGTCTGTAAGCATCGATGGTATTAAAGTCAATGAATCAGAAGCATGGAAAAATAAAGTTTCCGCTTTTGTGGATGATTCTTTCCTGATCGGATATTTAACCCCGGAAGAATATTTCTACTTCATCGGTGAGCTGAGGGGCCAGAACAAAGCTTCGGTAGATGAATTCCTGAAGCAGTTCCATGACCTTTTCAGCGGCGAAATTTTAAACTCCGGGAAATACGTCCGGGATCTCTCCAAAGGAAATCAGAAAAAAGTAGGCATTGTGGGTGCGATTATCGGAAACCCAGAAATCATTATTTTGGATGAGCCTTTTGCGAACCTGGATCCTTCAACACAGATAAAGCTCAAAAACCTCATTAAAGAATTATCAAAGCAGGATGGGGTAACATTTCTGATCTCAAGCCACGACCTTTCCCATACTACGGAAGTCTGCAACAGGATTGTAGTGGTGAATAAAGGCCGTCTGGTAAAAGATATCAAAACCAACCCTGAAACCCTGAAAGACCTGGAACAGTATTTTGCAGACCAGGTTTCAGCGCCGGCTGCTGAGCCTGATTATAATAAAGCGGAATAATTTGCAGTAATTTTTATCAGGCAAATAGTATTTAAATCAATACCGATAAACTAAAAATCCCTTTCCATTGTTCTGAAAGGGATTTTCTATTTTAAAACGTGCCCGGAATATATTGTTAAACCGGTGGTTTCCATTCTACCACTGCCCGGATAAATGCTTCTGCATTCTCCAGAGGAATATTTGGCAGAATCCCGTGTCCGAGATTGGCAATGTACCGGTCTTTTCCGAAACGGTTAATCATTTCATTTACCATTTTCCTGATGGTTTCAGGCGTGGAATGCAGTCTCGCAGGATCAAAATTTCCTTGCAGCGTCACTGAATTGTTGGTCAGTTTTCTCGCGATTTCCGGGGTAATTGTCCAGTCCACACCCAAAGCCGAAACATTGGCCTGTGTCATGTCCTCTAAGGCAAACCAGCATCCTTTTCCGAATACCACCACATGTGTCAGCGGGCTTAAAGCCTCAACAATCTGATTGATATACTGCCATGAAAACTCCTGATAGTCTGTAGGTGAAAGCATTCCGCCCCACGAATCGAAGACCTGAACGGCAGAAACGCCTTTCTCAACTTTTCTCTTTAAGTACGCAATGGTTGTATCTGTAATTTTCTGAAGCAGTAAATGGGCAGCTTCCGGCTGCTGGAAACAGAAAGACTTGGCAATATCAAATGCCTTGCTTCCTTTTCCTTCCACGCAGTAGCACAGGATGGTCCATGGGGAACCTGCAAAACCGATTAACGGGATTTCATGGTCTAATTTCTGTAAAGTCAGTTCAATGGCATCAAAAACGTATCCCAATGTATCATTTACATCAGGCACCGCAACATTCTGAACCTGTTCCATCGTTCTGATCGGAACATCCAGCCACGGGCCTACATTCTCCTTCATTTTAAAATCTATTCCCATGGCCTGCGGAACAACCAGGATATCAGAAAAAAGAATCGCTGCATCAAGAGGATACCTTCTGATGGGCTGTACCGTAATTTCAGAAGCAAGCTCCGGCGTCTGGCACCGGGTGAAGAAATCGTACTGGTCACGGAGCGCGATAAATTCCGGCAGGTATCTTCCGGCCTGTCTCATCATCCATACGGGCGGCCTTTCTACGGTTTCCCCGCGAAGGGCTTTTAAATATAAGTCGTTTTTAATCATAATGTATTAGACTAGCATTGCCATGAATGACAATTAAATATATCAATCTTTGTTTACAATCTTTTTTTTGATGAGCTTCAGAACAGACAGTAATGTATTTCCTTCAGAAGTAAAAACCGGCTTTGAAGTATGCTTTCTGAGTTCACCGGAAGTGGTTTCCCCGATTGAAAAAAGCATCATATCATCAAAAGAATTCTGCTTTGCAAAACTACGAACTCCGCTCGGACTAAAAAAAACGGCAGCATGATATTTTTCAGTTATCAGCGGATGGGTTTCCTCAGTATGGTAAACCACCACTTTTTTGTACTGGATATTCTGGAGCGGAAGTTCCTTATCAAGGATATTTATGGCAATATTACCGCAGAAATGCAGGAACTTTTCATGCTGGCAGTGTTTGATAATGAATTTTGAAAGGGTATCGGCGTTCTTCAGGACTTTAAAAGTCCCGAACCCGTTTTTCCGTAGTTCGCGTTTTGTTTTCTCGCCGACACAGTAAATCCTGTTATAGTCTTTCGCGGTAAAATCTTCGTTAGGCTGAAAGCCATTCTGAAAAAAAGACTTTACGCCGTTGGCACTGGTAAAAATAAGGGAACGGTTTTTTAAATCAAATAACTCAATTTTCACCGGGACCGTCTTAATGACCTCAACACAGGCAACTGACACATCATCTCCTAATTCTTTGGATATAACGGAGAGGTCTGTATTTTTGGTAAATAAGATGTTCATTTCTTAGGTTTGAAGGAGTGCTGCTGGTGAAAGCTTAACAACAATAAAGCTTTAAGCTGATTCGTTAATTTGCCTGAATATTTATTTAAATCTGGCTTTTAATTTCTGCCATCAGTTCTTTCCCGCCGTTTTCCAGAACAATTCTGGCAAACTTTTCCCCGAAATTCTCTTCTTCATTATAAACGAAGTTTTCATCGGTAGCAATGCTGTTTTTGCCGTCAAGGGAACAGAGTGCTGCTTTAAAACGGATCTGGTCATCAAAGATTTCGGCAAATGCCCCGATGGGTGCAGTACAGCCTCCTTCCAGGGTACTCAGGAAATTTCTTTCCATTTCCACACAGATTTGGGTAGGCCTGTGATTGATAGAACCCAGTATTTCATTGATCTCTTTTTTATCAGAATGCCCGGCAACGGCAATAACGCCCTGTGAGGCAGCCGGAATTAAAAACGGGAGCATCTCATAATCAATGTCCATTTTCATTCTCTTGATTCCTGCCAGTGATAAAATAGTGGCATCAAAATCACCTTCTTCCAGTTTCTTAAGGCGGGTCTGGATATTCCCTCTGATATCCGAAAACTCAGCAGTAGGGAAGTTCTTCAGCCAGAAGGCTCTCCTTCTCAGGCTGCTGGTTGCCAGTTTAAGCTCGTGAAGTTCCTTGTTTTTTGCCGATTCTTTCCTGATCAGGACATCCTGCGGGAAATCCCTTTCCAGATGGGCAATCAGTTCAATATTTTCAGGCAGTTGCGTAGGTACATCCTTAAGGGAGTGCACGGCAATATCAATTTCGTCATTCAGCAGTGCAACATCAAGGTCTCTGGTGAAAACGCCTGTAATGCCTAAGGAATACAAAGGCTGGGTAAGGTTTTTATCACCGGAAGATATGATAGGAACAATTTCCGTTAAATGGTTGCTGTTCTGGAGGTGCCTTGCAACTTCTCTCGCCTGCCAAAGGGCAAGTGCGGAATTTCTGGTTCCGATTCTAATGCTTTTCATTGAATTCGTTGTTTGGTTGTTCAACTAATATTTCGTGCATTAATTTACTAATTTCTTCGGCTTTTAAAGGATTATCAATGATATATTTTGCAAAACGGTTGGTGATTTTCTGGATCATTTTATCAGAAAGTTCCATGTCCGTGATGTTTATGTACTTGTTTTTTTTGTAAAAATTATGCATTTCATTGCGTTCCATGTTCTTTAAAACAGCTTTGAAATGATGGATATTGGGAGCCAGCCTTCTCTTTTTTTCCCATTCAAGGAATTCTTTGGTCATCTCCTTGATGATTTTTTCCGCTTTCGGGATTTCTTTTTCCCTCTGCTGAATGGTTTCCTGGATCTGTTTGGAAAGCTCGTCTACCCCGATCAGTGTTACGTTTTCATTTTCCGTCACATTTTTTTCAACGTTATTGGGAATTGAAAGATCAATGACCAGTGTTTCCTTTCCGTTCGGGAAATGGGATTTATTAACAATCGGATGCCTTGCCCCCGTAGCCACAATTAAAATATCCGTATTTTTTAATTCCTGATCAAAATCAGCATAATCAATATGGGGAATATTGTATTTCTCCGAAATTTTTTCTGCGGTTTCCTGTGTCCTGTTGGTAATTTTGATTTTCGGCTGATAAACATGCTTTACCAGGTTTTCTACGGTATTCTGCCCGATTTCGCCTACGCCCAAAAGCAGGATGTTCTTTTCCGTAATCCTTTTTTGGTTATTCAAAATATAATGAACCGCTGCATAGGATACGGAAGCTGCACCGTTGGAAATCCCGGTTTCGTTTTTTATCCTTTTTGAGATCTGGATGGCCGAATTAATGGCTCTTTCCAGAAAAGGATTGGAGTTGATCCTTTCTTTCCTGAAACGGTTGTATGCTTTCTTGATCTGTCCGATGATCTCAAAGTCCCCGATGATCTGGCTTTCCAGTCCGGCCGCCACTCTGAACAGGTGGGTCAGAGCCTCTTCTTTGGTCAGGATATTGGCAAACGGCAGAAAATCCATCAGGTTAACGCCTACAATGCGGCAGTATTCTTCAGCCACGAGAAGATAATTGGGGGAAGTGGTATAGATTTCCGTCCTGTTACATGTTGAAACCACAAAGGCATCTCCTAAGTTTTCATCATGAATCCGGGAAACGAAGCTTTTGATGTTCTCGTCAAAAAATGCAAACTTCCCTCTTGTTTCCGCATCAGCTTTCTCGAAGCTGACCGAAAGCACTGCAAAATTCGATGTCTGATGAATATTAGAATACTGTAACATAAGCGAGGCAAATTTACGTCTTTTTTAATAAATGATCTGCTGAAACTGTATATGATAATTATCGTAAAAAACTATTTTCGGATATGTAAAAAATCAGCTTCAGAATTTTCAGATTGTAATTATTGCCATAAATATGATAAGGTTAAGACTGCTGATTCATCTGTAAGTTTATTAATTTAACATAATTCTTTCAGAAACTCTTAAAATCCGGACTTCATATCGCCGGCTTTGGACTTATTATTATCTTCAATATAGTTGAAATCAGACCCTGTAAATGCTTAAATTAAAAGTTAATAACCGCTTTTAAATTTTAATAAAATTTTAACCAAATTATATGCTTATGGAATTTCTTTGGTCGTGTTAAATTCCTATCTTTGTAACTCTTTAAAAAATCAGAAGGAAATATGAGTTTATTCGATATGTTTACGCAAGAGATTGCGATAGACCTTGGTACTGCCAATACCCTTATCATCCATAATAATAAAATTGTTATAGATCAGCCGTCAATTGTTGCAATTGAACGTTCTACGGGTAAACCGATTGCAGTCGGTGAGCAGGCGAAGCATATGCAGGGTAAGACTCATGAGGATATCAAAACCATCCGTCCGCTAAAAGACGGGGTGATTGCAGATTTCCATGCTTCTGAGCACATGATTAAAGAATTCATTAAAAAAATCCCCGGGATTAAAGGGCGTTTTATCCAGCCGGCATTGAGGATTGTGATCTGTATTCCTTCTGGGATCACTGAAGTGGAAAAAAGAGCCGTAAGAGATTCTGCCCAAAAAGTTAATGCCAAAGAAGTCCGTTTGATTTACGAACCGATGGCAGCTGCAATAGGAGTAGGCATTGACGTACAGAAACCTGAGGGTAACATGATCATTGACATAGGCGGCGGTACGACGGAAATTGCCGTGGTGGCTTTAGGAGGTATTGTTTGTGATAAATCCGTGAAAATTGCGGGTGATGTATTTACCAATGATATTGCCTATTACCTGAGAACCCACCATAACCTTTACATCGGCGAAAGAACAGCAGAGAGAATTAAAATCGAAGTAGGTTCGGCCGTTGAAGATTTAGATGTTGACATCGAAGATATTCCGGTACAGGGTAGAGACCTGATCACGGGTAAGCCAAAAGAAATTATGGTTGGCTATAAAGAGATTGCAAGAGCACTGGACAAATCAATCATTAGGATTGAGGATGCCGTAATGGAAACACTTTCCCTTACGCCTCCCGAACTGGCAGCCGATATTTACAAAACCGGTATTTACCTTGCCGGCGGCGGTGCACTTTTAAGAGGCCTTGCAGACAGGCTGCATAAAAAGACCGGCCTTCCTGTTTTTGTAGCAGAAGATCCGTTAAGAGCAGTGGTTCGTGGAACAGGGATTGCCCTTAAAAATATGGATAAATTCAATTTCCTTATTAAATAATTATAACTTTTACGAACATATATCTGAATGGGATTTTTGCTGAGATTATTTTCGAAGAATGCGCTTTTTGCCTTCTTTATATTTCTGCAAATTATTGCTCTGGTGCTGATATTTTCTAAAGATGCCATGCAGAAATCCTGGATTGCAGGCCAGTCTGCTGCGTTGAATTCATGGGTTTCAGGCTATATTGATGAAGGGGTTTCCTATCTTAAGCTAAAGCAGATCAATGAAGACCTTGTTACCCAGAACAAAGCGCTGATGTTGGAGCTTTACGGAAAACAGGGCGCAAAAAATCCACAGTTCAGAAAAGTCCATGATACATTGGGTGGCGGACAGATTTATACTTTTGTAGATGGAGAAATTGTTTTCAACAGCATCAACAGAAGAAACAATTACTTTACCATCAACCGGGGACGGCGGGATGGTGTATTTCCTCAGATGGGCGTAATGGCCCCGAAAGGGATTGCTGGAATCGTCATCAATTCCACAGACAGTTATGCTTTGGTGCAGTCGGTGCTGAGTGTTAATAAAATCAGAATCAATGCAGCCCTTAAAAGCTCCGGATATTTCGGTACCTTAACATGGAACGGTGATAACTCGCGGGTTATGCACCTGGCTGATATTCCTAAATATGTTGCCCTGAAAATCGGAGATACCGTTGTAACAGACGGGAAATCCGCTATTTTCCCGAAAGGGGTGATGATCGGTACCGTTGCAGGCTATTCCGTAGACAATAAAACAGGATTCTGGGATATTTCAGTTGAGTTAAGTGAGAAAATGGGGACCCTGAATAAAGTATTTGTAGTTAAGAATCTTAAAAAAGCCGAAGTACAGAAAATTCAGGATACGCTTCAGGCGGTAATAAAAAAGGAAAATGATTAGCAGGACATTATTTACAGATATAGTCATCATGGTTTTCCTGGTAGCGCTACAGATTTTTGTACTGAACAGGATTACCCTTTTCGGGAAATATACACCGGTGTTATATCCCGTATTTGTTATGTTCTATCCTTTTTTCAGAAATCGTTTTCAGTTTCTGGCACTGAGCTTCCTGATTGGGTTATCCGTTGATGCATTTCTGTATTCGTGGGGGATCAATGCGTTTGCAACCACGCTGATTGCTTATTTCAGGACCTTGATTTTCAGAACTTCTACAGATACTTCCACAGATTTCTTTTCTTTCCAGTCCCTTCAATGGGCGCAGTTTTTGCTGTTTTTATTCTCAAGTATCTTTTTGCATCAGCTTTTGGTACAGTATATAGAATTCTTTAAGCTGAGCAGGTTTTTTGAAATATTATTTAATGTATTGGTAACAAGTGTCATTTCATTTGTATTTATTATTATCTATGCATTAATATTTAAAATCAAACAAAAAGTTTGAACACACGTTATTTAAAAATTTTCTCCGTCCTTATTGTAGTCGCCCTGATTTTTGTGGCGAGGCTTTCCTATTTACAGTTATTTACGGACCGGTATGCGCTTAATGCGGCCAACACTTCCATCAAAACCGAATATGTAATTCCTCAGCGGGGCGTCATTTTTGACAGGAACGGGAAGATTATGGTCGGTAACCAGCCGGCCTATGAAATCTCGTTTACCCAAGCCCTGATGAAACCGGATTTTGATACACTCGCTTTCTGCAGTTTAATGAAAATCAGTAAACCCGATTTCATTAAAAGAATCAATATCATCAAAAAAGAAAAATATTATTCCAAGCTTACGCCCATGACTTTTATTAAAGATCTGAGCAGGGAAGATATTGCGAGGGTCCAGGAAATTATATTTAAATATCCAGCCTTCAGTATTGTTTCAAGACCGCAGCGTCAGTACGAAGTGTCCACTTCCGGGAACCTTTTGGGGTATACCAGTGAGGTGAATGAAAGAGAAATTAAAAAAGATTCCGCATACTACCTGCCGGGCGATTTTATCGGGAAAACAGGGATTGAAAAAGCTTATGAAAAAGAACTTCGCGGCGTAAAAGGAATAAAGTATATCCAGAAAGATATCAAGCTTCGGAATGTAGGGCCGTACAAAAACGGAACACTGGATAAAGATGTAATTACCGGAAAAGACATTACCCTTACCATAGACTATGACCTTCAGAGAATGGCTGAAGAAATGCTGGTGGATAAACATGGCGCCATCGTTGCCATAGACCCGAATACCGGTGAAGTACTGGTAGCAGCTACAGGGCCGGATATTGATCCGAACCTTTTTACAGGACCCAATAAATCCAAAAATTTATACGCGCTTTCAAAAGATACCATTTACGAAAACAAACCGACTTTCGACCGGTCTTTGCAGGCAGCATACCCGCCAGGTTCCACTTTTAAACTGTTGACCGCTTTAGCAGCAATGCAGATGGGCGTGATGGATGAAAATACCATTTTCCCGTGTGGAGGCGGATTTTATTATAAAGGAAAAAGAATTAAAGGCCATGGTGGTGCAGATCCGTTGATTCCGTCTATTCAGGTGTCCAGCAACTGTTTCTTTACGTATGCTTTCATTGCGATTATTAAGAAATATCCAGGAAACCCTTCAAAAGGGGTAGATGAATGGAAAAAAATCATGAGCAGCTTCGGAGTCGGAGAATTTTTAAATAATGATTTTGCCGTAGGAGCGAGAGGAAGTATCCCTTCAGGAGATTTCTATGAAAAAAGATTTAAAGCGATAATCAAAGCGAGCGGCTCCACCAAAAAGGATTATAAAAATTGGGATGAAATGTCAACAGGCGCTATCTACAACGGAATGGGGCAGGGCGATGTGCTGGTAACTCCGCTTCAGCTGGCCAATTATGTAGCTGCCATCGCCAATAAAGGCTGGTATTACACGCCTCATATTGTAAAAGCGATCGACGGAAAGCCGAATCCCGATCCGAGATTCAAAAAGAAGCACCAGACCCTGGTTGATAAAAAACATTTCGACCCTGTTCTTAGAGGGATGGAAGCCGTGGTGTTAAATGGTACGGCACGCGGACTAAAATCCAGTGATTTCACGCAGCTGGCAAAAACCGGTACGGCGCAGGTCCCTCAGGGGAAAGATAACTCGATCTTTGTATTGATTGCTCCGGCTGACAAACCTAAAATTGTGGTGGCGGCAGTTATGGAGCATGCAGGATTCGGTGCTACATGGGCAGGCCCGGCAGCAACGGTTATCGCAGAAAAGTTTATTACCGGCGATTTAAAACGGGAACATTTATACAAAAAAATGATTACTTCGAGTTTTATGCCTGAATATAAAAGACAGTGGGTTGCAGATCTTAAACGTAAAGGGCTTTACAAGCCGAGTGAAGATTCCATCAGACAGAAAAGGATCCAGGACAGCCTGAACCTGATTAAAGAACAGAAGGCAAAACTCAAAAAAAAGATAGACGAGGAAACGAAGAACGCTAAGAATAAAAAAACCGTTAAGCAATGAAGTGGGCAGAAGGAATAGATAAACTGGGGCTTGGCCTGTATTTTTTGCTCTGCATTTTCGCGATTGCAAATATTTACAGTGTTGACCAGAAACTTGGAGAGAAACAGCTGATTTTCTTCGGGATCTCTCTGTTCGTGGGGTTGGTAATTTTTGTTGGGAGAAGCAAGTTCTTTGAAAATATGTCAGGCATTATTTATATTGGTGGTGTTCTGCTTCTGATCGGGCTTTTTCCTTTCGGTAAAGAAATCCTCGGTCAGAAAAACTGGTATAAAGTCGGGAGCTTTACCATGCAGCCGGTAGAATTTGCCAAAATCGGTACGGCCCTGATGCTGGCCAACTATGTTTCCGGGCCGGAATTTAATCTGAAAAACATGAAATCCCTTTTAACAACCTTAGCCATTGTAGGAATTCCTGCTGTGGTGGTGCTTGCCATTCCGGATGTCGGCTCGATGCTCGTGTTTATTGCATTTTTTATTGCATTATACCGTGAAGGCCTGAACGGCCTGCTGTTCGGGGTCGGGTTCCTTTTTGCAGGGGTATTCCTTATTTCTCTGGCGGTTGATCCTATCTGGGTAGCGCTTACGATTGTTGTGATTATAGGGGGCTGGATAGCGATGAATTATTATAAAATGTCATGGAATGTAATTTCTATTTCAGGCATTGCCGGATCTGTATTGGTTTTATGCGGGCTGGCTTTCGGTTCGCCCTATATTTTGGAAAAATTACCGAAACACCAGCGGGAAAGAATTGAAGTTCTCTACAAAGGTGAAAAAGCATTCAGGGATACGTCAGGTTACAATTTACTATATTCAAAAACAGCCATCGGTTCCGGCGGACTTTTGGGAAAAGGTTACCGTGAAGGTTCCGTAACCCAGGGGAAATTTGTTCCCGAGCAGGAAACGGATTATATTTTCTGTACCGTTGGTGAAGAATGGGGCTTTGCAGGAAGCGCTGTCCTTATTTTCTGCTATATGGTTTTCATCGGGCGAATCTATTATCTTGCAGAACAGCAGAAATCCTCTTTTAACCGGGTATTCGGCTATTGTTTTGCTTCAATCCTGCTGATGCACTTTACCATCAATTTAGGGATGGTTATGGGGCTTTTCCCTACCGTAGGGATTCCTCTGCCTTTCTTCAGCTACGGGGGGAGTTCACTGCTTGCGTTTTCGATGATGACTTTTATTTTCTTCAAGCTTAATTATTCAGATAAGAACAGCCTGGTTTAGAAGCGGGGGTTAAATATTATTCTGTTTTAATTTCTTTATTCCTATATTAAATCATAATATCATGAAAGAAGCATTCGTCCTGGACCAAACCTTTGAGAACACAGACTTCATCCAAAAACCTTTGGAAAAAGGTGAATACGAAAACTGCACTTTCAGGAATTGTAATTTTGAATATGCAGATCTTGCCGGCTTCAGTTTTAATGACTGTGAATTTACCGGATGCAATCTGAGCATGGCAAAACTCCATACAACGGCTTTTCGGGATGTGGTTTTTAAAGAATGTAAAATGTTCGGGCTTCATTTTAATGACTGTAATGAATTCGGGATGTCGTTCAGATTTGATGGATGTTCTTTAAACAATTCTATTTTTTATAAAACAACAATTAAAAAAACCTTATTTAAAAATTCTAAGCTGACAGAAGTGGATTTTACGGAATGCGACCTGTCAAATTCGGTATTTAACAACTGCGATTTTTCCGGTGCTGTTTTCGATAGTTCAAACCTTGAAAAAGCAGATTTCAGGACTTCTTTCAATTATTCAATCAATCCGGCTTTAAACAGGCTTAAAAATGCAAAATTTTCACTTTCGGAAGTCTATGGCCTGTTGCATACACTCAATATTGAAATCGACAGGAACAGTTAATTTTGCTGGAAGCTGGAAGCTAGTGTTAGAAGGCTGGAGGCTAGTATTAGCAGTTATTACATTCCCTTTCCTAGAGAGGTGGATTTTTACAAAGCAAAAGATGGATCGTTAAAACAGATTAATTTCAGGAACCTCAGCCGGCAATAACAATTAGACATAAAAAAACCATCAAAATTTTTGATGGTTTCATTATTTAAATCAATTATTTAAAATTAAAAACTTGTTCCGCTTGCTGCCGGAGTAGTTGTTGCTAAGTTATTATAAGCCTCTCCGTTTTCATTAATGACTCTTTTTCCGAATCTGTATTTTGGACCCCAGTAAGAATCGTTCAGTGAGGAAACCATCACTCCTTTTGAAGTGGCTGCATGAATAAATTTAATCTCACCTTCTTCAGTTACGCTCTCTACGATACCAACGTGGGAAATTCTTCTTCCGTGGGAAAAGAAAATCAAATCACCTTTCTGAAGATTTTCTTTTTCAATTTTTTCTCCTTCCTGAGACTGGGAGGCTGCTACTCTCGGTAAGCTAAGGCCTGCTGCTGCCCCGAAAACTGAAAGAACGAATGCTGAACAGTCGATACCGTTTCTGGTCATTCCTCCGTATCGGTAAGGAGTTCCCAAATACGTTTGAGCTTCCGTTAAAATATTGTCTATTGTTTTGTTGTGGCGGATTGCCTTGGCAACTTCAGAATTTTTGATAGAATTTTTAGCATTTGCTAAACTGACTGCTTTTTCAGCGAGAAATGAATTGATCAGCTTTTGTTTATCCTGCTCCATTTTGTTGGTTTCGATGGAAGCAAGTTTGGCATCTGATTTGTATTCTTTAGCATAAGTTGCTGGTTTTGAAACAACGTAGTTGGTAACACACGATTGTAACGATACTGTAGACACAAAAGCAACTAAATAAAACAAAACTCTTTTCTTCATATATATTTGATTACCGTGTTAAATAAATAAGGATTAGTATTTTTCAAAAGCAGTACAAAAATATGTAATCCCTTTAAAAGGACTTCGATATGATTATTATCAGGTTCTGTTTTTAACACATTTTAACGTATTATCTAAGTATGTTAAAAAAAAATAAACCGCAACAGCCTGTTTCAGGCGGGTTCGCGGTTTTTTTTATTAAGATTTTTTAACATAATAATTTGCGTTTTGTCGCTTATAATCAGATAATATAATTAATAACTCTAATTTTCAGCCTGTTGATAAAATAAAAACTCCCCGGAAATCCGGAGAGCTTCATTAATATGGAACTTTACAAATGTTACTTTGTAAATAACATTTCTCTGTATTTGGTCATTGGCCAAAGCTCATCATCTACCATCATCTCCAGGTTGTCTGAAGCTTCACGGATGATATCAAATAAAGGCTTCACCTTGTTGCAGTAATCTTCGGCCTGCTTCTGGCTTTCAGTTACGGCTTTTGCCTCTTCTCTGGCTTTAATAAGATCTTCAACACCTAATTTAATCTTGGAAACATTTTCAGAGATATGAGTGATCAGGCTCATCTGCTCTTTTGCCAGGGATCTGAATTCTTCATCCCCGAAGATTTCCTTAAGGCCTTTTACGTTTTCAATTAATCTGTTCTGATACTTTAAAGCGGAAGGAATAATGTGGTTTCTCGCGATATCACTTAATACCCTTGCTTCAATATCAATTACCGTAGAATATTTTTCCAGTTTGATTTCGTTTCTGGCTTCAACTTCCCTGTGGTTGAAGATTCCTATTTCTTCGTAAAGGTCAAGGAACTTCTGATCCATCTCCTGTTTCAGTGCTTCAGGAGTAGTTTTCCAGTTGTTTAGACCTCTTTTTTCAGCTTCTACAGCCCAGTCATCAGAATATCCGTCACCTTCAAACATAATATTTTTACACTGCTTGATGTATTCTCTCAGTACATTGAAGATGGCTTCGTCTTTTTTCAGTCCTTTTTCAATTAAAGCATCCACTTCTTTCTTGAAGTCATTTAACTGTTTTGCCGCAATGGTATTCATTACCGTCATGGATTCTGCGCAGTTTGCAGAAGAACCTACTGCTCTGATCTCAAATTTATTTCCGGTAAAGGCAAAAGGAGATGTTCTGTTCCTGTCGGTATTGTCTAATAAAATTTCAGGGATTTTCCCGACAACATTTAATTTTAAATCTGTTTTTTCATCCGGAGAAAGTTTTCCTTCTGTTACTTTTTCCAGTTCTTCCAGTACTCTGAACAGCTGGCTTCCGATAAACACGGAAATAATGGCCGGCGGTGCTTCGTTGGCTCCCAGTCTGTGATCATTGCTTGCAGAGGCAATGCTTGCTCTTAAAAGATCGGCATATTCATGAACCGCTTTAATCGTATTTACGAAGAACGTCAGGAACTGCAGGTTTTTCTTAGGGTTTCTTCCTGGGCTTAAAAGGTTTTCGCCGGTGTCAGTTGCCAGAGACCAGTTGTTGTGCTTTCCGCTTCCGTTTACGCCTGCGAATGGTTTTTCATGGAATAAGATATGGAAATGGTGTCTGTGGGCAATTCTTGCCATGACGTCCATCAACAAGGAGTTGTGGTCTACGGCAACGTTTACTTCCTCAAACATCGGAGCCAGCTCAAATTGATTCGGGGCTACCTCATTATGTCTGGTCGTTACAGGAATCCCCAGTTTCATACATTCAATTTCCAGCTCTTTCATAAAGTTCATTACCCTTGTAGGGATAGAACCGAAATAGTGGTCATCCAGCTGCTGTCCTTTTGCAGGAGAGTGTCCCAATAAAGTTTTACCGGTTAACACAAGGTCCGGGCGGGACTGAAACAATGCTGAATCAACCAGGAAATATTCCTGCTCCCAGCCTAAAGTAGGCGTTACTTTCGTTACATTCTTGTCAAAATACTGCATTACGTTGGTTGCAGCTTCGTCTACAGCGTTCAAAGCTCTTAAAAGAGGGGCTTTATAATCTAGTGTTTCTCCTGTATAAGAAATAAAGATAGAAGGGATACATAAAGTAGTTCCCATAATGAATGCCGGGGAAGTAGGATCCCATGCGGTATATCCTCTGGCCTCAAAAGTGTTTCTGATTCCTCCGTTCGGGAAAGAAGAGGCATCCGGCTCCTGCTGGATCAATAAGTTCCCGCTGAATCTTTCGATGGCTCTGCCTCCTTCAATAGGCGTAAAGAAAGAATCATGCTTTTCTGCAGTGCTTCCTGTCAATGGCTGGAACCAGTGGGTATAGTGGGTTACCCCTTTGCTCATGGCCCAGTCCTTCATCGCAACCGCTACCTGGTCTGCAATATGTCTCTGGATCTTGCTGCCTTTTTTCATCGCATCCAGAATAGACTGGAATGCTTCTTTTGTTAAATATTCTCTCATGGTTTCTTCTGAGAAAACATTCTGGCAGAACAGTTCTGACAATTTCACAGGAACCTCAACCGAGTTATCTCTTCTGAAGTCCTTAAATGGTAAAGTTTCTAACGCTTTGAATCTTAAAGTTGACATATTGGGTTATTTTTACGGGGCAAATTTACAAAAAAAACATATTAAAAATATTTTTACCCTGAAATTTATAGGGGTAATTTCAATTTTAACTAAATTTTAATTTAAAGTTAAGGGTTTGTAGAATGATTATTGCGGAAAATACAGAGTCTGGCTTTTTGTTATGGTGAGAATTGAAGTTTATTAACAACGTTATACTTTTTGAGGAAAAGAGCGTCAGGTAAATCATTTATTAAAAGATGCTTAAAATAAATTGGATGGAGATTTTGTATATTTGTGTGAAATTTATTGTATGACAAATTCTAGAGCAAGAGAAACAACGGAAGCAATTGAAAGATTGTATATTTCTATGAGACACCTCTTTTACAGAGGTTTTTTTAAACCTGCCGGTGTTTCAGGGGAGAGTATCAGAAGTTTGTTGAAAATCATCAATCCGGAAATTTACGGTACGATGAGCATTCCCAGTAAGCTGGAGCTGGACGGCCTGATGTATGTTTTAGACAGGCTTCCGGAAGGCATTGAAGAGTGCGCTTTTATTCATCTTACCTCAGATGAAGGGTTTGACAAAGGAAGTTTCGAACCTATTGTCCCTAAAAAGAGAAGAAGGAACTGCTACAGGATCGATGAGCACCAGATGAATATTGAAGTTCTTTTAGGGCGTTCCGAAATCTATGATATCCTTACCCACTTAACGTTTTTGTTTATAGAAGCCGATAAAATCAGGAACCTGGCTTTCATTCAGGACGAAAACTGGAAACCGACCCGTGCTTTTAAGATTATTGAAGAAGTGGTGAAAGGCGAAAAGAAATTCAGCAGAAGGGAAAAGGAAGTCGCTCTGATCCATCTGTCTTCTTTAATAGGAAGAACATTTGATGAAACACTGAGGGCTTATAATACATTCGGCGACGATGATAATCCTGACCGTCTATTTAAAATTATCTATAACCTGGCAAAAGTAAGCCTGGAAGATGCCAAACAGACCCGGGAACGGGAAATTCATTTCAGTGCTATATTAAAGGAAAGGGTAGGGCATCATTATTTCGGTGAAAAGTGGGCCAATAAGGTAAAGGAAGTCCTGTATGAAAATGACCTTCACATGCGTCCGCTGCATATTATTTCAGCGAATATGCATTCTGTGAAAAACATGCTGTATGCCAATAATGCCTTAAAGAAAAAGGATCCGAAGGAAGTGGATTATAAACTCTACGGTGATATTTCCGATAAAAAGGAGCTCCGTGATAAAGTTTCCAAGTTTGCCGTTGAGGAAGGAATGGTTTATATTAATGATAAGAGCGGAAGTAATATTGATGTCCAGATCATTGATTTAAGCAAAACCAACCTAAAGCATACACCTTTCGGACATCTGAACTATGACGGGGATGATGTGATTATGGTTTTTGATTATGCTTTCGGTGAGCAGGCTTTTGAGGTGATGGATGAGCTTTTAAGGCCTTTCGAACAGAAAGGTGAGGTGTATATGATGAAAGTAAAATCGGTCTCCATTATGGGGAAAGCCGGGATTCTGGAAGGCGGAAAAGGAGATATTATGATTCCTACTTCCCATATCTTTGAAGGAACGGCAGATAATTATCCTTTTGAAAATGCCCTGAAGCTGGAAGATTTTAAAGATGATGAATTACAGGCGTTTGAAGGCCCGATGATTACCGTATTGGGGACATCCCTTCAGAACAGGGACATCCTGTCTTATTTTATGAACACTTCATGGAAGGCCATCGGACTTGAAATGGAAGGTGCGCATTATCAGAAAGCGATTCAGGTGGCGTCTAAAATCAGGCATCACATTACACCGGATCTGTTTGTCTGCTACGCCTATTATGCCTCGGATAACCCGCTGGAAACAGGAAGTACGCTTTCTTCAGGAGGATTAGGCCTGACCGGTGTGAAACCAACGTATCTGATTACCCTGAGAATTCTTGAAAAGATCTTACGAAGCAGTAAAAAGGAACTTTTTTCTTAAATAATTATCCTTTTAAATTATATATAACCTCAGATGTTCTGCATTTGAGGTTTTTATTTTTATCCACAGATTTCACAAATGATCTTATAAAATGTCTGTATTAATCTTTGAAACTATTATAAATTTTTAACAAACTCTATTGATGTTCATCTAAAATTAAATCAGATAAAAACCTCAGCGTACCTCATGTCCGGGGTTTTTATTTTAAATACTTATCTTTAGAAAAAATAAATTTTAAATGAAAAAATCGGTTGCCATCCTTTTTGCGTTGATCGTTTCTCAGTTTCAGGCACAGCAAGGCCCTTATTATCAGCAGGCTGCGAAATACAAAATGGATATTGACGTTAATACAGAAAAATTTACGTACCAGGGAAGTCAGACTTTAACCTATACCAATAATTCACCGGACGAACTTAATGTCGTGTATTTTCATCTGTACTGGAATGCTTTTAAGCCGAATTCCATGATGGACCAGCGGGTAGCAGGCCAGGGAAAAAACGGAGATTCAAGATTGCAGAAAGACGGCATTTCAAGGCTGGCCTCGATTCCTAAAAATGAAGAAGGCGCACAGAATATCCACTGGATCAAGCAGAACGGCAAAACGCTGAAGTTTGAGATTCAGGAAACCGTGATGAAAGTTTATCTTGCAGAGCCGGTTAAGCCGAATTCAACCACCACTTTCACCATGGACTGGGACGCGGTAATTCCTCAGCAGATCAGACGGAGCGGAAGGAACAACCGGGAAGGTGTTGATATGACCATGACACAGTGGTATCCTAAAATTGCGGAGTACGATTATGACGGATGGGCAACTTTCGATTATATCGGAAGGGAATTCCATGCCCCGTTTGCAGATTTTGATGTGAACATTACCATCAGCAAAGATTATGTGATCGGAGCCGGAGGGATCCTCGAAAACCCTGCAGAAGTAAAAGGATATGATACCAATGTAAAAATAAAAACAGGGAAAGATAACAAATCTACATGGAGATGGACTGCTAAAAATATGCTGGATTTCGCTTGGGCTGCCGATAAAGATTATGTCGTGAAAAGTTTTGATGTCCCGCAAGGCCCGAAAGTATTTTTCGTGTATCAGGATAATGATAAAACCAAAGTCTGGGAACAGGCTCAGCCTTATGTGACTAAATATTTCCAACTGATGAACAGCCGCTTCGGAAAATATGTTTATCCGACCTATGCTTTCATTCAGGGTGGTGACGGCGGAATGGAGTACGGAATGTGCACCATGATTTTAGGGGAAGCCAAAAATATTGAAGGATTGATGGGATTGATGGCCCACGAAGGTGCCCACTCATGGTATCAGCAGATGCTGGCCACCAATGAGCCGATGCGTCCGTGGATGGATGAAGGATTTACCAGTTATGCAGAAGGCTATGTGATGAATCAGCTGTTTCCTCCGAAACAGCCGCTTCCGAATCCGTTTGTGAATTCAGTCAATGCATACCGGAATTTTATTAAAAAAGGGATTGAGGAGCCTGCAGTCTGGCTGGGAGACCATCATGACAACGGGACTTCCTATACCTATGCGTCCTATGTGAAAGGAGAACTATACCTGGTGCAGTTAGGCTATATTATGGGCGAGCAGAATTTAGCGGAGACCTTGAAACAGTATTATGACCAGTGGGTTTTAAAGCATCCTTCAGACCGTGATTTTCTTCACATTGCCCAGAAAGTTTCAGGGATGGATCTGAAATGGTTTCATCATTACTGGATCAATACCACCAAAACCATTGACTACGGCATTAAGGATGTGAAATATGATGCAAAATCAACAACAGTAACTCTGGTAAATAACGGCCAGGTTCCGATGCCGGTTGATTTCAGTGTTGTTACGAAAGATAACAAAGTGGTTACCTACCAGATTCCGATGAACATGACGCATACGTGGAAAGAAAAAGACATCTACGGTGAATTCAAAACAATGCCGTATTGGCCATGGACGCAGAAAGAATATTCGATAACGGTTCCTTATACAAAAGCCCAGCTGGCGGCTTTAGGGATTGATATCAGTCAGCGAATAGCCGATGTAAATCTTGATGATAATGTAGTTGAGATAAAATAAAACCAGTCATAAAACTTAAAATCCTGAAGAAATTTTCTTCAGGATTTTTTATTAAACATCAGTATAATAAAATCTTTTCTGTTGGATTAATACGGTTTCAGATACGCTTTCTTTTCAGACAGGTATTCAGATTTTGTACCGTTTTCTGTCATGAAAAGAGTCTTCAGGGTCTTCTTCTGCTTGGGTTGGGAAGGATCCGGCAGGGCACATACAAAATGCAGGTGAGGTCCGTTGGTCCAGCCGGTATTTCCGCTCAGGGCAATAACATCACCTTTATTTACAGTATCCCCGGCTTTTACTTTAACGCCGTTCTGTTTTAAATGGAAATACTGTGCAATCGTTCCGTCAGAATGCATTATAGATACATAGTTAGCAAGATTAGCACAGCTTATGGTTGGACATCCTGTATTGTTACTCTGCACTACATCAATTACTTTCCCTTCTCTTGCGGCTGTTATTTCCGTTCCTTCCGGCATGGTAAAATCCAGCGAATTTTCATTCTGATGCGAGAACTTACCATTGTAGCCCTGATATAGCATAAATGATTTTCCTTTCTGATAGGGGAGGTCATAGAGGTAGTCGGCATCGTAGACTTTTATCTTAGCGTCTCCGGCTAAAGTATAATAGTTAGGCATTTTTTTAATTTTCCAGCCCTTCTTTCTGTCGGTTACCAAAAAGGCGGCCACCCGGTTTTTCTTTGATAAAGGCGGCAGTACTTTTACCGTTTCAAATTTCATTTGCATCCGCAGATTCTCCAGTTCAGGCTGCCCGGTAAAAGAAAGAGTGACCGGGTAGATTTCAATATTATCAGCGTAATAGGAAACAGTATCTTTGTTTATTTCCGTATATAATCTCGCGGGTTTCTGGGAAAAGGCAATCACTGACTGCATTATGAGAAGTAAGATAAGTACTTTTTTTATCATTATCTATTATTTAATTTGAAGCTGTTTTACCATCCAGTGACCGGAATGGTTTGTAACCAAATCATTTTTCAGGGCTTCCTCTGGGCATAAAACTCATCCAATAAGTTGTAGATGGTCTGTCGCTGCCTTCAATCTCTGCATCTTTTTTATTTTCCCCAAAGACTTCTTTGGCCACTGCTACTGTGTGTGCAAATGAATGGATACACAAGAGAAATAATGAGAGTATGACCCGTTTTTTCATGAAAATAGTTTGGGGATAAATGTAATTATTTGTTTTTTATGTTCTGAAGTTTTAATAAATAAAGGTTATTTTGCTTAAACAAAAATAACAGAATTTCAGAAAGAAAAGAATCATTAATTTTACATAGAATAAATACTCTTTCATTGAAACTTAAATAAATGAATTCAATCGTAATCAATATCGGCAACAGCAATATCCGGTTCGGGCTTTTTAATGAAGACAACTGTGATATATCATGGGTGGTGAATACAAAGCCGTACCGGACGCCGGATGAACTGTATGTCCAGATGTCCATGCTGTACCAGACCTATAAAATTGAGCCTAAGGAAATTTCAAAAGTGATTATCGGTTCGGTTGTTCCTCAGCTTACCAAGGTGATGAATGCCGCCATCAAAAAGATTCATGATCTGGATCCCGTGATTGTAGACCGGAATACTCCTTCAGGCGTTGTGGCAAAATCCAAACAGATGGGAACAGATATTTACGCCAATCTGGTCGCTGCCCATAACCTCTATCCCGACAGAAAGAACATCGTACTGGATTTTGGTACGGCACTTACGGCAAGCTGTGTAGCCGAAGACGGTGAAACATTAGGCGTAATTATCGCTCCGGGAATTATCACGGCTTTAAATTCCCTGATCAGCCAGACGGCCCAGCTTCCGGGAATCGAACTGGTAAAACCGAAAACTGTATTGGGATTGGATACCGTCAGCTGTATGCAGAGCGGAATGGTGTACGGCTTTTTAGGAATGGTAGAAGGTTTTATTGACAGGATTAATGAGGAAGTAAAGGATGATTGTTTTGTTGTGGCCACAGGCGGAGTTTCCCATGTATACAAGCCTTTGACTAATAAAATCCATGTGATGGACAGGCTTCATACGTTGAAAGGACTGTACTTTTTAGGAAAGGATATATAGTAAATGTAAAGCTGGGGTATAAGAAATCTCAACCTGGTTTTACCGCCGTTTCGACTGAAAGAATTCCCTGACAATGGAAGCGCATTCGTGTTCCATAATGCCGGTTACGATTTCCGTTTTCGGATGGAGGGTAAGGTGTTTATTGATAAATCCACGCTGTTCGTCCCTTGCTCCTATGACCACTCTTGAGATCTGCGACCAGGAAAGGGCTCCGGAACACATGACACAGGGTTCCAGTGTTACATATAATGTGCAGTTTTTAAGGTATTTTCCGCCTAAAAAGTTGGCAGCGGAAGTGATGGCCTGCATTTCTGCATGGGCAGTAACATCATTAAGTGTTTCGGTAAGGTTATGCGCTCTTGCAATAACGCGGTTATTGGAAACAATCACACATCCGATCGGGACCTCATCTTTTTCAAAAGCGATTGTGGCTTCATTAAAAGCCATCTTCATAAAATATTCGTCGGTAAACATTAGTCGAAAGTCATGGTTAAGGGAAGCTTAAAACGGTATCTTACGTTATTGCCTTTAAAAACAGCCGGAGCAAACTTTTCAGAAATGGAATAGAGTGCGATTTCAGCCTGCCTGTTGAAAGTGAAATTGGTTCCCTGTGCCTGGACGTCGCTAATGGTTCCGTCTTTTTCTACAATAAAAGCAACATTGGCTTTTACGGTTTTTTCATCCGCGTAGACGCCGTCTATATAAAATAGATTGGCCACTTCCTGCCTCAGTGCATTGATGCCTCCGGGATAATCCGCAGATTTTTCTGTTGTGGAGATCAGGTCCGGGTGATTGCCTGAGATCATGCCTCTGGTCTGAATTTTCCTGAGATCTTCCAGGTTTTTTACTTTCAGCAAAGCTCCGATCAGTGCCACATTTTCTATACTGTCCATTTTCTTCATGAAAAATACAAAGTCGCCTTTTATGGCATCCTTGGACAGGATATTGGTCTCGGCATCATACTTTTTCTTAAACTCATTATTAAGAAGCTGGCGGTGGTGGTTATAATAATTCTTTACATTCCTGAACTCCTCCGCCTGCTGCGAGAAGCAAAGGGATGAAATCATACAGAAAAGACAGAAAAAAAGAGGCTTCACTTTGATATATTTATGTAAATGTAATTAAATATTCTGAGATGTGATCACCTTCTCAGCTTTTCAGGTAGCTGTTCAGCGACTCCTGAAGGTGGTTGCGGATATCTTCTACCAAGTGTTCCGGTTCAAGGACCTGAACTTCTTTTCCGTAAGACAGGATCTCCTGCATAAAATCGTAGGTTGGGTGAAGAAAAAATTCAAAGAAAATTTCTTCCGGGGTTTCCCTGATCTCTTTCTGCGACTGGTGGAGCGGGAAGCTTTTGATATATTCTCCCTGATGGCGGCTGCATTTAATCATGATTTTCTGAGGGTTTTGTTCCGCTAAATTCATTACGCCGAAGGCATTTTTAAAATGTTCCCTGAAATTGTATTTGTATTTTTCACGGAAACGGCTTTTTGTAACGTCCAGATAATTGATGCGGTCCAGTCCGAAGGATTTCAGCATTTTATCTTTCGTATCAATGGCAATCAGGTACCAGCGGTCTTTGGATTCTTTCAGGGCCAGCGGATGCACTTTCCGTGACGTCATCAGCTTGTTTTTATAATTGTAATGCTCAAAGGAAACGATCCTTTTGTTACGGATGGCAAAGAAAAGGTCATAAAAATGCTCGACACCGGTGGGTTTTCTGCTTTCAAAAAAGATAAAATCTGCAAAATCCGGATGCACATTCAGCGCGTTGCTTACCTGAAAAGACTCCAGTAATTTCTGGTTATACTCATCCACTTCCATGATCGGGCGGCTTTCGATGTAATAACGGTTGTCTCCTTTCTTTTTGTTGTGAATGGACAGGTTGAAAAGATTTGAAATCTCCCGGATATCCCTTTGCAGGGTACGGATCGAGTAGCCCTTGATTCCTGCGTCCTGGAATTCGAACGAGTTGAGTAGGTAGTCCTCCAGCTGAGAATAGGTAGCTGGGGAACTTTCCAGTCTCTTGATGATCAGGGCATATCTTGTCAGGTAAAAATCTTTTTTCATCCGGGTATATTTTATGGCAGCTCTGCTGCGTTAATTTGGATCGAATGAAACGCAAAGCGTTTCATGATTAAAGTTTCTACCACAAAGATATATGCTTAATGCGACAAAACGTGTCGTGTTTTATTTTTTATTGAATTTTTGCAATTTAAAATTAATAATTTTATACTTTTAAATTGTACTGTTTTTAGGGGAGTTTACACATACAATTATGCTTTAGGGTGTCATGTTCATATAACAGTAGAAATTCCCCTGTCTTTCTTTGGCATCTGCTTCTTTAGCTTTTTGTTCGCATCCAACCTGATCTGTTCTTCTTGAAAATTTTTGTAAGCTTCTTCGTATGCTTTAATGATAATTCTTACCATGCTTATTCGGCATAAAAAAACGCCACCTTTTACAGGTGGCGGTAGCTTTGTTTATCTGCTCCGAGGGAAGTTATTCATAAAATTTAATTTCTATTTCGATATTGCTAAATAACTAAACTTACCATTGATGAAGCAAAATTCTAAAATACCATATTTTTCTTTTTGTTTTAATACAATTTTGAAAAATTTCTCATTTAAAGCTGTTTCATTATTTTTTTTATATTCAGAATAAGAATTTTTATATACTTTACTTAAATTTTCTACTTTCAATTTTTTTGTTAATCTAAGTTTTTTCAATATTAAAGATACCTTTTTATTTAATGAGGTCATTTAAACTTTTCTATAAAAAAGGCTTGCTTATTTTTGTGTTGCGAGACATAAAAA